>CAIUWR010000052.1 GCA_903902915.1 uncultured Hyphomicrobiales bacterium | reverse complement strand
GTTTCCATTCGCCGTAGGCCGCAGAGTTCCTGCTTGACATAAAATTGGCGAATGAACGACAGCGATGGGCTTTGGGGGGATAGTTCACAAGGCAGTAAAGTTTTCATTGGCGCTCAAGCGGCCTGTGCGCTGGCCCGAGATTGCGCCGTTCTCCAGTTCCATGGCAACAACTCGTCCAACCGACGCGCTGGATAGCCAGCTATTCGCGATAGGACATCTGTCAGCCAGGCTTGGGGATCGACGCCATTCATCTTCGCCGTGACGATAAGACTGTACATTGCTGCTGCGCGCTGGCCGCCCCGATCAGATCCGCAGAACAGCCAGGATTTTCGGCCCAATGCGATCCCACGCAATCCCCGTTCGGCGGCGTTGTTGGACATACAGACATGGCCATCTTCAAGGAACAAAGTGAAAGCGGCCCATCGCTTGAGGATGTAATTCATGGCCTTGACGAGATCGTGCCCACGCGCGAGGCGGCCAATCTGCTCGCACATATAAACCCGAAGCGCGTCAACCAGGGGGCGGCTCACGGATTGACGCACCATCAATCGTTCCTCGGCGCTCTTGCCATTGATGGATCGCTCAGTCTCGAAGAGGGCGTCAATCCGGCGCACCATTTCCATCGCGATGGGGGACAACGGGATCTCTTTCTTGCCCGAGGCTTTTCGTCGCGTGTTTTCCTCCACGTCAGCCATGATGAAGAAGGGACGTCGCGCATGAGCCCAACAGCCCGCCTCCAAGATCAGGCCCGGCCGTCGCCCCGGCAGATAGAGCTTGCTGTAACCATCATAGGCGTCCGCTTGTAGGATGCCCGTATATCCAGCCAGATGTCCCTGAGGATGCTCGCCCTTTCGATCACGCGAATAATAAAACATCGCCGCTGGCGGATCAGAGCCGCCAAAAGGCCTGTCGTCACGCACATAAATCCAGCATCTCCCGGTGTCAGTCTTTCCCCTCGCCAGCACCGGAACAGTGGTGTCATCTCCATGCAGTCGCTTTGCGGCCAGCACATGGGCCTCGACAAGACGATGAAGAGGAGCAAGCGCCATGCAGATTGATCCTACAGCGTCAGCCATCGTCGATAGCGCAATCGGAACCCCTTCCAGGGCATAACGCTCCGCCTGACGGTTCAAGGGTTGATGCTGTCCGAACTTTTCAAAGACAATCATCGCCAGAAGGCTAGGGCCAGCCCATCCCCTTGCAACAGAATGGAACGGTGCTGGAGCTTGCGACACCTTCTCGCAATCGCGGCAACTGAACTTCTCCCGCACTGTCTCAATGACCTTCCACTGACGCGGCTGCGATTCTAGCGTCTGCGTCACATCCTCGCCAAGTTTGCGCAGCCGGGAACCGCCACAGCACTCACAGGCCGTAGGCGGATCAATCACGACGCGCTCGCGGGGAAGGTGTTCGGGGAACGTTTTGCGCTCGGTGCGTTTGCGCGTGAAGGCTGTCACATTCGTCGTATTGGCGACCGCCACTTCCGCCGCCAACTCATCTTCCGTGGCGCTCGATTCCAGTTCCTCAAATGTGAGTGCCAGTTGTTCGATCAATCGCGCAGAGCGCTCTGATCGCTGGCCGTAAATTTGTCTTTGGAGTTTTGCTATCTGCAACTTCTGATGAACAATCAATGCTGCGTCTTCTGACACCTTGGCCAGCGCCACTGCAAGTTCCGCCCTGAGAGTGGCGACTTCTTTGGCGAGGGTTTTAGAAGAAGCTTTCATGCGACTCAGTGAATCATAAATCCACTGATTTGAGGCGCCCCAAAAGGGAGTTTGCGCAAAATTATTTTCGTTCAGCCTGCGCTTTGGGGCCGCCAGGTCATGCGAGGGTTTCGCCAGTCGATGCCCTCAAGCATATAGGCCATCTGCGCTGCCGAAATCGACACGGCGCCTCCAGATGCGCTGGGCCAGATGAAGGAGCCACGGTCAAGGCGCTTGGCATAAAGCGACAACCCGACACCATCATGCCAGAGGATCTTGGTGAGATCCCCACGCCGTCCTCGGAAAACGAAGAGATCGCCGCCGTGGGGATCGCGCTTCAAGCTTTCCTGAACCTGCAGGGCGAGACCCTGCATGCCCCGCCGCATATCAGTGTGGCCCGTCGCGATCCAGACACGGCATCCTGCGGGAAGCGGGATCAACTCCGTAGCGCCTTCAAAGTTGCCGCCACCAAAGTTGGCGAGGCGTTCGCGCAGATCCGGATGCGCGCAGTCTTCATTTCGATAAGGATCGCTGAAGCCTCGGGCATGCCCGGTTGCAGCGCCGGGGCCACGTCTGCGTCGGCGATCTTCACCTCAGCGAACCCCGCCCCAGCAGTCACACAACGAGCATCACGCCGCCATTTATAGATCAGACTGCTGCAAACGTCCGCTTGACGAGCTATATCGGCAATTACCGCGCCGGGTTCTGCAACCGCCGCGAGAATGCGTGTCCGGTCTTCTTCACTCCAACGACGGCGCCGTTCGCCGCCCGTGATCAAAGTTATCTGTCCCATGCTATGCAGCTAACCTCGCTCTTAAAGTCAACTTAGCTACACAGCATCCTCTATCAAAAAATCAAAGCAAGGCGGCCCACGGCGTAGGGGTACAGTGAAGCCGTTTGCTGTTGTAGAAGGTCAGCCAGTCCAGCACCTCGTCTTTCGCCCGCCGCCGTGATGGCAAGCGCATGTCGTGGAGCCGTTCGACCTTCAGCGAGCCAAACAGCGTTTCGGTGACCGCATTGTCCCAGC
>CAIUWR010000051.1 GCA_903902915.1 uncultured Hyphomicrobiales bacterium | reverse complement strand
CTGATAACGTTCTTCTCGGCTGAGGTGGTGATAGGTCATCGTGCTTCTTCGACTGGCAGGTCAAGGGAACCGAGAGCTTATCGCAATCTCAGCCGCCTCAACAGGTTACAGGAAGTTGCACTTCGCAGTTGAATCTAGGAAGCGATAAAAATTCTTTGCCTAAAATTATTAATTTTCTAGATAAAATTCGATGGCCGTCGAATTTCGATTTCATCATTCCAATTCCACCCACAGACAAGACACGAAGCTTTCAACCTGTCACAGAGATAGCCTTAGCGCTCGGCATGCGTCTAGGCATTCCTGTTTTGACGGACGCATTGATCAAGACGCCAGGTGGCAAACCGCTCAAGAACATCAGTGAGCCGGAAGAACGCGAAAATGCCCTGCGCGACACCGTCGCTGTTAATGACGGCTCACGCTTGCACGGCAAGTCCATATTGCTGATCGACGACCTCTACCGCTCCGGCGCAACCTTGAGGATATCCACCGATTTGCTGATGAAAGTCGCCCAAGTACGTGTAGTATCCGTCCTCACGATGACCAAGACACGGAGCCATCGATGAACACGACGGTATTCCTCTCGGGGTCGCGCAGCATCGCCCGGGTGAGCCCCGCTGTGCGCGAGCGGCTCGACAATATCATGCAATGCAGCCTGTCCGTGATCATTGGCGACGCCAATGGGGCGGACAAGGCATTGCAGCGCGCTCTGGCGGACGCCGCCTACGAACCCGTGACCATTTTCGCCGCTGGCGATAAATGCCGCAATAATCTGGGCGGCTGGGAAACGAGATTCATCAAAACCCGCCCCGGCCTCAAAGGACGGGACTTTTACGCCCAGAAAGACAAGGCCATGGCGAGCGCGGCCGATTATGGCTTCGTCTTGTGGGATGGCGAGAGCGCCGGGTCCATCGGCAATGCGCTGGAACTGATCCATCAGGGAAAACCGGCCCTCATCTGGTTCGCGCCTGAAAAGGCCTTCCATAAAATCAAATACATCCCGGATCTCGAAGCTTTGCTGAATCGTTGCGACCGCGCGGCATATCAGGGCCTTGAGCAAAAAATCCATCTGGCCCGGACCCTGCGCGACATGCGAACCGCAGCCCAACCCTCTTTGACCCTCTGATTGCGAGGAGGCCGGAGCAGCTCCCCCTCTTCGTCACGTCCTGCGACTTGCGCCGCTTCGACCCCGACTTCGATAAATACCTACTGAAGCGCCGAATAATAAGCCGCGACATTCGCGATGTCCTCGTCGGCGAGTTGACCGGCGATCACGTCCATCATCTCATTGCGCCGCGCCCCTGATTTGAAATCATGCAAGGCCTTGACCAGAAAGTCCTCCACCTGCCCCCTCAAATTCGGCGCTTCCGCCAGTTTGGAGAGGCCGTCCATGCCGTGACAGGATTGGCACTGCCGCGCCGTGACGCGACCTGCGGCGGAATCGGCGGCCTGGGCTGTCGCCATCAACGACAGGGCGGCGCCCATAGCCACAAAAGACAATAGCGCTGTCTTCCGCAAAAAAGATCGTTGCATGTCATGTCGTCCTATGGCGACAAGAGGGCGCATCCAACCGGACACGCCCCCTCGATCAGTGTTCTTATTTCCCCGTGTAGGAGATGCGGTACAGAGCGCCCGCGAAATCATCCGAGACCAACAGAGAGCCGTCGCGCAGCTGCTGAACGTCCACCGGGCGACCGAAATACTCGCCGTCTCCATTCAGCCAACCTTCCGCGAAAGGCTCGGTGCGGTCAGCGGTTCCGTCCTCTTTCAGATAGGTGACCATGACGCGGGCGCCGACCGGATTTGTGCGGTTCCAGGAGCCATGCTGCGCCGAGAAGATCGCATTCTGATACTTCGCGGGGAACATTTTGCCTGTGTAGAAGCTCATGCCGAGATCAGCGGCGTGAGCGGCCATTTCGACCTGCGGGAACACGACATCTGCGGGTGGCGTGTCGGCCTTGTATTCAACAGTTCGAATCTTGCCGCCGCCATACCATGGGAAACCGAAATCCTGGCCCGCTTTTGTCGCGCGGTTGAGTTCGCCCGGGGGAATTTCATCCCCCATGCCGTCAACCTGGTTGTCCGTGAACCAGAGGTTTTTATCCTTGGGGTTGAAGGCCAGACCCACAGAATTACGCACGCCGTGGGCGTAGACTTCGCGGTTCGCCCCGTCGCGGTCCATGCGGATGACGCCGCCGACGCCGAGTTTGTAAAACTCGTCATACCGCTCCTTGGGCGGCACATTGAAGGGCTGTCCGAGCGTCAAATACAACTTGTTGTCGGGACCAACCGCGCAGGCGCGCGATGTGTGGTTATAGCTTTCGACATCCTTGGGGATGAGCTTGCCCTGGGCCACGACCGGGCTCACGACCACGTCCGGGCTCTCGTAGAAAAACTCGGCGGCAGGAAATTCAAGAACCGAGTTCTGCTGGGTGACATAGAGGAAGCCATCCTTGGAAAAGCAGACGCCATCGGGGATGGTCAGGTTGCCAAGGGTGGGGGCGAATTGCTTGACTTCTTCAGCGACGCCAGATTTTGCGCGGTCGGTGACCGCATAGACCTTGGTTTTACGGGTGCTGACGAAGGTGACCACGCCTTGCGGACCCACCGCGATATGGCGGGCGTCAGGCACAAGGGCGTAAAGGGAAATCTGGAACCCGGGCGGCAGCTTGATGGCGGAGAGATTTTTCTTGATCGCATCCGCTTTAGGTCCGGTCTGCGGAACCAGGGGAATTTCGGCCATTCGGCCGGTCGATTGCATTCCACCAAGTTTCGCAATGTCCTCAGCTGATTGGGCTGACGCAAAATTCGTCGATAACACCAAAGCTGTAACGGTCGCCAATGCTGTTTTTTTCATCGCGTTCCTCCTTCTTTGAGCCGACATTTTTCGTTCGAGCGGTTCGTTCGCGTGACCACTTGCAGGTAGCTTAATCTTGGCTTTTATGGCGCGCAATCAATTTCTGCGCGAGGCTGCGCCCCTCGCCCGCGTCATGCCCCGCCCTACCTCCCCTGCGTGCCCCTGCGCCTCGCCACTTTCAACCTCGAAAGCCTCGACTGCGCCCCCTCCGACCCCAGCTGGTTTGAGGCCCGCGCCGCCGTGCTGAGGCCCGTGCTGGGCGCGCTGGACGCCGATGCGCTGTGCCTGCAAGAGGTGAACGCGCAGCATCGGGCGGGCGCGCCCCAGCGGTCGTTCCTCGCCCTGCGAAAGCTCATGGAGGGCAGCGCCTGCGCTGGGTTTCACCTCGTTCACAGCACGCGGCCCGGCGGGGCGGGGCCTGCGGATGTTCACAATCTGGCGATCCTCAGCCGCTGGCCCATCACGGCCCATGGACAGATCCACCACGATCTCGTTCCGCCAATAAAATGGCGCCCGCTGCATGGCGGCGAGCCCTTGCCCCTCGCCTTCGACCGCCCCCTCCTCCACGCCCGCATCGACCCGCCGGGTGAGCCGCCCCTGCATCTGATCAACGCGCATCTGCGGGCGCCGCGCGCGGCTTTTCTGCCCGGCGGGCGGCAGGATGGGCGCTGGCGCAGCCTGTCGCACTGGGCGGAGGCCTATTATCTGGCGGGCCTGAAACGGCAAGGGCAAGCGCTGGAGGCCCGGCTCTTCGTCGAGCGGCTGTTCGACGCAGAGCCGCAAGCGCGCATCGCCGTCTGCGGCGACCTGAACGCGGAGGCGCACGAGGCGCCAACCCGCATTCTTCAGGCGCTGCCGGAGGATATGGAGACGGACGCCTTCGCTACCCGCGCCCTGACCCCGCTGGAGCGGCGGGCGCCGCCGGAAGCCCGTTACACCGTGCTGCACGATGGACGGCCCGTGCTGCTGGACCATATTCTGGCCTCCCCGGCCTTGGCCGCCGCCTGCAAGGAGGTGCGAATCCTGAACATGGGCTTGGCCGATGAGGCTCGTGTGAGCGGGCCGGTGAAGGGCTCCTTGCATGCGCCAATGTTGGCGATCTTCGACTAAAGGCTAAGCCAATGTCGCGTTGGCCCAAGAAAAGGGCTTGAACTCGCGCCCGAACGGGTTTCCCGTAGCCTCCCCTTTCGTCTATAACGCAGCGCCTTCGGCCACTGTCCGCAAGTCGCCGGGGATCAGGGAGTAAAAAAATGCGCAAACAGATTTTGAAGGGCCTCGCCGCCAGCGCCATCGCGCTCGCGGCTCTTCCCGCCCTGGCTCAGGAAACCGTGAAGATCGGCCTGATCCTTCCCATGACCGGCCAGCAGGCCTCCACCGGCCGCCAGCTCGAAGCCGGCGTGAAAACCTATATGGCCCAGCATGGGGCCAAGGTTGCGGGCAAGACGATTGAAGTCATCGTCAAGGACGACACCGGCGTCGCCGACATTTCCAAGCGTCTGGCGCAGGAACTGGTCGTGAACGACAAGGTCTCGGTCCTCGGCGGCTTCGGCCTCACCCCCATCGCCATGGCCGTCGGCCCAGTGGCGACCCAGGCCAAGGTGCCCGCCATCATCATGACCGCAGCCACCTCGGTGGTGGTCGAGCAGTCGCCCTATTTCATCCGCGTCGGCCGCACCATGCCGCAGATGACCTTCCCGATCGCCGACTGGGCCGCCAAGAACGGCGTCAAGACCGCCGTGACGCTGGTCTCCGACTATGCGCCGGGCATCGACGGCGAGAAGTTCTTCAAGCAGCGCTTCGAGGAAGCGGGCGGCAAGGTGCTCGACACCCTGCGCGCGCCCCTCGCCAGCCCCGATTTCGCAGCCTTCCTGCAAAAGGCCAAGGATCTGAAGCCGGACGCCCTGTTCCTCTTCGTGCCCTCGGGCCAGGGCGCGACCCTGATGAAGCAGGTCATCGACCGTGACTTCGCGGGTTCCAAGATCCGCGTCATCGCCACCGGCGACGTGACCGACGACGATCTGCTCAACAGCATGGGCGATTCCGTGCTCGGCATGGTCACCTCCCACGACTATTCGGCTGACCACGACTCGCCCGAGAACAAGGCCTTCGTCGAGACCTTCAAGAAGGTGAACGACAACCTGCGCCCCAACATGATGGCGATTGCGGCCTATGACGGCATGGACGTCATCTACCGCGCGCTTGAGGCCACCAAGGGCGACGCCAATGGGCAAAAGCTCATCGAAGCCATGAAGGGCCAGAAATGGATGAGCCCGCGCGGCCCGATGGAAATCGACGCCACGACCCGCGAAGCCATTCCGCCCATGTATATCCGCAAGGTCGAGCGCAAGAATGGCGAGCTCTACAATGTGGAGTTCGAGGCTGTCGGTCCCGTCAAGGATCCGACCCACAAGTAAGCTGATCGAGCCGGGCCTTCATTTGGCCCGGCTCACTCTTTTGACGGGGGCTCGCAAGTGCTGACCATTCTGTTCGACGGCGTCGCCTATGGCATGCTGCTGTTCGTCCTCGCCATTGGCCTGTGCGTGACGCTCGGGCTGATGAATTTCATCAATCTGGCCCATGGCGCCTTCGCCATGGCGGGCGGCTATCTCACCATCGTGATGATGAACCGCTACGGCGTTTCATTTTACTGGAGCCTGCCCGCCGCCTTCGTCTTCTCGGCGATTCTGGGCGCGGTGCTGGAGCACACGCTTTATGTGCATCTCTACACGAAGAGCCATCTCGATCAGGTGCTCTTCTCCATCGGCCTCGTGTTCATGGCGACGGCGATCGTCGATTATTTCATGGGCGCGAACCAGCAGACCATCAACCTGCCGTCCTCCCTCGAAGGCCGCGTGGATTTTCTGGGCGCCAGCATCGGCGTCTATCGCATCTTCACCATCGTGCTCTGCGGCCTCTTGACCATCGGCCTGCAATTCGTTCTGTCGAAGACCCGCTTTGGCAGCCGCTTGCGCGCCGCCGTGGACGATGGCCGCGTGGCGCGCGGCATGGGCATCGACGTGACGAAGATTTTCGCCCTCACCTTCGCTGTGGGCTCCGGGCTTGCGGGCCTTGGCGGCGCGCTGTCCACCGGCATCATCAGCATGGATCCGACATTTCCGCTGAAATACATGATCTACTTCCTGATCGTGATTTCGGTCGGCGGCGCCACCACCATCACCGGCCCCTTCTTCGCCTCGCTGTTGCTGGGCGTGGCGGATGTGGCCGGCAAATATTACATGCCCGCCGTCGGCGGCTTCATCATCTACACCATCATGGTCGCGGTGCTGATCTTGCGGCCGCAGGGCCTCTTCACGCGGGCGAGCCGATGACGGGCGGACCTATTTGCGGGGTATTCGCATGAGCATGGCTCCCCACTCAAAGCTGGATGGCGAAGCTGGCGCACGCCTTTTGGCGAAGGCGCAATGGCGCTGGTACGAAGTCCTCTTCTGGCTCGCCGCCATCTCGCTCTATTTCGTCTTTGGCGATTTCATCCCGGGCATTCCGACAAAGCTCATGCTGCTGAGCGAGATCGTCAGCCTCGGCCTGCTCGCCCTGTCGATTGATCTGGTGCTCGGCTATGCGGGCATCGTGACTTTGGGCCAGGGCGCCTTTTTCGGACTTGGCGCCTATGTGGCGGGAGTCATGGCCAAGGCCGGCATGGGCGTCTTTCCGCTCAGCGATCCGCTGCTGGGCCTGCTGGCGGCGGCGGCGGTGTGCGGGATCGCGGGCTTCCTCACCAGCTTTCTGGTGCTGCGCGGCTCCGACCTCACGCGCCTCATGGTGACGCTGGGCGTAGCGCTGATCCTCGCCGAACTCGCCAACCAGATGCGCTGGCTGACGGGCGGCGCGGACGGGTTGCAGGGCGTCACCTCCTCGCCGATCCTCGGCCAGTGGGATTTCGACCTGTGGGGCCGCACGGCCTATCTCTATTCGCTGGCGGTGCTCTTCGTCTGTTTCTGGCTGTCGCGGCGCATCGTGCATTCCACTTTCGGTCTCTCACTGAAAGCCATCAAGGGCAATGCGCTGCGCGCCCGCGCCATCGGCGTGCCGGTGAATGCGCGGCTCATCGCGATCTATGCGTTGGCGGCGGCCATCGCGGGCGTCGCAGGCGCGCTTCTCGCGCAGACCACCCAATCGGCCTCCCCCGACATGATCGCCTTCCACCGCTCGGCGGACGCTTTGCTGATCCTCGTCTTTGGCGGCGCGGGCTATCTTTATGGCGGGCTCATCGGCGCGGTGCTGTTCCGCGTGATGCAGGACGTCATCGGCGCCTTCACCCTGCAATATTGGCAGTTCTGGCTGGGCCTCGTGCTGGTGCTGCTGGTGCTCTTCGTGCGCGGCGGCGTGATTGGGCTGCTTGAGGGCTGGTGGAACCGCATGACCCGCACGGGAGACGCCCCATGAGCTATGTTCTGGAGACCCGGGGGCTCTGCAAGAGCTTCGGCGGCATCGTCGCCACCGACAATGTCAGCTTCAAACTGCCCGCTGGCGCCCGCCACGCGCTCATCGGCCCCAATGGCGCGGGCAAGACCACCTTCGTCAATCAGCTCACCGGCGTGCTGACCCCCACCGCTGGCCAGATCCTGTTCGAGGGCGTGGACATCACCGGCTGGACCGTGCGGGGCCGCGCCACGGCGGGCATCGCGCGCACTTTCCAGATCAACCAGCTCTTCGCCGATCTGAGCCCGCTCGAATCCGTGGTGCTGGCCATCAGCGAGCGCGAGAACGCGGGCGCCCACTGGTTCAAACCGCTGGGCGCGCGCGACGACATCGTCAATGAGGCTTGCGCCCTGCTCGACGCTCTGGGCATCGGCGACGTGCGCGCAGCCCGCGTGGGCGCCCTGCCCTATGGCAAGCAGCGCCTGCTGGAAATCGCGCTGGCGCTGGCCGCCAAGCCCAAACTCCTGCTGCTGGACGAGCCTGCGGCGGGCGTGCCGGAATCCGAACGCGAGCAGATCCTCGATGTGGTGGCCCGCTTGCCCGAGTCCGTGGCGCTGGTGCTGATCGAGCATGACATGCATCTCGTCTTCCGCTTCGCCAAGACGATCTCGGTTCTGGTGAATGGCGCCTTGTTCTGCGAAGGCACGGCCGATGAGATCGCCCGCGACCCGCGCGTGCGGCAAGTCTATCTGGGCGAGGAGGACGTGGGTCATGGCTGATCTTCTCGAACTCGAAGGCATATCTGCGGGCTATGGCGAGGCGGTCGTCCTCACGGACATATCGCTGAAGCTGGCCGAGGGTCAGGCGCTCGCGCTGCTGGGCCGCAACGGCACGGGCAAGACCACGCTCATCAACACGATCATCGGCCTGACGCGCCGCCGCGCCGGAACCATCGCGCTGGGCGGGACCGACATCACCCGCCTGCGGCCCGATCAGCGGGCGCTGGCGGGCGTCGGCTGGGTGCCGCAGGAGCGCAACATTTTCCGCTCGCTCACGGTGGATGAAAACATCACGGCGGTCGCGACCAAGGGGCCGTGGACGCTCGAGCGCATCTTCGGCATGTTCCCGCGCCTCGCCGAGCGGCGGCGCAACATGGGCAACCAGCTTTCGGGCGGCGAGCAGCAGATGCTGGCCATCGGCCGCGCGCTGGCGCTCAACCCGCGCGTTCTGTTGCTGGATGAGCCGACCGAAGGCCTCGCGCCCATCATCGTCGATGAATTGCTGGCGGCCTTGCGCAAAATCGTGCGCGAAGAGCAGATCGCCGCCATCATCGTCGAGCAGAGCCCCAGAAAAATCCTGCCTCTGACGGATACCGCAATCATCCTCGACCGGGGTATGATCGCCTACCAGGGGAAGAGCGACTTACTGGCGGGCGATGCGACGACGCTCGCCAATCTGCTCGGCGTCGCCGAGCGCACACCCGTGGCCGCCAAGGCCTGACCAACAAGGACACCAGGACATGATGCGCAAAACGCCTCCCTTCCGCGCCGACCATGTGGGTTCATTGCTGCGCTCCGCCGCCCTCAAGGACGCCCGCGAGCAGTTCTTCACCCACAAGATTTCCGCCGACGCGCTGAAGGCCGTCGAGGATGTCGAGATCAAGAAGATCATCGAAAAGCAGGAGGCCCTTGGCCTCGAGTCCATCACCGACGGCGAGTTCCGCCGCTCCTGGTGGCACATGGACTTCATCGGCGAGCTCGATGGCGTGGAAGTGATCGAGGTCGATCAGGGCATCCAGTTCACCGGCACCCAGACCAAGCCCAAGGCGCCCCGCGTCACCGGCAAGATCAGCTCGAAGAACCATCCCCATATCGAACATTTCAAGTTCCTCGCCGCCAACACGACGAAGACCCCAAAGCAGGCGATCCCCAGCCCCTCGATGCTGCACTATCGCGGCGGGCGCAAGATGATCAACATGGGCGTCTATCCGACCATGGAGGAATTCTACCATGACCTCGGACAGGCCTATAAGCAGGCGGTCCATGGCTTCTATGACGCGGGCTGCCGCTACCTCCAGATCGACGATTGCAGCTTCGCCTATCTGTGCGATCCCGCGCAGCGCGAAATGCTGGCTGCGCGTGGCGACGATCCGGTGAAGCAGGGCGAGATCTATGTGGGCATGATGAATGCGGCGCTTGAGAACAAGCCTGCGGATCTCGCCGCCACCATGCATGTCTGCCGCGGCAACTTCCGCTCCACCTTCATCTCCTCGGGCGGCTACGAGCCGATCGCCGACCTGATGTTCAACACGCTGAACATGGACGGCTATTTCCTCGAGTGGGACAACGACCGCTCGGGCGGCTTCGAGCCTCTGCGCTTCCTGCCCAAGGGCAAGACCGTGATTCTCGGCCTCGTGACCTCGAAGACGGGCACGCTGGAGACCCGCGACGCCCTGCTGCGCCGCATCGACGAAGCCACGAAATACGCGCCCCTCGACCAGCTTTGCCTCAGCCCGCAATGCGGCTTCGCCTCCACCGAGGAAGGCAATACGCTGGCGGAAGAAGAGCAGTGGGCGAAGTTGAAGCTCGTCGTCGACGTGGCGAACGAAGTCTGGGGCAAATAAGCTCCCACGAACAAACGCCGCTCCCCATGGGGGGCGGCGCACTTGCGATGACAGGGCGGATGAATGGCGAAATTTCTGGATCTTGCAACGGCCGTCGCGGAGATGGTCCATGATGGCGACGTTCTGGCTCTGGAGGGATTCACCCATCTCATCCCCTTCGCCGCAGGTCATGAGATCATCCGCCAGAAGCGCCGCAATCTGACTCTGATCCGCATGACGCCGGATCTGATCTATGACCAGATGATCGGCATGGGCTGCGCGAGCAAGCTCGTCTTCTCCTGGGGCGGCAATCCGGGCGTGGGCTCCACCCACCGCATCCGCGACGCCGTCGAGAACCAGTGGCCCCAGCCCCTCGCCCTTGAGGAACATTCCCACGCCGCCATGGCCAACGCCTATGAAGCGGGCGCGGCGAACCTGCCCTTCGCCATGCTGCGCGGCTATATCGGCGTCGATCTGCCCAAGGTGAACCCGCAGATTCGCAAGATCGCCTGCCCCTATACGGGCGAGGAGCTGGCGACCGTTCCCGCCATTCGGCCTGATGTGGGCATCGTGCATGCGCTGCGCGCCGACCGCGAAGGCAATGTGCTGCTGGAAGGCATCACCGGCTGCCAGAAGGAAGTGGTGCTGGCCTCCAGGCGCACCATCGTCACCGTTGAAGAGATCGTGGACGATCTGCGCGCGCCCTCGCCCAATTCCGTGATCCTGCCGTCCTGGACCATCGGCGCGGTCGTCGCCGTGCCCGGCGGCGCGCATCCCTCCTATGCGCATGGCTATTACAAGCGCGACAACTCCTTTTACATCGCCTGGGACAAGATCTCGCGCGAGCGCGAAAGCTTCCTCGCCTGGATGGAGGAAAACGTCATGCGCAAAGGCCCCGAAGCCTTCGCCGCCCATGCTGGAAAGAGGGCCGCGTCATGAGCCTCGCCTTCACCCCCAACGAGATGATGACCATCGCGGCCGCGCGCGCGCTGCGCAATGAGGATGTGTGCTTCGTGGGCATCGGCGCCCCTTCAGCGGCCTGCAATCTGGCGCGCATGACCCATGCGCCTGACATCACCCTGATCTACGAATCCGGCACCATCGCCACCAAGCCCAATGTGCTGCCGCTTTCCATTGGCGATGGCGAATTGTGCGACACGGCGCTGACCACCGTGCCGGTGCCCGAGATGTTCCGCTACTGGTTGCAGGGCGGGCGCATCACGGTCGGCTTTCTGGGCGGCGCGCAGATCGACCGTTTCGCCAATCTCAACACCACCGTGGTCGGCGATTATCACAAGCCGAAAGTGCGGTTGCCGGGCGGCGGCGGGGCGCCGGAAATCGCCACCAACTGCCGCGAGATCTTCATCATCATGGCGATGGGCAAGCGCGCCTTCATCGACACATTGCCCTTCATCACCTCCATGGGCCATGGCGTAACGGGGCGGGAGCGCCGGGCGCTGGGCGTCAAATCGCTGGGGCCGACGCGGCTCATCACCGATCTGTGCCTGTTCGAGCCGGACCCGGAAACAAAGGAGATGACGGTCGTCTCCATTCATCCGGGCGTCACGCGCGAGCAGATCCTCGAGAACTGCGGCTGGACGCCCGCCTTCGCAGCTGAGGCCATCGAAACGCGCGCCCCTGACGCCATCGAGCTTGAGGTTCTGCGCGACATCCAGGCGCGCACCAAAGCGGCTCACGGCGGCTGATCATTCATAAAACGGGTGGCGCTCACGCCGCTTTCGAGGGAGAGAAACATGCACATCCAGGTCGGCATCATCGGCGCCGGACCCGCAGGTCTTCTGCTCGCGCGCATGCTGCATCTGCAGGGCATTTCCTGCGTCGTGCTGGAATCGCGCAGCCGCCCCTATGTGGAAAGCCGCATTCGCGCTGGCCTGCTGGAGCAAGGCTCGGTGGATCTGCTCACAGAAACGGGCATGGCGGACCGGCTCTACAAGGAGGCCATGGTGCATGAGGGCATCGAACTGCTGTTCGACGGCCAGCGCCATCGCATCGACATCACCGGCCTCACCGGCCGCAAGGTCTATATCTACGGCCAGCAGGAAGTGGTGAAGGACATGATCGCGGCGAATCTCGCTGCGGGCGTGCCGATCCTCTTCGAAGCGGAGGCCAGCGAGATCATCGGGCTGGAGGGCGACCGCGCCACCATCCGCTACACCCATGAAGGCAAGGAAGAGGTGCTGACCTGCGACTATGTCGCGGGCTGCGACGGCTTCCACGGCATCTGCCGCGACGCCATTCCGCCCCATCTCATGCGCGGCCATGACCGCATCTATCCCTATGGCTGGCTCGGCATTCTGGCGGACGCGCCGCCCACCAAGGACGAGCTGCTCTATTGCCGCCACGACAATGGCTTCGCGCTGTTCACCATGCGCTCGCCGAGCGTGTCGCGCTGCTATCTGCAAGTGCCGCCGGATGAGAACGCGGACAATTGGTCAGACGACCGCATCTGGAGCGAGTTGGAGACGCGCCTTGGCCAGCACGAGGGCTTGACGCTCAGCACCGGCAAGATCACGCAGAAGTCGGTGACCGCCATGCGCAGCTTCGTGGCCGAGCCCATGCGCCACGGGCGTTTGTTCCTGGCTGGCGATTCCGCCCATATCGTGCCGCCCACCGGCGCCAAGGGCATGAATCTCGCCATCTCCGACATTTATGTGCTGTCGAAGGCGCTGGTGGCTTTCTATAAAAAGAACGACGCCAGCCTGTTCGAAACCTACGGCCCCACCTGCCTGCGGCGCATCTGGCGCGCGCAGCATTTCTCCTGGTGGATGACCTCCATGCTGCACAATATGCCAGACGCCAGCCCCTTCGACGCCAAGCGGCAAGTGGCAGAGCTGTATACGGTGGCGACTTCCGTGGCGGGCCAGACCCTGCTGGCGGAAAATTATGTGGGGCTGCCCTTCGAGGCGTGAGGCCACAGGCTGCGCTTGATCATCGACCCGGCCCGGCGTTATGTCGGCAACGGAGAGCAAGCGTGATGCAGGCCAAGCGAAGCGACACCGACGATCTGGAACCGGGCGGCGCCGAGCGCCCGGCTCATGGGTCTGCGCCCGCTGACGATACCGATTACGAGCACCGTCACTTCGTGAACCTGCTCGCCATCGTCTTCCTGCTCGCCATCGCAGCCGCGATCATCTGGACCGTCAGATCCATTGATGAGAGCGAACGCCTGCAACGCTGCATCAATATAGGCCGACGCGATTGCGTGAAGATCGACGTCGCGCCCTCGACAGCGGTGCGGCTGCCCGTGCGCTGATCATCGCGCCGCTTTTCCAGCTTGTGCATGAGCGCGCTGGCGCAGGACCACGGACAGCCCCAGAACCAAAGCGCCGCCCACACTCCCGCCGACCACTTCATCGACCAGAAGCGGCCATGCGCCCATGACGCCATGCCAGCCCGGATCTGAAACGATCAATGAGCCCGCCACCCAGCCCAGCAGAGCCGCCCCCGCCCAGACGAGCACAGGATAGCGCTGCAACAGCGTGATGATCAGCGTCGCGCCGAAAATGATCAGCGGAACCGACAGTCCGAGGCCGAAAATGATCAGCGGGGTCGAGCCCTTCGCGGCGGCGGCGATGGCGATCACATTGTCGAGCGACATGACCATATCGGCGATGGCGACCGTGCGCACCGCCTTCCAGATCGTGTCGGAGTCCTTGACTGAGGCCTCGTCGGTCTCGTCCGTCAACAGCTTCACGGCGATCCAGACCAACAAAACGCCGCCCAGCAGCTTCAGCCAGGGGACATCCATCAGCGAAACGACCGCCATGGTGAACACGATGCGCAAGCCAACCGCCGCGCCCGCGCCCAGCAAAATGCCGATGCGCCTTTTGCCCGGAGGCAGCGACCGGCAGGCGAGCGCGATCACCACGGCGTTATCGCCGGACAGGAGCACGTTGATCCAGACGATCTGGAGCAGCTGCAAGGCGAAGGTGGCGTCCACAGGCATATCCAATCTTGAGGCGCGCGGACCATGCCGCTCCACCCCCATGCGGTCAAGCGACCGCGGAGCGTCCGAGCCTCGCCGCGCCCGCCATGACAAGCAGCGCCGAAGCGACCGCCTCGACCATTGGGTCCAGCCCGGGACGGCGCCGCCCGCCGCCTCTTCGCGGATGGGGAATGTGGATGAAACCTGTCGGCCCGCGGGTCCTTGATAGCGTCAGAAACAGGGTCTGGTTGCAGACATAGTCCCCAGCGTCGATGGACAGGCGCGTCGCCGCGCTGCGATCCATGGCAGCGCGGATACGCTGGGCGGGCCAGCGGGCGGCGCGCTGAAAAGCAGCGCCCGGCGTCACGGCGCGAGACGGCGCGACGGCTTGCCCCGCATCAAGCCGCAGGACGCTGAGCCTGTTCAGCGCCCGCGTCTCGACGCAGAGCGCCGCGCGCCGCCCGGCGAGGCCCAGATGCAACACGACGTCGGGCTGCACCTCATCGAGCGCCATAGCCAGCGCGGCTTCAACCTGTGCGAAACGAACCGGCAGGACGCGGATGTGCAGCGCGATGGATAACCGCGCGAACCGCTCGCCATGACGCCGCTCAAGCGCGCGGGCGAGCGCAATGGTGGGATTTGACGGCGCGCCGGGAAAGGCGCCGAATGCGGTCACGAGCACGTTCAACACAAGACTTTTCTCGTGGTCGCGCTCACGTAAAATTGTTTCGGTCCCATTCTGGTCACGTTTACGGTTCAATGATCCGTTAGCAAAGCGGCCTGTTAACTTTTCGTCAAGACATCCTTTGCTTGATGGGCGCGGCGATCCATCAGGGCGCCGCCATCCTGGAGGATTGAAACATGCACCTGGGCCCCAAGCCCCGGAAGGAGCGCCTGTCGGCCCGGATCCGGGTCGCGATGGTCTGCGCCCTTGTATCGCTGCTGTCAGGCTGCATGGGCGAGGGCATGAGCCCCGCCATGGGGCTGTTCGACTCGAAACCTGCGACAGCGGCGCAATCCGTGACCATGTTCGTCGCCTCCACACGCAGCGATGATCGCCGGATCGGCGACGCGGTGGGAGACGGCGGCCTGCATCACGCCATGGTGACGGTGAGCGTTCCCCCGAACCACCAGCCCGGCCTCATCGAGACGCCAACTTTCGGCAAGGCGAACCCCAACAGCCATTTCACCCTCGCGGGCGTTCGCGCCATGACGACGGAGCGCTTCACGAACGAGATCGGCTCCCATATTTCCGGCCGCGTCGGCGCCGACCGCGACATCCTGCTCTATGTGCATGGCTTCAACACAAGTCTGGACGAGGCCCGCATGCGCCTCGCGCAAATCACCGTCGACGCCCGCTTTGGCGGCGTGCCGGTGCTTTTCACCTGGCCCTCTGAATCTGGCATGCTCAGCTATGTGTCCGCCAAGGAGCGCGCCACCGCCTCTCGCGACGCCCTGCAAGGGCTGGTCCACGATCTCGCCGCCATTCCGGGCGTGGGACGCGTGCATGTGCTGGCCCATTCCATGGGCTCCTGGCTCGCCATGGAGGCCCTGCGCGAAAACGCCATCGCTGGCCATCCCGACCTCGACGGCAAGCTGGGGGACGTGATGCTCGCCGCTCCCGACATCGACCTTGGCGTCTTCCGTCAACAGATGGCGCGCTTGGGCTCTTCGACCCGCGTTTCCATCTTCGTGTCGCGTGGGGACCGAGCCCTGTCCCTGTCGAGCCGCATCGCGGGCGACCGGCCCCGTGTCGGCGGCATGGATCCCAAGAATGCGCAGGACGCCGCCGACCTGCGCAATCTGGGGGTGCGCGTCTACGATCTCAGCGGATTCTCCAACGGCTTCATCGGCCATGGCGCCTATGCGGACGCTCCCGACGTGATCCGGTCCATCGGCGCCCAGCTCGCCGAACCCCGCAAGGAGGACTCCACTTCCGTGGCGGTGATCGACGCAAGGGGCGCAGGCCCGGAGGGACAGGCGACTGGCGGGGCCGAAGCTGCGCCGCCGCCTCCGCCGCAGCCCCTGCCCCCGATGGAGGATGGCCCCACGCCGCCCGGTGGGCTGCGGTAGGAGTGGATTTATCCTATCCCCCTTGCCTCCCCGCCCCTCCTGCGCCAACATGATCAGGACAAGACATCCGCCCTTGATCCGCAGGAGGCCCCATGGCCAGAATCACCCATATCACCATGGACGGAACGGCGGCGGAGTGTATTGAGGCGCTGATCGTCGGCAGACCTGGTGAGCGCCAGACCATTGTGCGGGACTGCCTGAGCTACGGCCCGCTGCGCGAGGTGGACACAACTGCGGGCCTCGCCGCACGCGTGGCCTGGCTCGACGTCATGTTCGAAGCCGCCAATTGCGAGGCTTGGGGGGAGCATATCGAGGGGCATCTGGGCCTGACGGACCTTGCGCAAGCGCCGGAGCCTGACGAAATCGCCATGATCTGGACCGGCGCCAACGCCATGGAGCAGACTATTCTGCGGGCCGCCTGCCACGCATGGCCGCAGGCGCAACTCTGGATCAGCGACGTCGCGCCGCTCGGCGTCGGCTTCGAAGGACGCTCGGCCGTGGCGGTCTGTACGCAAGACAACTTGCGTCAGGCTGAAGCGCAGGCCCGGCCTCTGACAGGCGCCGAACGCGAGGGGCTGGCGGCTGAGTGGCGCGCGCTGACCAGCGACGGTCACATGCTCCGCCTCTATCAGGACGGCGCGTTGAAGGGCTACGACGAAAGCTACTTCGACGAGGCCCTGTTGGCCCAATGCGAGCCCACCTTCAAGCGCACCATTCATGTTGTGGGGCACGTGATGGGCTATGCGGCGGCTTCTATCGGCGACACGTTTCTTTTCTACCGGATGCGGGCGTTGATCGCGCGCGGATTGGTGGAGGCGGAGAATGCCGCGGCGGGGATCAGGGAGATGAGGGTGCGGCGGGGGTGATGGAGCGGCCCCGCTAAACAGGAATATGTCAAAGCGCGATCCAAACAGTTTATTCAGAGATTAAAAAAGCTTGCAGAGGGTTGTCAGATATGACAACATTATTATGATCTTGATACGGCAGATCTCTTGGTTGAAGGGCGCGCTCCGCGATTTTCAGTCCTTTCCTTTTGAGGTTCAGGTGGAAGCCGCTCTGGCCCTGTCTATCGCCGCCCGAGGGGGAAAGGCGGACACCGCCAAGCCTTTCAAGGGAGCGGGTGGTGGTACCTTTGAAATCGCACTCAAATATCGAGGCGATGCGTTTCGCATCACTTATGCGGTGCAGATTGGCGAGGCGCTTTGGGTCATCCATGCCTTCCAGAAGAAATCGAAGACAGGCATTAAAACACCGCAGGTTGAGATTGACCTGATCCACGACAGGCTCAAACGCTTGAAGGAGGCCTTGAAGTGAACGACGACGATCTTGAATTGGTGCATGGAAGCGGCAACGTCTTCCGTGATCTTGGGCTCGCCAACCCCGAGGCCTTGCAGTTGAAAGCCATCCTGGCCACCAAGATCGTTGGTGTTCTCGATGCGCTCGATATGAGCGTGCGCAGCGCCCATGATTTGACGGGATTTTCGGCAGCTGATTTTTCACGCGTCCGACAAGCCAAGCTTTCACGCTTTACCGTTGATCGCCTCATGGCGATGCTTGAAAAGCTTGATCAGGATGTCGAAGTGATCGTCAACGTGAAGCCGCGTCCCGTCGAACATTCTGTTCATGAACCAGTTTGATCCAAAAAAACCCGATCCCCCTCACCCCGCCATGGCCGCCAAAATGCGCGCCCAGCTGCGCGTTCCCTTGTGGAACGAGCTCAACTCGTATTTCTCGTTGGGCGAATGAATGCGGTCGTCGTCGAGGCCAAAGCCGACCATCAGCGCGTCCATGCCCAGATCGCGCTTCAGATCGCCCACGATGGGGATCGAGCCGCCGGAGCCGCCGAGCACCGGCTCCACGCCCCATTCCTGCTGAAGCGCGCGGCGGGCGCGGCTGAGCGGTTCGGAGGCGAAGGGCAAGGTCAGGCCCGGCGAGGCGCCGTGGCGGATGAACTGGGCCTCGCAATCGGGCGGCAGGCGCTGCGCCACAAAGGCGCGAAAGCTCGCCAGCACAGCCTCGGGATCCTGCGCGCCCACGAGGCGGAAGCTGAATTTGGCGCTGGCCTGCGCGGGCAGCACGGTCTTGGAGCCCGCGCCCGTATAGCCGCCGACGATCCCGTTCACATCGCAGGTGGGCCGCGCCCAGATCAGCTCCAGAATGCTGCGCCCGCGCTCGCCTGCGGGTTGCGACAGGCCCATGGCGCCCAGAAACTCCGCCTCGTCGAAATCGAGCGCGCGCCATTGCGCCGCGATCTCCTCGGGCAGCTCCGACACGCCGTCGTAGAAGCCCGACAGCGTGATGGCGCCTTTGTCATCATGAAGATCGGCGATGATCTTCGACAATACATGGATCGGGTTGACCGCCGCCCCGCCAAACAGACCCGAGTGCAGATCGCGCGAGGCGGCGCGGATCACCACCTCCTCCAGCGCCAGACCGCGCAGCATGGTGGTGATCATAGGCGTCTTGCGGTCCCACATATTGGTGTCGCAAAGCATGGCCAGATCAGCGGAAAGGTCGGCCTTGTTGGCGGCGAGGAATGCGGGCAGCGAGGGCGAGCCGCATTCCTCCTCGCCTTCGAACAACAACGTCACGTCGCAAGGCAGTCCGCCGCATTCCATCCAGGCGCGGCAGGCCTCCACGAAGGTCATCAGCTGGCCTTTGTCGTCTGCGGCGCCGCGCGCCACGATGCGCCGACCTTCGGGCGCATCCACCATGCGGGGCACGAAAGGATCGGTCTCCCACAGCTCCAGCGGATCGGCGGGCTGCACGTCGTAATGGCCGTAGAAGAGCAAATGGGGCACGTCGCGCCGCTTGGCTTTGGCGTGGGCGACAACCATGGAATGGCCCGCCGTGGGCCGCACGGAGGCTTCAAAACCCAAGCTGTTCAGCTCGTCCGCCAGCCATTGGGCGGCGCGGGCGCATTCGCTCCTGTAGGCGGGATCCGCCGAGATGGAGCGGATTTCCAGCAGGCCGAAGAGGCGCTTCAGCGCGCCGTCGAGGTTATGGTCGATCCGGGCGAGGACATCGTCGAGGGCTGGCATGGGAATCTCCGGCTGGCTATTGCAGATGTAGCGCAGCCGGACGCCTGTTCAAAGCGCCCGCCCCTCGCAATAGTCACAGACGAGGCGCGTCCCGCAACGCGCCTGCGGAACCAGGCGGGGCCATGCCCACTTGTCACTGTCGATTGGCCTCTCTTGAGGCGCTCGGATAAGGTGACGCATGACTTTCTCGGAGACGCCCGAAATGGACGAACTGATCGCACGCGTGAGCCAGGCTTCGGGCGTTGACGCGCAAGTGGCGCGGCAGGCTATCGGAGAAATTTTCGTCTTCCTGAAATCAGAGGCGTCGCCGGACGCCATGCAGGCGCTGATGGACAAGATCCCCGGCGCCAACGATCTGGCCGCCACCATGGGCGAAGCGGAGACGACGACCGGCGGCGGCCTCATGGGCGCGCTCACCGGCCTGATGGGCGGCGGCGGCGTCATGGGATTGGCGGGCAAGCTCATGGGGCTGGGGCTCGGCATGGGCGAAATGCAGAGCATTGGCCGCGAAGTCTTCGCCTATGCGCGGGAAAAGGCGGGCGAGGATATCGTCAACAAGGTGGCGACGTCGACGCCCGCGCTGTCCCAGTTCATCTGAAACGGAACAGATTGGCTTGGCGTCAGATCGGCTTGGCGTCCAGCAACACGAAAGCGATGCGGCAAACCTCGGTCCCGCGGTTGACCCATGCGTGATTGGTCCCCTGCTGCACCAGCACGTCGCCAGCCTTGAGGTGGATCTCGCTATCGTCGAGCAGCATGTCGATCTCGCCTTGCAGGACGATGGCGTAATCGACCGTGCGCGTGCGGTGCATGAAAGGATGGCGCGGCGGCAGGCCTTTGATGTCGGGCTCGTGGGCGAGCTCCTTCATGCGGGCGCCCATGTCCATGGTCTCCATATCCGCGCTGACCGGCGGATAATCCATGATGCGGAAGATGGACGCGCCGGGGAGCGGCGAAGTGCCGATTTGCCTGGCCCCGCGATCCTGCGGTCCGGCGATGTCGGCGGGGGCGCCGTCTGTGGTCCAGATGAGGTTGGCGACATTGTTCTTGCCCGGTCGCACGGCCCGATTCGGGTTCTCGCTATCGAAGAGGACGACCGCCTTGCCCTCTTCATTGACGGTGGTGACGACGCGGCGCACGCGCCCTTCGGGTATCATCATGGGTCGAATCCTCTCTTGTGGCGCCAAGCTCGCCGAGCGGCGCTCCGCTGTAAAGCCCCGCCCCGCAAAATGAGACGATGGAGCGAGAGACGCTGGCCGTGGAAAGGCCTATAAGTCTTCTCTCATGCGCCGAGGCGCCAGGATTTTGAGGAGACGGACATGGCGAGGGCGACGACGCCCCCTGCGCGCAAGAGCGCTGCCAAGGGCAAAGGCCCCCGCGCCCGGCGCGAGCCCGCCGGCGAACCTCGCATGGACCAGAGCGCCATCGAGGCGGTGGACAGGGCGGGGCGAATTCTGTTCGCCCTCGCCGCTTCCTCGCGCCAGTCCAGCCTGCTGGAGATCGCCAATCGCGCGGGCCTGTCCAAGCCGACGGCCTTCCGGATTCTGGCGACCCTGATGGCCGAAGGGCTCGCCTCGCAAAATCCCGAAACCGCGAGCTATCGGCTGGGCGCGCTGCCACTGGGATTGGCCAGCGCGGTGTTGCGGTCCGTTCCTGTGCGGGCGCTGGCGCGTCCCATCATGACCTCGATCCGCGACAAGGTGAACGAAACCGTGGTTCTCGCCATACGCGAGCACGATTTCCGGGTGAATGTGGATTCTGTCGAGGCGCTCAACGCGATCAGCCAGAGCCAGCAAATCGGCGTGCCGATTCCCCTTTACGCGGGAGCCACGAGCCGCGTCTTTCTGGCGGCCATGGATGCGCAGGAGCTCGCCGCCTATCTCGACCGCACGGAACTGCAATCCTTTTCCGACACGACTCTCACGGAACGGGCGCGGCTGGAGGACGAAGTCGAGCGGGTGCGCAAGCAGGGCTTTGCGCTGAGCACGGCGGAGTTCACGGTGGGCGGCGTCGCCGTGGCGCGCATCATCCATGATCGCGACGGCAAGCCCATTGCGGCGATGCATGTCTCCATTCCCCGCGGCAGGGCGACGGAAGATTTGATCGAACGTTGCGCGGCGGCTTTGCAAGCGGGGGTCGAGACGCTTGAGCGCGCCATCGCCAATTGACGCTACGGGAGACGCCATGTTCGAGTCTGCAACCCTGCCGCATGATCTATCCAAAGAGGATTTTGAAAAAATCGAGCCGCGCCTGCACGAGGATCTGCTCGACGCGCAATTCGAACTGGTGGAGGCGCGCAAGAAAAGCATCCTGATCCTCATCAATGGATCCGATGGCGCAGGCAAGGGCGAGCTGCTGGACCGGTTTTACGAATGGCTCGATCCGCATTATCTCGACACGCTCTCCTATTTTTCGCCGACGCAGGATGAGCGCCAGCGCCCGCCCTACTGGCGCTTCTGGCGCGACATGCCCGCCCATGGGCGCATCGGCGTGGTGCTGGGCTCCTGGTATCATCCGGCGCTGGATGGACGCGCGCGGGGGCTGGTGAGCGAGGCCGACTTTTCACAAGCCCTCGCCGACATCAACGAGTTCGAGACCATGCTGGCGGCGGAAGGCGTCATGCTGCTCAAGCTATGGCTTTTCCTGCCCGACAAGGAGGCGCGCAAGCGGCTGAAGAAAGTCCTGCGGGCGGATGGATCGCGCAAACGTCCCGTCGTGATCGAATGGAACCATATCGACACGAAAAAAGAGCGCCGAAGGCTCAATGAAGCAGGCCTCGAAATGGCGGAAATCACCTCCACCGGGCAGGCGCCCTGGTATGTGGTGGCGGGCGACAATGACCGATACAGGGACGTGGCGGCCGGCAAGCTGCTGCTCGACGCGCTGCGCAAGGCCGGAGCCGAGGCGACCCAGCCCAAACCCGCCAAAGCGAAGGCCGCAAAGCCCAGGGCGACGGAGGAGATTCCCCTCAAGACGCCCACCGTCATCTCAGCCCTCAATCTGACCCAAAGCCTCGATCCGGACGCCTATCGCGAGGAACTGCGGCACTATCAGCACGCGCTGACCAGGATCACCACCGCGAAGGACTTTCATGACCGCGGCCTCGTCATCGCCATGGAAGGCAACGACGCGGCAGGCAAGGGCGGGGCCATCCTGCGCATCCGCGAGGCGCTGGACCCGCGCGCCTTCCGCGTCCACGGCATCGCGGCGCCCACCGACGAGGAGCGGGCGCATCCCTATCTCTGGCGCTTCTGGCGCAAGATCCCCATGCGCGGCCGGACGGCGATCTTCGACCGTACTTGGTATGGCCGGGTGCTGGTGGAGCGGGTGGAGAGCCTTTGCACGGAGGCGGATTGGCGGCGCGCCTATGACGAGATCAAGGATTTCGAACGCCAATTGGCGCGGGCGGATTATACGGTGGTGAAATTCTGGCTCGCCATCAGCAAGGACGAGCAGATGCAGCGTTTCCAGGCGCGCGAGGACACGCCGGTGAAACGCTACAAGATCACCCCCGAGGACTGGCGCAACCGGGCCAAATGGGACGCCTATGAGCAGGCGGTGAACGACATGGTGAACCTGACCAGCACCAGCCGCGCGCCCTGGACGCTGGTGGAGGCCAACGACAAATATTTCAGCCGCGTGAAGGTGCTGCGCACCATCGTCGAGGCGCTGGAGGGGTGAGGGCTCTACGAACAATGACCAGTCTCTAAATTTATCGACTTGTGTTGATTTTAATGTTACGTTATTTTCATTTTAAAAAATGATGCTTATCTTGCGGAAATTTTAGGAGGTGTCTCAATGGAAATATTATTCCCCCATGAAATTTTATTTTCCAACCAACGAACACATCACGTCACCGACGTCGCTAAGTCCCTTATAGCCAATGAGCAGTTACTTTTGCATGTCGGTCCCATACTAGAAAAATGTTTCGAGGGCTTAACCGTCGAAAAAATCAACGTCCAATTCCGATCAGCAACAACAAACTCACCATTAAAAGAAGCTTTTGCGGCG
This sequence comes from uncultured Hyphomicrobiales bacterium, assembly GCA_903902915.1. Lineage (GTDB taxonomy): Bacteria > Pseudomonadota > Alphaproteobacteria > Rhizobiales > Beijerinckiaceae > Terripilifer. Next base: position 275 of record CAIUWR010000051.1, on the reverse strand, counting down.
GCAGTCTTATTTACATACCAAGATAAACTAAAATCAGAAGTTCCTAAAACAATTGAGGCAATCACAGGATTTCATGTACCCGATGAATACAGAACAATTATAACTGTCATATTTATAGCTATAGCAATATATGGAATCCTAGATTCACATTCGAAGTGCAACACGGTTTAATGACTGACTGAAAAGTTCGTGTGGTGTTTTGAACGCCAGTCGTTTCCGGGGGCGATTATTCAACAAGTCTTCAATTTGAGCAAGTTCAGTATCTGTCACTGACG
>CAIUWR010000050.1 GCA_903902915.1 uncultured Hyphomicrobiales bacterium | reverse complement strand
GGCTGAATGGCGTTGCGGTTCCATGTGGTCCTTGCCCCCTTGCCCGGGAGCGTCTAGCGTTGTTCGAATCGGCAGTCGCCACGAGGATCCCTTGCTCGACCGCATCATCAAATTGCTGCTTTTCTGCCTCGGGGGCTTGCTCATTTTTCTGCTTGGGCAATTCGTCGCCTCCAGTGGCGAAGACCAGCCGGTTCCGGCGTCCGCATCCCGGGGCGAACCGCCATCCGCCAAAGCGGAGTCCACGCCCAACGATTTGCCCACCAAACGCGTCAAGACCATCATTGTTCGCCCGGAAGACCTGTCGCCTACGCCGCAAGGCCCTTGATTCCTCAGCAACCTGGGGAGCGGATGGAAGAGGCGGCTCAGCTTCCTTGATCGTCGCGTCCAAATCAGGCACAAGGCGAGCCAGCGCCACCCCTCGTCCAGAGGCCCCATGTCCCAGTCCTTGCGCGTAGGCATAGCCGGTCTCGGCAATGTCGGCGCTTCCGTCATCCGCCTCCTCGAACGCCAGTCCGCCGCCCTTGCGAGCCGGACCGGGCGGACCATCACGGTCACCGCCGTTTCGGCGCGCGACCGCAACCGCGACCGCGGCGTTGATGTGTCAGGCTTCGCGTGGTTCGATGATCCGGTCGCGCTGGCCCGCTCGCCCGATATTGACCTCTTCGTCGAGCTGATGGGCGGCTCCGAGGGCGCCGCGCGGCAAGCGGTCGAAGCGGCGCTGGCCTCCGGTAAATCGGTCGTCACCGCCAACAAGGCGCTGCTGGCGGCCCATGGCATGGCCTTGGCCAAGCTCGCCGAGGAAAAGCATGTGGCTTTGGCCTTCGAGGCTTCGGTCGCGGGCGGCATCCCCATCGTGAAAACCCTGCGTGAGGGTCTGGCGGGCAACCAGGTCGTCCGCGTCTACGGCATTCTCAACGGCACCTGCAATTACATCCTGTCCCGCATGGAGCTGGAGGGCCTGTCCTTCGAGGCCTGCCTGAAGGAGGCCCAGCGTCTGGGCTATGCCGAGGCGGACCCCACTTTCGATATTGGCGGCTTCGATTCCGCCAACAAGCTCGCGATCCTGACCGCGCTGGCCTTTGGCACGGCTGTTGATCTGGAGGCCATCCATGTGGAGGGCATTCAGTCGATCACGCTCGCCGACCTCAAGGCGGCGGACGAGCTGGGCTATCGCATCAAGCTGCTGGGCGTGGCCCAGCGTACGGCGGGCGGCATCGAGCAGCGCGTCCACCCCACCATGATCCCCAAGTCCTCCTCCGTGGCGCAGGTCATGGGCGTCACCAACGCCGTCACCATCGACGCCGATGCGGTGAAGGAGCTGACGCTGGTTGGTCCCGGGGCAGGGGGCGACGCCACCGCTTCCGCCGTGGTGGCCGACATCGCCGACATCGCCAAAGGCATCCGCTCGGCCCCCTTCGGCCTGCCGGTCGCTCATCTGGAAACCGCCACGCGCCTGCCCATGCAGCGCCACGAGGGCGGCTATTACATCCGCCTGTCGGTTCACGACCGTCCCGGCGCTGCGGCGGCCATCGCCACCCGCATGGCGGAACGGCAGATTTCGCTGGAAAGCATCGTGCAGCGCAGCCGCCCCGCCAAAGCGGGCGAGGTCAGCGCCGATGGCGTGGTTCCTGTTATTCTAATGACCTACGCCACTTCCGAGACGACGATCCGCGAAGTGCTGGAAGCCGTCTATAATGACGGCTATATCGCCGAACGCCCGCAAGTCATCCGAATCGAGCGCGAGTAGAGCGCGCCCCCTTTCCCCGGCCAGAGGAACACCATGCCCGATCTCGTCATCCAGGAAGAAAAGATCATCGAGCGCATCCTGACGCTCGAACTTGTCCGCGTGACCGAGCGCGCCGCCGTCGCCTCCGCGCGCCTGCGTGGCCGGGGTGACGAAAAGGCCGCCGATCAGGCCGCCGTGGATGCGATGCGCCGCGAGCTGAACCGCCTGCCCATCGACGGCACGGTGGTGATCGGCGAGGGCGAGCGCGACGAGGCCCCGATGCTCTTCATCGGCGAGCGTCTTGGCACCCGCACCGGCCCGCGGGTCGACATCGCCGTCGACCCGCTGGAGGGCACGACCCTTTGCGCCAAGGACATGCCCGGCTCCATCGCCGTGATGGCCATGGCCCAGGGCGGCACCCTGCTCAACGCGCCCGACGTCTATATGGACAAGATCGCCATCGGCCCGGGCTACGCCCCCGGCGTGGTGGATCTCGACATGACGCCTGAAGAGAATGTGCGCGCTTTGGCGAAGGCCAAGGGCGTGAAGCCCGGCGAGATCACCGTTCTGGTGCTCGACCGTCCCCGCCATGAGCACATCATCGCGGGCATCCGCCGCGCTGGCGCCGCCGTGCGGCTCATCACCGATGGCGACGTCGCAGGCGTGATCTTCACCGCCCAGACCGCCCAGACGGGCGTGGACATGTATATCGGCACCGGCGGCGCGCCCGAGGGCGTGCTGGCGGCGGGCGCGCTGCGCTGCGTCGGCGGCCAGATGCAGGGTCGCCTGATCCTCGACACCGAGGCCAAGCGCGAGCGCGCCTACAAGATGGGCATCATCGACCCCACCAAGAAATACGACATGTGGGGCTTGGCCTCCGGCGACGTCATCGTCTGCGCCACCGGCGTCACCGATGGCGCGCTGCTGAAGGGCGTGCGCTTCGGCAAGGACGTGATCGAGACCGAGACGGTGATCTACCGCTCCGTCACCGGCACGGTCCGCCGCATTCAGGCCGAGCATCGCGAGATGAGCAAGTTCTGAGGGTTCTACGCTTTGGCGTAGGGGAAGGCCGCTCCGATGGGGCGGCCTTTTTCTTGACTGTTTTGAAGCCGCAGATGTTGTTGAACCGGCGCAGTTTCGCCTTGTGACTTTTGTCCGCGAAACGCGGACAGGCCTTCTCGTTTAATGGGTCAAGGCGGTCGTTGCCGGATTATAAAACGCCACGGTTTTGATATTGTCGAGCGTCTCTGTGATCTTGCCGTTTGTATATATCATTTCCCCGGCGGAGGTTCCATTCGTCACTTTCCAGTCTTTGGAAGCGCCTTCAAGATAGACGGTGTTATTGCCGCCGCCGCCGTCAATTTTCGCACTATAGTTCGCGGCGTAAATCGTATCATTCGCAGAACCGGTCTCGACTGTGCTGAGTTGGCTGCCATAGGCCAGGCCGACGCTGTTTGCTCCTGTGTAGGCCGTCGCGATGGTGGTTTGAAAAGACTTCAAGACGCTTGCGATGTTGTTTGGCGTCATGCTTTGAGCTGCAAGCTGCTTCGTTATCTGATCGGCGCCTGACTGATAGTCGATCGTGCTATAGGCGCCGCCCCGCATATCAATCGTGTCTGAACGCGTCGTGGCGCTCGCGTCAAGCGTTTGGCCGGTGGGAGCCCAGATCGTTTCCATTCCATTGAAAGAATCGTTGAACGTCAGATTCTGGACGCTGGCGAGCGTCGATGCGGCGTCGCCCGTCGGGGCGGTGTTGGCGCCATAAAGGTATTGAAGCGCCTCGATATCATAAGTCATATAGGTCGATGGATTAACGGTGGTGGTTGTGGTGAGTTTAACCTGATTGTTCGAATAGGTCGCCGCAAGGATATTGGAGTCCGTCGGGTTCGTATAGGACATGACGGTATAGCGATGATTATTCGTGGCGGTTGGAAGATAAGGGGCCGGGGCGCCGCCGCCACCAGCGTTTCCATTGAATGGATGTTTGAAGCCGAGCGTATGCCCGATTTCGTGGATCACCGTTTCCCATCCGTATGTCCCGGAAGCAAAGCTGTTGTTGGTTGTCGCATTGGAGGCGAGGAACATATATTGCTGGTGCGAGCCGCTCTGGTTGTGCGGGTTCGCATATCCTGCGCTGCTGGCCTGCACGTTGTCGCCGAACATGATAGTGGCTTTCGTTGCGTCGGTCGTGGGCGCGAATGTCAGGTTGGCGATGCTGGATATATATTGAAAGGCCTTGGTGACTGCGGCTTTTTGCGCAGCAGTCATTGCGGTGGCCTGGTTCGCATCGACGCCAGTCAGATTGCTCGCGATGTAGTTCGCATCCGTAAAGTCGTAGTAGATTGTTCCGCCTACCACGTTGTTTAAGGAATTGAGCCCGGCGTGAATGGGTACTGTAACCTGATGTCTGGAAATTCGTTTGCGAGTGACGGTCAAGAACCCCTGCCGGGACTAGCCCGAGCAGGGGTTGCCCATTCTGGTATTTCATGGAGTTGCAACACAACCATGGAGACGAATGAATGGACAAGC
>CAIUWR010000049.1 GCA_903902915.1 uncultured Hyphomicrobiales bacterium | reverse complement strand
GCTTGTCCATTCATTCGTCTCCATGGTTGTGTTGCAACTCCATGAAATACCAGAATGGGCAACCCCTGCTCGGGCTAGTCCCGGCAGGGGTTCTTGACCGTCACTCGCAAACGAATTTCCAGACATCAGGTTACAGTACCCTTGCGCGCCTTATCGGCGACCGCTTTTTGCATGGATGTCGATCCTGGATCTGCTGGATTTCGAGCATCGTCGTCTCCACTGGAACGCGTCAGTGGGTCAAGGATAGGAGTAACCGCAAGCGAAAGAACTATTGTTTGCGAAGTTTCTGATATGAAATGCGAAGCATTCCAATTAATTGGATTTCTTTTTAATGTAAATTTGTTGCTTTTATGGTAATAATTATATATTTTCCAAATTCGAACCTTGCGTCAGATTTGCGCATTCACACCGCTGTGGAATCAGTTATCATATGCTGACTAACATGGTGGTGGTGATGATTCCGGCGCTTGCTTTCGGGGACAGTTCGGCCGAACGCGCGCTGGTGCAGGAAATCGAACGCTGAGAACCTCGACCGCAAGCGCTGTTTGCATCCGGTTGAACTCAAATCGCCTGATTGAGACCTTCATGGCCATGGTCGGCTCATACGGCCCGCCTGAAGCGCCACATATGTCCCGAACCCTGCCGCTTCAAATCCATGGCGTGTCTTTCTCGAAGCTTTTTAAGCATCTTTTCCAGACCGTCGACTCCATCGGCGCCAACACTGAAATTCTCAACAAATTCAGCATGGACGATTCGTTCTATCGCTTGTGCGTCGGACTGCTCCACCCGGAAGCTGTTTTCAGACCGGCGACGGAAAACCCTGCGCCTTTCGTGCGCAGAGAACTGGTCGGTTTATGCGAATTCCTTCGCGCACATTTGAATGAGCCCGTTTCATTATCGCAAATGGAACGCATGAGCGGCCTGTCCGCGCGCGTGCTTCAATCATCATTTCAAAACAGTTTTGGCTTGAGTCCGAAAGCCTGGCTCAAAAAACAACGACTCCATGCGGCGCGCGCGGTGTTGCAGAAACCTTCGCATAAACTCAAACTTACTACGCTCGCCTATGATTTTTGCTTCCCCTCGCCATCTGACTTCTCGCGCCAATATTATCTGGAATTTGGCGAACTGCCGTCCGAAACCCTTGCAAAGGGGAGAAACGCTTTTTCCAACTGACATTCGAAAACCGCGTCCATCAGCCCCACAAAGGGCCCAAACGTTTTAAACGATCGGTTCATGTCCGGGCTTGCTGGCGCTTGCGGTTCGGCGCCGAGAGGTCAACCAGCATCATCAGCTGGTTGACTGGAGCGGGCGAAGGGATTCGAACCCTCGACCCCAACCTTGGCAAGGTTGTGCTCTACCACTGAGCTACACCCGCATCCGTGTCAACGACGCTGCAGCGCCGATGGCGGTTATATGGCGCAAAGCGTTGGTGATTGCAACAGGGGAGTTTGATCCGCGCGCGATTGATCTTTGGCCGCGCGGCCCCTGCGCGCAAATCGGTCTCGCATTCGCCCCGAGAAGCTTGACAGGACGTTGCTAATTGGGCCGATCCGCCCCATGTGTGGGCAACAGGCGGATCGCTGCGCGCCAAAGAAATCGCGGCCGCACGCTGGATCATGGAGACGACACGATGCTGGGGCAGACTGGTCAGGCCGCGAATGGCTCTTCCGACCTCATCAAGGAAACGACGACCGCCGCCTTCCGGGTGGACGTGATCGCCGAATCCGCGCGTCAGCCCGTGCTTGTGGATTTCTGGGCGCCCTGGTGCGGCCCCTGCAAACAACTGACCCCAATCATTGAAAAGGTGATCAAGGGCGCGGGCGGCAAGGTGAAGCTCGTCAAGATGAACATCGACGAGCATCCGGAGATCGCCGGCCAGCTTGGCGTGAAAAGCATTCCCGCCGTGATCGCCTTCCAGAAGGGCCAGCCGGTGGACGGTTTCATGGGCGCCCTGCCCGAGAGCCAGATCAAGGGCTTCCTGGAGCGCCTCGTCGGCCCGCTGGGCGGCGAGGGCGAGGAGCTTGCGGCGGAGGCCGAGACGGCGCTGGCTGCGGGCGACGCCCGCACCGCCGCCGATCTGTTCAGCGAGGCGCTGGGCCTTGATCCGGCCGACATGACGTCTTTCGGCGGGCTTGTGCGCGCCCTCGTCGCGCTGGGCGATCTGGAGCAGGCCCGCGCCGCGCTCGATCAGGCGCCCGAAGGCGCTGAGAAGAACGCCGCCATCGCGGCGGCCCGCGCCGCCCTGGAAGTGGCCGAACGGGCGGCCTCCGTCGGCGATCTTGGCGACTTGATCGCGCGCGTGACGGCCGATCCTCTCGACCATGCGGCGCGAATCGAGCTCGCCATCGGGCTCAACGGACGCGGCGACCGGCGCGAGGCCGCCGATCAGCTGCTGGAGGCCATTCGCCGCGACCGGGCCTGGAACGAGGAAGCCGCCCGCAAGCAATTGCTGCAATTTTTCGAGGCTTGGGGCATGGCTGATCCCGAAACGCTGGGCGCGCGTCGTCGCCTGTCCGGCATTCTTTTCTCCTGAACGAGCCGCCGCCTTCTCCTGGAGAGAGCCGATGAGCATTAACAAGCCTTATCGAAGCGCCGACGAACTGCCTGACGTCATTCCGGTGTTTCCTCTTCCTGGCGCGCTGCTGCTGCCGCGTGGGCAATTGCCGCTCAACATTTTCGAGCCGCGCTACATGGCGCTGATCGACGATGCGCTGAAAAATCATCGCCTGTTGGGCATGATCCAGCCGACGGCCTCGGAAAATCACGCAGCCAGCCAGCCGACGCTGGAACGGGTCGGATGCCTTGGCCGAATCACGCAGATCGGCGAGACCGGCGATCAGCGCTATATGATCAACCTGACGGGGGTCGCGCGTTTCCGTATCGTGGAAGAGCTGACCGTCATGACGCCCTACCGTCAGGTGCGGGCCGATTATACGGAATTCGCAACCGATTTCCTGCCGCGCGCCGGGGAAAAGGAAGTGGACCGCGAAGCCGTGCTCGATGCGCTGCGGCGTTTCGCGGAGGCGAGCAATCTCAAGATTGACTGGGATGGAATAGATCAGGCGCCGAATGAGGCGCTGGTCAATGCGCTCGCCATGATGAGCCCCTTCGGCACGCGGGAAAAGCAGGCCCTGCTTGAAGCGCCCGACATCAAGACGCGGGCGCAGATCCTGATCGCCGCCACGGAAATGGAACTGGCGCGCGGCGCGAATGCGCCTTCCTCGCTGCAATAGGATCCAACATGGTCGATGATGAAGCGCAATCGCCTGAGAACGCAGGTCGCCGTGGCCACGAACCATCGCGGATCGACCGCCGCCTGCTGGAAATTCTGGTGTGCCCCCTGACCAAGAACACGCTCGAATATGATTCGGCCCGGCAGGAGCTGGTGTCCCTCAGCGCGCGGCTGGCCTATCCGATCCGCGACGGCATTCCCATCATGCTGCCGGATGAGGCGCGGGTGCTCGAATACTGAACCGCTCGTTATTTAGACATCTGATGAAATAACAGGCTTGGTATGATCAATTCATGCTCAGCATGCGGATAGTCTGGCGGCAGTGACGGCCGGTCTGCGTGCGCAAGCGATTTTTTTGGCGCCCTGCTTATGAATTGATCACCTCGGCATCATGCAGGGACGTCGTTCGGCGCCTTTCCGCCGGGGCCGGGATGCAGGCTTGACGCCCGCTCCGGTTATGCTCAGGTGAGGGCGCTTCTCGCCTTCCAGAGCCCCTGATGTCCGCAACCATCGCGAAACTCCTCGCCATCCTTGATCCCGAACAGATCGGGGAGAACAGCTTTCGCGGGCACAACCCGCAGGCGAGCCGCAAACGGGTTTTCGGTGGGCAGCTCGTCGCGCAGGCGCTCGTCGCCGCCTCCCGCACGGTTGAAGAGCGCGCGCCGCACTCCCTGCATGGCTATTTCCTGCTGCCCGGCGAGCCGACGACGCCCATCCTCTATGAGGTGGAGCGATTGCGCGATGGCGTCAGCTTCGCCACCCGGCGCTGCTCGGCGATCCAGCAAGGACGGACGATCTTCACGCTCACCGCCTCGTTTCACGCCGAACAGCCCGGCCTTGAACACGCGCTGGCCATGCCCGAGGCGCCCGACCCCGACACGCTGATGAGCCCGGCGCAAATGGCGGAAGCCTTCCCCCGGATCATGCCGACCGCCGTGCAGCGCTATTTCGCGCAGGAGCGCCCCATCGAGATGCGCCCGGTCGATCTCTCGCGATATTACGGCAAGGATGGGCGCGCCCCGCTCTCCTCCCATCAGAACATCTGGATGCGGGCCAGCGCCAGATTGCCGGACGATCCGGCCATTCACCGCGCCGTTCTGGCCTGGCTGTCCGATATGACATTGCTCGATACGGCGCTGGTGAAACATCAACGCTCGGTGTTCGATGATGACATTCAGGGCGCAAGCCTCGATCACGCCCTCTGGTTTCACAGGCCGTTCCGCGCCGACGACTGGCTGCTCTATGCGCAAGATAGCCCCAACGCCACCGGAGGCCGGGGTCTGGCGCGCGGCAACCTGTTTTCCCGGGACGGACGCCTGGTCGCCTCCGTGGTTCAAGAGGGCTTGATCCGCCGTCGGCTTGATAAGCCAGCGCGATAGCTCCCAAAGACTGCATAAATAATATGCAGATCATTTGCTTATTTACGCGGCAATTGCACAAATAGGGCCGATATACACACCTATTTTGCAATCGACTCTTCCTGATTCTGCTTATGGCGTCGCTTCAAGTCGGCTTGGCACGGCCTTTGTTTACAGACCCCCTGAGCCTTGGCGCGGGGCGTTCTTCCGCGACGGGCGTGAAACAGCCTCACGACCACGAGTCGCGTAAGGCCAAGAAGGGGCACCGAGATGAAAATAGTCATGGCGATCATCAAGCCGTTCAAGCTTGACGAGGTACGGGACGCACTCACTGCGGTTGGGGTCCATGGCCTCACAGTGACCGAAGTGAAGGGCTATGGCCGCCAGAAGGGCCATACCGAAATCTATCGCGGCGCTGAATATGCCGTGAGTTTCCTTCCCAAGCTGAAGATCGAAGTTGCCGTGTCCGGCGACATCGCCCCGGCCGTGGTCGACGCCATCGTCGCTTCGGCGCGCACCGGCCAGATCGGCGACGGCAAGATCTTCGTCAGCTCGCTCGAGCAGGCGATCCGCATCCGGACGGGCGAGAAGGACACCGACGCGCTCTGAGTTTTCCCGTTTCTTTCAGGAGTATACAGATGATGAACCGTCCATCCTTCGGGAGCGTCGCCAAATCGGCCGCTCTCGCTCTCATGGCCACCGCCGCAACGGCGGGCGTGGCCTTCGCCGAGGAGGCCGCTGCGGCCGCCACTGAAGCCGCCGCTGTCGTCGCTCCCGTCGCCAACAAGGGCGACACGGCCTGGCTGCTGATCTCGACCGCCCTCGTGTTGATGATGTCGATCCCCGGCCTCGCGCTGTTCTACGGCGGCCTCGTGCGCAGCAAGAACATGCTGTCGGTGCTGACGCAGGTCTTCATGATCGTTTCGCTCGTGTCGGTCATCTGGGTTCTGTTCGGTTATTCTCTCGCCTTCACCGAAGGTTCGGGCGCGCTGAACCCCTTCGTCGGCGGCTTCTCGCGCGTGTTCCTGTCGGGCATCACGCCTGACTCAACCTCCGCGACCTTCTCGAACGGCGTCGTCGTTCCTGAATTCGCCTATATGGCCTTCCAGATGACCTTCGCCTGCATCACGCCGGCGCTGATCGTGGGCGCCTTCGCCGAGCGCATCAAGTTCTCGGCCGTGCTCCTCTTCGTCACCCTCTGGGTCATCCTGGTCTATTTCCCGATCGCTCACTCGGTCTGGTTCTGGCAGGGTCCGGACGCCATTGGCGACGCAGCCAAGGCTCTCGCCGCCGCCACTGACGACGCCGCCAAGAAGACGGCGCAGGACGCTCTCGACGCCGTGAACGCCAATGCTGGCTATCTCTTCCAGCTCGGCGCGCTCGACTTCGCTGGCGGCACGGTCGTTCACATCAACGCCGGCATCGCCGGTCTGGTGGGCTGCCTGATGCTCGGCAAGCGCGTTGGTTATGGCAAGGAAGCCATGCCTCCCCACTCGCTGACCATGACCATGATCGGCGCTTCCCTCCTGTGGGTCGGCTGGTTCGGCTTCAACGCTGGCTCGAACCTCGAAGCCAACGGCACGACGGCTCTGGCCTTCGTGAACACCTTCGTCGCCACCGCCGCGGCCGCCATGTCCTGGCTGTTCGTGGAATGGGCCACCAAGGGCAAGCCCTCCCTGCTCGGCATGGTCTCGGGCGCCGTCGCCGGCCTCGTGGCCGTCACCCCGGCCTCCGGCTTTGCTGGCCCCATGGGTTCGCTGGTTCTGGGCCTGCTCGTCAGCCCCGCCTGCCTGTTCTTCGTCTCCACCGTGAAGAACAAGCTCGGCTATGACGATGCGCTCGACGTCTTCGGCGTCCATTGCATCGGCGGCATCATCGGCGCCATCGCGACCGGCATCCTCGTCTCCCCGGCTCTGGGCGGCGTTGGCCTGACCGACTACTCGATCAAGCCCGGCGCTGGCGCTCCTGGCGACTATGTGATGGCCACTCAGGTCATGATCCAGGTGAAGGCGGTTCTCTACACCCTCCTGTGGTCGGGCATCGGTTCGGCGATCCTCTACAAGATCGTTGATCTGATCGTCGGCCTGCGTGTTCCCCTCGACGCCGAGCGCGAAGGCCTCGACGTCGCCGAGCACGGCGAGCGCGCGTACAACATGTGATCCAAGTCGGACGCAAGTCCTTCCAGATGACGACGAACGGCGCCTTCGGGCGCCGTTTTTCATTGCATTCCCGAGGGCTGGAATTCCAGGGTTAAGCGGCCATTAACCGCCCGCCTCTAGTTTGATGACGGGGCGCGATGCCCTCGCGGCGAACGTAAATGCGGATGTCAGCCTCCTCGACGATGGACCATATTCCTGAGCCCATACGCTACTTCCTCGGGAAGCGGCTGGCGGAGTTCTGCGGGCTTCTCCTGCTTGTCGTGGCGGGGGGCCTTGCGGCGGCTTTCCTGACATGGTCGGTTCAGGATCCCAGCTTCAATCACGCCACGTCCGGGCCTGTGCGCAATCTTCTTGGCGGCGCGGGCGCCATGGCGGCGGACCTGACCATGCAGATGGTGGGCGTGGCGGCGACCGCCATTCTTGTGCCGCTCAGCTTCTGGGGCTGGCGTCTGGTCACCCATCGCAAGCTGGAGCGCCTGCGCTTGCGCCTCCTCCTGTGGATCGTCGGCGTCGGATTCGCTGCGGCTTTCGCATCCCTGCTGCCCGTCACGGACCGCTGGCCTCTGCCCAGCGGACTTGGCGGCGTGATCGGCGACGCCATCCTCACCTTGCCGCGCAAGGTCTCCGGCGGCTTTGGCCCCATCATGGTGTTGAGCGGCCTCATCGCAGCGGTGACGGCGCTCCTGTCCCTCTCGGCCTCCTCCGGATTCTTCATCCAGGACGAACAGGGCGCCGATGAAGACGGCGAACTTTCGGCCCGCTCCCACGCCAGCGAGGATGACGACGCAGCGGGAGAGCCGGGCTTCTTCCTCGTGGCCATCGGCGCGGCGATCCATGGCTTTCTGAGTCTCAGCGCCACGCTCGGACGCTGGGTCGCCAGCTTGCGGCCAGTCGACAAGGCGGCGCCTGCGCTGGCGGAGCGCCGCATGCGCGTCCGCCGCGAACCGCGCTTTGACGAGCCGGAGGCGCCCGCGCCCGCCGAGCCCGCCCGCAAGGCCGCGAAGCTCGCCCCCGCCCCGCCGGACGAAGATGACGAAGATCATGACGGGTTGGACGGGTTGGAGGTCGCCAACCATGCGGTCAAGATCACGCCCCCCGCCCCCGCGCTCAAGACCGGACGGCGCAGCGTGCGCGAATCGCAACCCTCCTTCCTCGACCGCAACGCCTATGAGCTGCCCGCGCTGATGTTCCTGTCGGAGGCGCGCAAACAGGCGGTCACGAAGATTTCCGAAGATGCGCTGGAGCAGAACGCCCGCCTGCTGGAAGGCGTGCTCGACGATTTCGGCGTGAAGGGCGAGATCATCAACGTGCGCCCCGGTCCCGTGGTGACGCTCTACGAACTCGAGCCCGCGCCCGGCATCAAATCTTCCCGCGTGATTGGTCTGGCCGACGACATCGCCCGCTCCATGTCCGCCATCTCCGCCCGCGTGGCCGTGGTGCAGGGCCGCAACGCCATCGGCGTCGAACTGCCCAACCAGAAGCGCGAGACCGTGTTCCTGCGCGAATTGCTGGCCTCCGAGGATTTCGAAAAATCGAAGAGCAAGCTCCCCATCGCGCTGGGCAAGACCATCGGCGGCGAGCCTGTCATCGTCGATCTGGCGCGCATGCCCCATCTGTTGGTGGCGGGCACCACGGGCTCGGGCAAATCCGTCGCCATCAACACCATGATCCTGTCGCTGCTCTATCGGCTGAAGCCCGAAGAGTGCCGCCTGATCATGGTCGATCCCAAGATGCTCGAACTGTCCGTCTATGACGGCATTCCCCATCTGCTCACCCCCGTCGTGACCGACCCGAAAAAGGCCGTCGTCGCGCTCAAATGGGCGGTGCGCGAGATGGAGGACCGCTACAAGAAAATGTCGAAGCTCGGCGTGCGCAACATCGACGGCTTCAACGCCCGCGTCACCGAGGCCGCCGCCAAGGGCGAGATCATCAACCGCACGGTGCAGACCGGCTATGACCGGGAGACCGGCGAGGCGATCTACGAACAGGAGAAGATGGACCTGTCGGTCCTGCCCTTCATCGTGGTGATCGTGGACGAGATGGCCGACCTGATGATGGTCGCGGGCAAGGACATCGAAGGCGCGATCCAGCGTCTGGCGCAGATGGCGCGCGCGGCGGGCATTCATCTGATCATGGCGACGCAGCGTCCCTCGGTGGATGTGATCACGGGCACGATCAAGGCGAACTTCCCCACCCGCATCTCCTTCCAGGTGACGTCGAAAATCGACAGCCGCACCATTCTGGGCGAGCAGGGCGCCGAACAGCTGCTGGGCCAGGGCGACATGCTCTATATGGCGGGCGGCGGGCGCATCTCGCGCGTGCATGGCCCCTTCGTGTCGGATAATGAGGTCGAGAAGGTGGTCGCCCATCTCAAGATGCAGGGGCAGCCGGAATATCTGGACGCCATCACCCTCGACGAAGATGGCGAGGGCGGCGAGGGCGAGGGACCGGCCGCCGGTTCGATGGACGCGGAAGAATCCGGCGATCTTTACGACCGCGCGGTCGCCATCGTGCTGCGCGACCGGAAATGTTCGACCAGTTATATTCAGCGTCGCCTGTCTGTTGGCTACAACAAGGCCGCGTCGCTGGTGGAGCGGATGGAGCGCGAAGGCGTGGTGGGCGCTGCGAATCACGCCGGCAAGCGGGAGATTCTGGTGGGCGGCGGCGTCGATCGCGGCGCCTTTGACCCCGCCCGGGACGATTGACGCGCGGGCGTGGTCCAATAATAGCCATAGGTCACCGCTATCCCGGCGCCCGGTCCTGATCTCTTTGCGAGTTATGCATGCGCTTTGGCTTCCTTCTCGCCGGTTGTTTCGCCCTCACGCTTCAGGCGACGGCTTCGCTGGCGCAGGCGCAAGGCGCGCCGATTCCCCTGCCGCCTCCCCGGCCCGCCTCGCTTGGCGGATCGCCGCCCGCCCTCGCGGCGGCGCCAACGCCTTCCGCCGCGCCTGCGGCGACCGCCATCAGCAAGAACGCCGCGCCGCCCAAGGCGCCGACGATGGATGCGGCCACCGCCGTCGACCGGGCCAACGCCTGGTTCAATTCCAGCCCCACCATGGTCAGCGATTTCGTGCAGATCGGCGCGGACGGCAAGCGCACGGAGGGCACGCTCTATGTGCTCAAGCCCGGACGCCTGCGCTTCGAATACGCCAGCCCCGCCACGCTGGAAATCATCGCCGACGGAACGTCCGTCGCCGTGCGCGACCGGCGGCTCGCCACGCAGGATGTCTATTTCATCAGCCAGACGCCGCTGAAATTTCTGCTCAAGGAGCAGATCGACATGGCGCGCGACACCAAAATCCTGGGCGTGCTTTTGGACGCCAAATCAACCACGATCTCGCTCGAGGACCGGGCCACCTTCGGCGGCGTGTCCCGCCTGACGCTCGTCTTCGACGCGCAGACCTCGGCGCTGAAGCAATGGACCGTGATCGACCCGCAAGGCTACGAGACCCTTGTCTCCCTGGCGAATGTGGATTTGAAAACCCGGCCCCCCGGCGATCTGTTCAAGATCAACACCGACCGGTTCAACTGACGAGCGCAAGCGCCGCTTGCAGCTTGCCTGCAGCTGTGCGAACCATCCTGATCAGGATCAGGATCCATCATGGCCATCAAACTCGCGACCTGGAACATCAATTCCGTGCGGCTGCGCATGCCGCTGATCGAGCATTTCGTCACACGCTTTCAGCCTGACGTGATCTGCCTGCAGGAAACCAAGTGCCGGGACGGGGAATTTCCCTCCGCCGATTTCAAGCGCCTCGGCTATCCCCATGTCGCGATCAACGGCCAGAAGGGTTATCACGGCGTCTGCATCGCCTCGCGTCTTCCCTTCATCAATGTCGACAAGCGCGAATTTTGCGAGAAAGGCGATGCGCGCCACATTGCGGTGACCTTCGCGGAAGGAACAGCCGGGCGTGACGCGATCACCGTGCATAATTTCTATGTGCCAGCCGGCGGCGACGAACCCGATCCTGTCGCCAATCCGAAATTCGCGCACAAGCTCGCTTTCCTCGACGAGATGGCGGGCTGGCTGGGCCCGGATCTCGCGCAAGGTCACGCGATCGTCGTGGGCGACCTCAATGTGGCGCCGCTCGAAAACGACGTGTGGAACCACAAATCCATGCTGAAGATCGTCAGCCATACGCCCATCGAAACGGAGAAACTCGCGGGCGTCATGCAGGCGGGCCCCTGGGTGGACGCCATGCGCCGCTTCGTGCCCGCGCAGGAACGTCTCTTCACCTGGTGGAGCTATCGCTCACCCGATTGGGAAAGCGCCAACAAGGGCCGCAGGCTTGACCATGTCTGGGCCAGCGAAAGGCTCGTCAATTCCATTCGTGGGATTGAGGTGGTGAAGGAAGCGCGTGGCTGGGAGCGCCCCTCCGACCATGTGCCCGTTCTGGTCGATATCGATCACTAGATTGCGACGCATTTCATGATCGGCCTGCGCTGCGCTGGACGGCGCTTTACAGCGGCTGGTCGTCCACTTTCCAGCTTTCGGCGAGCTTGTTCAGTTCGCCCACCAGACCCTCCAGCCGCATCTCCATCATGATGCGCATGTTCAGCGCGCTGGCGGGATAATCCCGGAGCACGCGATGAAAGAGGCTGCGCGGAATTTTCAGCACGGTGCTGGGCTGACGCGCGACAGCCGTGCAAGGGCGCTCGGTTTCGCTGATCAGCGCCAATTCGCCAATGAGGGTGAAGGGCGCCGAGAGCTGGATGGCCTCAGCCCCGTCGTCGCGCGCATCGAGCGCGATGACGCCGCTTGTGAGGACATAGGCGCAGTCGGATTTATCGCCGCGACGAAACAGGATGTCGCTGGCGCGCAAAATGCGCGTTTCCGCCGCAAAGGCGATGAGGCGGCGCGCGTCTTCATCCAGGATGCCGAACACCGGGATTTGCGTCAGATTGCGGATATCTGTCTCGATCGACATATCATTCGCCTCAGTGCAGGAGCTTGTATCCGCCCGAATCAGTCACCAGCAACCGCGCGGCCGCCGGATCCGCTTCTATCTTCTGACGAAGGCGATAGATGTGGGTCTCCAGCGTATGCGTGGTGACATTGGCGTTATATCCCCAGACTTCCCGTAAAAGCGTTTCCCGGCTCACAACCTGCTGGTCGGCGCGATGGAGAAAACGCAGGATCGCCGTCTCCTTCTCGGTCAGCCGCAGCCTGCCGCCCTTGCCGCTGACGAGCATTTTGGAACCGGGACGGAAAGTGTAGTCGCCGATTCGGAAAACAGCGTCCTCGCTCGCTTCGTGCTGCCGCAAATGCGCGCGGATACGCGCCAGCAGGACGGCAAAACGAAAGGGCTTGCTCACATAATCATTGGCGCCGGCCTCGAGGCCCAACACGGTGTCCGCGTCCGAAACCTGACCCGTCAACATGATGACGGGGTTTTTGAACCCGTCTTTCCGCATGATTTTCACAGCTTCGCGCCCGTCCATGTCCGGCAGCCCGACATCCATGATCACAAGATCGGGAGGCTCCGAGCCGATCATGGCGAGCGCTTTCGTCGCGTCTTCCGCCTGAACGGGCTGGAACTCCTCATGCAAGGCCAATTGCTCCGCCAGCGCGCCACGCAATTCGGAGTCGTCGTCGGCGATCAGGATTTTACGGGTCTGGGTCATCATCATCCCTGCCGGTGGGGCGAGCGCGAACATTCGCATCCGGCGCGCGCTGAATGTATTCTGCCCCGGGCCGTCGGTCAAAACGACCTGGGACGCGTGAAAATGGGTGTGATTTGAAGCGGCTGAGGCGAGCGTCAAAGCTGAACGGGCATGAGGGCGGCTTGATTCGCCGCCTCATCGTCACCCGCTCGCCCGGACGTCTCAGCGCGGGACGACTGCAAGCGGGCGCGCTGACCATCCCCTGCGCGCTCGGCCGCAGCGGCATGACGCGACGCAAACGCGAAGGCGACGGCAAGACGCCCGTCGGGCGCTTCGCCCTGACGGGGGGCTATTGGCGGCAGGATCGCTCGCCCCTGCCCGGCGCCCACCTGCGCCTGCGGCCCATCAAGGCTGATATGGGCTGGTGCGACGACGTGGGCGACGCCAATTACAACCGCCCCCTGCGCTTGCCCGCCCGCGCCCGCCACGAAGAGCTCGCGCGCAGCGACGGCCTTTATGACGTGGTTCTTGTTCTCGACCACAACCAGCGGCCGCGCGTGCGCGGGCATGGCAGCGCGATCTTCTTTCACCTGACGCGCAATGGCGACGATCCCACGGCGGGCTGCGTCGCCATTGCGCGCGCGCAGATGCTGCGCCTTCTGCCGCGCCTGTCGCGCGATTGCGTGATGATCATTCGCTGACGAGCGGCGGCCGCTTGCCGAAGATGGCCGAGCCGACCCGCACATGGGTCGCCCCCAGCTGCACCGCGAGTTCGAAATCCGCGCTCATGCCCATAGACAGGACCGGGATATTGTTGCGCTTGGCGATCTGCGCCAGCAGCGCGAAATGGGGCGAGCGCTGCCCCTCTTCGGGGGGAATGCACATGAGCCCGTCGATGGTCAGGCCCAGCCGCTCGCGGCAATCCTTGATGAAGGCGTCGGCCTCCGCTGGCGGCACGCCCGCCTTCTGCGGCTCGGCGCCGGTGTTGACCTCCACATAAAGCTTGGGACGCTTGCCAGTCTTCGCCATTTCAGCGGCCAGCGCTTCGGCGAGCTTGGGACGGTCGAGGGTCTCGATGACGTCGAAAAGCTGCACGGCTTCGCGCACCTTGTTGGTCTGCAAGGGACCGATGAGGTGAAGCTCCAGATCGGGATATTCGGCCCGCAGCTCCGGCCATTTGCGCTGGGCTTCCTGCACGCGGTTTTCGCCGAAGACCCGCTCGCCGTCCGCCAGCACGGGCGCGATGGCCTCCACGGGAAAGGTCTTGGACACACAAACCAAGGTGATCCCTGCGGGATCGCGGTCGCAATCCTGCGCGGCGCGGCTCAGGCGCTGGCGCACATCGCGAAGGCCCGCCAGATCCGTGGCTGCTGGGTGAGGATCCTGCGCCGTCATGGTCTTTTGCTCCGATAGGGCGCGACGCTCAGGCCAAAGCCGTTGACCATCCCGCCGAAATGATGCTCATTGCCCCGGTTTTCAGGCATTTGAACTGAATCGGATCGATACCGCACATGCATGCCGAACGCTACAACCCACGTGAGTCCGAACCCAAATGGCAGCAGCTTTGGGAGCAGCGCCAGACGTTCCAGAGCCGGAACGACGATCCGCGCCCCAAATATTATGTGCTGGAGATGTTCCCCTATCCGTCGGGGCGCATCCACATGGGCCATGTGCGCAACTACGCCATGGGCGACGTGGTGGCGCGTTATCGCCGCGCCAAGGGCTTCAATGTGCTGCATCCCATGGGCTGGGACGCTTTCGGCATGCCTGCGGAAAACGCCGCGCGGGTGAACAAGAGCCATCCGGGAACCTGGACCTACGCCAATATCGCGACCATGCGCGGACAGTTGAAGAGCATGGGCCTGTCGCTGGACTGGTCGCGCGAGGTCGCCACCTGCGACCCTAGCTACTACAAGCACCAGCAGGCCATGTTCCTCGATTTCCTGAAGGCCGGCCTCGTCGACCGCAAGAAATCCAAGGTGAACTGGGATCCGGTGGACCAGACCGTGCTCGCCAATGAGCAGGTTATCGACGGGCGCGGCTGGCGTTCGGGCGCCTTGGTGGAACAGCGCGAGCTGACCCAGTGGTTCCTCAAGATCACCGACTTCTCGCAGGATCTGCTCGACTCCCTCGACACGCTCGACCGCTGGCCGGAAAAGGTCCGGCTGATGCAGAAGAACTGGATCGGGCGCTCCGAAGGGCTTCTGGTTCGGTTCCGAATCGATGCGTCTTCCGCTCCGTCCGGCGAGACCGAGCTGGAAGTCTACACCACCCGGCCGGACACGCTCTTTGGCGCGCGCTTCCTCGCGGTTGCGCCCGACCATCCGCTCGCGGCGAAGGTCGCTGACGGCAATCCTGAGCTGAGCGCCTTCATCGCCGAATGTCGCCGCATGGGGACGTCGGTCGCCACGCTGGAGACGGCGGAGAAGAAGGGCTTCGACACCGGCGTGCGCGTCGCACATCCTTTTGATCCCGAATGGAAAATTCCTGTCTATGTCGCGAATTT
Organism: uncultured Hyphomicrobiales bacterium; assembly: GCA_903902915.1. Classification (GTDB taxonomy): domain Bacteria; phylum Pseudomonadota; class Alphaproteobacteria; order Rhizobiales; family Beijerinckiaceae; genus Terripilifer. The sequence continues at coordinate 184,816 of CAIUWR010000049.1, read as the reverse complement.
CGTGCTCATGGACTACGGAACCGGCGCGATCTTCGGCTGCCCCGCCCACGACCAGCGCGACCTTGATTTCGTCAACGCCTATGGGCTTGGCAATGTGCCGGTGGTCTGCCCCGAGGGTCAGGATCCGGCGACGTTCACGGTCACCACGCTCGCCTATGATGGCGAGGGGCGCATGATCAATTCGCGTTTCCTCGATGGCATGACCATCGCGGCCGCCCGCGAAGAAGTGACGAAGCGTCTGGAAGCGGTCGATATCGGGGGCAAGCCGCAGGCCGCTCGGCAAGTGAACTTCCGCCTGCGCGACTGGGGCATCTCCCGCCAGCGCTACTGGGGTTGCCCGATTCCGGTGATCCATTGCGAGAGCTGCGACGTCGTTCCGGCGCCGAAAGAATCGCTCCCCATCGAACTTCCGCAGGATGTGCAGCTCGACGTGACCGGCAATCCGCTGGACCACCATCCCACCTGGAAGCACGTCGCCTGCCCCAACTGCGGCAAGCCCGCCCGGCGCGAGACGGACACGATGGACACATTCGTGGACTCATCGTGGTATTTCGCGCGCTTCACCGATCCGTGGAACACCCAAGCGCCCACTGACAAGGCGGTTGCGGATCACTGGTTGCCTGTTGATCAATATATTGGCGGCATCGAGCACGCGATCCTGCATCTGCTCTACTCGCGCTTCTTCACCCGCGCCATGCAGGCGACCGGCCATGTCGGCCTGTCCGAGCCCTTCAAGGGCCTGTTCACGCAGGGCATGGTGGTGCACGAGACCTATAAGGGCCCCGACGGCGCCTGGGTACAGCCGAGCGAGATCAGGATCGAGGCCAGCGCGAGCGGTCGCCGGGCCTCCATGATCGAGGGCGGCGCCGAGGTCACCATCGGCTCCATCGAAAAGATGTCGAAGTCCAAGCGCAACGTGGTGGACCCCGACGACATCATCGGCACTTTCGGCGCGGACACCGCCCGCTGGTTCATGCTCTCGGACTCCCCGCCCGAGCGCGACGTGATCTGGAGCGAAGAGGGCGTACAAGGCGCATCGCGCTATGTGCAGCAATTATGGCGGCTGATCGGCGAAATCGCGGGCGTCGCTGCGCCCGTCGGCGCAAAAGCGCCCGCCGCAATGTCCGACAAGGCCATGGCCATCCGCCGCCTGACCCATGGGCATTTGCTGCGGGTGCAGGACAGCGTCGAACGGCTGCGCTTCAACACGGCGATTGCTGAAATCCGCAAGCTTTCCAATGGCTTATCGGAGGCTATCGGCGCTGTGGAGGAAAATGGCCTCGACGCTGGCCTCGCCTTCGCCTTCCGCGAGGGCGGCGACGTGCTGGTCAATCTCTTCGCGCCCATGATGCCCCATCTGGCGGAGGAATGCTGGCAGGCGCTGGGCCACGTTTCACCCATCGCCGAATCCTCCTGGCCCGAGGCCGATGCGGCGCTGGCGACCAGCGACACCGTTACGCTTCCGATTCAGATCAACGGGAAGAAGCGCGCCGAGATCGTCGTGGACCGCAGCGCCGACAACGCCGCTGTGGAAGCCGCCGTTCTGGCGCTGGAGGCGGTGCAAACGGCGCTGGATGGCCGGACGCCGAAGAAGATCATCGTCGTGCCCCAGAGGATCGTGAATGTCGTCGCCTGACGTCACTGACGCCAACAAGGGAGCGCCCCGCATACCGGGGCGCATCTGATTGGTCGCGATCAAGAACCATGAAGCCGACCGGTTCATTGCGAGCCGGGCGTCCCATATCTATCTATACCTCGTGCATGGGACAGACTCCGGCCTGATCAGCGAGCGAGCGCGCCTGCTGTTGAAGACCTGGGCGGCCAACGACATGCAGCTGGTGCGGATGAATGGCGATGACATCGCCAGCGACCCGCTGCTATTGATCGACGAGGCCAATTCCATGGGCCTTTTCGGCGGCAAACGGGCGATCTTCATCTCGGCGGGTGCGAAAGCCTTCGTCAGCGCGCTGGAAAGCCTGGTCGCCGCGCCCCCCACGGATTGCCTCATCGTGATCGAGGCGGGCTCTCTCAAAAAGGACCACGCGCTGCGCAAACTGGTGGAGCGTTTGCGCGAAGCGGCCGCCATCGAGTGCTATCCCGACAGCGCCCGCGATCTGGAACGGGTCATCGACGACGAGGTTCGCGCCGCCAAATTACGGATCGACCCGGACGCGCGGGACGCACTGGTGCAGATGCTCGGCGGCGACCGTCTCACCACGCGATCCGAACTCGACAAACTCATCACCTATGCCCATGGCGCCGGAACGATCACCCGCGCAGATGTGGATCTGATGGTCGCCGACGCCTCCAGCCTCGCCATGGACGATGCTGTGAACGGCGCCTTCGGGGGCAGCTATACGGCTGTGGAGGAGACCGCACAGCGCTATTTCGCCACGGGCGGGGATGGCTCTGTGCTGCTCGGCGCCGCCATTCGACATGCGCTCGTTCTGCATCGCATGTGTCTGGACGTGGAAAATGGCGCCAATGCCGAAAGCCTGCCCATGAAATACGGCAGGTTCGGTCCAGGGGCCAAATTGATGGTTGCGCAGATGAAAAACTGGAATTCCGGTAAGGTCGAGCGAGCCATCGCCACGCTCGCCGAGGGGGTCCAGAAAACGCGGCGCTCGCCCGCCTTGAGCGATGTCGCCGCCGTCCGCGCGCTGTGGTCAATCGCGCTGGCGGGCAAGCCCCGGCGCTGAAATCAGCGATTCAGCCGATGGCAGAGCGCGTCGAGCTGCTCAAGCGTCTTGTAGCGGATGCGTAATTCGCCGCTTTCCCCGCGATGGTCGATCTCGACGACGAGGCCCAGCGCATCGGTGAGGGTCTTTTCCAGAGCGCGGGTGTCCGCATCCTTTTCGACGGAAGCCTTGCCGCCGGACGCCGCGCCACGAGACTTGGTTTCCAGTGGAGGCGTCGGACCTTCGCTTTCTTCCTGCGCCAGTCGCTCCACGTCGCGGACCGAAAGGCCCTGCTCGATGATCATTTCGGCCACGGATTCGGGATCGCGGACCGAGAGCAGCGCGCGGGCATGGCCCGCTGACAGAAGCCCACTGCCGACCTTCGCCTTGATGGAAGGCGAAAGGTTGAGCAGCCGCAGCGTATTGGCGACATGGCTGCGGCTCTTGCCCAGCACCTTGCCCAGATCCGCCTGCGTATAGGCGAACTCCCGCATCAACTGCTCGAAACCACCGGCTTCCTCGATGGGATTGAGGTCTGTGCGCTGAATATTCTCGACGATTGCGAGTTCCAGCGCCTCCTGATCGGTCGCCTCCACGAGGTGGATCGGCACATCATGCACGCCCGCGCGCTGCGCCGCGCGCCAACGCCGTTCGCCCGCGATGATCTCGTAAAGATCGGGCATCCTTGGCACGGCGCGCACGACGATGGGTTGGATGACGCCGCGCGCCCGAATGGACTCGGTCAGTTCTTCGAGATGGGCTTCATCGAACACTTTGCGGGGATTGCGCGGATTGGGCCGTAAAAACTCGATGGGAACCTTGCGCTGGTTGGCGCGAGGCGTCTCAGAAGACCCAAGGTCCGCGCCCGCATTGCCGATCAGCGCGGCGAGGCCCCGGCCCAGGCGGGGGCGATTTTCGTCTGCCATTGTGAATTCCAGTCCTGATCAGGCGGCGCGCAGCCGATGTTCCCGCTGAATGACTTCGGAAGCAAGCTTGAGATAGGCCTGACTGCCCGTGCATTTCAGATCATAAAGGAGAACAGGCTTGCCGTGGGAGGGCGCCTCGGAGACCCGCACATTGCGGGGAATGACGGTGTCATAGACCTTGTCGCCCATGAATTCGCGAACGTCAGCCACAACCTGGGCGGCGAGGCTGTTGCGCGCGTCGAACATGGTCAGCACAACGCCATGGATCGTCAGGCGTGGATTCAGCGACTTGCGCACCTGCTCGACCGTGGACAGAAGCTGCGACAAGCCTTCCAGCGCGAAGAACTCGCACTGCAAGGGGACGACGACGCTATGAGCGGCCGATAGCGCGTTCACCGTCAGCAAATTGAGGGACGGCGGGCAATCGACGAGAATATAGGTGAAATGCGGATCATCGGGATGACGTTCGGCGACCATGCGCGCGATGGCGTCGCGCAGCTTGTAGGTGCGGTCCCGGTGAGATGAAATTTCAAGCTCCACGCCCAGCAGATCAAGCGTCGAGGGCGCGACATGCAGTCTTGGCACCGCCGTCGGCAACACGACATCGCGCAGTTCGCGTTCGCCGATCAGCACATCATAGGTCGAGATCTTGCGCTCGCGACGGTCAATGCCGAGCCCTGTGGACGCGTTGCCCTGCGGATCCAGATCAACGATCAGGACTTGCTCGCCAATGGCCGCGAGGGCCGTGCCCAGATTGATGGCGGTCGTCGTTTTACCAACGCCGCCCTTTTGGTTGGCGAGGACAAGAACCCTCGTTTGAAGCTCGTTGGTCACTGCCCTACCCCACCGGTCGACATAAGATCATTACGGCCCAGGATCACGATCCGCGCGAGCGGGTCCGTTCGACTGGCCACCAATCTGATGGTTAAGCTACTATGAATGGACATTTCGGTCAATTCAGACCCAACATCTTGTCCCTTAAGAAAAATGCCGATGGCGCCGTTTTCGAGACGTTCGGTGGTCATTTCGGCCAGAATCGCAAGGCTGGCCAGCGCCCGAGCGCTGATGGCGTCCACATCCGGCAGGGTCGGCAGAACGTCTTCGATGCGCCCCCAGTGCACCTCGACAGGCGCCTGTGTTTCACGTGAAACTTCCCGCAGAAACGCGCATTTGCGGTGGTCGCTCTCCACCAGATGAACCAGAGCGCCGGATTCCCCACGCAACCGCAGAGCGGTGACGATCCCCGGGAACCCCCCGCCGGATCCAAGATCGATCCAGCGGCGAGCCGTCGGCCAAATATCCGCGACCTGAAGCGAATCTTCAATGTGACGGCTCCGAATCGATTTCAGCGTCGACGGCGCCACAAGATTCATTTTCGGCTGCCATTTGAGCAAGATCTGCTCGAAGACCTTGAGCCGGGCGTCAAGGTCCGCATCAACGCTTCGCGCGAAAGGCGCGGCTTCCACTGGAATGGCGGTCATCCCTGCGCTCCCCGACGCGGAAGGTGAGCGACCACGAGGGTCAGCGCCGCAGGCGTCATGCCCTCGATCCGCGAAGCCTGGCCAAGCGTAGCCGGACGCACCAGCGACAGGCGGGCGCGCAACTCATTGGAGAGCCCGCGCATGGCGCCATAATCAAGCTCAGGTGGGATCAGCGCCTCTTCCTCGCGGCGGAAGCTTTGCACGTCCCGCTTCTGCCGGTCGAGATAGACAGCATATTTGGCGTCGATCTCAATTTGCTCGGCTACCCCAGAGGAAATCCCGGCAAGCTCCGGCCAAATGGTCGCCAATTCCTTCCAACCGATGTCCGGATAGGACAGAAGATCGAAGCCCGAGCGGCGCACGCCGTCCCGATTGACCGTCAGTCCATGCTTGCCAGCCTCGTTCGGCGAGAGGGTGAGCGCGGTCACGCGTTCGCGCGCCGCATCTAGCGCCGCCATCTTGGCTGCGTGATGGTCCCGTCGCGCGGCGCCCACGCAGCCAAAGGCGAGCCCGCGTCCCGTCAGCCGCTGATCGGCATTGTCGGCGCGCAGGCTCAGACGATATTCCGCCCGGGAGGTGAACATTCGATACGGCTCCGTAACGCCTCGCGTCACAAGGTCGTCAATCATGACGCCGAGATAGGCCTCGGTGCGATCAATGATCACCTCCGGCAGATCACCGGCGAAGGCGGCCGCGTTGAGCCCGGCCACGAGCCCCTGACCCGCCGCCTCTTCATAGCCTGTGGTCCCGTTGATTTGACCGGCGAGAAACAGACCCGCCACCCTGCGGGTCTGCAAGGTGCGGGTGAGCTCGCGCGGGTCAATGAAGTCATATTCGATGGCGTAGCCGGGCCGAAGGATCTGAACATTCGCGAGACCGGGGATCGTGCGCAGGAACGCGTCCTGCACATCCTCCGGCAACGAGGTCGAAATCCCGTTGGGATAGATCGTCGGATCGTCCAGACCCTCGGGCTCCAGAAAGATCTGGTGGCTGTCGCGTTCCGCAAAACGCGTGACCTTGTCCTCGATGGAGGGACAATAGCGGGGCCCCTGCCCTTTGATCTGCCCGGAAAACATCGGCGCCCGGTGAATATTGGCGTGAATGATCGCATGGCCTTCAGGCGTGGTGCGGGTGATATGGCAGGGAACCTGGGGCAAAACCGGCCCAGCGCTGAGTTCCGAGAAGGGCATGGGTTCCTCGTCCCCATCCTGCCGCTCAAGCCCGGACCAGTCGATGGAGTCCCGGTGGAGACGCGCGGGCGTGCCAGTCTTCAGCCGCCCGACCGCAAAGCTGCTCTCCCGGAAAAAGTGCGACAGTTCGAGGCTCGGACCTTCGCCAAAGCGCCCGGCAGGCCAGGTCTTTTCACCCAGATGAATCAAGCCGCCCAGAAAGGTGCCGGTGGTCACGACAACCGAACCGCAGGCGAATCGATTGTCCGAGGTCTCGATTCCCTGAACGCGGCCGTGATCGACAATCAACCGGGCGGCCTCGCCGCGCAGAATCGTCAAATTGGGCGTCGCCGCCAGTTCCGCTTGCATGGCCTTGCGATATTGCGCTCGGTCGATCTGGGCGCGTGGTCCACGCACGGCCGGGCCTTTGGCGCGATTCAGCAGGCGATATTGGATCGCGGCGCGGTCGGCCATACGTCCCATGACGCCGTCAAGTGCGTCGATCTCGCGAACCAGATGCCCCTTTCCCAGACCGCCGATGGCCGGGTTACAGGACATCACCCCAATAGAACTCGGATCCTGAGTCAGCAGCGCTGTGCGCGCCCCCATGCGCGCGGATGCGGCCGCAGCTTCACAGCCCGCATGTCCGCCGCCGATGACGATCACGTCAAATCTTTGCGCGTCAGATATTTGCATCTTGAGCCCCGATAGAACCGGATGCGAATCGAATCCGTTTCACGTGAAACACCCTATTTTCCGATACAGAATCGGCTGAAGATCTCGCCCAGCACATCCTCCGGGCCGACAAGCCCGATGATGCTCTCCAAAGCGCGCGCCGCCAAGCGTAATTCCTCGGCAGCGACCTCGGCCGGCAGGCCCGGGACGATCCGCTCAAGGGCGAGCAAGGCTTCCACTATGCCCCGCCTGTGCCGCTCGCGCGACATCAAAGGCGGCTCCTCTGGCTTCAGCGTGAGCCTGGCCCGCTCGGCGATCAAGTCCAGCAATTCATTGACCCCCTCTCCGCTATGTGCGGAGAGTCGATGCATCTGTTCCGGATCCGACTCGATAGCGCCAAGATCGCATTTGGACCGGATTCGCAAGATCGGCGCTTTCGGCAGTCCGCTCAAATCCATGGCCTCGCCCGATTCCGTAAGCCAAAGCACAAGATCAGCCGATTGCGCGCGCGTTAAGGTGCGCCGGATGCCTTCCTTCTCGATCTCATCGACAGCCTCCCGCAGTCCCGCCGTATCCACGAGAGTCACCGGTAATCCGTCGAGGTCGAGGGATGCCTCGATCAAGTCGCGGGTGGTGCCGGGAATAGTGGAGACGATGGCGACATCCCGGCGGATCAAGGCGTTCATAAGGGACGACTTGCCAGCGTTGGGAGCCCCGGCCAACACGACCGTGAAGCCCTGTCGCAGCATTTCGCCCCGTCGCCCCTCAGCCAAGGCGGCGTGCATACTGGCCGCAAGCAGACCGATTTTCGGTGCGAGGTCGGCCGTCACGTCAATCGGTACATCGCCTTCGTCGCTGAAGTCGATATCCGCCTCGGCGCGGGACTGAAGTTCGAGGATGGCCCGCCGCCACAACTGCGCCTGAGCCCGCAACCGGCCGCCCGCCTGAGCCAAGGCCTGATCGCGTTGTGCGGATGTCGTGGCCTCGATGAGGTCTGCAAGCCCTTCGGCTTCGGTCAAATCAAGCTTGCCATTCAGGAAAGCGCGGCGGGTAAACTCGCCAGGCTTCGCAATCCGGAGATTTGGGCACTCTCCGAGGGCGCCAAGAATGCCAGCCGTCACGGCGCGACCTCCATGAATATGGAGTTCGAACCCATCTTCGCCCGTGAAACTGCCGGGGCCCGGAAAGCGCAGAACAAGGGCCTCGTCCAGCATGATCCGTGTCGATGGATGCCGGATCTTGCGGAGCGACGCTCGTCTGGGTTCTGGCAACCTCCCGCATAGAGCCCGCAACGCTGCATCGGCGGCAGGCCCGGATACTCTGATGACGGAGATGGCGCAGAGGCCGGCGCCACTCGCGAGCGCGAAAATGGTGTCGGACACCTGACGTTTCCTGAAGGGTTCCTGAGAAGCTTCGCGACTTTTACACCCGTTCCGCAAACGAATCGAGTCGGGTCTCCCCGACTCGATGATTCACGTGAAACACGGCTCGACGCTGCCGCTCGCCAGCGTCAGGTGTTCATCGAATCGAAGAACGTGGCGTTGCCCTTGGGGGTTTCGCGCAGCTTGCCCATAAGGAACTCGATGGCGTCCACGGTGCCCATGGGGTTGAGGATGCGTCGCAGGACATACATTTTCTTGAGAATGTCCGGCGGAACCAGCAACTCTTCCTTGCGGGTGCCGGAGCGCGTGATGTCGATGGCAGGGAACACCCGCTTGTCGGCGACCTTGCGGTCCAGAACGATTTCCGAATTGCCCGTGCCCTTGAACTCTTCGAAAATCACTTCATCCATGCGCGAGCCCGTGTCGATCAGCGCGGTCGCGATAATGGTGAGCGAGCCACCCTCTTCGATATTACGCGCTGCGCCGAAAAAGCGCTTGGGACGCTGCAAGGCGTTGGCGTCCACGCCGCCGGTCAGAACCTTGCCGGACGACGGTACGACGGTGTTGTAAGCGCGGCCCAAACGCGTGATCGAATCCAGTAGGATGACCACATCGCGGCCATGCTCCACCAGACGCTTGGCCTTCTCGATGACCATTTCCGCCACTTGCACGTGACGCACGGCTGGCTCGTCGAAGGTGGACGATACGACCTCGCCCTTAACCGAGCGCTGCATATCCGTCACTTCTTCAGGCCGCTCGTCAATGAGCAGGACGATCAGATAGCATTCGGGGTGATTGGTGGTGATCGACTGGGCGATGTTTTGCAGCAGCACGGTCTTGCCGGTGCGCGGCGGCGCCACGATCAAGGCGCGTTGGCCCTTGCCGATCGGAGCCACCACGTCGATGACCCGGGACGAGAAGTCCTTCCGGGTCGGATCCTCGATTTCCAGCTTCAGGCGTTCGTTGGGATAGAGGGGCGTCAGATTGTCAAAATTGACCTTGTGACGAACCCGCTCGGGATCCTCGAAATTGATCGTGTTGACCTTGAGCAGCGCAAAATAACGTTCGCCCTCTTTGGGGCTGCGGATCAAACCCTCGACCGTATCGCCCGTGCGCAAGCCAAGGCGGCGAATCTGGGTGGGAGACACATAGATGTCGTCCGGACCCGCCAGATAATTGGCGTCAGGCGAGCGCAAAAAGCCAAAACCGTCGAGCAGAACCTCGATCACGCCTTCGCCGATGATCTCGATGTCGCGGCTGGCCAGCTGCTTGAGGATGGCGAACATCAGTTCCTGTTTGCGCATCGTCGAGGCGTTTTCAACCTCATGTTCTTCTGCAAAAGCCAGAAGTTCCATGGGAGCCTTGGACTTAAGGTCCTGGAGTTTGATTTCCCGCATGGGGGATGACCCTTGGGCGCCGAAGCGCGAAGATTGATTGGAAGCAGCATCTGCGCTGGAAGTGGGGAACTTCCGGCCCTCACTTTCGCGAGGGGCTCACAAGAGCAAAGCATGACTGCAAGGAGGGATCTCACGCATAGAATGTTTGATAAACGTTGGCAAGTCTGTCGGACCCTCACTCATCGGCTTCGCAAGGTCGTCCCCTTGCGCGCTCGGTCTCCGGCGTCAGAACGGTTTCACGATCACGGCGATGACGATCACCACCATCAGGAGGGTGGGAACCTCGTTCAGCATGCGATAAAAACGATGGCTTCGGTGATTGGCGTCGGCGGCGAATGTGCGCACGCAACGCGACATATAGCCATGGGCCCCGGAAAGGATGATCACCATCGTCAATTTCAGATGCAGCCATCCTGCGGTGAAAAATCCGCCCTGAACAGCCAATGTCAGTCCAGTGATCCATGCCAGGATCATGGCGGGGGTCATGATGGCGCGCAGCAATCGGCGTTCCATGACTTTGAACGTTTCGGACGTTGGCGATCCGGTGGGAGCGTCGCAATGATAGACGAACAGACGTGGGAGATAGAGCAGACCCGCCATCCACGCGATGATGGAGATGACATGCAGCGCCTTGATCCAAAGATAACCGTTCATATCGTCACCTTTTCGGCTCACCCTTATGGGCAGCTATTCGAATCTCTCGATCTTGCTCATTCTGTCTACGGCTTCTCTAAGATCAGGCTTCTTCATATAATAAAAGATAGATTCTAGACTCTGGTTTTCTCTTATTAACGCCCCTCAAAAGGCTCACGCCGTTTCATACCCAGGCGGTCACCAAGCCATCCACATTTCAACCATAATTCACAAGCTTGGACGTCGCTGTTCATAAATTAATAATTCGTTAACGACTTCAGACACATTTTCTGGTTCCGCCTGTGGATTGGCGAGACGTTTTCCCCGCAGTTCGACCAATCCTTGAAAACAGAGCTGTTTTTCTCCCCCGAGCCATGCCGGTTGAGAAAAACCCGGGCTCAGGGCACTGTGTCGTCGGAGCGTCATTTGGCGCCCACTATCCACTGCTGTCCACAGGCCCCGGTTTTGTGGATCGCGAGAGAGGTCGCCGTGGGACGCAGCTATTTTCATCTTCACCTGGTGTCGGACGCTACGGGCGAGACGCTCATCGCCGCAAGCCGCGCTGTGGCGGCCCAATACCAGGGCGTCGCCTCCATTGAACATGTCTTTCCACTCGTGCGGACCAGAGCGCAGCTTGACCGCGCCATCTCCGAAATCGAGGCCGCGCCCGGGATTGTGCTCTTCACGCTCGTGGATCCTGAGCTATCGGAACGTTTGCAAGAGGCCTGCCGCGACATGGGCAGCCCCTGCCTGTCGGTGCTTCAGCCCATTTTCGATCTTTTCGAATCCTATCTTGGCGCATCCTCAGCCTCGAGGCCCGGCGCGCAGCACATGTTGAACGCCGATTATTTCAAGCGGATCGACGCGCTGAACTTCACCATGATGCATGATGATGGTCAGCAGCCGCAAAATATCGAGGATGCGGATGTGCTCTTGCTCGGCGTCAGCCGCACGTCAAAGACGCCGACGAGCATCTATCTCGCCAACAGGGGCATCAAGACCGCGAATATTCCGCTGGTTCCCAATGTGCCGCTCCCGCCCGGCGTTGAACAGGCGAAAAACCCGCTTGTGGTGGGATTGGTCGCGTCGCCGGAGCGGATCGTGCAGATCCGTCAGAACCGGCTTCTGGCGCTCAACGCGGATCAGGAGACCTCTTATGTGGACCGCATTTCGGTCGCCGAAGAAATCGCCCATTCCCGCAGACTCTGCGCGGCCCATGGGTGGCCCATGATCGACGTCACCCGCCGCTCCATCGAAGAGACGGCGGCCGCGATCATTGATCTCCACAAGGCCCATCGCCTCAAGATCAGCGCAGAGACGTGAGCCGCCTGTGACCACGCGCACGTCCCATAGCCTGTGGTTGCCGGATCAGCCTTTGATCCTGGCCTCCGGCAGCGCCGCCCGGGCGCAGATGCTGACGTCTGCGGGCGTCCCGGTTGAGATTGACAAGCCTGCGCTCGACGAACGTGCGGTGGAGGCGCCGTTGCGCGCGGGCGGCGCCAGTGGGGCGGCCATCGCCGCGGCGCTCGCCCGCGCCAAGGTTCTCGAGGTGAGCGCCCGTCACCCGGGCCGCCATGTGCTCGGCGGCGACCAGACTTTGGAGGTTGGGGCGGATCTGCTCGCCAAGCCGGTCGGCCGCTCGGGCGCGCGCGACCATTTGCGGCTTCTGTCAGGCGTCAGCCACCAGCTTCATGCGGCGGCCGCGCTGGCGTTGAACGGCGAGATCTTGCTGGAGGTCGGCGATTCCGCGACCCTGGTCATGCGTCCCCTGAGCGACGCCTTCATCGAGACCTATCTTGATGCGGCGGGCGAATCGGTCCTTGGCAGCGTCGGCGCCTATCAGATCGAAGGCTTGGGCGTTCATCTTTTTGAGACGGTCGCGGGACAGCATGCCGTCATCATGGGTCTGCCCTTGCAGGCGCTGATCGCGGGCATGCGGGCCCTGCGTTTGCTGCGGGGGTGACGCCATCATGGTGATTCTCGGCCTGACGGGCTCCATCGGCATGGGCAAGTCGGCGACGGCCGATCTGTTCCGCGCGCGGGGCGTTCGCGTGCATGATTCGGACGCGGCCGTCCATGCGCTTTATGCGGGCGAAGCGGCGCCCCTCATCGAAGCCGCCTTCCCCGGCGCCGTCCGCGATGGCGTCGTGGATCGCGTGGCTTTGCGGCGCGCGGTTCTGGGCGATGCGGCGGCGCTGAAGCGGCTGGAGGCGATCATACATCCACTTGTGGCGCGAGACCGGGACGCCTTCTTGCGCAAGGCCGCGCAAGACGGTCAGCCGATCGTGGTTCTCGACATCCCGCTTTTGTTCGAAATCGGCGGGGCGGCGCTCGTTGATGCGGTCGTGGTCGTGACTGCGCCTGAATCAGTGCAAAAGTCCCGCGTTCTGGCCCGGCCCGGGATGACGCCGCAAACGTTCGCGGCCATAGTCGCCAAACAGATTCCCGATGCACAGAAGCGCGCGCGGGCGCATTTCATCATTGATACGAGCATGGGATTTGAAGCGGCGGGCCGCCAGGTCGATTCCGTCCTGCGAGCCGCAGCCCAACTCGAAAAGGCCGGATCCCATGCGCGAGATCATTCTGGACACGGAAACGACGGGGCTTGATCCAGCGACCGGCGACCGATTGGTTGAAATCGCGGGCGTCGAAGTGTTGAACTACATTCCGACCGGCGAACATTTCCACGTCTATATTGATCCCGAGCGGGACATGCCGGACGGCGCATATAGAGTTCACGGCCTCTCAGCCGAATTCCTCAAGGGAAAGCCGCTCTTTCGTGACGTCGCGGCGGATTTTCTCGCTTTCATCGGCGATTCGCGGCTGGTGATTCACAATGCCGAATTCGACATGAAATTTCTCAACGCTGAATTGAAGCGCGCGGGAATGCCCATGTTGCCCGCTGACAGAGCTTTCGACACGCTTTCCTATGCCCGGCGCAAACATCCTGGCGCCGCCAATTCGCTGGATGCGCTCTGCGCTCGTTACAAGATCGACAATTCACGCCGCACGAAACACGGCGCGCTGATGGATTCGGAGATCTTGGCGGAGGTCTATGCGGAATTGATGGGCGGGCGTCAGGCGACGCTCATTCTGGCGTCCGAGGCCGCGATCCGGCAGCAGACGCAGATCAAGGTCCGGCGCGAGCGGCCAGCGCCTCTGGAGGCTTTGCTGAGCGCCGAGGAGGCGGAGGCGCATGGCGGCTTCCTCGGGGGGCTTGGCGACAAGGCTGTCTGGCGCGACTACATCAAGTAAGTCGCGCCAGAGAAGGGTCGTTCAGGCCGGCGTTGCGTTGGCGGGCTGCATGTCGGCCATGCGCTGGCGATAGAGCGCCACGAAATCGATCGGGTCGATGAACAGGGGTGGGAAGCCGCCGTTGCGCACGCTGTCGGCGATGATTTGCCGGGCGAAGGGGAAGAGCAGGCGCGGGCATTCGATCATGATGACCGCATGCAGCTCGGCTTCCGGAATGTTGCGGACGCGGAAGATGCCGGCATAATCCAGCTCGAACTTGAACAGCACCGAGTCCTTGGCCTCAGCGGAGCCTTCGAGCACGAGATTGACCTCGAATTCGCCCTCTGAGAGCTGGCGGGCGTTCACATTCACCTGAATGTTGATGTTCGGGCCCTGTTCCTGGGGTCCCAGGGATTTCGGCGCATTCGGGTTTTCGAAGGAAAGATCCTTCGTATATTGCGCTAGCACATTGAGCTGAGGCAGGGCCTCGTTGTTCGCACCGTCGCCGTTGTCAGCCATATTGGAAATCTCCGGAATCACGGCCAGCCGACATAAACCGCCTAGATAGCGAACCGGCGCTGGCGCCGGGGACCTACCATGAAAGGGACCGTTCAAACAAGGCGTCGCTCAGGTTGGCGCCGGGCCGTCCGGGCGCCGACGTCATCCCCTTTGCATATGCGTGCAGGAAGAGCCACATATGGTGGGACGATGGCTGCTTGCGGCCGACCCTCTGGAGACCGAAAGAACGCGATGCACGATACTTTCGACATCACGACGATCATATTCGCCGTTCTGGCGATTTTCGTCCTCTATAAATTGAAGTCGATCCTCGGGACCAGGACGGGGGAGGAGCGGCCTCCCGTCAATCCCTTCACCCGGCGGGGCGCTGACGACGGCAAGGCCGTCACCCCGGGCGCCGCGCCCCAGGACAATGTCATTCGCCTGCCTGGCGCAGCTCAGGGGGACCTCGCTCATCCCGCCGCCCCCACTGACGAGGAGCGCTGGGGCCAGCTGGCGGATGCTGACGCTTTCGCAGGTCTTCACGCCATCGCCGCCGCAGACGCCAGTTTCGACGCAAGGCCTTTTGTGGACGGCGCCCGCGCCGCTTACGAAATGATCGTCGGAGCCTTCGCTAGGGGCGACCGCGAGTCCTTGCGCAGCCTTCTGGCCCCTGATGTCTTCGAAAGCTTCTCCGCCGCCATCGGCGCGCGCGAGGCCCAGGGCGAGACGGTGGAGACGACCTTCGTCTCCATCGACAAGGTCACCATCGCCGCCGCTCATCTGCGCGATGGCGCGGCTCAGATCACGGTGCGTTTCGCCTCCAGGCTGATCACGCTGACCCGTGACCGGTCTGGCGCCATCGTCGATGGCGGCGTGGACAGGATCGTGGATGTGGTTGACGTGTGGACCTTCGCTCGTCAGGCCGGAGCCCGGGATCCAAACTGGAAGCTCGTGGCGACTGAAGCAGCGCACTGACCATGCGGGCGGATTCGTCCACAGACCCGCAGGCGGGGCCGGGCGGCGCCCGGTTGCGGCCAGTCGGCTTCGCCGATCTGCCGGGCTTTGGTGCGGACGACCATCTGGCCGCCTTCAAAGCCTTCGCGCGTTCGGCGGGGGTCATCGCCGCAGGCGCGCCGCAATTGCGCAGCGCCCTGCCCGCGCCGACGTCCCTGCGCGCCATCTGCGAGCTGGCCTTGTGCGCGCCAGCCGCCTCTGGCGACGACGCCCGCGCTTTTTTCGAGACGCATTTCAGTCCCTGCCGCATCGACGCCGGCGAGGCGTCGCCCGCGTTTCTCACCGGCTATTACGAGCCGGTGGTTGCGGGCTCCTTGATGCGGAGCGCAGAATTTTCCGAGCCAGTCTTCGCCAGACCGCTCGACCTCGATCAGCTCGTCCCCTATCCCACCCGCGCCGAAATCGAGGCGCTGGGCGCGGCGCGGTTCCAGCCGCTTGTGTGGCTGCGCGACGCCATCGAAGTCTTCATGATCCATGTTCAGGGGTCGGCGGCAGTCGATCTGCCCGACGGACGGCGCCTGCGCCTCACCTATGCGGGCCGCAATGGCCAGCCCTATATGTCCATCGGACGGGCGCTGATCGAGGCGGGGGAGATCGCCCCTGACGAAATGTCGCTGGCGCGCCTCAAGCAATGGGTGCGCGACAAGGGGCAGGCGCAGGGCGAGCCGGGCCGCGCGCTTCTCCATCGCAACCGCTCCTATATTTTCTTCTCGCTGGATGAATCCCCGGCGCGCGAAACAGGCCCCATCGGCGGCGCGGGCGCGCCTTTGACGCCGCTGCGTTCGGTCGCCGTCGACCGGGGGCTGTGGCCTTACGGCCTGCCGGTTTTCGTCGATGCGCTTTTACCGGGCGTCGATGGCGCGCTTGCGCCCTTCCAGCGGCTCATGGTGGGACAGGATACGGGCTCGGCGATCCTTGGCCCCGCCCGGCTGGATCTGTTCATGGGTTCCGGCGACGCGGCGGGGGCTTTGGCGGGGAACATTCGGCACGGCGCCGCGCTTTACATTCTGCTGCCCAAGGGGGAAGGCTTGCGTCCATGAAGCGGGCGGACCTCACTCCACGAGCGCCCCGCCATCGGATTCTCTCTCGCGAGGAGATCGAGCTGTGGCGGCAGGTGACCCAGACCGTCGCGCCCATCACGGGCCGGGCGAGCGAGCCGCGCATTCCCGAAGCGCCGCCCGCTCCGCCAGTTGCGGCGACTGACGCGAAACATCCTCAGCATATCAGGGGCTTCAAGGCGCCCTTCCTGCCCGGCTATACGCCGCCGCCCCAGTTTGCGGCGCCCGGTTTGGCGCCCTTGTCGCCCATCGAGCGGCGCTTGAAGCAACGCCTGTCGCGCGGGCGCGCCGAGGTCGACGCCGTGATGGACTTGCACGGGTTGCGGCAGGATCAGGCCCATGGCGTGCTGCGCCAGTTTCTCTTCACCGCCCAGGCCAGCGGCGCGAAGCTCGTTCTGGTCATCACCGGCAAGGGTGGGCGCTCGCCTGACCTCTCCTCCTATCATTCGGAAACCGGCGTGCTGCGCCGCGCCGCGCCCCAATGGCTGCGCGCGCCCGAAATGCGCGGCGTGGTGATTGGTTTCGAAGAGGCGGCCCACCATCATGGTGGGGCGGGCGCGATCTATGTGCGCATTCGCCGCCTCGACCGCCCGCGCGGCAGGGGCGCGCCGTGACCCCGTTCGGCGCGAAGGTGCGGGAGCTGCGCGCGGCGCGCGGCGTCACCCTGAAAGCCATGGCGGAAGCGATTGGCGTCTCGGGCGCCTATCTCTCCGCCCTTGAGCACGGGCGACGGGGCGCTCCCACCTGGTATCTGGTGCAACGCATCATCACCTTCTTCAACGTGATCTGGGATGAGGCGGAGGAGCTGGAGCGTCTGGCCCAGGACTCCGATCCACGGATCGTGGTGGATACGGCGGGCCTCAGCCCAAAAGCCACCCAGCTCGCCAATCGTCTCGCGCGTCATATCGGCGCGTTGGGGGAGCCGGAAATCGCCGCGCTTCTGGCGGTGCTCGACGCGCAGGCCGGGCGCAAGCCCCCGCGCGGCTGAAGCCTTCGGGAAACCGGCATGAACTTCGCTAGATAAGCGTTTGAACAGTGGCTGAGCTTGACGAGGCCAAGGGCGGCGCCCCAGATGGGCCAATTCGATAAAATGGAGCTTTCAATGTCCGGCTGGCACTATGACGTTCTTGGCCTCGGCAACGCGATCGTGGACGTGATCGCCCGCGCGGAGGACGATTTTCTCGCCCGCGAGAACCTCAACAAGGGTTCCATGATGTTGATCGACGAGGCTCGCGCCCTCGGCCTTTACGAGATCATGGGCGCCGGGACGGTCATTTCGGGCGGCTCGGCCGCCAATACGATCGTGGGCGTCGCCTCTTTTGGCGCCAAGGCCGCCTTCATCGGCAAGGTCCGCGCCGACGATCCGGGCCACGCCTTCGCGCATGACATTCGCGCCATGGGCGTGCATTTTCCCACGGCCCCCGCAAAGGATGGCCCCTCCACCGCGCGCTGCTTCGTGCTGGTGACGCCCGACGGCGAGCGCACCATGAACACCTATCTGGGCGCCTGCCAGAACCTGACGCCGGACGATGTGGACGAGGCGACCGTTCAGGCCTCCGCCATCACCTATCTGGAAGGCTATCTGTGGGATCCGCCAGCGGCGAAACTGGCTTTCCTCAAGGCGGCGGAAATAGCCCATGCGGCGGGTCGCCAGGTGGCGCTGACCCTGTCCGACTCCTTCTGCGTCGATCGTTATCGCGGCGAGTTCCTCGACCTCATCTGCAACAAGACCGTCGATATCGTCTTCGCCAATCAGCATGAACTGTGCTCGCTTTACCAGACGGCGGATTTCGCAACTGCGGTCACGGCCCTGCGTGAAGAAAATCTGCTTGGCGTGGTGACCTGTTCTGAAGACGGATCGATGGTGGTGACGCGCGAAGAGACGCACGCCATCGCCGCTTTTCCCGTCAAGAACCTCGTGGACACCACGGGCGCGGGCGATCTGTTCGCGGCGGGCTTTCTGGCGGGCCTCACTCGTTCGGCTGATTACGTCACCTGCGCGCGGCTCGGCGGCATGGCGGCGGCCGAAGTCATCCAGCATTATGGTGCGCGTCCGCAGGCGAACCTGCGCGATTTGGCCGCCCAATGCGGTCTGGGTCTGTCTTGAGAAAAATCTGACGGTTCACAATTTGCGAAGGGCCACCGCCTCGATTCTGTGCGTGGGGCCCTTCGTCAGAACCAGGCTCGCCCGCGCCCGCGTGGGCAGCACATTTTCATGCAGATTGCGCAGATTGATGCGCGTCCAGATGGATCGCGCGGTGCGCCGCGCCTCTTCGTCGCTGAGATCCGCATATTTCTTGAAATAGGATCGTGGATCGCGGAAAGCCGTTTCGCGCAGGCGCATGAAACGTTCGATGTACCAGCGTTCCAGATCTTCGTCCTCCGCATGGAGATAGACCGAGAAATCGAAGAAATCCGAGACGAAGGGGATGCTGCGTCCCAATTTGTTCGGCAGCAGCACATTCAGGCCTTCGACGATGAGAATGTCGGGCCGGTCCACCATGACCTCGTCGCCCGGCACCACGTCATAGGTCAGATGCGAATAGACCGGCGCCGTCACCCGCCGTTTGCCCGCCTTGATCTCCGCTAGAAAGCGCACGAGCGCCGCGCCGTCGTAGCTCTCGGGAAAGCCCTTCTTCTCCATCAGGCCTTCGCGTTGCAGCACAGCGTTGGGCAGCAAAAAGCCGTCGGTGGTGATCAGCTCCACCTTCGGCGTGTTGGGCCAGCGCGAGAGCAGCGCCTTCAACACGCGCGCAGTTGTCGATTTGCCCACTGCCACTGACCCGGCGATGCCGATGATATAGGGCACCTTGCCGTCTTCGGCGCCCAGAAAGCGCTGCGTCGCCTTGAACAGGCCCTGCGTCGCCGCGACATAGAGCGCCAGCAGGCGCGACAGCGGCAGATAGATCGCGATGACCTCCTCCACCGAGATCGGATCGTTGATGGATTGCAGTTTGGCGAGATCGTCGATGGTGAGGGTGAGCGGCGTATCGGCGCGCAGGGCCGCCCATTCCGAGCGGCTGAAGCGCCGGTAGGGCGATAGTTCGGTGCTCTCGACTGTGTTGAGCTCGTCCATTCGCATCCCCGGCTTGTCGCCGTAACCCTATGTCGGTCGCGACGCCTTTTCCGCATGGCCCGATTGCGCGGTGCGCCGCTGCAACTCGCCCTCGACCTCTTCGAGGCTCACGCCCCCCGCGCGCATCAGAACCAGCAGATGGTAGAGCACATCGGCGGACTCTTTCATCAAGGCCGTCTTGTCCTGCTCCATCGCGGCGATGACGGCTTCGACAGCCTCTTCGCCGAATTTCTTCGCCGCGCGGGCCACGCCAGCGTCGAGCAGGGATTTCGTATAGGAGGCACCCGCATCGGCTGACGTGCGCGAAGCGATGATAGCATCCAGATCAGCCAGCGTGAATTTGGTCATTCGTCGCCCCTCAATCCAGCCGCATGGCGATGCCGGCCCGCGCCATATGTTCCTTGGCCTGGCGGATCGTATATTCGCCGAAGTGGAAGATCGAAGCCGCCAGCACCGCCGTCGCATGGCCTTCGGTCACGCCCGCCACCAGATGGTCGAGATCGCCCACCCCGCCCGAGGCGATCAGCGGCACGGGCACGGCGTCCGCCACGGCGCGGGTCAGGGCCACGTCGAAGCCCGCCTTCGTGCCGTCGCGGTCCATGGAGGTCAGCAGGATTTCGCCCGCCCCCAGGGCCACCACCTCGCGGGCGTAGTCGACCGCGTCGAGGCCGGTGGGCTTGCGCCCGCCATGGGTGAAGATCTCCCATTTGCCGGGCGACACCAACTTGGCGTCGATGGCGACAACGATGCACTGGCTGCCGAATTTTTCCGCCGCTTCGCGCACGAAGTCGCGGTTGTGGACGGCGGCCGTCATGATCGACACCTTGTCCGCGCCCGCCAGCAAGAGCTTGCGAATGTCTTCGGTGGTGCGCACGCCCCCGCCCACGGTCAGCGGCATGAAACAGGCTTCCGCCGTGCGGCTCACCACATCGAAGATGATGCCGCGATTTTCGTGGCTGGCGGTGATGTCGAGAAAGCACAATTCGTCGGCGCCCGCCTTGTCATAGGCGATGGCGCTCTCCACGGGGTCGCCCGCATCGCGCAGATCAACGAAGTTCACGCCCTTGACGACGCGGCCGTCTTTCACATCGAGGCAGGGGATGACGCGGCGCTTAAGCAAGCGAAGCCTCCTTGGCGGCGCGGATGAGCGCCAGCGCCTGCGCAGGATCGAGGCGGCCATCATAGAGCGCGCGGCCCGAAATGGCGCCGGCGAGCCGGGCGCAATCAGGTTGCAGCAGGCGGCGGATGTCGTCGAGGGAGGCGAGACCCCCCGAGGCGATGACCGGAATGGTCAGGGCGTCGGCCAGCGCCAGGGTCGCCTCGATGTTGAGGCCCTTCAGCACGCCGTCGCGGGCGATGTCGGTATAGATGATGGCGGCGACGCCAGCGTCTTCGAACCGCTTGCCCAGCTCCACGGCGGAGACCTGCGAAACCTTCGCCCAGCCTTCCACCGCCACGAGCCCGTCGCGCGCGTCCACCCCCACGGCGATGCGGCCGGGATGACGGCGCGCGGCTTCGCGCACAAGGTCAGGGTCTTTCACGGCGGCGGTGCCGATGATGACGCGGGAGATGCCCTTGCCGAGCCAGCCCTCGATGGTGCGCATGTCGCGGATGCCGCCGCCCAGCTGCACGCGCATCTTCACGGCGCCGACGATGGCCTCCACCGCTTGCGCATTCATGGGCTTGCCTGCGAAGGCGCCGTCCAGATCCACCACATGCAGATAATCGAAACCCTGCGCCTCGAAGGCGCAGGCCTGCGCGGCGGGATTGGTGTTGAAGACCGTGGCCTGCGCCATGTCGCCATGAATGAGACGGACGCATTCCCCGTCCTTGAGGTCGATGGCGGGAAACAGGATCACGGCGTCCACCTCATGAAATTGGCGATCAGCGCCAGACCCAGCGTCTGGCTTTTTTCGGGATGAAATTGGGTGCCCGCGATATTGCCGCGGGCGACCATGGCGGTGACAGGCCCGCCATAGTTGGTGCTGGCGAGGATCATCTCCTCCTGCGCCGCCTTCAGCTCGTAGGAATGGACGAAATAGGCGTGCAGCCCCTTGTCGCCAGTGGCGACGCCCGCCAGCAGCGGATGAGGCCTGCGCAAATCGAGGGTGTTCCAGCCCATGTGCGGCACTTTGAGGCTGGGATCGGCTGGCGTGATGGCCTGCACGTCGCCGGGGATCCAGTCGAGCCCCGCGCTCACCTGATGTTCGAGCCCGCGCGTGGCCAGCAACTGCATGCCCACGCAAATCCCCAGAAAGGGCCTCCCGCGCGACAGGACCGCCTCGGTCATCGCCTCGATCATGCCGGGAATGGCGTCGAGGCCGCGGCGGCAATCGGCGAAGGCGCCGACGCCCGGCAGCACGACGCGGTCAGCCTTGCGCACGAGCGCGGGATCGCTGGTGAGGAGGATGGGCAGATCGAGGCCCGCATTCGCGGCGGCTGTCTCGAAAGCCTTCTTCGCGGAATGAAGATTGCCCGATCCATAGTCGATGATGGCGACGGTCATGTCAGCCTCCGGCGCCGGGGAAGAGCCCGATCCCGGGCAGATCAGGGTCGCGCATGTAAGTCGGCGCCGCCGGACGGACGGGCTGGGCCGTCTGCGCGCTGATGAGGCGGCGCAGGGCGATATGCTCGCCCTCTTCGACGGTGGCGGCGTTGACCACGTCGACCAACCGGGAGCGTCCCCGGCTCGCCGCCGCCCGCGCCATCTGATGGCCTTCGAGGCCGATGAAGGCCTGCATCAGGCACAAAATCAATGCGACGCCCTCCGCCGACAGGCCAAGGAAGACGCGGCTCGCCGCGAGCGCGATCACCGCCAGAACGAAACCGCCCGCCGCCAGATATGCGCCCTGCGCCGCGAGCCAGACCGGCCCGAAGAAGAAGGCCGCCAGCGACGCCTTTTCGGGGACGAGCCGGATCTGATCCGCGATCCGTTCAGGATCGCGGGCCTCGACCGGGATATGCACCGTGAAAATGGTCATGTCGTTCTCAGCCGTTCAGAGTTCCCTTGGTGGAGGGAACGCGGCCGCTCTGGCGTTCGTCGATGGAGATGGCGATCCGCAGCGCCCGCGCCAGACCCTTGAAGCAGGATTCCGAAATATGGTGGTCGTTGACCCCATAGAGCGTCTCCACATGCAGGGTCAGCCCGGCGTTCATGGCGAAGGCCTGGAAGAACTCGCGCACGAGCTGGGTGTCGAATTCGCCGATCTTGGGCGTGTGGAATGTGGTGTTGAACACGAGGAAGGCGCGGCCCGAAATGTCGAGCGCCACCCGCGTCAGGGTCTCGTCCATGGGCAGATGCACGTCAGCATATCGGGTGATCCCCTTCAGGTCGCCCAAGGCCTTGCGGATCGCCTGACCCAGCGCGATGCCCACATCCTCCACCGTGTGGTGGAAGTCGATATGCAGGTCGCCCTTCGCCTGAATCTTCAGGTCGATGAGGGAATGGCGCGCGATCTGGTCGAGCATATGGTCGAAAAAGCCCACGCCCGTCGAAATCTCGGACAGGCCCGAGCCATCGAGCGTGACCTCGACCTGAATGTCGGTTTCCCGCGTCTTGCGCGAAAGGGAGGCGGCGCGCATGAGAATACTCCGGTTGCCCCCGGCTTCTAGCAAGGCCCAGACCGCTTTGCTACCCTTGCAAAGGTGGATCATGGGTCATAGATGCGCCCTCACGCCCGCAGGAGACGATGATGCAGGATGAACGGCAGAGCGGATCGCAGGGCTGGCACGCCACCACGATCCTCATGGTGCGCAAGGATGGGCGCGTGGTGATCGGCGGCGACGGGCAGGTGAGCCTTGGCCCCACCATCATCAAGGGCAACGCCCGCAAGGTGCGGCGCCTCGGCAAGGCGGGCGATGTGATCGCGGGCTTCGCAGGCGCCACCGCCGACGCCTTCACCCTCTTCGAGCGGCTGGAGGCCAAGCTGGATCAATACCCCGGCCAATTGATGCGCGCCTGCGTGGAGCTGGCCAAGGACTGGCGCACCGACCGCTATCTGCGCCGTCTGGAAGCCATGATGCTGGTGGCCGACAAGCAGGTAGGCCTCGTTCTCACCGGCACCGGCGACGTTCTGGAGCCGGAAGCTGGCGAATTCGGCGCCGCCATGGCGATTGGGTCGGGCGGCAATTACGCCCTGTCGGCGGCCCGCGCCCTGCTCCCCATGGGGCTCGACGCGGAGGAGACCGTGCGCCGCTCCATGGCCATCGCCGCCGAGATTTGCGTCTACACCAACACGTCGCTGGTTCTCGAATCCATAGATTTGCGTTGAGCCTGAAGGAACCGACATGACCGATTTTTCACCGCGCGAGATCGTTTCCGAGCTCGACCGCCATATTGTCGGGCAGAAGGACGCCAAGCGCGCGGTGGCCATCGCGCTGCGCAACCGCTGGCGCCGCTTGCAGCTCAAGGGCGCCATGCGCGACGAGGTTCTGCCCAAGAACATCCTGATGATCGGCCCCACCGGCTGCGGCAAGACGGAAATCTCCCGCCGCCTCGCGCGCTTGGCGGGCGCGCCCTTTCTGAAGGTCGAGGCGACCAAATTCACCGAGGTCGGCTATGTCGGCCGCGACGTGGAGCAGATCATCCGGGATCTGGTGGAGATCGGCATTTCGCTGGTGAAGGATCGCAAGCGCAAGGGCGTGGAGGCGAGAGCCCATCAGGCCGCCGAGGAGCGGGTGCTGGACGCGCTGGTGGGCGCCACCGCCACCGCCGCGACCCGCGATTCCTTCCGCAAGAAGCTGCGCGCCAACGAACTCGACGACAAGGAGATCGAAATCGAGGTGCAGCAATCGGGCGGCGTCGGCATGCCCATGTTCGAATTGCCCAATATGCCCGGCGCCTCTGTCGGGGCTATTTCGCTGAGCGATATTTTCGGCAAATCCATGGGCGGGCGCACCAAGCCGCGCCGCACCACCGTTCGGGACGCCTTCGAGCCGTTGATCGCCGAGGAAAGCGAGAAGCTGCTGGATCAAGATCAGGTGGTGCAGGAGGCGATTCGCGACGTCGAGGACAACGGCATCGTCTTCCTCGACGAGATCGACAAGATCTGCGCCCGCGAAAATCGCGGCGGCGCCGACGTCTCGCGCGAGGGCGTGCAGCGCGATTTGCTGCCGCTGATCGAGGGCACGACCGTCAGCACCAAACACGGGGCGGTGAAGACCGATCACATCCTGTTCATCGCGTCGGGCGCCTTTCATGTCTCCAAGCCCTCGGACCTGTTGCCCGAATTGCAGGGCCGCCTGCCGATCCGCGTGGAGCTGCAACCCCTCAATGAAGGCGATTTCCGCCGCATCCTGACGGAAACGGAAGCCTGCCTCGTGAAGCAATATGTGGCGCTGATGGAGACGGAGGGCGTCGATCTCGTCTTCGCCCCCAGCGCGGTGGACGCGCTTGCGCGGGTGGCGGTGCAGGTGAACTCCTCCGTGGAGAACATCGGCGCCCGCCGTTTGCAGACGGTGATGGAGCGGGTGCTCGACGAGGTCAGCTTCACGGCGCCCGACCGGGGCGGCGAGCGCATCGAGATCGACGGCGATTTCGTGGAGAAGAATGTGGGCGATCTCGCCCGCAACGCCGATCTCAGCCGGTTCATTCTCTGACGGCGCCAGCCGCGCGCCCTTGCCTTGGAGCCTGTGCATTGCGATAAGGCCCGCGCGAACAAGCGGCAGGGTAGACAGTCATGGCCAAATTCCAGGAACGCGTCTTCTCGGGCGTGCAGCCGACCGGCAATCTGCATCTGGGGAACTATCTGGGCGCGATCACGAAGTTCGTGGCCCTGCAGGAGACCCATGACTGCATCTATTGCGTGGTGGATCTGCATGCGATCACCGTGCCGCAGCCGCCCGCCGTGCTGAAATCCAACATCCGCGAAGTGACGGCGGCCTTCATCGCGTCCGGCATCGATCCGAAGAAGCATATCGTCTTCAACCAGAGCCAGGTCGCCGAACACGCGGAACTTGCGTGGATTTTCAACTGCGTGGCCCGCGTCGGCTGGCTCAACCGCATGACCCAGTTCAAGGAGAAGGCGGGCAAGGACCGCGAAAACGCCTCGCTCGGCCTCTACGCCTACCCCACCCTGATGGCCGCCGACATTCTGGTCTATCGCGCCACCCATGTGCCGGTGGGCGAGGACCAGAAGCAGCATCTGGAGCTGGCGCGCGACATCGCGCAGAAGTTCAACAATGATTTTTCGCAATCCATCGCTGAGAACGGCTTCGAGGATGGCTTCTTCCCCCTGCCCGAGCCCCTGATTCAGGGTCCGGCGACGCGCGTCATGAGCCTGCGCGATGGGGCCAAGAAAATGTCGAAGTCCGACCCTTCCGATAATTCGCGCCTGAATCTCTCCGACGACGCCGACGTGATCGCCCAGAAGGTGCGCAAGGCCAAGACCGATTCGGACGCCCTGCCCTCCGAAGTCGCGGGTCTGGCGGCGCGTCCCGAGGCGGACAATCTGGTGGGCATCTATGCAGCGCTGAACGGTTGCGCCAAGGTGGACGTGCTGCGCGACTTCGGCGGCGCCAATTTCTCCAGCTTCAAGAGCGCTTTGGTCGATCTGGCGGTGGCTAGGCTCGGCCCCATCGGCGCCGAAATGAAGCGCATTCAGGGCGATCACGCCTATATCGACGCGGTGCTCAAGGACGGCTCCGACCGCGCCCGGGTGCTGGCGGCGCAGACGATGAGCAGCGTGAAGGACATCGTGGGCTTCGTGCGCTGAGGCCTCATCGGGCCTGCGGGACTTGAACTGTCCCGCAGAACGGATGATATCTTGCGCGTCCCCCCCGGCCTTGAACCGGGCGATGAGGAGCCGCACATGTTCATCCAGACCGAATCGACGCCCAATCCCGCCACCTTGAAGTTCCTGCCCGGACGTTCCGTCATGCAGAACGGCGTGCTCGACATGCCAAGCGCCTCAGCCGCCGCCCGCTCGCCGCTCGCGCAGGCGCTGTTTTCCATCGAGGGCGTGAGCGGCGTATTCTTCGCAGGCGATTTCATTTCCGTCACCAAGGCCGACGGCGAGTGGCAGCACCTCAAGCCCGCCATTCTCGGCGTGATCATGGAACATTACACCTCCGGCGCCCCCCTGCTTGAGGCGGGCGAAAGCGAGGATGGCGAGAGCGCGGCCGAATTCTACGATCCCGCCGACGAGGAAACCGTGGCCACGATCAAGGAGCTGCTGGAGGCGCGCGTTCGCCCGGCGGTGGCCAGCGATGGCGGCGACATCACCTTCCGGGGCTTTCGCGACGGCACGGTCTATCTGGCCATGAAGGGCGCCTGCTCCGGCTGCCCCTCCTCCACGGCCACTCTGAAACATGGCATCCAGAACATGTTCCGCCACTATCTGCCCGAGGTTCAGGCGGTGGAGCAGATCTGAACCCCACCACGCCCATGAGGACTGTTTGACCCGATGAGAATTCTGGCGCTCGACACCGCGCTTCCCGCCATCTCCGCTTGCGTGCTCGATAGCGGCGCGACCGAGCCCCTCGTCATCGAAAGCCTCCCCATGGAGCGGGGCCATGCGGAGGCTCTGCTCCCGCTGATCGAGCGGGTGATGGCGCAGGTGGAGGGCGGCTTCGCCTCGCTGGACCGGATCGCCGTCACGGTGGGTCCGGGATCTTTCACGGGCATCAGGGTGGCGATTTCGGCGGCGCGCGGCTTTGGCGTGGCGCTGGACATTCCCGTGGTGGGGGTTTCGACCCTGGCCGCTTTCGCCGCGCCGCTCGTGCTGGGGCCAAAGCCGGCGCAGGAGCGGGAGTCCGCCTTGCCCGGCGTCATCGTTTCGGCCATCGACGCCCGCCATGGGCAGGTTTATTTGCAGGCCTGTTCGCAGACGGGGGCGATCCTTCTGGCGCCCACGGTTCTGCCGCTCGCCGAGGCCATCGACAAACTGCCCCCCGGCCCCTTGCGCATCACCGGTTCCGCAGCGCCCCTGCTCGCCATCGCCGCCTGGTCCGGCCATCGCGCGGCCGAGGTGGAGGGCGAGATCGTGGCGACGCCGATCCTTTATGTGGCGCGTCTGGGCATGATCGCCGACCCCGAAGGGGCGCCGCCGCGCCCGCTCTATATCAAGGCGCCCGATGTGAAGCCGCCCTCCCCGTTCCGCTTCAGCTTCGCCTGAGCCTGAAAATGTGGCCCTTCGCCAGACCCGCCGCCGATCCGCTCGTTCGTCTGTTCACGCCCGCCCATGCGTCCGCTTGCGCCACGATCCATGCGGGCGCCTTTCATCAGGGCTGGTCGGCGCAGGAGATCGCGTCGCTGGCCGCCGAGCCCACGGTGCTCGCCCATGTGGCGCTGGATTCGACGGAGCGGACGGTTCAGGGTTTTTCGCTCGCCCGTCATGTGGGGCCGGAGGCGGAGATCCTGACCATCGTCGTCGATTCGGCCCGGCAGGGGCGGGGCCTTGGCCGCATCCTGTTGCAAACCCAGCTCGCTGCGATGGCCGCCCTTGGGGTGCGCGAGGTGTTTCTCGAGGTCGAGGCGGGCAAAGGCGCCGCGCTGGCGCTCTACAAGCGCTTCGGCTTCGCCCAGGTCGGCGAGCGCAAGGCCTATTACGCAAGGCCCGGCCAGCCCGCCGCCACCGCGCTCATCCTGCGCCGGGAACAGACCTGACCTGCGCAAGAAACGCGGCCTTTGGCGTCATGCGCCTGTGTCGGGGGCGAAAGTCTGCTAAAGTGGTTAATGGTTTTCTCTTCAGCCAAGGCAAGGGTTCGAATTTTGCAGTCCCAAGGTGACGCCTCTTCGATGGATGATCGCAAGCGCAAGGTCTTCGTGAAGTCCTATGGCTGCCAGATGAACGTCTATGACGCCACGCGCATGACCGACGTGCTCGCCGGGGAAGGCTATGAGGAGACCACGGCGATGGAGAGCGCCGACCTCATCGTGCTCAACACCTGCCATATTCGCGAACATGCCTCCGAGAAGGTCTTCTCCGAGCTGGGCAAGATCCGCCTGCTGAAACAGGAGCGCGTCGCGAGCGGCCTCGATACGAAGATCGCGGTCGCCGGTTGCGTGGCGCAGGCCGAAGGCGCCGAGATCCTGCGCCGCCAGTCCGCCGTCGATCTGGTGGTCGGTCCGCAGAACTATCATCGCCTGCCCGAACTGCTGCGCCGCACGGACAATGGCGCCAGCGTGATCGACACCGAATTTCCCCTCGAGGACAAATTCGACCATCTCGCCCATCCCACCGCCGACAAGATCCGCGCGCGCGGCCTCAACGCCTTCGTCACCGTGCAGGAGGGCTGCGACAAGTTCTGCACCTTCTGCGTGGTGCCCTATACGCGCGGCGCGGAGGTCTCGCGCCCCGTGCGGCAGATCGTCGAGGAAGTGGAGCGGCTTGCCGCTTCCGGCGTGCGCGAGGTGAGTCTGCTTGGCCAGAACGTCAACGCCTATCACGGCGAGGGGCCGGACGGCGCCGTCTGGTCGCTGGCCCGGCTGGCGACGCGCATCGCGCAAATTCCGGGCGTGGCGCGCATTCGCTACACCACCAGTCATCCCAACGACATGACCGACGATCTCTTGCAGGCGCATCGCGATCTGCCGCAGTTCATGCCCTTCCTGCATCTGCCGGTGCAATCGGGATCGGACCGCATTCTGGCGCAGATGAACCGCAAACATAGCGTCGCCGACTATCTGCGTCAGATCGAGCGCATCCGCGCGGCGCGGCCCGACATGGCGCTGTCGTCCGATTTCATCGTGGGCTTCCCCGGCGAGACCGATGCGGAGTTCGAGGACACGTTGCGCCTCATCGAAGAGGTGAAATTCGCCAGCGCCTATTTCTTCAAATATTCGGCGCGGCCGGGCACGCCCGCCTCCACCATGGGCGACCATGTGCCCGAAGAGGTGAAGGTCGAACGGCTCGCGCGTTTGAAAGCCTTGGTCGACGGGCAGCGCGACGCCTTCAACGCGGCGATGCTCGGCCAGACCGTGGACGTCCTGTTCGAAAAGCCGGGCCGCCGTCCGGGCCAGATTGGCGGCAAGACGCCCTGGCTGCATGCGGTGCATGTGGATGGACCAAAGGAATTGATTGGCCAGATCGCGTCGGCGCGTATCATCGAGGTGGGCGTGAATTCGCTCTATGGGCGCCTGAATGATTCTCACACGGAGGCTAGCCATTGAGGCCGACATCTCCCGGTAGAACGGAAGCGGCGCCGCCACGGGCGCGCATCGAGCGCAACGCGGATTCCAGCGAGATCACCCTCGCCTTCGAGGACAATCGTTTCGGCTCGCTGGTCTTTGGCCTCTATGACCAGAACATCGCCAAGATCGAGCGCAAGCTCGAGGTCTCGGCGGTCGCCAATGGCAACCATGTCATTTTGAAGGGCGCGCCCGAGGCCTGCGAACAGGCCCGCCGCGTGCTGGAAATTCTTTATGAGCGCGTGCGGCGCGGCCAGGCCATCACGCTGGGGGATGTGGACGGCGCCATACAGGAGGGCGCGTTGCAGGGCTCGCTCTTCCCCAAGGAAAAGCCGGAGGAGGCCCCGCGCGGCGCCTTCGAGCAGATCGGCACCCGCAAGCGCGGCATGGTGCGCGCGCGCAACGCCGCGCAGGATCTCTATCTGCGCCTGCTGAAGAAGCACGAACTCACCTTCGCCGAGGGCCCGGCGGGCACGGGCAAGACCTGGCTGGCGGTCGGCCATGCGGTGTCCCTGCTGGAACAGGGCGTGGTGGAGCGCCTCATTCTCTCGCGTCCTGCGGTGGAGGCGGGCGAGCGGCTCGGCTTCCTGCCCGGCGACATGCGCGAGAAGGTCGATCCCTATCTGCGCCCCATCTACGACGCGCTCTATGATTTCATGGATGGGCGCACGGTGGAGCGGGGCATGCAGACCGGCATGATCGAAGTCGCGCCGCTCGCCTTCATGCGCGGGCGCACGCTCACCGGCTCCTGCGTGCTGCTGGATGAGGCGCAGAACGCCACCTCCATGCAGATGAAGATGTTTCTGACGCGCCTTGGCGAGGGCTCGCGGATGATCATCACGGGCGACCCCACCCAGACCGATCTGCCGCCCGGTCAGAAATCGGGATTGAGCGAGGCCATCGGCCTTCTCAGCGAATTGGAAGGCGTCGGCCATGTGCGTTTCCGCGCCGCCGATGTGGTGCGCCATGATCTGGTGCGCCGCATCGTCGACGCCTATGAGGCGCCCGGTCGCGAGGCGGCGGCCCGGTCATGAACCCACTGTTATCGACGCTGGTGGAATGCGAGTCCTGGAACCAGCATGAGGGTTTCGAGGCGCTGGCCAGCGCGGTGATCGCCAAAGTCGTGGCGGCCACGAAGGTCAAGCTCGCGCGCGGCGCGGAGGTCAGCCTGTTGCTCTGCGACGACGCGCGCATTCGCGAGATCAACCGCGAGTGGCGCGGTCTCGACAAGCCCACCAATGTCCTGTCCTTTCCCGCCG
Organism: uncultured Hyphomicrobiales bacterium; assembly: GCA_903902915.1. Taxonomy (GTDB): domain Bacteria; phylum Pseudomonadota; class Alphaproteobacteria; order Rhizobiales; family Beijerinckiaceae; genus Terripilifer. The sequence continues at coordinate 154,204 of CAIUWR010000049.1, read as the reverse complement.
CGCCTCGCGCCATGCTGGCGAAGTCTGCGGCCGTGGGCGACATCGCCATCGCCTATGAGACGGTGGCGCGCGAGGCGCAGGAGGAGGGCAAGACCTTCCGCGACCATTACATGCATATGGTCGCCCATGGCTTCCTGCATCTCCTCGGCTATGATCACGAAACTGACGCAGAAGCGGAGGAAATGGAGGCGCTGGAAATCAGCGTGCTTCATGGGCTCGGCGTGGCCGACCCCTATGCGTCGCTCGACCTGGACTTGACGGACCGATGAGCAGTTCCGACACACCAAATGCTGCGGGCGCCGACAAGCCGGGGCTCTTCGAGCGATTGCGCGGCATCTTCGGCCTGCATGAGCCGTCCGTGCGCGAGGACATCGAGGATGCGCTGGAGGAGTCCGCCACCAGCGACGATTTCACCCCGCAGGAACGTCTGATTCTCAAGAATGTGCTGTCCCTGCATGATTTGCGGGTCGCCGACGTGATGGTGCCGCGCGCCGACATCGTCAGCGCGCCCGCCGACGCCACGCTGGGCGATGTGCTTTCCATCTTCCGGACGGCTGGCCATTCGCGCATTCCGGTTTATGGCGACACCCTCGATGATCCGCGCGGCATGGTGCATATCCGCGACTTCATGGATTTCCTCGCCAAGGTGGCCGAGCCTGCGGACGCGTCGGCGGCGGCCAGGTTGACGAGCCTCACAGGCGTCGATCTGACGACGCCGCTCTCGCTGGCGCGCATCCTGCGCCCGGTGCTCTTCGCACCGCCCTCCATGCCCGCCCTCGATCTGCTCGTGAAGATGCAGGCGACCCGCACCCATATCGCGCTGGTGATCGACGAATATGGCGGCACCGACGGGCTCGTCTCCATCGAGGACATCGTCGAGACCATCGTCGGCGACATCGAAGACGAGCATGATCTCGACGAGACGCCGCAGATCGAGGCGGCGCCGGACGGCAGCTTCGTGATTGACGCGCGCGCCAGCCTTGAGGCCGTTTCCCAAGCGCTGGATGCGCCCATGGACACGCTTGTCGATCTCGAAGAAGTCGATACGATCGCGGGCCTTGTTTCGGCGCTGGCGGGCCATGTGCCCGCGCGCGGCGAGATCATTCAGCTCGGCGATGCGCTCGAATGCGAGGTTCTCGACGCGGACCCGCGCCGGGTGAAGAAAATACGCATACGCAGATCAGGCGGCGTCGCCAAAGACCTTTGACCCACGGCGTGTCACCCGCGCCATTCATTGATTGACGAGACGCTTCAAGATGGCCCTTGCTGACCGCATCATTTTGTCCTTTGGCTGGCGCAGGCGGCTCATCGCTTTCATGGCGGGCGCGGCAGGCGCGCTGGCCATGGCGCCCTTTGACCTGTTTCCCGCCCTGTTCGTCCCCATGGTGGCCGCCGTCTGGCTCATCGACGGGTCTTCCCAGGCGTCCAAAGGCGCGGGTTGGCGCAACGCCGCGCGGCTCTGGTCGGCGCTGGACGCGGCGCGCGATGGCTGGTGGCTGGGATTTGGCTATTTCGTCGCCGGTCTGTGGTGGCTGGGCGCCGCCTTTCTGGTGGAGCCGGATCAATTCGCCTGGGCGATGCCGCTGGCGGTGCTTGGCCTGCCCGCCATGCTCGCCCTGTTCACAGGGCTTGGCTTCGCGCTCGCGCGCCTCTTGTGGAGCGGTGGGCCGGGACGCGTGATGGCGCTGGCCTTCGGACTGGGCGCGAGCGAGTGGCTGCGCGGCGTGGCGGCGACGGGTTTTCCCTGGAACGACTTTGGCATGGCGCTGGGGGGCAACGGCGTTCTCGCCCAGCCTGCGGCGCTGGTGGGGCTTCATGGTTTGAACGTGCTGGCGGTGCTGATCTTCGCCTCGCCCGCCTGTCTGGCCGACGGGCGTCGCGGCGAACCCAGAACCTTGCGATCATTGGGGCCGGTTTTTCTGGGGCTGGGCCTGTTGGCGCTGATCGGTTTGGGCGGCGCCTTGCGGCTCTCGGGCGCTCCCGCCGATATGACGCCTGGCGTGCGGCTGCGGATCATGCAGCCCAATATGCCCGAGGACGAAACGTTTCGCGCCGATCACAAGGACGAGATCCTTGATCGCTATCTGACCCTGTCGGATCGCGCCACCTCGCCGCAGACCTCGGGCGTGTCGGACGTCACGCATCTCATCTGGCCGGAATCCGCCTTCCCGTTCATCCTGTCGCGGGACGCCGCGGCGCTGGCGCGTATCGGGGCCTTTTTGGGCCATGGAACGGTTCTGGTGACGGGCGCGGCGCGCATGGGGGAGAGTCGGCGGGGCGATCGCCTGCCGGGCGAGGCCAACACGCTTTATTACAACTCCATCCAGGCTCTGGCCAATGGCGGCGAGATCGTCGCCACCTATGACAAGACCCATCTGGTGCCTTTCGGCGAATATCTGCCGTTCAGCGGCCTTCTGGAATCCTTCGGTCTGCGTCACTTCGTGCATATTCCCGGCGGGTTCGAACCGGGCTCGCGCCGCAGAGCCCTCACTGTTCCCGGCCTGCCGCCTGCTGCGGCCCTCGTGTGTTACGAAGCGATCTTTTCCGGCGAGGCGACCCCGGAGGCGGGCGAACGCCCCGGCCTGCTGCTGAACGTCACGAACGATGGCTGGTTCGGCGTCACCACCGGACCCTACCAGCATTTCTCCCAGGCGCGGCTGCGTGCGGTCGAGGAGGGCTTGCCTTTGGTGCGCGCCGCCAATACCGGCCTGTCCGCCGTCGTGGACGGCTATGGGCGCATCGTTCATAAACTTCCTCTGGGGAGCGAAGGGGTGATCGACAGCAGGCTGCCCCTTCCGGCGCCCGCGACCTTTTTTTCAACCAACCCATTGGTTGGCGTTATTATTTTATTGTTCGCCAGTCTATTCGGGGCGATGGTTTGGCGTCGGCCGACCGCTTGAACCGGATGGAATCGGGTTCCGATGGCGGAGATTGTGGTTGGAACCGCCCGCGTATTCTGCTTATTGGTTGCGGTTGAGTGGCGTTCCCTAAGGAGAGCCCCGCAGTGCGGCGCGCAGATTGAGGTAGGCTGTGCAGAAATCTCCAAACCCGATCGACAAGCATGTAGGCGGCCGCGTCAAAATGCGGCGCATGCTGCTTGGGTTCAGCCAGGAGAAACTTGGCGAAGCCTTGGGCGTCACCTTTCAGCAAGTGCAGAAATACGAAAAAGGCACGAACCGGATCGGCGCTGGCCGTCTGCAGGACATCGCCAGGATTCTCGACGCGCCGCCGTCCTTCTTCTTCGACGGCGGCCCTTCGGAGAGCGGCGAAGTGCGGAGCGGCTTTGCTGAAGACAAGGGCGCCGGCTTCGTGGTGGATTTTTTGTCCACGGTCGAGGGGCTCCAGCTTAACAAGGCTTTCGCCAGCATCACGGACCAGAAAGTGCGCCGCCGGATTGTCGATCTGGTGGTCGCCATCGCCGCCAGCGGCAAGGCTGAGTCCGACTAGCGCGTTCGCTATATAGAACGAAATGGCCCATTCGGCTTGACCAAACGAACGCGGTCTGCAAAAAAGAGAGTGGCTGAAAGCTCTTTTAAGCCGCTCGGGGCGCAGACTCGCTCGCTGCGGCGTGACATCAACCGGAGGCGTGCGTGGCCCGTAAAAGCTATCTTTTCACCAGTGAATCGGTCTCCGAAGGCCATCCCGACAAGGTTTGCGACCGGATTTCCGACGAGGTCGTGGACCTTTTCTTCCGGGAAGGCGCGGCCGCCGGCCTTGATCCTTACCAGATCCGCGTCGCCTGCGAGACGCTCGCCACGACGAACCGCGTCGTCATCGCGGGCGAAGTGCGCGGCCCGCGCATCGAGGAAGACACGATCATCCATGTCGCCCGCAAGGCGATCCGCGACATCGGCTACGAGCAGGAAGGCTTCCATTGGGAGCATGCCAAGATCGAAGTGCTGCTGCATTCCCAGTCCGCCGACATCGCCCAGGGCGTTGACGCTGCGGGCAACAAGGATGAAGGCGCGGGCGATCAGGGCATCATGTTCGGCTACGCCTGCCGCGAGACTCCGGAGCTGATGCCGGCTCCCATTCATTACGCCCACAAGATCCTGCGCCTGATCTCCGAAGCGCGTCATGCGGGCACGGAAAAGGCGCTTGGCCCGGACTCCAAGAGCCAGGTCACCGTGCGCTACGAAGACGGCAAGCCCGTCGGCGTGACCCAGATCGTGGTCTCCCACCAGCATCTGATCGAAGACCTGACCTCCGCGCAGGTGCGCGACCTGGTCGAGCCCTATGTCCGCAAGGCCTTGCCCGATGGCTGGATCAGCGGCGACACGGTCTGGCACATCAACCCCACCGGCAAGTTCTACATCGGCGGCCCCGATGGCGACTGCGGCCTCACCGGCCGCAAGATCATCGTGGATACCTACGGCGGCGCGGCTCCCCATGGCGGCGGCGCTTTCTCCGGCAAGGATCCGACCAAGGTCGACCGCTCGGCCGCCTATGCGGCGCGCTATCTGGCCAAGAATGTGGTGGCCGCCGGTCTCGCCGACCGTTGCACCTTGCAGCTGGCCTACGCCATCGGCGTCGCCAAGCCGCTCTCGATCTACGCCGACTTGCACGGCACGGGCCACGTCGACACCGAGAAGCTCGAGCAGGTGCTGATGGAGGCCATGAACCTCTCGCCGCGCGGCATTCGCGAGCATCTGAAGCTGAACAAGCCCATCTACGCCCGCACCTCGTCCTTCGGACATTTCGGTCGCGAGCCCGATGCGCAGGGCGGCTTCTCCTGGGAGAAGACCGACCTCGCCGACCAGCTGAAGTCCTACTTCGCCTGATTTGCGGTTCCGTCAGATAAACGATAATCGCGCCGGATTCGTCCGGCGCTTTTTATTGACAGGCCCATGATCGACATACCCGCGCAAGGCTTCGAAGATTTCGACACCCGCCCCGGCCTGCATGGCCGCCGCAAGGGCAAGAAGCTGCGCGCGCATCAGAGCGATCTGTGCGAGACCTTGTTGCCGCGCATCAAGGTGGATGTCGCCCAGCCCATCGACGCCGCCGCCCTTTTCCCCAAGCCCATGTCCGATCTATGGATCGAGATCGGCTTTGGCGGGGGCGAGCATCTGGCGGCGGACGCGCGGGACAATCCCACCGTCGGCTTCATCGGTTGCGAGCCCTTCATCAATGGCGTCGCCAAGATGCTGACCGCCATCGAGACCGACGCTCTGGACAATGTGCGCCTGCATGCGGGCGACGCCTTCGACGCGTTGCATGCGCTGCCCGATGGCTGCATGGGCCGCATCAATCTTCTCTATCCCGATCCCTGGCCCAAGCGCCGCCAGCGCAAGCGGCGGTTTGTGTCGGATCATTCGGTGAAGGAATTCGCGCGGCTGTTGCGGCCCGGCGGCGTGTTCCGCTTCGCCTCCGACATCGACGATTATACGGGCTGGACTTTGGCCCGCGTGCTGCCTTCGCCCTGCTTCGCCTGGGACCCGCAGAGCGCGCAGGACTGGACCGCCCCGTGGCCTGGCTTCACCCGCACCCGCTATGAAGAAAAGGCGATCCGCGAGGGACGGACCACGTCCTATCTCAGTTTCGTGCGGACGCAGGCTCCGGTTTAGTCAGTCAGCGTTCCCTTCGCCGCGCGCGCCATAGCGATGCAACGAGGCGCCGTGGGCTTTCAACCAGGCTTCCGCGCTGTCGGTGTCCTTCGAGAGACGGTGCGTCAGCGCCCAGAACTCATCTGAATGATTCATATGAATCAGATGGGCCACCTCATGGGCGGCGAGATAATCCAGTACATGCGGCGGCGCCATGATCAGGCGCCAGGAGAAATTCAATCCCCCCGTCGCAGAGCACGAACCCCAGCGGCTCGTCGTATCGCGCAGGGTCACGTCGCGCGCTTTGACGTTGATCTTCGCGCAATGGCGCCGCACGGCTTCCTCAAGGCGCTTGCGCGCTTCGCGTTTGAGAAAATCCATCACGCGCCGCTGCACATGGCGCGCATCGCCCGCCACATGCAGCGCTGGCTCGCCTTTCGCCGTCACGCCCAGCCATACGGTTCCACGCGCGTCGGGCGCATGCAGAACCAGATGAGGCACGCCTGCAAAGGGGATCGTTTCGTCCGGTTCGAAGGGAATCGGCTTGGGCAATTTGCGCATGCGCGCGCCAATCCACGCCGCATGACGTTCCGCGAAATCGCGCGCTGCGCTCAGCGATCCGCGCACCGGCATGGTGAGCACGACGTCGCGGGTCGCCGAGCGCACGCGGATGGTGAAACGCGTGGCGCCCGCCACGCGCTTGAGAGCGATCCTGTAGGAATCGCCCGCATGCGAAACATGGAATTGCGCCGTGTCGCGTGCGGGCGCTGTCTTTTTGAAGAGACGCAGCATGGCCGCCAAACTAGGGGCGATCGGGCTGAGTCGCCAGTGCAGGCAAGTGACACCCATCAATTCATGCGCTGGTGGCCAGAGCCGGCTGCGCCTTTTCAGCGTCGTCCGATTCCGCGTCGATGGATTCGATGAACCTTGCGATGCGCGGCGCGATCTCGGAGCGGAATCGCGAGCCGTTGAACACGCCATAATGGCCGACGCCCATTTGCAGATAGTGTTGCTTGCGCCGCTCGGGAATGTTCACGCACAGATCTTGCGCGGCATAGGTCTGGCCGACGCCGGAAATATCGTCCTTCTCGCCCTCGACGGTCATGAGCCCGCAACGCCTGATCGCTTTCAGGTCGATCAATTCATCACGGTGCTTCATCTTGCCCTTGGGCAGCGCGTGATCGACGAACACCGCGTCGATGGTTTGCAGATAATAGGCCGCATCCAGATCCATCACGGCCATATATTCATCATAGAAATCGCGATGCTTTTCCGCCGAGTCGCCGTCGCCGTCCACCAGATGGTTGAACATGTCGAGATGGGCGTTGACGTGGCGGTCGAGATTCATCGCCATGAAGCCCGATAATTGCAGGAAGCCTGGATAGACCTGCCGCCCGGCTCCCGGATAGGGGAAGGGGACGGTGTGGATGCAGTTCTGCCGAAACCAGTTCGAGCCACGCTTTTGCGCCAGCTTGTTGACGGCGGTCGGGCTGCGGCGCGTGTCGATGGGGCCGCCCATGAGGGTCATGGAGGCGGGGGCGAGCGGATCGCCGTGCGATTCCATCAGGGCGGTCGCGGCGATCAGAGGCACCGAAGGCTGGCAGACGCCCAGCGTATGCAGACCGGCGCCGGGCGCGTCCTTGCCCAGGAAGCGCATGATGTCCATCAGGTAATCAATATAGCTGTCGAGGTCGAAATGGCCTGCGGCGAGCGGCGCGAGGCGGGCGTCGGTCCAATCGGTGATATAGACGTCGAAATGAGGCAGGAACGCTTCCACCGTGCCGCGCAGCAACGTGGCGTAGTGGCCGGACAGAGGCGCCACAATCAACAGGCGCGGGTCGCGGCGGTCCGTCTGACGATGGAAGCGGATCACCCGGCAGAAGGGCTTCGCCCAGACGATTTCTTCCACGATGTCGACGGGCACGCCGTCGATCTTTGTCTGGGGAAGATCGAAGCCTGGCTTGCCGTAGCGGCGCGTGAGCCGCTCGAAGAGCTCCGCCGACGCCGCCACGTTACGGCCCCAGACCGTATGGGTCAGCGGATTGAGGGGGTTCTTCAGGAAGAACCGTGCGGCGTCCGAGAGGGCCCGCGCAGGCGCGACCGCAAGGTGAGCCATTTCGTAGAACTGGTAGGGGATTCGGTTCATTCGATCACCGGTTTTCGGGGGCGGCCAGCCGTGAAACATAACCAATATCTATCATCCAACATAATCAGGACCTTGAATCAATCCTTCTCTTGGTCCACCACAAATCAGCGGTGCTGAACATAAGTCGATGGTCAAATGCAAATTTCTTCAGATGTAGACTTGGCTGACGTTGATCTGGGGCGCCACGCGCGGCGCCTGCGCCTCGACACGCTCGTCCGGCTCCGCTGGCTGGCGGTGGTCGGTCAGTCCGTCGCGGTGCTTTCGACCTGGTTTATACTGGGATTCGAATTGCCGATCGCCTTTTGCTTTCTCGCCATTGCGGCCTCCGCATGGTTGAATATCGCTTTGCGGCTCAAGTTCCCACTTAGTCAGAGATTGCGCGATCCGCCAGCCTTCGCGCTGCTGGCCTTCGACATTCTCCAGTTGTCCGGCCTCCTCTATCTCACCGGCGGGCTCTCCAACCCTTTTGCGAGCCTCTTTTTGGCGCCGATCATGATCTCGGCCATGTCGCTGGCCTGGCAGGGGACGCTCTGGCTGGTGATTTTGATGGTCGGAGCCGCGACTCTGCTCGCCTTCCGGCATTTCCCGCTGCCCTGGCACAAGGGAGAGCCGCTGGACCTGCCTTTCCTTTATGTTTCCGGCATCTGGATGGCGCTGGTGCTGGGAGCGGGCTTCATCGCCGTCTACGCCTCGCGGGTCTCGCAAGAGGCGCGGCAATTGTCGGATGCGCTGGCGGCCACCGAGCTGGTGCTGGCGCGCGAGCAGCACCTGACCCAGCTTGACGGCCTGGCCGCCGCCGCCGCCCATGAGCTGGGCACGCCGCTGGCCACCATCACCCTGGTGGTGAAGGAGCTGGGCAAGATCGTGAAGCCCGGCGACGCCATGGCGGAGGACATCGCCCTTCTTGCGCAGGAGGTCGCCCGCTGCCGCACCATCCTCTCCAAGATCGCTTCTCTGGGCAATGAGGGTCCGGGCATGCTGGATGAGCTGACCATCCTGCATCTGGTGGAGGATGTGGTTGGTCCGCAACGGGATTTCGGGGTGGCCTTGCGCCTGTCGAGCGACGGCAAGGGGCCGGAGCCGGTGTGCCGCCGCAACCCCGGCATGCTCTACGGCCTTGGCAATCTGGTTGAGAACGCCATTGATTTCGCCCGGTCCGAGGTGCGCATCACCATGCGCTGGTCGGAGGCCTTCGTGACGATTGGCATCGCTGACGATGGTCCAGGCTTCTCGCCGGACGTATTGACAAGGCTGGGCGAACCCTACGTCACCTCTCGCGGATCGCGGCGGGCCAAGGTGGAGGAGGGGTCCGGCCTTGGTCTTGGCTTGTTCATAGCCAAGACCCTGCTGGAGCGCTCCGGCGCTACGGTGACGACCGGCAATGCGCCCCCGCCGGAAGTTGGGGCGCGCGTGGAAGTGACCTGGCCACGCGCCTCTTTCGAACGCAAGCCGCGTAAGATAGAGCTAGCTTGAGCGCGCCCATAGTCTCGTTTGTGAGGACGGTATGAAAGCATCAGCTCCGCCGACCGACTCTCTTGCTGGCTTGCCCGGCCAGGAGCCAGGAGCTTTGGGTTTGGCCATGGATGGCGATCAAACGCTATTGCTCGTCGATGACGACAAGCCCTTCCTGACACGCCTCAGCCGGGCCATGGAGGCGCGCGGCTTCACGGTGGTCACCGCCGAGTCCGTCGCCGAGGGGCTCGCCGCAATCGGCGTCCATGCGCCCGCCTTCGCGGTCATCGACATGCGCCTTCAGGACGGCAATGGCCTCGATGTGATTTCGCAGCTGAAGGCCCGGCGGCCGGAAGCACGCGGCATCATCCTCACCGGCTACGGCAATATCGTGACGGCTGTGACGGCGGTGAAGCTTGGCGCTTTCGACTATCTCGCCAAACCCGCCGACGCCGACGAGATCTACCACGCCCTGATGGCGACCCGTCACGACAAGGCCGAGCTGCCGGAAAATCCCATGTCTGCGGATCGGGTGCGCTGGGAGCATATCCAGCGCATCTATGAACTGTGCGACCGCAATGTTTCGGAGACCGCGCGCCGCCTCAACATGCACCGCCGCACCCTGCAACGCATCCTCGCCAAACGCGCGCCGCGCTGATCACCAGAATGGCTGGCGCGGCGAAGGATCCGGCCGGGGGCTTGCCGGGCGGGTCGGGCCGCGCGACTTGCAGATGAAAGCCGTAACAAGGAGTAAGCTATGCGTCAGAGAGTCATGGCGGGCCTCGCCGCCGCCGCCGCGCTTTGGGTTGCGCCTGCGTCGGCCCAGACCATCGTGGACGAATGGGCCAGCGTGAAGGCGCCCGCGCCCATCGAACTCAAGACCGTGAAGGTCGATCCCAGGACCACCGCCTTTCTCGTGCTGGATCTCGTCAAGCAGACCTGCAACGCGGAGCGCCGCCCCCGCTGTCTCGCCTCCCTGCCGAAGGTGGAGACGTTCCTGGCCGAAGCCCGCGCTCATGGCGCGCCTGTGGTCTACAGCATCGTCGCAAGCGCCACTGCGGCCGATATCGCCCCGCAGGTGGCGCCAAAAGAGGGCGAGCCGATCATCTCCTCGGTGGCGAACAAATTCATCCGCAGCGATCTCGACAAGATCCTGAAGGACAAGGGCGTCACCACTGTGATCGTGGTCGGCACCACGGCGCAGGGCGCGGTGCTCTTCACCGCCAGCGAGGCGGCTTTCCTTGGCTACAAGGTGATCGTGCCCGTGGACGGCGCATCCGCCGAAAGCGCTTATGCGGAACAGGTCACCGCCTGGACTCTCGCCACCGCCCCCGGCGTGGGACAGAACACGACCATGACCCGTTTCGACATGATCGGGTTCTGAGACGTCAGGCGCTGGCGGCTGCGGTCGCTGGCGCCGCCTTGCGCCCCCGCACGCACAGATACATGACCCCGACCCCCAACACGGAGGGCAGGGTCGCAAGGGACGGCGCGTTCGTGGCCAGCGCCGCCGCCGCGCCCGCCAGGCACCCCAGCGCCGCCCCGGCGTCCCAGCCGCCCTCCATGGCGAAATGGAAGCGGTAGGCCGCTCCCGACCCCTTGGCGCGATCATAGATCAGGCTCATCAGCACGGTCGTATAGACGCCGATCACCGCCGCGCCGGTGGCGTTGGAAATATGGGCGGCGAGCAGCGACCAGCTGGCGAAAGCGCGGAAGGCGAAGCTCGCCACCAGCGCCAGCGACACCCAGGCCAGCGCCCTGTCGCGTCGTCCTGCGTCGATGAGGCGTCCAGCCGCAAGACCGACGCCCGCCCCCACCAGTCCCGCCAGCGCATTGGCGACGCCAAGGCTTTCATATTCGGAGCCCAGCGACACGAAAAGCGCCATGGGCCATGCCAGCATCAGCCCGCCGCTCATGAAACCATCCGAGGCGAAGGCCGCTAGGCTGCGCCGGTCGACCGTTCGCAGCGCCTCCGCGAGGGTGGGCGTCTGGCCCGCCGCGACAGGCCCCATGAGGAGCAGGGGCGGGATTGCGGCCAGCGTCAACGCGGCCGCCAGCGCAAAGTCCACCACAGGGCCGAAGCGTTGCAGCAAAATCCCGCCCAGCAACGGCCCCACGATGCCCGCCAAAGCGCCGATGGCGTTGCGCAGGCCCAGCTCCCGCCCGCGCGAATCGGGCGCGCCCGTCACCGCCACGCAGGAATGATAACAAGGCCAGTAAAGCGATTCGCCGAGCGCCACGATGAACAGCCATAGCGCCAGCCAGACCGGATCGCGCGCCAGCGTCAGCGGCCAGAATTGCGTCGCCAGAACGGCGGCTCCCGCGATCATCGCCCCGCTCACCCCGATGCGCCGCACCAGAACGAGCGACAGGCAGCGCAGCACGAAACGCACCGCCAGCAAGGCGGCGAAAGACGCCAGCGCCTGCGGCAGGCTGAGCCCCTGTCGCAGCAAAAACGCCCCCGCAAATCCCCCCGCCATGGCGCAGGAAAACTGGTAGAGGCCGAAATGCAGCGTGAGCAGCTGGAACTGGCGCGGTTGGGACAAGGGCGGCTCCTGCGTGCGATGCGGAGGCGCATTCTATAGGGGCCCGCGCGGCTGCGGCCAAGGAGGGCTGCGCCTCTTGCTCCCTGCGGCGCGGCCTTGTACCCGTGGGTTGCGGCCGCGGCCGCCTTGCCCGGGAGAATTCGTCTGTCCACCTCGCCCAAACCCCTCGCCAGTTTCCGCGTGCTGGAATTGGCGCGCATTCTGGCTGGTCCCTGGTGCGGGCAATTGCTCGCGGACCTGGGCGCGGATGTGGTCAAGGTGGAGCGGCGGGGCTCTGGCGACGACACGCGCCAATGGGGGCCGCCCTTTCTGGAAGGCCATGATGGCGAGACTCTGGGCGCGGCCTATTACCATGCCTGCAATCGCGGCAAGCGCTGCATCGAGGCGGATTTCGAGACCCCCGAAGGCCGCGCCCTGATCGAGCGCCTCGCCATGAACGCCGACGTCGTCATCGAGAATTTCAAGGTCGGCGGCCTCGCCAAATATGGCCTCGACCACGCCTCCCTGCGCAAGCTCAATCCGCGCCTGATCTATTGCTCGATCACGGGCTTTGGACAGGAGGGGCCCTACGCCCAGCGCGCGGGTTATGATTTTCTGGTGCAGGGCATGGGCGGCGCCATGCATCTCACCGGCCAGCCCGATGGACCGCCCATGAAATCGGGCATGGCCATCGCCGACATCTACACCGGCCTTTACGCCGCCAACGCCATTCAGGCGGCCTTGTTGCGGCGCCACCAAACAGGCGAAGGCGCCTATATCGATTGCGCGTTGCTGGACGCCCAGATCGCGGTGCTGGGCTATCAGGCGCTGAACTATTTCGTCACGGGCGACGAGCCCAAGCGCCTCGGCAACAGCCACCCCAACATCGTGCCTTACGACGTGTTTCCCGTCGCCGACGGCGACATCATCATCGCCACCGGCAATGATGGGCAATATCGCAAGCTCTGCGAAGCGCTGGGCGCGCCGGAGCTGGCGACGCACCCTGATTACGCCGTCAGCAAAGACCGCGTGCGCAACCGCGTGGAGCTGACGAAACGGCTGCATGCGCTCACCCGTCAATTCATCCGCGCCGATTTGTTGCCGAAGCTCGACGCTCTGGGCGTGCCTGCAGGCCCGATCAACAGCGTCGGCGACGTCTTCAGGGATCCGCAGGTGGCGGCGCGCGGCATGCGCGTCGATCTTGAGAATCCGCGCGCGAAAACTGGCTCAACGCCCGGGCTGCGCAGCGCCATCGTGATGGATGGCGCGCCGGTGGTGAGCGCGCTGCCCGCGCCTGCGCTGGGGCAACACACGGACGAAATTCTGAGCGATCCGAACTGGGGAGGACGGGGATGATGGAGAACAGCCGCACGGGCGCGCAGATCCTGGTGGACCAATTGCTGGCGCAGGATGTGCGCCACGTGTTTTGCGTGCCAGGCGAATCCTATCTCGCGGTGCTCGACGCCTTCCATGACGTGAACATCAACGTCACCGTCTGCCGTCAGGAAGGCGGCGCGGCCATGATGGCCGACGCCAGCGCAAGGCTCACCGGCAAGCCCGGCGTGGTCTTCGTGACGCGCGCCCCCGGCGCCACCAACGCCTCGCCCGGCATCCATATCGCCGAACATGATTCGACGCCTCTCATCATGTTCGTGGGACAGGTGCAGCGCGCAGCGCAGGGACGCGGCGCCTTTCAGGAAATGGACTACCGCGCCGTCTTCGGCTCCTTCGCCAAATGGGTAGTGGAGATCGACGATCCCGCGCGCATCCCCGAAATCATTTCGCGCGCTTTCCATGTGGCCTTGCAGGGCCGCCCCGGCCCGGTGATCATCGCCTTGCCCGAAGACATGCTGGTGGAGCGCGCCAGCGTGAGCGACGCCGCCCGCGTCGAGCCGGTTCAAACATGGCCCGGCCAGACCCAGATGGCGGAATTGCAGAAGCTGCTCTGGGCCGCCAAACAGCCCATCATGATCGTCGGCGGCAGCGGCTGGAGCGAGAAGGCGGCGGAGTCGCTGCGCCGATTCGCCGAGCGGTTCGATCTGCCGGTCGTCACCTCCTCGCGCCGCGCCATGCTGTTTGCGGGCGATCATCCCAATTATGCGGGCGAACTGGCCATCGGGCCGAATCCGAAGCTGCGCGCGCGCATCGAAGCCGCCGATCTCGTGCTGCTGGTCGGCGGGCGCATGGCGGAGATTCCTTCGCAAGGCTACACGCTTTTCGAAATTCCCACGCCGCGCCAAAGCCTCGTGCATGTGCATGCGGATGCGCAGGAGCTGGGCCGCGTCTACCACCCGCGCCTTGGCATAAACGCCACGCCGCCAGCCTTCGCCGCCGCGCTGGAAAGCCTGCAACCGCCGAACCTCATCGCCTGGAGCGCGCAGACCGCGCAGGCCAACGCCGATTTCCATGCCTGGACCGATGTGGCGCCGCCCATGCCCGGACCGGTGCAGCTCGGCGAAATGGCCCTGTGGCTGCGCGAGCGCCTGCCGAAGGACGCCATCGTCACCAATGGCGCGGGCAATTACGCGATCTGGGTCGGGCGCTTCCTGCGCTTTCGCCAATACGCCACGCAGCTCGCTCCCGTCTCGGGCTCCATGGGCTATGGCCTGCCTGCGGCGGTCGGCGCCAAGCGCGTGCATCCCGAGCGCATGGTGGTGTGCTTTGCAGGCGATGGCTGCTTCTTGATGAACGGGCAGGAATTCGCCACCGCCGTGCAATATGATCTGCCCATCATCGTGGTGATCGTCGACAACGGCATGTATGGCACGATCCGCATGCATCAGGAGCGCCACTATCCGGGCCGCGTTTCGGCCACCGCCCTGCGCAATCCCGATTTCGCCGCCTATGCTTTCGCCTTCGGCGGCCATGGCGAGACGGTTGTGGAGACTGCGCAATTCGCCCCAGCTTTCGAGCGCGCGGTCGCCTCCGGCAAGCCCGCGATCATCCATGTGAAGGTGGATCCGGAGGCGATCACGCCGCTCACCACCCTCACCGCCCTGCGCGCGGCCTCGCAAGCGGGCAAGTAGGCGCGGTGCGGGAGGCGATCAACCCGGTTCCTGCGGCGGATCCTTCGGGTCGCGGCGGCGGTGCATGTCTTTCACGCGCGTCGAAAGGCGGATGGCCCGCCGCTTCAGTTCCGGGCCGTCAGGTTGCAGAAGCTTGCGATATTCGTCGCGCTTCTCGTGGATCGAGGCGATGACCAGCCCCATGGGCACGCCGATATCGACCAGCACGGCCTCGGACAATTGCAGGCTCGCCTCGATGGTCTCCGGGATCGCGTCGGTGGCGCCCAGCGCGTAGAGCTGGGTGGCGTGGTGGGCGTCGCGGGCGCGTGCGATGATCGTGAGATCGGGACGCGCCTTGCGGGCGAGGCCCACAACCAGCTCGGCCTGTCGCGGCCGGTCGATGGTCACGACGAGGGCGCTCGCCTCCTCAAGCCCGCAGGCGCGCAGGAACTCGGGCTTGGTGGCGTCGCCCCAATAGAGGTTGCGCGCCTGCGGGCGTTCGCGCGCGACGAGTCTGGCGTCGCCATCCACGGCGATGAAACGCAGCTTGTGGCGTGCCAGCATGTCCCCGACCAACCGTCCCACGCGTCCATAGCCCACAAGGATCACCCGGCCCTTGCGGTCCTCGTCGCCCGGGGCGGCGGCCAGTTCCGGGTCGAGCGCCCCTGGCGCGGGCGCCGGGCGTCGGGCGCCCAGCAACGCCAGCAGGGGGATCGCGGCCATGGAGAGCGTGACGGCGAGGATCAGGGTCGCTCCCACATCGGCGGGCACGAGATGCTCGGCCATGGCGGCGGTGAGCATCACGAAGGCGAATTCCCCGCCCGGTCCAAGCAGCAGGGCCGTCTCGCCAGCGGCGGGCGCGGGCAGGCCCGCCACGCGCGCCAAACCGAAAAGGATCAATGCCTTGAGCAGGATCAGCCCCAGCGCGACGCCGATCACGAGCCCTGGCGCATGGGCGATCTGCGTCAGGTCCAGCTCGACGCCGATGGAGACGAAGAAGAGCCCCAGCAGCAGGCCCTTGAACGGCTCCAGCGTCACCTCGATCTCGCGGCGATATTCGGTCTCGCCCAGCAAAAGGCCTGCGATGAAGGCGCCCAAAGCCATGGACAGGCCGCCCATGGCGCTCGCCACTCCGGTGCCGACCACCACGAAGAGACAGGCCGCCATGAAGAATTCGGTGGAGCGCGCCAGCGCCACTTGATGGAACAGGGGCCGCAGCAACAGCCTGCCGCCCGCCACCAGCAAAGCCAGCGCCGCCATGGCGGGCAGCACCGCATAAAGCATGTCGGCGCCTGTTCCCCCGCCGCGCTCGCCCGCCATGGAGACCGCAAAGAGCAGCGGCGCCACCATCAGATCCTGAAACAACAACACCGCGAAGGCCGCGCGGCCCGCAGTGGTGGCGAGGCGCCGCCGCTCCGCCAGCACCGGAATGACGACGGCGGTGGAGGACAGGGCCAGCGCCCCGCCCACCACCAGCGCGGCGCCCGGGGGCAGACCGAAGGTCAGCCCGGCGATTTCCCCAAGCACAAGCGTGCTGAGCGCCACCTGCCCGGCCCCCAGCCCAAAAACCAGCCGCCGCAGACGTGCGAGGCGTTCATAGGACAGCTCAAGGCCGATCATGAACAGCAGGAACACCACGCCGAATTCGGCGATCTGCGCGATGCGTTGCGTGTTTTGCAGTTGGAAGACGTCGAGCCAGGGCTGGTCCGACAGGCCCCCAAGCCCATGCGGGCCCAGCAGAACCCCGGCGCCAAGGAAGCCTATCACCGGGCTCACCTTCAGCCGCTGGAACAAGGGCACGACGACGCCCGCCGTAGCGAGGAAGAGCAGGACTTCCCTCGTGTCCCCAAGGGCGAGCGCGTCGCCGACCAAGCCATGCTCCTTTGGAAGAATTGGCGCGTCGATCCACAAGAGTAATCTGATAAGATGCTATATTAAATAATGTTTCAGGCGAACGTCAATTTCATGCTCAAGCTGGAGGACCAAATGGAAGAGCCAAATCAAAAAATGAATTACACCATTTTGATCCTGTTCCTCGTCGGAGCCTTTGTCGCCTTCCTGATCGCTGGCGCGGTGGGTAAGTAACGCGGTCCGCCCAAAAGAAAACGCCGGGCGTATATCCGGCCTGGCGTCCGCACGGGGGCTGGTGCAAAGGATTCGCCGGACGAATAAGGGGATGGTGAAAGCCGACTGCGAAGCTACAATGACGCAATCAGGGCGAAAAGGAGGCTGCGATGTCGAAGGGTTATTGGATCGCGCATAACGACGTTCATGACATGGAGGTCTACAAGACCTATCTGGCGGGCGCCGCCGCGCCTTTCGCCCGGTTCGGGGCGCATTTTCTGGCGCGCGGCGGGCAATATACGGCCCCCGAGGGCGAGGTCGCCTCACGCAATGTCGTGATTGAGTTCCCCACCTATCAAGCCGCGCTCGATTGCTACAATTCTCCCGAATATCAGGCCGCTTCGGTGTTCCGCAAACAGGCCTCCACTGGCCAGATCATCATCATGGACGGCGTGGCGTGAGCGTTGGCAGGGTCACGGGCGAGGTGCGGGCCGGGGTGGCGGAGCTGGTCTTCGACAATCCTGCAAGGCTGAACGCCATCAACCTCGCCATGTCGCAGGAGGCCTCAAGCCTCATCGACGCCTTTGCGGCGGATGCGCGGGTGCGGCTGCTGGTGGTGCGGGGCGAGGGGGCGTCCTTCGTCTCGGGCGCCGATATTTCCGAATTCGAAGCCCTGCGCGCCCAGCCCGAGGCCATCGCCCGCTATGAGGCGATTTCGCAGGGCATGTTCTTGCGGCTGCGGGCCTTTCCCAAGCCCACGCTGGCCATGATCAATGGCTTCTGCTTCGGCGCGGGCATGGGGCTGGCGGCGGCTTGCGACCTGCGCTTGGCCGCGCAAGACGCCCTGTTTTGCGTGCCTGCGGCGCGGCTCGGCATCGCCTATCGGCCCGATTTCATTTCGTGGCTGATGCAGATCGTGGGCGCGGCGCGTGTGAAGGAGATTCTGATCACCGCACGGCGCTACAGCGCGCAGGAGGCCCTCGCCATGGGGCTGGTGCATCAGGTGACGCCCGCCAATACATTCGAGGCGGATGTGTCGGCCTATGTGGCGGCCATCGCGCAGAACGCGCCGCTATCGACCCTCGCCTCCAAGCGGATGGTGGACGAATATGCCGATCCCACCCGCCCGCCGGACGCAGCGCTCTGCGAGGCGCTGGCGCAGGCCTGCCTCGAAAGCGCGGACTATGTGGAAGGCCGACGCGCCTTCATGGAGAAGCGTCGGCCCGATTTCAAAGGCGAGTGAGGGCCCTCAGCCCTCGCGACGCTTCACCCGGCGCGCCAGATAATCGAAGTTCACCACGAATTGCTCGGGGCGGCTGATGTCGTGCTGGAGCTGCAGGATGTCCGCGAGCGGGAACTCGGGGGCGGCCTCGCCAGCGGCCTCGACGATCATCTGGATCTGGGCGGCGTTCTCCAGCATGATCACGCTGATGATCGTCTCTTCGATGGAGACGCCCGTGATCACGACGCCATGGTTCTTCAGCAGCACCGTGCGATGCGGCCCCAGCGCCTTGGCGACGCCCCGGCCCATGTCATGGTTGCGGATGAGGTTGATCGTGTCCGAATAGACGCCGATGGCGTTGTAGAAGAGCGCCGCAGGCTGGCTGTAGCCGCGCATCGGGCGACCGGTGGCCGAGAAAGCGGTCGAATAGGTGGGATGGGTGTGCAGCACGCAATTCAGGTCCGGGCGGGCCTTGAAGATCTCGGAATGGATATAGACCTCGGAATGGCGCTTGGCGGTTCCCGCGACCACATTGCCTTCGAGGTCGATGGTGAGAATGTTCTCCATCGTGATCTCGTCGAGGCCGATGCTGTGGGGCTTCATGAAGAACAGGCCGGGATTGTCGGGCAGGCGGAAGGAAATGTGGCCGCGTGTGAAATCATCCTGGCCTTCGGCCACGAGGATCTTGCCAGCCATGATCATCTTCTGCTTGATTTCGTCGTGCGTGCTCATCTCGCCTCCCGCTTCGAACATGCGGGTCGCGCCCGCCTGAACCACCTCTAGGTCGATCAGGCGCCTTCCGCAAGCATGCGGCCATGGCGCAGGGGCGCGGGGCGGGACCAGCGCCGGAAGAATGACTTGCGCCTGGCTCCCTATGCGGTCATCCTGAAAACATGGCCGGTCTCGATCCCTTTTCACAGGAGCCTCTGGCGCTCGACAGGACCGCGCTCGCCGCGCTGAATGATCGGTCGCGCGAGATTTTCAAGCGCATCGTCGATTCCTATCTGGCGACGGGCGAGCCTGTGGGTTCGCGCCAGCTCTCGCGCCTGCTGCCGATGACGCTGTCTCCCGCTTCGGTCCGCAATGTGATGCAGGATCTGGAGGAGCTGGGCCTTGTCTATGCGCCCCACACCAGCGCGGGCCGCTTGCCAACCGAGCTGGGCCTGCGCTTTTTCGTCGACGCTCTGCTGGAGATCGGCGATCTGCCCATGGACGAGCGCGACCGCATCGACGCGCAGGTGAACGCGGCCTCGCGCAACCAGACGCTGGAAGGGGTGCTGACCGAAGCGTCGAGCCTTCTGTCGGGCCTGTCGCGGGGCGCGGGCGTCGTGGTGACGACCAAGGACAACAAGCGCCTCAAGCATATCGAATTTGTCGGGCTGGAGCCCGAGCGGGCGCTGGCGGTGCTGGTGTCCGAGGATGGCTCGGTGGAGAACCGGGTCGTCGCCATCCCCAATGGGCTGCCCTCCTCGGCGCTGGTGGAAGCCAGCAATTATCTCAACGCCCGCATTCGCGGCCGCACCCTCAGCGAGGTGCGCGCGGATATCGAACAGGCGCGCAGCCATGCGCAGGCCGAACTGAACGAACTCACCGCCCGGCTGGTGGACGCAGGGCTGGCGAGCTGGGCGGGCATGGGCGAGACCTCGCAGCTCATCGTGCGCGGTCAGGCCAATCTGCTGGATGATCTGAAGGCGGTGGAGGATCTGGAGCGCATCCGCCTGCTGTTTGGCGATCTGGAAACCAAGAAAGATGTTGCGGATCTGCTCTCGCGGGCCGAACAGGGCGAGGGCGTGCGGATCTTCATCGGCTCGGAGAACAAGCTGTTTTCGCTGTCGGGCTCCTCGATGATCGCCGCGCCCTTCCGCGATCCCACCCAGCGGATCGTGGGCGTGCTGGGCGTCATCGGCCCCACGCGGCTGAATTACGCGCGCATCATCCCCATGGTCGACTATACGGCCCGCGCCATCGTGCGGCTGGTGCAGGGGCGGTGAGCAGTTGACCTGAGAAATGAGCCGAGTTACCCAATTGCCTTGGTAATGTTCAATTGCACGTCAGCAGTGGACGCGGCTTGCGTCGGCGGGGGACGATATGGATTTCACATTAGCGGATCGACTGCGCTCCTTGTTCGACCATCTCGGTCTCCAGCGCGCCCATATCGCCACTCAATTACCCGGCGAAATCTCGGATTTTGTGCGCGAAAGCCCGCAGCGGGTCGCCGGTCTGCTTTGCATGGAGGCCATCGGTCTTGATCCTGCGCCGTTTCAATCGGTGGCGAACCGTATGGTCATCGTGGCGGGCGATAGCGGCATGTCCGCCAAAGTGGCGGAAGCGGCTGTACCGATGCTTTCGGGCGCGCAGCGCGTCATTCTGCCAGGCTATGGCGCGCCGGTTTGGGCGGACAGCGTCTCCGATCATGCCGAAACCGTCGTTTCGGCTCTCCTGACTTTGACGGGCGACGCCACCTCGCCCGCCCATGCGCGCAAAAGCGGCGAGCATGATGGCATTTCCTACACCGTCTGCGGAGCCGGGCCTGCGCTCCTGCTTTTTCCGCTTTTCCTGTCTTCGGCTCAGTGGAGGGCGGCGCTGCCGGAAATCAGCCGCCACTATACCGTCTTCCTCCTCGGCGGTTCCCATCTTGGCGGCGTCGCCCTTTTGGAAGATCGAGCGGCCAGCTCCAGCTACGCCGCGATGATTCATACCGTTCTGGACGTCATCAATCCTGAAGCCGGGCAGACGCTTCTGGAAGTGGGCGCGGGTTCCGGGGCGGTCGCTCGCATAGCCGCCCGCCACAAGACCGCCATCGGACCGATGACGGCGGTGGATATAAACGAATTCCTTTTGGAAGAGGCGAAATCCTTGGCGCAGCGCGATGGTCTTGGCGCGCGGATCACATTCGCGCCGGGAAACGCCGAGTCGCTGCCCTTCGGCGACGCCAGCTTCGATCACGCATTCTCCGTGACCGTGCTGGAGGAATGCGACGCCGACGTCGCGCTTCGCGAATTGCTTCGGGTGGTCAAACCGGGTGGGCGCGTCGGCGTGATTGTCCGGGCTATCGACATGCCTTTCCTATGGAATGTCAATGTCCCTGACGATCTCAAACGAAAGATTGAACTGGCGCCGGCGCTCATTGGGCCCAAGGGCGTGGCGGACCGCAGACTGTACACAAGCATGAGCAAGGCCGGCTTCACGGACCTGACCTGCTTTCCGATGCTCAGCTCCTTCGACCAGATCAGCGGTCCATTTTGGACCTATCTTGAAAGCCGCCTGTTGTCCCGGTTGACGAGCAATGAAGTGGACGTGTTCCGAGGCGCGGCCGCGCAGGCGCGCGCGGCGGGCGTGCTTTTTTGCAGTTGCCCCCATCACTGTGTGGTGGGGCGCAAACCGGTCAGTTGATCGGACGAACAGGACTATTGATCTGATCGGGGCCTACAGGCGATGATGTGGGGAACGGTTCTGAGGCGCTCCCCATGATCATACGCATCCTTGAAAAGATATTGTTCAGCAGTCGCTGGCTGCTCGCGCCCATCTATCTGGGCCTCATCGTGGGCGTCGTGGCGCTGGTGGTGAAGGATGTGCAGCATCTCATCCATATCGTCCCGAACATTCTGAGCGGCAGCGAATCCGATCTGGTGCTGGACATTCTGGGCCTGATCGACCTCAGCCTGACCGCGAGCCTCGTCATCATCGTGGTCTTCTCGGGTTACGAGAACTTCGTCTCCCGCATCACCTCGACGGGCCAAGAAGATTGGCCGGAGTGGATGTCGAAAATCGAATTCACCGGCCTCAAGCTGAAGCTGCTGTCGTCCATCGTGGCGATTTCGGCGATCCAGCTTTTGCGGGTCTTCATGGATATCGCCAAGACCTCCGACCGCGAGCTGATGTGGTCGGTGATCATCCATATGGTTTTCGTGGCGTCGGGGCTCCTGCTGGCGCTCACGGACCGCATGACCGGGCATCCCGCCAGGACTGCGGCCTCTGAGTGACGTTGAGGCCGGGGCGTGCCATAAGACGGCCATGCCGAGCCAATCCAGCGCCTTCGATCCGGGCTTCGGGGTCTATGTTCACTGGCCCTTCTGCCTGTCGAAATGTCCCTATTGCGATTTTAACAGCCATGTTCGGGCCGCGCCCGTGGATGAGGCGCGCTATGTCGCGGCCTTTCAGGCCGAGCTTGTGCATCGCGCCGCGCTGGCGCCGGGGCGGCAGGTTTCGTCCATTTTCTTTGGCGGCGGCACGCCGTCCTTGATGAAGCCGCAGACGGTGGGCGCCATACTGGAGGCCATCGGGTCGCATTGGAACATTACGCCGGGAGCGGAAATCACCCTTGAGGCCAATCCCACCAGCGTCGAGGCCGAGCGCTTCCGCGGCTATCGGGCGGCGGGCGTGAACCGGGTGTCGCTGGGCGTGCAGGCCATGAACGACGCGGATCTGAAGGCGCTCGGGCGCATGCACAGCGCCGCCGAGGCCATGGCGGCGGTGGATGTGGCGACCTCGGTCTTCGATCGCGCCTCTTTCGACCTCATCTACGCTCGCCCGAACCAGAGCCTGCAGGACTGGCGGCTTGAGTTGCAAGAGGCCCTTCGGCGCGCGCCCGAGCATCTGTCGCTCTATCAGCTCACCATCGAGCCCGGCACCATGTTCGAGCGGTTGGTGGAGGCGGGCAAGCTCGCCCCGCCCGACCCCGACATGGGCCGCGCCCTGTGGGATCTGACGCAGGAGATGATGGAACAGGCGGGCATGCCCGCCTATGAAGTCTCCAACCACGCAAGGCCGGGAGCGGAGAGCCGCCACAACCTCGTTTATTGGCGCTATGGCGAATATGCAGGCGTCGGCCCCGGCGCCCATGGGCGGCTGCTGACCACGCGAGGCCGCATGGCGCAGTCGACGGAAAAACATCCCGAAAAGTGGCTCGCCGCCGTTGAGGGGCAGGGGCACGGACTGATCGAGGACGAGATCCTGTCCGCCAGCGCCCAGGGCGACGAATTCCTGCTCATGGGCCTGAGATTGCGCGAGGGCGTGGACCCCCAGCGGTTCCAGCGCATGTCGGGCCGGGCTCTGGATCCCGCGCGCATCAAAGGGCTTGAGGGCTACGGCTTTCTGGAGCGCACGGCGCAGGGGCGTCTGCGCGTGACGGCGGAAGGGTTTCCGCTGCTGGATTCGGTGATTGCGGAGCTGGCGGCGTGAGCGCGCAGGGGGCCGGCCGCGGCCGCAGGACCGCTCGTCATCAGGCGTTGCGCCTCGGTCAGTAGCGTTCTATATATCGAACTATCGACCTCTTTTAAAGAACGAAGTGGCATGGATCAGGGCAAACCTCACCCCACGAATCCCCATCCGCCGAAGCCGGCTTCCGCCACCTTCACGGCCTTCGGCATCGGCATGGAGGCCGACCGGCTTCAGCCCGGCCTGCATGTGGTCGCAACCCCCATCGGCAATCTGCGCGACATTTCCTTTCGCGGCGTTGCGACGCTGGCGGCCGCCGACGCCGTCATCGCGGAGGACACCCGCGTCACCAAGACGTTGCTGGCCCATTACGGCGTCACGACGCCGCTGGTGACCTATCACGAGCACAACGCCTCGGTGGTGCGCCCGCATCTGCTGGCGCGGCTGGAATCGGGCGCGGCCCTGGCCCTGGTGTCTGACGCGGGCACGCCGCTGATTTCAGACCCCGGCTTCAAGCTGGTGGCCGACGCCGCCGCAGCCGGGATCAACGTGGTCGCGGTGCCCGGCGCCTCGGCCGTTCTGGCCGCGCTGATGGTGGCTGGCCTGCCCACGGACCGCTTCTTCTTCGAGGGCTTCCTGCCGCCGCGCAGCGCCGCCCGGCGCCAGCGCATCGCCGAACTCAGCCCCATTCCCGGCACGCTGGTCTTCTTCGAATCGCCCCGGCGCCTCGCCGAAACGCTGGAAGACCTGCATGTGGTGCTGGGCGACCGCGACGCCGCCATCGCCCGCGAGCTGACCAAACATTACGAGACCGTGCGCCGTGGCGCATTGGGCGAGCTGGCTGCGGCGCTCGCCGCCGAAGGCCCGCCAAGGGGCGAAATCGTGTTGCTGGTCGCGCCGCCCAAGGAGGGTGTGGCGGTGATGAGCGCGGAGGATCTCGACGCCAAATTGCGCAAGGCCCTCGCCACGCTCTCGGTCAAGGACGCCGCCTCGGTGGTGGCGGCGGAAACCGGCCAGCCGCGCCGTCAGGTCTATGCGCGCGCGGTCGAGATCATGGCTGTGGACCGCGACCGGTGAGGGACCGGCAGGCCGCGCGCACCTTCGGCGTCCGCGCGGAGTGGGTGGCGCTGGCGCTGCTCACGCTCAGGGGCTACCGGGTTCTGGCGCGCAATTTCACGGCGCCCGGCGGGGAGATCGACCTCATCGCCCAGCGCGGCCAGACCATCGCCTTCGTCGAGGTGAAGGCCCGCCCGCATATGGATCAGGCGCTGATCGCCATCACCGAGCAGAAACGCAGGCGCATCGCCCGGGCGGTTCAGGTCTGGCTGCGCACGAATCGTTGGGCCGCCACCCATGTTTTGCGCGGCGATGCGGTTGTCGTCGCCCCCCGCCGCTGGCCCCGCCATGTGCCCGCCGCATTCGAGCTTGATCTTTCCGGCTATTGACGTCTGGCAGAGGCCGTGTCGATGTTCGGTCCCCGGTAGGCCGGTTGCAGAGGAATCGTCATGAGCCTGAAGGTCGCGGTCCAGATGGACCCAGTCGAGCGCATCAACATCGCGGGCGATTCCACATTCGCGCTGATGCTGGAGGCGCAGTCGCGTGGCCATGAGCTGAGTTATTACACGCCGGACAAACTCTCCATGCGCGATGGGCGCATCATCGCCAGCGCGCAAAGCGTGCGCGTGCGCGACGTGGTGGGCGACCATTGCACGCTGGGCGAGACCAGCGTCATCGATCTCGCCGATGTGGACGTGGTGCTGTTGCGGCAAGATCCGCCCTTCGATCTTGCCTATGTCACCACGACCCATCTGCTGGAGCGGGTTCATCCCCATACGCTTGTGGTGAATGATCCGACGAGCGTGCGCAATGCGCCCGAAAAGCTCTTCGTGATGAAGTTCCCCCATCTCATGCCGCCGACCCTGATCACCCGCGACCGCGAGCAGATCGACGCTTTCCGCGCCGAACATGGCGATGTCGTGATGAAGCCGCTGTATGGCAATGGCGGCGCGGCGGTGTTCAAGGTCTCGCGCGAGGATCCGAATTTCGGTTCGCTGTTCGACCTCTTCTCCGTCACCTTCCGCGAGCCCTGGGTGGTGCAGCGGTTCCTGCCGCAGGTGACGCAGGGGGACAAGCGCATCATTCTGGTGGATGGCGAAGCGGCGGGCGCGGTGAACCGCGTGCCTGCGGCCAACGACATCCGCTCCAACATGGTGCGCGGCGGCGCGGCGCGGCCGACCGACCTCACCAAACGCGAACTGGAAATCTGCGAGACCATCAGGCCGGACCTCAAGCGCATGGGCCTGATTTTCGTGGGCATCGACGTGATCGACGGCAATCTCACCGAGATCAACGTCACCTCGCCCACGGGCCTGCGCGCCATCAAGCGTCTCGGCGGCCCCGACATCGCCGCCACCATCTGGGACGCCATCGAAGCCAAGCTGTGATGCGGGGCCTGCTGCGGACGTTCCTCGCCGCGCTGGCTTTGCTGGCGGCGGCGTCCGCGCAGGCCGATACGCTTTATCGCTGGACGCAATATGTGCCCGGCGGGCTGGAGGCGCGCGCCGTCACCCGCGAGGCCCAGTGCCCGCAGGCGCGCATTGATCAAAGCGCGGCTCCGATGCGCATGCGGGCGGAGCGCAACGCCGCCTTTCCGGTGCTGGTCTGCGCGCTCGCCATTCCCCGGAACGCGAAGGCGGTGGAGATCGACGGCGAGGCTCTGCCGCTGCCCAGGACCCAGGCCGACCATGTTCTCGTGCTCGGCGACACCGGTTGCCGCGTCACCCCCCTGGTCAACCAATCCTGCAATGATCCGACCGACTGGCCCTTCGCGGCGGGAGCGCAGACCGAGGCTGGAACGGCCCCTGACGTGATCGTGCATGTGGGCGATCTGCTCTATCGTGAATCGTCCTGCCGTCCATGGAACGAGGGCTGCGCCAATACGCCCCACGGCGATTCGTGGGCTGTATGGGAAAGCGATTTCTTCGCGCCGGGCAAACCCCTGCGGAGCGCGGCGCCGCTGGTCATGGTGCGCGGCAATCATGAAACCTGCGAACGCGGCGGCAAGGGTTGGAGCCGGTTGCTCGACCCCTATCCTCTCGTGTCCACCTCCGGCTGCCTCAAGCCGGGGGCGCCCTTTGCGGTTGATCTGGGTGGTCTGACCCTTGTGGTCATGGACGTCTCGAACGCGGGCGAAGGCGGCAAGCTGGAGGCGCAGATCGCGCGCTATCGCGGCCAGTTCGAATCCGTGGGCGGTCTTGCGCCGCAAGGGCCGATCTGGCTCGCCATGCACCGACCCATCCGGGCGGCGGCCATCGCAGCGCTGGGTTTTGTGGCGGGACAGAACAAAACCCTCGCACGGGCGTCACAAGGCGTCATGCCCGCGCGGGTGACGGCGATCCTCTCGGGCCATATCCATACCTTTCAGGCCCTGGGCTACAGGGATTCGCCCGTGCAGCTCGTCTCCGGTCACTCGGGCGCGGAGCTGCACTGGACCGCCCCCGACGATGTGAAGGGCCTCGTGATCGAAGGCGCAGAGGTCATCTCGGGGATTGGCCGCTCGGGCGTGCATGGCTTCGTCACCATGGCGCGCGAAGGCGCGGGCGCGGAAAGCTGGCGCTTTGAAAATCGGGACTTCACCGGCAAGGCGCTGGACCAATGTCGCATGACCCTGCGCAAACTCGCCTGCGGGACGCAGTAGAAGAAGCTCGAATCGGTGATACAAGGGGCACATGAGCCAGACCAGCAGCCAGGCCGCCTCGCAACCGGTCCCCACCCGCCGCGCCGCCCGCAAAAGCGAGGCCGCGCAGGTCATTGATCGCAAGGCTCTGGAAGCAGGGATCGACGCCCTCGCACGCGAGCAGGCCGGGGACAAGGATGGGCTGC
This sequence comes from uncultured Hyphomicrobiales bacterium, assembly GCA_903902915.1. Classification (GTDB taxonomy): domain Bacteria; phylum Pseudomonadota; class Alphaproteobacteria; order Rhizobiales; family Beijerinckiaceae; genus Terripilifer. The sequence continues at coordinate 127,205 of CAIUWR010000049.1, read as the reverse complement.
GCAAGGCCGCGGTGGCGCTGTTGCGGCAGGCGCTCGACGATGGCCATGCGAAGGCGCGCGAGCAGCTGGAGCGCGCGGGGCGGGGCCTTGATTGCGCACGCGCGCTCTCCCATCTCGAAGACGAGATCATCCGCGCGATCCACATATTCGTGACGACCCATCTTTATCCGGCGAAGAATCCATCCTCCGCCGAGCGCCTCGCCATTGCGGCGGTGGGCGGCTATGGGCGCGGCACGCTGGCGCCGGGCTCAGACATCGACCTGCTGTTTCTGCTGCCCTACAAGCAGACGCCCTGGAGCGAAAGCGTCATCGAGGCGATACTCTACGTCCTGTGGGATTTGCGCCAGAAGGTCGGCCATTCCACCCGCTCGGTCGACGAATGCCTGCGCCAGGCGCGCGAGGACATGACGGTGCGCACCTCGTTGCTCGAGGCCCGGTTCATCCTTGGCGACGAGACGCTTTTCGAGGATATGCGCAAGCGTTTCGACATCGAGATCGTGCGCAAGACGCCGCGCGAATTCGTCTCCGCCAAATTGACTGAGCGCGACACGCGCCTCAACCGCGCGGGCGTCTCGCGCTATCTGGTCGAGCCCAACGTCAAGGAGAGCAAGGGGGGCTTGCGCGACGTCAACACGCTCTTCTGGATCGCCAAATATGTGTACCGCGTGCGCGAGCCCGACGAACTGGTGAAGGCGGGCGTCTTCACCCAGCGCGAGGTGCAGGTCTTCCATCGCTGCGAAGAGTTTTTGTGGCGCGTGCGCTGCCACCTGCATTTCGTCACGAAGCGCGCCGAGGACAGGCTGTCCTTCGATCAGCAGCGGGCGATCGCCGCGTTGCTGGGCTACACGACCCATGCGGGCCTGAGCGACGTCGAGCGCTTCATGAAGCATTACTTCCTCGTGGCGAAGGATGTGGGCGACCTCACCGCCATCCTGTGCGCGGCGCTGGAGGAGAAGCAGGCCAAGGCGCGACCCGTGCTGGATCGCTTCATGGACCGTTTGCGCCCGAAAAATCACGCGCTGACCGGCGGCGATTTCGCCGTGGAGGTGGACCGCGTCACCGTGGCGCGTCCGGATGTGTTCGAGCGCGATCCGATCAACATGATCCGCCTGTACTGGGTCGCGGACCGCAACCGTCTGCCGATCCATCCCGACGCCACGCGCCTTGTCACCATGTCGCTGAAGCGCCTGAACGGCAAGCTGCGGGAGGATCCCGAGGCGAACCGCATGTTCATCGAGATCCTGACCTCGCGCGGGGCGCCCGAGACGGTGTTGCGACAGATGAACGAGGCGGGCGTGCTCGGCCAGTTCATCCCGGATTTCGGCCGTATCGTGGCGTTGATGCAGTTCAACATGTATCACCATTACACCGTCGACGAACATCTGCTGCGCAGCCTCGGCATTCTGGCGAATATCGAAAACGGACGGCTCACGGAGGATCATCCCCTCTGCAACGAGATCCTGCCCTCGATCCGCAACCGCACTGCGCTTTATGTGGCGCTGTTCCTGCACGACATCGCCAAGGGCCGCGAAGAAGACCATTCCATCGCGGGCGCGCGGGTGGCCCGCGAGCTGGGGCCACGGTTCGGCCTGACGGAAGCGGAGACCGAGACGGTCGCCTGGCTTGTCGAGCAGCATCTGGTGATGTCCAACACGGCGCAAAGCCGCGATCTGTCAGATCCCCGCACCATCGAGACCTTCGCCGCCACCGTGCAGACGCTGGAGCGGCTGCGCATGCTGCTCGTGCTCACCGTCTGCGACACCCGCGCGGTGGGGCCTGGCGTGTGGAACGGCTGGAAGGGCCAGTTGTTGCGCACGCTCTATTGGGAGACCGAAGTTGTGCTGGCGGGCGGCCATTCGGCCATCGACCGCAAGCAGCGCGTCGTCATGGCCCAGAACGAGTTGCGCAAGGCGCTCGCCACCTGGTCCGATCCCGACTTCGACGCCTATGCGGCGCGCCATTATCAGGCCTATTGGCTGAAAGCGGATCTGCAACACAAGATCGCCCATGCGAAGCTGCTGCGCGTCGTCGATGTGGAGCTGAAGTCGTTGATGACGGAGGTCTCCACCGACGCCTTCCGGGGGATCACGGAACTCACCGTGGTCGCGCCCGACCATCCGCGTCTTCTGTCCTTCATCGCGGGCGCTTGCGCCGCTGCGGGCGCCAATATCGTGGACGCGCAGATCTTCACCACGACGGACGGGCTTGCGCTCGACACGATCTTCATCAGCCGCGCATTCGATCAGGACGAGGACGAGCTGCGCCGCGCCGACCGGGTGGCGCAATCCATTGAAAAGGCCCTGCGCGGCCAGATGCGCCTTGGGGATGCGGTGGAGGCCCGGCGCGAGCAGTCGCGCGGCGCCAACAAGGCCTTCACCCTGGCGCCCGATCTGATGATGGATAATAATCTGTCGAGCCGTTACACAGTCATCGAAGTTTCCGGTCTCGACAGGCCAGGCCTGCTTTATGAAATGACCGCAGCCCTGTCGGACCTCAATCTGAACATCGGCTCGGCTCATATCGCCACCTTCGGCGAAAAGGCCGTGGATGTGTTCTATGTGACCGACCTGACCGGGGCGAAGATCATCAACCCGGCGCGCCAGAGCGCCATTCGCAGACGCATTCTGGATATTTTCACGCCCGGCGAGGCGAAGGCCGCGACCAAGGCTGCGGCAAAGCCCTTGTCGAAGCCCGCGCAAAAGCGCACCAAGGGCGATGCGGAGACGGAATGAAGCTTTGGCGGGAGATCCCGCGAGCCAAACTTGATTTTTGCTTGGGCAGCCCTGATATGACGCCCGAGCCAATTGGACAGATGACACCATGCAATATCCAAAGGATCCCGCCACGACCCCCGCCGACCACGCGCCCGAAGGCGCGCAGGGGGCGCACGAGACCTCCTTTGCGGGCGAGGCCCCGCAGTCTTCGGTCAATGAGCCCGAGCCCTTCACCGAGTTGGAAAATCTCTATGCGGAGAACGCCAGCCTGAAGGAGCGCGTGCTGCGCACCCTGGCGGAGATGGAGAATCTGCGTCGGCGCACCGAGCGCGAGGTGGCGGACGCCAAGATCTATGGCGTGACCTCTTTCGCACGCGAAATGCTGACGCTGGCCGACAATCTGCGGCGCGGCCTTGAAACGCTGACCCCTGAAGCGCGCGCCGCCGCCGACCCGGCCGTGCTGGGCTTCATCGAGGGCGTCGAGCTGACCGAGCGCGCCTTCCTGTCGAGCCTCAGCCGTCAGGGCGTGAAGAAGATCGAGCCGCAGGGCCAGCGCTTCGACCCCAACATGCACGAGGCCTTGTTCGAGGCGCCCGACCCCAGCGTGCCCAACGGCACCGTGGTTCAGGTGGTCGAGACGGGCTATTCCATCGGCGACCGCTGCCTGCGCCCGGCCAAGGTGGGCGTTTCGCGCGGCGGACCCAAGGCGGTCGCGCCGGAGAAGTAAGCGGAGGCCGTCTGTCTCCGGTTTGGGAGGGAAGACATCATGGCGCACGGAGCTTTTATCTGGAACGAACTGATGACGCCCGATGTGGAGAAGGCCAAGGCCTTCTACGCGGCGTCGCTCGGCTGGACCTATGACGCCATGCCCAGCCTCGGCGGCTCGACCTACTGGATCGCTAAAATGGACGGACGGCCCGTGGCGGGGATGATCTCCCACGCCGACCTCCCGCCCGGCGTCTCCACCGCCTGGTTCGCCTATATCGAGGTGGACGATGTGGACGCCTGCGCGGCGGCGCTGCCCGTCCAGGGCGGGGCGTTGGCGCGGCCCGCTTTCGACATTCCCGGCGTCGGCCGCATCGCCATCGTGCAGGACGCCACCGGCGCCATGGTCGGCTGGTTGACCCCCGTCATGCCGGCTCCACCCGCCGCAGGGTGAGGTTGATGCGCCCGGCCTCGGCCAAAAGGGTTGAGGTGCCGGGGTAGAGCTTGTCCACCCCGTGGAAGCACAGGCGCGAGGCGCCGCCGATGAGGACCAGATCGCCCGATTCGAGGCGGATGGATTTCGTCGGCCCGCCGCGCGTCGATCCGCCAAAGCGGAACAGACAGGAATCGCCCAGCGAGATCGAGGCGACCGGCGCGTCGAGCGCCTGTTCGTCCCGGTCCTGATGCAGCCCCATGCGGGCCTTGGCGTCGTAGAAATTCACCAGACAGGCCTGCGGCGGGGCGCGAAATCCTCCCGCCTCCCAGGCGCGCAAAGCCAGCGCCGGGATCGCGGGCCAGGGCGCGTCCGTCACTGGATGGCGGGGCTGGTAGCGGTAGCCGCGCGCCGCGTCCGACACCCAGCCCAGCTCGCCGCAATTGGTCATGCGCACGGAAAATTCCTTGCCCGTGCGCGGCATGCGCGGCGTGAACAGGGGCGCCTGACGCACGGCGGCGCGCAGCTCCGCCACCAGCGCCTCCTGCTGCGCGCGATCATAGAAGCCGGGCTGGTAGAGGAGGCCGGGCGCGAGTTCGATCATCAATCGTTCAGGCCTAGCACGTCGGCCATGGAATAATGGCCGGGCTTGCGGCCATGGCCCCACAGGGCCGCCTGCACCGCGCCGCGCGCGAAGAGGCCGCGATCCTCCGCCTTGTGGGCCAGCTCCAACCGCTCGCCGGGGCCTGCGAAAATCACGCTATGCTCGCCGATGACCGTGCCGCCGCGCAGCGTCGCGAAGCCGATGTCGCCGGGGGTGCGGGCGCCCGTATAGCCGTCGCGCACGCGCTGGGCATGGGCGGCAAGGTCGATGTTGCGGCCCGCAGCCGCAGCCTCGCCCAGCAGCAGCGCAGTCCCCGAAGGCGCGTCGACCTTCAGGCGATGATGCATCTCCACGATCTCGATGTCGTAATCGACGCCCAGCGTCGCGGCGGCGCGCTTCACGAGGCCCGCCAGCAGATTGACCCCAAGGCTCATATTGCCCGAACGCACCACCACCGCATGGCGGGCGGCGGCGTCGATCTTCGCGATGTCGTCAGCCGACAAGCCCGTGGTGCCGACCACATGGACGACGCGGGCCTGCGCCGCCAGCGCCGCCAGCGCCACTGTGGAGGCGGGGGTGGTGAAATCAATCACCGCGTCGGCATGGAGCAGGGCCTCCAGCGCGTTGTCGGTGATCCGCACGTCGCTGGCGCCGCAGCCCGCCTGCAAGCTGGCGTCCTGACCCAGCGCCGGGGAGCCGGGCCGCTCCAGCGCGCCCGCCAGCCTCATGCCTTCGGTCTGATCCACCGCCTGAATGAGCATGCGCCCCATGCGCCCGGCGGCGCCCGCGATCACGATCCGCATCTCGCTCATCATCCGCTCCTGTGGAGAGTTCGTCGGTTTTGTATTGTTTGACTACAGACACAAAACCGACAGGGCAATGCGCCTGCGCGTCGGGAAACGGGAACCATGACGATTGCCCCTTGCGCGGGGGCGCGATCCGGAAGAAGTTCCCGTCTTGTTCACTTGGGCGAGGCCATGGATTTCACCTTTCTGCATTGCGCCGATCTGCATCTGGGCAGCCCTCTGCTGGGCCTCTCCCTGAAGGACGAGGCCATCGCCCGGCGCTTCGCGCAGGCTGGCCGCGCCGCCTTTTCCGATCTGATCACCGCCGCCATCGCCCAGCGCGTCGCCTTCGTGCTGATCGCAGGCGACGTCTATGACGGCGAGTGGAAGGACACGGCGATCGGCCTCTTCTTCGCCCGCGAATTGTCGCGACTGCATCGCGAGGCGATCCCGGTCTTCATCATCCACGGCAACCATGACGCGAAAAATGTCGTCACCAGCGCGATTCCCTTGCCCGACAATGTGACGACCTTCCCTGTGAAGCGCGCCAGGACGCACAAGATCGAGCCGCTGCGCGTCGCCATCCATGGCCGCAGCTTTCTGGAACGCGAGGAGACCGAGAACTGGGCCCCGACCTATCCCGCGCCCGTCGCAGGCTTCTTCAACATCGGCATGTTGCACACGTCCTGCGACGGCAAGCCGGGCCATGCCTCCTATGCGCCCTGCTCCTCGCAAGACCTCGTGGCGCGTGGCTACGACTATTGGGCTCTGGGCCATGTGCATCAATTCGAAGTGCTGAACGAGCATCCGCACATCGTCTATCCCGGCAATCTGCAAGGGCGCAGCATCAGGGAATGCGGCCCCAAGGGCGCGGTCTTCGTCGATGTGCAGGATGGCCGCGTGCGTGAGCTGCGCCGCGTGATCACCGATCACGCCCGCTGGGCCGAGGTGGTGGTGGACGCGAGCCCGCACGAGACCCGCGAGGCCTTGCTGCGCGCCGTGGCGCGGGCGTTCCAGCCCGTGGCGGGCGAGGCGGAGGGGCGTCTGGTCGCCGCGCGTCTGCGCCTCACCGGCGCCACCGCCCTGCATCGCAGCCTTGTCGCCGATCACGCCGGCTTTGCGGTGGATGCGCTGGCCGCCGCCCAGCAAAACGCCGAAGACGTCTGGATCGAGAAGCTGCGCATCGACACGCGCGATCTGGCGCAAACGGGCGGCGAGGATCTGGCGGGCGTCGATCTCGACGCACTGTTGGCCGGCGTCGATCTTGAGGCGCTGACGCTGCGCCTTGGCGAGGACATGGAGATGCTGCGTTCGAAATCGAGCGGCGCGTCGCTGGCGCTGGAGATGGACGAGGCGCCCGCGCTGATGGCGCAGGCCCGCGCGCTGTTGCTGGAACGCGCCGCCCACGGGGAGGCCCGCTGATGCGCCTCACCCGCCTCGACCTCCTGAAATATGGCGCCATCGCCGACCGCAGCCTTTCGTTGCGGCCGGACGCCAAACTGCATGTGATCCTGGGCGCCAATGAAGCGGGCAAATCCACCACGCTGGCGGCGGTCGGCGATCTGCTGTTCGGCTTCCCCGCCCGCACGCCCTATGATTTCCGCTTCAAGACCACCGAGCTGCGGCTTGGCGGCGCGGTGGCCTCGCGCGCGGGCGCCAGCCTCGCCTTCCTGCGCCGCAAGGGCGCGAAGAACACCCTGCTGGACCCCAGCGAAAAGCCTCTCGACGATGGGGCGCTCGCGCCATATCTGGGCCAGCTCACCCGCGAGATTTTCACCAGCGCTTTCGGGCTCAACGCCGAGACCTTGCGCAAGGGCGCCGAAGAATTGGCGCAAGCGCGCGGCGAGGTGGGATCGAGCCTCATGGCCGCCGCCTCGGGCATCCGTGGCCTGACCCGGGTGCGCAAGGAGATCGAGGCGCAGGCGGAGGTGATCTTCACCCCGAACAAATCGCAATCGCGCGCCTTCTACCAAGCGCGCGACCGCTTTGAGGCCGCGAAGAAGGCGGTGGGCGAGCATGAATTGCGCGCCAGCGGCTGGAAGAAGCTCAACGAAACCATCGCCCAGGGCGAGGCGCGGTTGGCGGAGCTGAAGGACGCCGGTCTGAAACGCGGCGAGACGCGCGCGCGCATCGAACGGCTGAAGCGCCTCGCGCCGCTGCTGCGCAGACTCGAGACGCAGGAAGCGGCGCTGGCGGCGCTGGCCGATCTGCCGCAAACCCCGCCGGGCTTTCCGCAGCGGCTGGGACAGGCGCTGGAGGGCGCGGCGAAGGCGCAAGAGACGTTGCGCCGGGCGCAGGGCGAGCGCGACGCGGCGGAGGGGATGCTGTCCGGCCTCCGCGTCGAAGCAGCCCTGATCGAACGGGCGGGGGAGATCGAGGCGCTGGTGCAGCGCATCGGCGCGGCGACGACCGCAGCCAATCAGTTGCCGCGCGTGGCCGCCGAACAGGACGCCGCCAGCGCCGACCTCGACGGCAAGGCCCGGGCTCTCGGCCTTCCCGCAGGCCAGAACCTCGAAAGCCTGCAACCCAGCGACGGCGATCTCGCCTTGCTGCGCAAGCTCGCCGAGGAAGAGCGTGACCTGATCCAGCGCCGCGCTGCTTTCGAGCGTAGCCTGAGCGAAGAGCGCGACGGCCTCGTCCGGCTCGACGCCCTGAGCCAGACCCGCGCCCATCTCGCCGATCCTGCACCGCTGCGCGAGCAATGGCGGGCGCTGGGGGCGCTGAAGGCGATCGCCGAGCGCGAGCAAAAGACTGGCGTCCTGCGACGCGAGGAGGAGGCGCTGCGCCGCGACGCCCTGCGCCTCCATCCGCCGGTCGCCGATCTGCCGCGCCTCGCGGCGACGCCTTTGCCTACGGCGGAGGCCATCGCCGCTTTCGGCAAGCGCTTCGAGGAGGCGCAGACCGCCCGGCGCGATGGCGACCGAGCCGTCGCCGAGGCGGAGGCCCGCCTCAAGGGTCTGCGGCTGAGCCTTGAGGCCTTGGCGGCGGGCGGCGATGTGCCGACCCCTGAGCTGATCGCCGCCGCCCGCGCAGCGCGGGACGACGACTGGGCGCTGCTGCGCGCCACCCTGTTTCAGGAGGCGGGCGCCCTCAGCGGCGCGGCCCTGTCCGCCAGCGTGACGAGATTCGAACGCGCCAGCGAGGGCGCGGATCGCCTGGCTGATGGCGCGGCGAGAGACGCCGGGCGCGTGGCGAGCTTCGCCGCGCAAACGAAGGAATTGGCGGTGGATGAGGCCAATCTGGCCCGTCTGGAGACCCAACGCGCCGCGCAACTGGCGGGTAGCGAGGCGTTGGCGGGGGATTGGGCCGCGCTCTGGAGCCCGCTGGGCCTCGCCCCGCTCGATCCGCGCGACATGGCGGGCTGGCGCCCGGCCCTCGACGGCTTGCTGGATCGCCACGCCCGGCAGGAAGAAGCGCGCCACGAGGCGCGGCAGGCGCAGGAGCGGCTCGCCGCGCTGATGGCGCCGCTGGCGGCTCTGGCGCAGGGCTGCGGCCTGCCGGAGATGCCCGGGCTTGATGCGGAGCATCAGGCCCAGCGGGTGGAGGCGCGGTTGCAGGAACTGGCGAGCGCCTGGGAGGAGTCCCGCGCGCAGGCGCGCCAACGCGAAGACATCGCCCTGCGCATCGCCAAGCTCGACGCCGATCTGGCGAGCCATGGCGTCAAGGAAGCCGATTGGGCGCGGCGCTGGCGGGCGGCCCTGCCACGAATCGGCCTGTCGCCCGAGGCCGACAGCGCGCAGGCGCTCGCGGCGCTCGACGTGTGGAAACTCACCCCCGCCGCCCTCGAAAAGCGCGATCAGTTGAAGCGCCGCGTGGAGGGCATGCGCCGTGATCTCTCCCGCTTCGACGACGACGCCCGCGCCCTGCTCGCCGCGCTCACCCCCGATCTCGCCACGCTCGCGCCCACCCTTGGCGTCGAGCGGCTCAACGAGCGGCTGGCGGCGGCGCGCACCGCAGCCGCCCGCCGCGAGGAGATCGCCAAGCGCATCGCCGCCTGCGAGGCCGCACTGCGCGCGGCGCAAGCTGTTCTGGCCGAAGCGCGCGGCGCGCTTGACGACGTCGCGGCCTCGTTGCCCCCCTGCGATGATCTGACCGCGTTGCAGGCGAGGCTCGCTGCGCGCGACGCTGCGGCTGCGGCGCTTGGCGAGCTGCGCGCTCAATTCGCCGATCAGGCGGATGGCCATGGGGAGGCGCAGGTGCGCGGCGAGCTGGAAGGCTTCGACCCCGACCGCGCGCAGGCCGACCTCGCCGCGCTTCAACAGGACGACGAGCGTTTCGCCCGCGACTCTAACGAGGCCTATGCGGCGGTGAAGGAGGCGAGGCGCGAGATCGAGGCCTGGGAGCAGGGTCTGGGCTCGGAGGCCGCCAGCCAGCAGCGCGTCAACGCCGAGGCCGAAATGCAGGAGGCTGGCCGGGCCTGGCTCGTGCTGCGGCTCGCGGGCGCCATGCTGGCCGATGCGCTGGAGCGCCACCGCGCCACCCGGCAAGATCCCCTGATGCTGCGCGCCAGCGCGCTCTTCGCCGCCCTCACCGGCGGGGCTTTTGCGGGCGTCGGCCAGTCCTACGGCGAGAACGACGCCCAGGCGCTGCATGGCCGGCGCGCCAGCGGCGAGGAGGTCGCCATCTGGGGCCTCAGCGAGGGCACCCGCGATCAGCTCTATCTCGCCCTGCGCCTCGCCTATGTGGAGGATTACGCCAGTCGGGCCGAGCCTGCGCCCTTCATCGCCGACGATCTTTTCACCAGTTTCGACGACGCCCGCACCGCCCATGGGCTGCGGGTCCTGGCGGATGTGGGAGGCAAGGCGCAATGCGTGCTCTTCACCCATCATCGCCATGTGGCGGACATTGCGCGGGCGGAACTGGGCGCGGATCTCGATCTGATCGAGATCTGAGCTTCGGCAAGCGGTGCATCCGCTTTGACGAAGGGCGGCCGCTGTTCTTTAATCGGCGGGCGGTCCCAACGGAGAAGTGGAATGACTGAAATCATAACCTGGACGACCACTTGCGCCGGGGGGTTGCCCGCCTTCGTCGCAGCGCCCGATGTGGCCCGCAAAGTTCCCGTCATCGTCTTGCTGCATGAGCGCTACGGCCTCGTGCCCCATACGATGGATCTGGCGCGGCGCCATGCCCGCGAGGGCTATGTCTGCATCGCCGCCGACTATTTCTTCAAGCACCCTGATCAGGACGCGCTGCACCGGGGCGACGCCGGTTATGACATGACCGATCCCGAATCCCTCGATCATATGGAGGCGGCCCTCGCCGCGCTGGCGGACGTTGCGCAGGCCGATCTCACCCGCATCGCAGTGATGGGTGTGTGCCAAACCGGGCGGCATCCGCTCGTTCTGGCGGCGCATCGCAAGATTGCGGCGGCGCTGGTCTGGTATGGCGCGGCGCAGGATCGCGAGTGGCAGGTCAACGCCCGCTTTCCCGTCGCCCTCGACGCCTTGATCGAACAGGCGGACTGTCCGGTGCTCGCCATGTATGGCGAGGCCGACCACATCATTTCCGTGGACCATGTGCGGCGGCTGCGCGGCGCGCTGGAGCGCGCCGGCAAGACCTTTCACGTGGAGATTTTCGGCGGCGCGCCCCATGGCTGGCTCAACGACACCATGCCCGGACGCTATCGCCGCGAACAGGCGGAGGCCGCCTGGCGCACGCAGCGCGACTTTCTGGCCGGCGCCTTTGCGCCGAAGGAGGAGGGCGCCTTCATCCAGCAGAGCTTCAAGGCCGCGCTCTCGCCCGCCTATGATTTTTCCAAGAACGTCCGCTACGAATGAAGCTTCGCTGATCCCGCCATCGCATCTGGAAAAAACCATGACCGACAAATTCGAGGATTACTGCTGGAAGGACATCGTCAACGACGAGCTTCTGGAAATCTACAGCGCCTATCGCCGCGAGGTCTATGTGGGGCCGCGCCCCGCGATCCTGGCGATCGACCTCTATAACAAGGCCTATCTGGGCGGGAACCGTCCGGTGATCGAGGTGAACCGCGAATTCGCCGGCTCGTGCGGCGAGAACGCCTGGCGGGCGGTGGAGCCAACGCAAAGGCTCTTTGCGGCCGCGCGCGCAGCGGGCGTTCCGGTGATCTATTCCACCCGCCATGCGGATACGGCGGGGGTCCATTCCACCAATCGGCGCATGGGCCGTGAGATGGAGGACGTTTATGGGATCAAGGAGGAGTTCGCGCCCCATCCGGGCGATCTGGTCATCTACAAGGAGCGCGCCTCCGCCTTTTTCGGCACGCCGCTCATCGCCCATTTGCGCAGGCTTGGCGTCGAGAGCCTGATCATCTGCGGCGAGAGCACGTCAGGCTGCGTGCGCGCCTCGACCGTGGACGCCTATTCTTACGGCTTCCACAATGTGCTGGTGGAGGAATGCGCCTTTGACCGCTCGATGCTGAGCCACAAGGTCAACCTCTTCGATCTCCATCACAAATATGCCGATGTGATGCATGTGGGCGATGTGGTCGCCCATCTCGAGGGAATGGCCTTGGCGGCGAAGTGAACCGCAGGGGCGCCGCGCGGCGGCGTCCCGCTCTGGTCAAGTGAGGTAAACGCGCCTTAACCGGCCCTTAATCGGCCCTCATTAGGGTCGCATAAACCGCAGTCCGGAAGACGGAGATGCGGCGAGGCGGCGAGGACGAAGCGGGCGCCATGGGCAGCGAGAGCTGGTTCGGCAAAAAGCGCGAGCCCAAACTGGCGGCGCCCCGCAAGGCCCGCGCCGACGAAGTGCGCATCGAGCCGGAGGACCGCCCGGACCATATGCGCCAGCGCAAGGGCGCCGCCCGCGTGGAGCCCTTCTTCGAGGAACAGGACGAGGCGCCTCGCAAACGCGCCTCCGCGCCCTCAGCATCGCGCAATCGCAAGAAAGCCCCTGTCGAAGATCTGGATGCGGACGAAGAATCCGCGCCCCCGCGCAAGCAAAAGCCCCATCCCAAGCCCAGACGCCGCCGCTCGGTTCTGGGCGTGCTGGCCTATTACGCCGCCGTGTGCGGCGTGTGGTGCGTCATCGGGCTTGGCGCGCTGATCGCCTGGCATGCGGGGCAATTGCCGCCCATCGACCAGCTCGCCGTGCCCAAGCGCCCGCCCAATATCGCGATCCTCGCCGATGACGGCGCGTTGCTCGCCAATCGCGGCGATACGGGCGGACCAGCCATTCATCTGACGGATTTGCCGCCCTATCTGCCGCAGGCCTTCATCGCCATCGAAGATCGGCGCTTCAGATCGCATTGGGGCATCGACCCTCTGGGCATCGGGCGCGCCATCCTGCGAAACGTGCTGCGGCGGGGCGGCATGGAGGGTGGCTCCACCATCACCCAGCAGCTCGCCAAGAACCTGTTCCTGACCCAGGAGCGCACCCTTTCGCGCAAGATTCAGGAGGCGATCCTCGCCATCTGGCTGGAGCATCGCTACTCGAAGGATCAGATCCTCGAACTCTATCTGAACCGGGTCTATTTCGGGTCCGGCGCCTATGGGGTCGAGGCTGCGGCGCGCAAATATTTCGGTCATGGGGCGGGCGAGGCCACCCTCCAGGAAGCCGCCGTTCTGGCGGGCCTGATGAAGGCGCCGGCCAAGCTCGCGCCCAACCGCAATCCCGACGGCGCCGCAGACCGCGCCGCGCAAGTGATCCTCGCCATGGTGCGCGAGGGATTCATCAACGACAACATGGGCAAGCTGGCGCTCGCCAATCCGGCGCAAGCGGCCGCTCCGCGCGGGGCGGGCTCGCTCAACTACGCGGCCGATTATGTCATGGACGTGCTCAACGAGACGCTGGGCGCCATCGACGACGACATCGTCGTCACCACCACGATCAACGCCGCCATGCAGACCGCGGGCGAACTGGCGCTCACCGAAGAGCTGACGAAGAAAGGCCCGCGTTTCGGCGTCACCCAGGGTGCGCTCGTTGCGGTCGACATGAGCGGCCAGATCAAGGCCATGATCGGCGGGCGCAATTATGCGGAGAGCCAGTTCAACCGCGCGGTGGCCGCCCATCGTCAGCCCGGCTCCTCCTTCAAGCCTTTCGTTTATTTGAGCGCGCTGGAGCGCGGGTTGACGCCAAGCAGCGTCCGCGAGGACGCGCCGATCAATCTGAAGGGCTGGAAGCCGGAGAATTCCAACCATGAATATCTGGGGCCGGTGACGCTGACCCGCGCCCTGTCCATGTCGCTCAATACGGTGGCGGTGCGGCTCGCGCTGGAAGTGGGCCCGAAGGCGGTGATCGCCACCGCCCATCGCCTGGGCGTCGCCTCCGATCTGCGGCCCGACGCCTCCATCGGGCTCGGCACCTCTGAGGTGACGCCGCTCGAATTGGTCAACGCCTATGCGCCCTTCGCCAATGGAGGCGTGGGCGTGCAGCCCCATATCATCGTCCGGGTGCGCCGCGCCGACGGCAAGCATCTCTATCAGCGCAAGGGTTCAAGCTTTGGCCGAGTCATCGAGCCGCAATATGTGGGCATGATGAACGCGATGTTGCAGGAAACCCTGCTCACCGGCACCGCCCGCAAGGCGGAGCTGCCCGGCTGGCAGGCGGCGGGCAAGACGGGCACGAGTCAGGATTATCGCGACGCCTGGTTCATCGGCTACACGAGCCAGCTGGTGGCGGGCGTGTGGCTGGGCAATGACGACAGCTCGCCCACCAAGCGCGCGTCGGGCGCCAATCTGCCGGTGGACATCTGGAGCCGCTTCATGCGTGAGGCCCTGCGCAACACGCCGCCCGCGCCCTTGCCCGGCGGCCCATGGCGCGATCCGGGCCCGCTTGCGCAAGCGGCGGCGCCGTCGCCGCCAGCGGAGCTTGCGGCGACTGTTTCGGCGCCTGCGCCCGTGGCCCCGGCTCCAGTCACGCGCCAGCCGACAGCCGCCACCCCGCAGGCGCCAGCGCAGGCCCAGACGCCGCCCCGCGCGCCCAGGCGCGAGCAAGGCGTCGAACAGACCAACGACCTCCTGCCCCCCGCCGGAATTCCGCGCGGCCAGCCGAAGACCGGGATCGAGCGGTTGTTCGGGGGGTGAGGGGTCAACTCCTCAGCGGCGCCGAACCCCACGAATTCAGCGTGCGCTCTTCGTGGGGCCAGATTCCGCGCGGGCGGTCGGGGGCCACCACTTCGATTTCCGCCGAAATCTCCACCCAGTTGCCGTCGGGATCGTGGACGAAGAGGAAGAGATTGTTGCCGGGGCCATGGCGGCCCGGGCCCCATTTCACGGGAATGCGCAGATCGGCGAAATGGTCGCCCCAATCGCGGATCGAGTTCCAGTCCGTCGCTTCATAGCAATGATGGTCGAAGCGATCTTCGCCAGCCTGGAAGACCGCGAAACTATGATGTTCGTGGTCCGAGCGCAGGAAGGCGGTGCGCATGACGCCCGCATCGTCAAGCACCCGGTCCGACTCCGTGAGCCCGACCACCTGCGTATAGAAATCCACCATGGCCGCCGCATGGCGGCTCGCCACCACCACATGCTGGATGCGGCCGGGCAGGCCCTTGCTGGCGGGCGCGCGCTCTCGCGGCGCGCCGAAGAACATGTGGTTGCCGCTGAGGTCGACGAAGCCGACGGCGTCGGCGAAAATCGCCGTCGACATGCGCTCATGCGCGACGCCCGCCATGGCGAGCCGCTCCATCAATCCGTCCAGCCAGGCTGGATCATAGACCGCGTAGCCCGCCGACTTCAGCGTCTTGGCCGCGCCGGGCGAGATCATCACGCAACGCTCGGGACCGTAGCAGATGCGCGTGTCCCCAACGGCCTCGACTTCGGCGGAAAAGCCGTCGCGATAGAAATGCGACAGCGCCTCGGGATCGGGCGAGCCAAGCTCGATATAATAGAGATGGGCTCGCATGCTCGCGTGATGTTTCATCGTCTGCTCCTCCCTCAGGCTCCCTGCGCGCTGGCGACGAGCGCGCGCGTGGCCCCAGCCAATTGCGCGATGGCCGCAGCCTCTCGCGCGTCGATGGCGGCGGCGATGTAGCGGTCGGGGCGCACCAGCAGCAGCAATTCGCGGCCCGGCTTTTCCAGCTTGCCCATGATGTCGTTGGCGTCGCGCCCGGCGGGGATCGTCGCGGTGAAGTCGCGCACGAGATTGACCCGCATGGGCGTCACGGCGACGCGCTTCAAATTGCGAAAACCGAAGTCGAGGCCTTGCGTTTGCGCGATCACCTTCTGCGCGTCGTCCCCATAGGCCACCAGCGCGAAATCGGCGCCCAGGAGATCGTCGAGCATGATGCGCGAGCGGTCGAGCATTTCGAGGGTGGGCTGCGGCGCCATGCGCCCGGTGAGGCCAAGGCCCGTGTCGGCCAGCACAAAGCCCTCCCCATAGAAGGGCTTCGGCTTGTATTTCATCATCGCGAAATAGCTATGCACCGGGGGTACGAAGCGCGCGAGGCGGAAGAAGCTGTGCACGAAGAAGGCCTGCATCTTCGAGGTCGGCATCATCACCTTGCCGATGTTCATGGCCAGCTGAATCAGCGACCAGGCATGGGGCGCGCGCTCCTGCTGATAGGTCTTGAGCAAAGCGGGGCCGAACTCGCCGCGTATCACGCCCGCCAGTTTCCAAGCCAGATTATGGGCGTCGCGCACGCCGCTGTTCATGCCCTGCCCCGCGAAAGGCGGGGTGAGATGGGCCGCGTCGCCTGCAAGGAAGACCCGCGCGGTGTTCCACTTGTCCGCCATGCGTGCGTGGAAGGCGTAGACTTGGCGGCGAACCACCGCCGCATCGGCGTCGGGGCCGGAGGCGGCGAGCAACTGGCGCACGAATGCGGGCGCCTCGACGGCGGCGTCCTCCTCGCCATCGCGCAGCATGAATTCATAGCGCCGCGTGCCGGCGGGGCCGGGCAGGCAGATATAGGCGCGGGCGGGATCGCAGCCGACGCGGGTCTGACGCATGCGCTCGTTGGTTTCGGCCAGATCCACGATCAGCCAGCGCTCGCGATAGGTGGAGCCCTTCAATTCGGCGCCTATGGCCCGGCGGGTGGCGCTGCGCGCGCCGTCGCAGGCCGCGAGGTAGCGCACGCGGATGTCGCGCGGGGCGCCGCCCGCCTCGATGAGGCGCAGGGTGACGCCCTCGGCGTCCTCCGCAAAGCTCTCGCAATTGACGCCAAAGAGCGTGGTCACATGGGGGAAACGCGCCAGCGCCTTGCGCAGGGTCGCCTCGAAAATGGGCTGGTTGAAGGCGCTGCGGCGGGGATAGCCGAATTCCTGTCCCGTGGGCTCCACCTTGGCGAAGCAGACGCCCTTGGGCGTGAAATAATGGGCGCCATAATCCAGCGCCACATCCGCGATCACCTCTTGCGCCGCGCCCAGAGCCTGCATGGTGCGCAGGCATTCGTCGTCGATGGAGACGGCGCGGGGGGCCTGAACCGTGGACTCGTTGCGCTCGATCAGAACGGCGCGCAGGCCCATGACGCCCAGAAGATTGGCCAGCGAGAGCCCCGTCGGGCCGCCGCCCAGAATCGCCACATCAAAATCCACCAGCGCGCTCCCATGGTTTCCCATCGCGCCTTAGCCCTAGCGGGCTCGGCGCAGCGGGTCAACCATTTTCTCAAAAAATGAGAATGTGTGATGCTTGATGGACTCCCCGGAGGGACGACGTCTCGTCGTCCACGTCTGGCTCGGGTGGTGGGAAGGGGACGACGAGGCCGTCGTCCCTCCGGCTCGCCCGCCAAGACGGGACGTCGCGCCCCTGTTTGACGCCCTCAGTGCAGGCTGACGGTGTGCAGCTTGTTTTCCCAGGCGTTGGCTACGGCCGCGTCGCGGGAGTCTGTCAGCAGAATGGGGTCGCCCGTCGCGCTCAGCAGCGCGAAGAGCTGCAAGCCCGATGGAATGCCCTCCACCTGGGGAAAGAGCTTGCGCGCGTCTTCCGAGCGCAGGGGCTTCACATAGGCGATCAGGCCGCCGCCCATATGGGCGAGCTGCTCAACGGTGACGGGCGCGTCGTTCAGGCCCTGAATCAGCGTGGTGTCGTCAATCATCACAGGCTCCTTTCGCGGTCCGTTCAGGCCCCGCCGTTGGGTGCGGACGATCTTTAGTCCCGCACCGAAATGTCGATTCTGCGGATCATCTTTTCCGGCTCGGGCCGGGCCAGATCCACGCAAAGCAGTCCATTGGTCAGATCCGCGCCCAGCACCTGCATGCCGTCGGCGAGAAGAAAGCTGCGCTGGAACTGCCGGGCGGCGATGCCGCGATGCAGAAACTGGCGCCCTTTGTCTTCCGGCTGGCGCCCGCGGATCACCAGCTGGTTCTCTTCCACGGTGATGTCGAGTTGGTCGCGGGTGAAACCCGCCACGGCCAGAGTGATGCGCAGGCGTTCGGGCAGCGTATCGGCGCGCGCCAGCCGCTCGATGTTGTAGGGCGGGTATCCGTCGGAGGTCGTCCGGCTGACCCTGTCCAGCGCCCGCTCGATGTCGTCGAACCCCAGCAGGAATGGGGAGTTCAGATGAGGCAGTCTCGTCATTCGAAGCCCTTCCGGCGCCTCGTGGTTCGGGCCCCGAATGGGCGCCCCGGCTCATCGCCGCAGCCCTGATATGGTCGGGCGGGAGCCAGCCTTCAAGAGGGGGCCTGCGCCGGGCGTTCACGCGTCGATCCGCTGGTCAACTGGCGAAATGGATGATCCTGGCGGCGACCCATCGGCCTCGCCTCCCGCAAGAGGCAGGCCTATTCTTGTCACTGGCCTGGGCTTTGGAGACTTCACCATGCGGGTGCAGCCCTATCTGTTTTTCGACGGGCGATGCGAAGAGGCGCTGACCTTCTATCAAACGGCGCTTGGGGCCGAGATTCTCAGCATGATGCGCTTCAAGGAGAGCCCGCTTCCCGAGGAATCGGGCGTCCGCCCGCCCGGCTCCGACGACAAGATCATGAACGCCAGCCTGCGAATGGGAGATTCCGTGCTGATGGTGTCGGATGGGCGCTGCGGGGGGAACCCCGAGTTCAAGGGCGTCTCCCTCTCCATCACGCTGCATGACGCAGCGGAAGCCAACCGCATCTTTGCGGCGCTGGCGCAGGGCGGCGAGGTGCTCATGCCGATGACCGAAACCTTCTTCGCCCAACGCTTCGGCATGGTCGCCGACCGTTTCGGCCTGTCCTGGCTGGTGCTGGCGGCGCCGGTGGAGGGGTTGTGAGGGGGGCTCGGTCAGATCGGCTCTTCAGGATACACGCCCCAGAGGTCGCCCTGCTGGATGAACCCGTCGAAGCCCTCGCCGAAAACGTGGCACCAGTTGGCCTGGCAGGTCTTCACATTGGCGAGCACGCCCGATTGCAGCTGGGCCACCACTTCGGACCCGCCGGGTTTGGCGTAGATCGGCAGCACATCGGCCTTGCGCCAGGGCGCGACGAAGGCCGTGCGGCGGCCCGAGAGCAGGGAGGCCAGCACCCAGCCTTCAGCGCCCTCCGAATCGCGGATGCGCCGCCAGGTGTCGAATTCCCCGATGATCTCCACCGGCAGCCCGGCCCTCTGATAGATCCAGGAGGTGCGATGATTCTTGGTGGGGCCTTCGCGCACATTGGTCTTGTCGAACCGCAGACTGACGAAGCGGGGCAGGCGCAGGCCCGTGACCGAGCCCGTCTGCACGCCCTCGGCCGCCCGCGCGGCGGACCGGGGGAGCGAGATGGGGGCGAGCGCCATGACGCAAAGGATCAGGCCGCGCATCAGCCAGCGGCAGTTGACCCGGCGCGCCGGAATGACTCTCAGTTCGCCTCCGCTCAACATCCGTCCGGTTCTCCTGTCACGTGCGGCAGCCACCACTTTCGTCACCTTTCTGCGGGTCCGCCCTTCTGTTAGAAGAGGACAGCGACGCGGCGTGGCTTGCGCCCCCATCTGGCCCCGGCCGGGTTAAGGAGGTGTGAACGCGCGCCCGCGCGCTTACCGCGAAGTTCATGGCAAAGGTCAGGGAACGTGAGGAAAAAGCCGCTCGTTGTGGTCACCAGAAAGCTCCCCGACGTCGTCGAGACCCGGATGTGCGAGCTGTTCGAGACCCGCTTGAATGAAACGGACGCGCCGATGAGCGCTGCGCAACTCGCGGCCGCCGTAGCCACGGCTGACGTGCTGGTGCCCACCGTCACCGACCGGATCGACCGCGCGCTCCTCGCCCAGGCCGGGGACCAGCTGCGGCTGATCGCCAATTTCGGCAACGGCGTCGATAATATTGATGTCGCCGCCGCCATCGAGCGTGGCGTCACCGTCACCAATACGCCCGGCGTCCTCACCGAGGACACGGCCGACATGACCATGGCGCTGATTCTGGCCGTCGCGCGGCGCGTGGTCGAGGGCGCCCATGTCATTCCTGGCGGCGAATGGACCGGCTGGTCGCCCACCTGGATGCTCGGGCGGCGCATCACCGGCAAAAGGCTCGGCATCGTGGGCATGGGCCGCATCGGTCAGGCCGTCGCCCGGCGCGCCAAGGCTTTCGGCCTGTCGATCCATTATCACAATCGCCGCAGGGTCTCGACCGCCATCGAGGAGCAGCTGGAGGCCACCTATTGGGAGAGCCTCGATCAGATGCTGGCGCGCATGGACATCGTGTCGGTCAACTGCCCGCACACGCCCGCCACCTATCATCTGCTGTCGGCGCGGCGGCTCAAGCATTTGCGTCCCAACGCCATCATCGTGAACACGGCGCGCGGCGAGATCATCGACGAGGCGGCGCTGGTGCAGATGCTGGAGCGCGGCGAGATCGCGGGCGCCGGGCTCGATGTGTTCGAACATGAACCCGCCGTGCCCACCAAGCTGGTGCGGCTCGCCAAGGCGGGCAAGGTGACGCTGCTGCCCCATATGGGCTCGGCCACCCAGGAGGGCCGCATCGACATGGGCGAGAAGGTCATCATCAATGTGAAGGCCTTCCTCGACGGCCACCGCCCGCCCGACCGGGTGCTGCCAAGCATGTTGTGAGGGGCCGCCCTCAAGGCGCCTTCAGCACAGCCATGCACGCGTTCGGCAGGGCCGCCATGGTGATGGGCGGCTTTGGTTTCGCGTTGGGGTCGGGTTTGGGATGCATCGCCTCGTCGGTGAACCACCAGGCCAGACTCGCGTCGCAGCCATCCCCCTCGGGCACGGCGTCCTGACGGGTGCAGCCAGCCTCGCCCGCAGGGCAAAACAGGCGGATGTGGACGTGATAGTCGTGCCCATACATGGGCCGCATCTTCGACAGCCAGGCGCGCTCGCCCCGCGCGTCCCGGCAGATGGCTTTCTTGATCGCGGGGTTGACGAAAATCCGCTGCACCTCGGGCTTTTCCGCCACGGCCTTCAGCATGGCCATATGGGCGGGCGTCCAGCGCGCCGGGTCCACGTCGAGCCCGTCGGGCCGCACCATCTGGAGGGCGGACATCTCCTCCCGCTCGGCGCGGGTCAGGCGATGGTCCGGCATGGGGGTCAGCCAGACATCGGCGTCAAGGCCGATCTGGTGGGAAGCGTGGCCGGTGATCATCGGCCCGCCGCGCGGTTGGGCCATGTCGCCCACCAGCAGGCCCGGCCAGACCTGCGCCGCGCGCAAGTCAGTTGCGGTGCGCTTCAGAAAGTCGATCAGCGCCGGATGGCCCCAGTTGCGGTTGCGCGACAGGCGCATGACCTGCCAGGCCTCGCCGTCGATGGGCAGCGCCTCCCCGCCCGCGAGGCACCCTTTGGCGTAGAAGCCGATCACTTTGGGCGCTTCTCGCGTCGGTGTTCCCTTGCGGCCGAACAGCTCTTTGGCGGGGGTGGCGGGATCGTCGGGCCTTGCGAGCGGGGGCAGGGCGCGAGGTTCCAGCGAGCCCTTGTCCTGCGCGCTTGCAGACGAAGCGACAAGGAGCGCGGCGAGGGCGATGGCGAGGCGACGTGTGGTCATGGGCGCAGTCTTCACACCAGAGGTTTACCAATCCTCAACCATAGCCAGCAAAAAACGGCCAATTCACGGGCGCCTTCCCTTATCGTTAAGCTCAAGGCATTCGCCGGTAGCCTATCAATAGCCGCATAGGCCGGAGGTGGTCATGCGTCAGTTGCTAGCGTTGTGTGTATTTTCGAGCGGCCTGCTGTTGGGGCAGGACGCGGCTTGGGCGGTGACCATCGACGTGGACATTCCCACCCAGCGCATGCGCGTGCAATCCGCGTCCGGGGACACATGGACCTGGCCGGTGTCCACCGCGCGCAAGGGCTTTGTCACGCCGCCCGGATCCTACACGCCCTATAGTCTGCAAAAGATGCATTATTCGCGCGCATACGACATGGCGCCCATGCCCTGGTCCATCTTTTTCCATGCGGGCTATGCGATTCACGGCACGGGTTCGGTGGCGCAACTGGGCCGCCCGGCCTCCCATGGCTGCATCCGTCTGGCGCCCGCCAACGCCGCCAGACTTTTCAGCATGGTGAAGGCGGAAGGGGCCTTGATCACCATCCATGACGCTTCGCGCCGACAAGCGCCGACGGCCTCGCTCGAAGCCTCGATCCCGGCGGCGGCGCCCTCTCTCGACGCCTGGTCGCTGCGCACGCAGCCGTCGCCCGATTAATCCGAGAAGACGATGGTCTTGCGGCCAGACACCATGACCCGGTCGTCAAGGTGGTGGTGCAGCGCGCGGGCCAGCACCCGGCGTTCGATGTCGCGGCCCTTGCGCACGAGATCGTCGGGCGTGTCGCGATGGGAGATGCGCTCCACATCCTGCTCGATGATCGGACCTTCATCGAGATCCGCCGTCACGTAGTGAGCTGTGGCGCCGATCAGCTTCACGCCGCGCCGATGCGCCTGCGTATAGGGATTGGCGCCCTTGAAGCCCGGCAGGAAGGAATGATGGATGTTGATGCAGCGTCCCATCAATTTGGCGCTCAATCCATCCGACAGGATCTGCATGTAGCGGGCGAGCACCACGATGTCGGTCTTGGTGGAGCGGATCAGCTCCCAGAGCTGCGTCTCCTGCTCCATCTTGGTCTCCTTCGTCACCGGCAGGTGATGGAAGGGCGCGCCGTCGAAATCATGATGCGCATAGGTCTCGCGCGGATGGTTCGAGACGATGGAGGAAATGTCCATGTTCAATTCGCCGATGCGCCAGCGATAGAGCAGATCGCCCAGGCAATGGTCGAAGCGCGACACAAGGATCATCACGCGCTTCTTCTCGTCGCGCGGATGCATGCGCCAGGTCATGTTGAAACGTTCGGCGATGGGCGCGAAACCCGCATGCAGCGCCTCGAAATCCTCCACGCGGTCGAAGACGATGCGGCAGAAGAAGATGGTCGATTCCGTATCGTCATACTGCTGCGCGTCGAGAATGTTGCTGTGGTGGTCGAACAGATAGGTCGACACGACAGCCACGATGCCGGGCTGGTTCGGGCAGGACAGGGCGAGGACATATTGGGCTTGGGCGGACATGAGCATTTCCTGAACTGAAGATGTGACAATGGCGAGGCGGCGCGCGACGCGCGGCCGTCAACCTCGGCGCAGGGTCAGGGGGAGAGCGAAACGTGGCACGGCGGACCCTTGGCGAAACCAGAGCCAGCGTTCTGGCACGGGCTCAAGGCTTCGGCAAGGGACTGCTTGCCCACGCGATTGGCGGGGGATTTGGCCCACCCGGCCCTCAACCCTCTAGCCCACACGCCCGCGCCAGCGCCGCAAAGTCCCGCTCGCCCCGCCTGATCGGCGTCAGCGCCACGCCCGGCGCGAAAGCGGCAAGCTCGGCCATGGTCTCCGCGAGGGTCACGCTGCCCCCAAGCGACTCATTCACCGCAATCGCGCGGGGTGCGCAGCCCGCCGCCCGCATGGCCGCCAGCGCGGTCAGGGTGTGGCTGATGGCGCCCAGATAGGTTCCGCTCACCAGCAGGGACGGCAGGCCCAGCGCCTTGATCGCGTCGAGGCAAGTGGCGCCTTCCGCGAAGGGCGACATGACCCCGCCCGCGCCTTCGATCAACAGCGGGCCTCGCGGGTCGAGCATGGCGGTTTGGCAGGCGCGCAGAATATCGCCCAGCGTCAGCCTGCGCCCCTCCAGCCGCGCCGCCATGGTGGCGGCGAGCGGGGCCTTGAAGCGCAGGGGCGCGACCGCCGCGAGGTTTTGCGGGGTGAGGGGCTGGCCCATGGCCGCAAGCAGTTCGGCGGGGTCCGACCCCTCCGGCGCGGCCTCGTCGAAGCCGCTCACCACGGGTTTCAGAGCGCGGGCGGTCAGGCCGAGCGCACGCAGGTGGCCCAGCAGCCCCGCCGTGACGAAGGTCTTGCCGCAATCGGTGCCGGTGGCGGTGATGAAGAGAGCGCTCATGGGGCGAGGGCCTCGCGCATGGCCTGCGCCAGCCCCGCAACATCCGCATCGTCATGGGCCGCCGAGAAGGTTACTCGAAGGCGCGAGGCGCCCAGCGGAACCGTGGGCGGGCGGATCGCGCCGACCAGATAGCCGCGCTTCTCCAGAGCGCGCGACAGCTCCACCGCGCGCCGGGCCTCGCCCACGATCACCGGCACGATGGAGCTTTGCGCCTCGTCCATGCCCATCAAGCCGGTAAAGAGCCGCGCCTTGCGCAGGGGCTGGGCGACCCGCTCGGGCTCTCGCTCTACAATCTCCAGCGCCGCCAGGGCCGCCGCCGCGCTCGCGGGCGGCAAGGCGGTGGAATAGACGAAGGTGCGGGCGCGGGTCTTCAGATAGTCGATCACCGGCGCGGAGGCGCAGACATAGCCGCCATAACTCCCCAGCGCCTTCGAGAGCGTGCCCATGCGCAGCGGCACGGCATGGCCATGGGCGACGCCCCGCCCGCCGTTCACCACGCCCACCCCATGGGCGTCGTCGACCATCAGCCAGGCGTCGTGGTCGCGGCAGGCCGCCAGCAGATCGCCCACCGGCGCCAGATCCCCATCCATGGAGAAGACCCCATCGGTCGCCACCAGACAGCGCGTGGCGCCGCCGCGATGGGCGCTGAGCAGCTCGCGCAGATGGGCCGCATCGTTGTGGCGGAAGGTCAGCACCCGCGCGCTCGATAGCTTGCCGCCGCTGAGCAGGCTCGAATGGACGAGCTCGTCGAGCAGCACCAGATCATTGGCGCCCGTCAGCGTCGCGATGACGCCCGCATTGGTGAGATAGCCCGAGCCGAAGACGCAGGCCGCCTCCGCGCCCTTGAAGGCGGCGAGGCGGCGTTCCAGCGCGCTCAACAATGGGTGGTCGCCCGTGACCAGCCGCGAAGCGCCCGCCCCCGCCCCGTGCTCATCCAGCGCGCCATGGGCGGCGGCCAGCACGCGCGGATCATGGGCGAGGCCGAGGTAATCGTTGCAGGAAAAGCTGATCAGCTTTTGCCCGCCGCGCAGCACATGCACCCCGTCCAGCCGCGCCGTGGGCGCCAGCGCGCGCCGCAGGCCCGCCGCCTCCAGGGCCGCCAGCTTTCGCCTTGCGAATGCGTCGAGAGTGTCCATGCCCTATCCAAAGGTCGCGGATGGTCCGCAGCGGAGCGGTTCGCGCTTGCCCGGCGGACCCTAAAGAGGCATGTAGAAGCGCGCAACTGAAGGACAGACGATGAACGCCGTGGACGCCTCTCTCCATCGCACCGCCCCTGCGGGAAACCTCGCTGACGACCTGCGTCACGACTGGACCCGCGCCGAGATCCGCGCGCTGTTTGATCTGCCTTTCCCCGAGTTGATCTTCCGCGCCCAGAGCGTGCATCGCCTGCGCTTCGATCCGGACAAGGTGCAGCTCTCGACCCTCATGTCGATCAAGACCGGCGGCTGCCCCGAAGATTGCGCCTATTGCCCGCAAAGCGCCGAACATGACACGGGCCTCAAGGCCACCAAACTGGTGGATGTGGAGGCGGTGATGGAGGCGGCGCGCGAGGCCAAGGCCAGCGGCTCCACCCGTTTCTGCATGGGCGCCGCCTGGCGCTCCCCGAAAGACCGCGACATGGACGATCTCTGCGAACTCGTGGAGGGCGTGAAGGCCATGGGCATGGAAACCTGCATGACCCTTGGCATGCTCACCGCCCCGCAGGCGGGTCGCCTGAAGGTCGCGGGCCTCGATTATTACAACCACAACCTCGACACTTCCCCTGAATATTACCCCAAGATCATCTCCACCCGCACCTTCCAGGACCGGCTCGACACGCTGAGCGTGGTGCGCGACGCCGGGCTGAGCGTCTGCTGCGGCGGCATCGTGGGCATGGGCGAGAGCATCGATGACCGCGTGGGCATGGTCCATGCGCTGGCGACCCTGCCCAGCCATCCCGAAAGCGTGCCGATCAACTTGCTGGTGCAGGTGGCGGGCACGCCATTGGAGGGGACGGGCCGGGTGCATCCGCTCGATTTCGTCCGCACCATCGCGGTGGCGCGCATCACCATGCCCGCCTCCATGGTGCGCCTGTCGGCGGGCCGCGAGGACATGACCGACGAGTTGCAGGCGCTCTGCTTCATCGCGGGCGCCAATTCGATCTTTTCGGGCGAGCGGCTGCTGACCACGCCGAACCCGGGCGAGGATCGCGATGGCGCGCTGTTCGAGCGTCTCGGCATGACCACCGATGGCGCCGCCGGACTGCGCTGAGCCGCGCTGGCTCAAAGCAGGCCTCGACCACATCTGGCTACCCTATGCGCAGATGAAGACCGCCGCGCGGCCACTCCCGGTCGTCGCCAGCGAAGGCGCGCGGCTGACTTTGGCGGACGGGCGCGTGTTGGTGGATGGGATCGCCAGCTGGTGGACCGCCTGCCACGGCTACAACCATCCCCATATCGCCGAAGCCCTGCGCGAGCAGCTCGCTCGCCTGCCCCATGTGATGTTCGGCGGCCTCGCCCATGAACAGGCCTATCGGCTGGCGACCCGCCTCGCCGCCCTGCTGCCGGGCGATCTGGAGCGCGTGTTCTTCACCGAATCAGGTTCGGTCTCCGTCGAAGTCGCCATGAAGATGGCGGTTCAATACTGGATGAACCGAGGCGTTGCGGGCCGCACCAAAATCTTGAGTTTTCGCGGCGGCTACCATGGCGACACTTTCGCCACCATGGCGGTCTGCGACCCTGAGGAAGGGATGCACGCCAAATTCGCGGGCGTCTTCGCGCCCCAGCTCATCGGCGATCTGCCGCGCGATGGCGCGGCGCTGGCGGGTTTGCGCCAACTGGTCGAGGCTCACGCCCATGAACTGGCCGCCATTCTGGTGGAGCCGCGCGTGCAGGGCGCCGGGGGCATGGTGTTTCATGAGGATCAGGTCTTGCGCGATCTGCGCCAGCTCGCCGACGACTTCGGGCTTTTGCTGATCTTCGATGAAATCTTCACCGGCTTCGGGCGCACCGGCGCCATGTTCGCCTGCGCTGAGGCTGGCGTCACGCCCGACATCGTCACGCTCTCCAAGGCCCTGACGGGGGGAACGCTTCCCCTTGCCGCCACCCTCGCGCGCAAACATGTGTTCGACGCTTTCTGGGGCGATGAGGCCGACAAGGCGCTCATGCATGGCCCGACCTATATGGGCAACGCTTTGGCCTGCGCCGCCGCCAACGCCTCACTCGATCTGTTCGAGAGCGAGCCGCGTCTGGCGCAAGTGGCGCGAATCGCCGCCCTTCTTGAAGAGGGGCTGGCCCCCTGCCGCGCCTTGCCGGGCGTGACGGATGTGCGCGTCATGGGCGCCATCGGCGTGGTGGAGATGGAGGCCATGCCCGAGCCCCGCGCGCTACAGGCGGCGTTTCTTGATCGCGGCGTCTGGATCAGGCCTTTCCGCAATGTGGTCTATCTGACGCCAGCCTTCGTGATCGCAGATGGCGAGCTGGAGCAGCTCACCGGCACTGTCGCGGCTGTGTTGAGCGAGGCCCTGCTGCGCGCTTGACGCTCACGCCCCTCCCGGGGTCTCGCCCCCCTGCCATGGCGTCGCTCGTTGCAACATGATCGGGTTCCGCTGTAATCAGGTTCATGACTTGCGGAAACGCCAGCCCGGGGAATGGAAAATGACCGAAGTGTTCCTTTGCGCGGGGGTGCGCACCCCGGTCGGCCGTTATGCCGGGTCGCTGTCGGGCGTTCGCCCTGACGATCTGTTGGCGCACGCCATCCGCGAACTGATGCTGCGCGCGCCTGCGCTACCCGCAGCGGCCATCGACGAAGTCTATGCGGGCTGCGCCAATCAGGCGGGCGAGGACAACCGCAACGTGGCCCGCATGTCGCTTTTGCTGGCGGGCCTGCCGCTGGAGATTCCCGGCGTCACGGTGAACCGCCTCTGCGGCTCCGGCCTCGACGCTCTGGGTCAGGCGGCGCGGGCCATTCGCGCGGGCGAAATCGATGTGGCGATTGCGGGCGGCGTCGAGAGCATGTCGCGCGCGCCCTTCGTGCAGGCCAAGGCGACGGAGGCCTTCTCGCGCAACGCCGAAATCTTCGACACGACGATTGGCTGGCGCTTCGTCAACCCAGCCATGAAAGAGAATTATGGCGTGGACGCCATGGGCGAGACGGCGGAAAATCTGGCGCAGGAGCGCAGCGTCTCCCGCGCCGATCAGGACGCCTTCGCCATGCGCAGCCAGAACCGCGCGGCCAGCGCCATCGCCAGCGGCCGCTTCGCCCGCGAGATCGCCCCCTATGCGATCACCGACCGCAAGGGCAATGTCACCCGCGTCGAGCATGACGAACATCCCCGCGCCACGACGCTGGAAAAGCTCGCCAGCCTGAAGCCCATCTTCCGCAAGGACGGCTCGGTGACGGCGGGCAACGCATCCGGCGTCAACGACGGCGCCGCCGCCCTGCTGGTCGCCTCGCGCGCGGCCGTGGAGCGCTATGGTTTGCAGCCCTTGGCGCGCATCAGCGGCATGGCGACGGCGGGCGTGCCCCCGCGCATCATGGGTTTTGGCCCCGTGCCCGCCACCCAAAAGCTCATGGAGCGGCGCGGCTACAAGATCTCGGATTTCGACATCGTCGAACTCAACGAGGCCTTCGCCTGTCAGGCTCTGGCCTGCCTGCGCGGCCTTGGCCTGCCAGATGACGCGGAGCATGTGAACCCGAACGGCGGCGCCATCGCCATCGGCCATCCGCTGGGCATGTCGGGCGCGCGGCTCGCCCTGACGGCGGCGCTGGAAATGAACGACCGCAAGGCCAAGCGCGCTCTGGCGACCATGTGCATCGGGGTCGGGCAAGGCATAGCGCTTGCATTGGAGAGCGTGGACTGACGCATATCCCGCCTTTGACTTGAAACAGGATCGCCCCATGAAAGTCGCGCTCATCCAGATGAATTCCGGCGCCGACAAGCCGGCCAATCTCGCCGCCGCCCGCGCCCTCATGGAGCGGGCCATCGCGGAGGAAAAGCCCGACTGGATCTGCCTTCCGGAGGTCTTCGACTTCATGGGCGGCTCGCTGGCGGAAAAGCGCGCGGCCTCCGAAACCCTGCCGGGCGGGCCTGCCTACGCCATGTTGCAGGATGTGGCGCGCACCAACGGCGTCTTCATTCACGCGGGCTCCCTATTGGAGACCATCGAGGGCGAGGCGCGGGTCGCCAACACCACCGTGGTCTTCAACCGCAAGGGCGAGGAGCTGGCGCGCTACCGCAAGATCCACATGTTCGACATCACCGCGCCCGACGGCAAGACATACCACGAGAGCGCGGCCATGAAGCCGGGCGACGCGGTGGTGACCTATGACTGCGAAGGCGTCACGGTGGGCTGCGCCATCTGCTACGACTTGCGGTTTCCCGGCCTGTTTCAGGCGCTGGCCGACAAGGGCGCGCAGATGATCGCCCTGCCCGCCGCCTTCACCTTGCAGACCGGCAAGGACCATTGGGAAGTGCTGTGCCGCGCGCGCGCCATAGAGACGGAAACCTATTTCGTCGCCACGGGCCAGACGGGCAACCATTTGCAGGGCAATGAGACCCGAACCACCTGGGGCCATTCCATGGTGGTCGACCCCTGGGGCCATGTGGTGGCGCGCGCGTCGGATGGCGTGGGCTATGTCGCCGCCCGCATCGAACCTGATCGCGTGACGCGCGTGCGCGCCATGATCCCGGTGGCGCAGCACAAGGTGCGGTTTGACTAGACGCTTCGTCTGATCAAAACCGTGGCCTGGAGCGGCATCCGATCATGGTGCACCGAACCCGGGAGGGCGACGAGACGTCGCCCCTCCCGTGTTCATCATGTCATGCTGTCGCCAGCTCCATGCAAATTGATCGGATCCCGCTTTAGCGCTTCATTCGGCCACGGTTCCCTCCCGCAAAAACCCGATGATCCCCGAAAAATCCACCTCCCCGGACCCCTCCGCCACAAAGCGCTGGTAGAGGCCCGCAGCCGCTGCGCCCATGGGCGTCACGGCGCCGGCGCTGGCGGCGGCCTCCTGCGAGAGCAGCAGATCCTTCAGCATGAGGGCGGCCGCGAAGCCCGGCTTGTAGCCGTTGTTCGCGGGGCTGGTGGGCACGGGGCCACGAACGGGACAATAGGTGGTGGTGGACCAGGATTGGCCGGACGAGGTCGAGACCACGTCGAACAGGGCCTGATGGTCGAGGCCGAGCTTCTCCGCCAGCACGAAGGCCTCGCAGGTGGCGACCATGGTGGCGCCCAGAATCATGTTGTTGCAGACCTTGGCCGCCTGCCCCGCCCCCGCGCCGCCGCAATGGACGATGCGCTTGCCCATGGCCTCCAGCATCGGCTGGGCCGCTGCGAAGGCCTCCGCCGAGCCGCCGCACATGAAGGTCAGCGTGCCCGCGCGCGCTCCGCCCGTGCCCCCCGAAACGGGGGCGTCGAGCGACAGCAATCCCCGTGCGCCCGCCAATCCGTGCGCGGCGCGCGCGCTTTCCACGTCGATGGTGGAGGAATCGATCAGCAGCGCGCCCGGCTGCGCGGCGCTGGCGATCTCCTCCCACACTGCGCGCACATGCTTGCCGGCGGGCAACATGGTGACGACGACCTGCGCCTCGCGCACGCAATCAAGGGCGCTGTCCGCCCATTCCAGACCGCCCGCCAGCGCCGCCTCGCGCGCGCCCGGCGCAAGATCGAATCCCCTCACGCGGCGTCCCGCGCGCACGAGATTGAGCGCCATGGGCAGGCCCATATTGCCGAGCCCGATGAATGCGACAGCGGCCATTCCACCCTCCGTTTTTTTATGATCAACGCCCCACGAGTTCGCGCGCCACGATCAGGCGCATGATTTCGTTGGTGCCTTCCAGAATCTGATGCACGCGCAGGTCGCGCACGATTTTCTCGATCCCATAGTCCGACAGATAGCCATAGCCGCCGAGCAATTGCAGCGCGTCGTTGGCCGCCTTGAAGCCCGCGTCGGTGGCGACCCTTTTGGCCATGGCGCAGAGCTGCGTGGCGTCCTGCGTTTTGGCGTCCAATGCTGCCGCCGCGCGCCAGATGAGGCTGCGCGCGGCTTCCAGTTCGGTCGCCATGTCGGCGAGGCGGAATTGCAGGGCCTGAAACTGGTCGAGCCTGCGGCCGAAGGCCTTGCGCTCGCCCATGTAGTTGAGCGCCTTTTCCAGCGCCGCCTCGCCCCCGCCCAGCGAACAGGCGCCGATGTTGAGCCGCCCGCCATCAAGCCCCGACATGGCGATGCGGAAGCCCTCGCCTTCCGCGCCGATCCGGTTGGCGGCCGGGACCCGCGCGCCTTCGAAGATCACGGCGCGGGTGGGCTGGGCGTGCCAACCCATCTTGCGCTCGTCCTTGCCAAAAAAGACGCCTTTGCTTCCGCCCTCCACCACGAAGCAGGAAACGCCGCGCGGCCCAGCCTCGCCGGTGCGCGCCATCACGATGTAGAAATCGTGGGGATTGCCGGCGCCGGAGATGAACTGCTTCTGGCCGGTGAGCACATAATGGTCGCCCTCGCGCTCGGCCTTCGTGGCGAGCGCGGCGGCGTCGGAACCGCTGCCAGGCTCGGTGAGGCAATAGCTCGCCAGCCGGTCCATGCGCATGAGCATGGGCAGCCAGCGCTGGCGCTGTTCGCCCGATCCGTAGGCGTCGATCATCCAGGCGCACATGTTGTGGATCGACAGATAGGCGGAGACGCAGGGGCAGCCGGTGGCCAGCGCCTCGAAGATCAGCGTCGCGTCGAGCCGCGTCAGGCCCGAGCCGCCCACATCCTCGCGCACATAGATGCCCGCCATCCCCAGCGCCGCCGCTTCGCGCAGCGTGTCCACGGGGAAAATCTTCTGCTCGTCCCAGTCCAGCGCATGGGGCTCGATGCGGGCTCTTGCGAAATCGCGCGCCATGTCGCGAATGGCGATCTGCTCGCCGGTCAGGGCAAAGGTCATGGGCGGAAGGCTCCGACTGCAATGGCTCGAGGTTTTCATGAGCGGGAGGCGATTGCAACTCTACTTCGGAAGGATAAGGTGCCCGCCAGACGACGCAGGCGCGTCGCAAGGAGATTCCCATGAACCTGGCCACAGCACTGCTGGATCTCGGCGCGGCGCGCGATCATCTGCCCGAAGAGGCGCTGCATTGGCTGCGCGACAATTGGGATGTGGCTGGTCCCGCCGCCTCCCTCGTGCTGGCGCGCTGCGCCCGCGATCCGGAGAACGCCGCCGACCACGACATGATCGCGGGCTATTTTCTGCTGCATCTCATGGCCGAAAAGGGCGAGGCTTCCGGCGCCGTCATGCTGTCGCGTCTGGCGAAATCGCCTGAAGGCCTCTCCGCCATTCTGGGCGACGCCATCGACTTCACGCTGACGCCGATGTTCATTTCCTATTTCGGCAAGGACGCCCGCGCCCTGCAAGACATCGTCGAAACCACCGGCGCAGCTCCTGAAGTGAAAGCTTGCGCCCTCATCGCCCTGGCCTATGCCGCCGCCAGCGGCGCGATTGACCGCGCAGCGCTGGAACATTGGATGATCGGTCTGCCCGTGCTTTGGGAAAAGGCGGAGGACTTTGAAAGCTGCTTCGACGGCTTCGCCCACGCCATCGCCTTGTTGGGCGCGGAAGATCTGGCGCCGCTCGCCCGCGCCGCCTTCGAGGGCGGGCTGATCCACGAGGAGCTGTTCAGCCTCGAGGAATTCGAGGACATCTTTGCGCTCGCGCGCGAAGAGAGCAATCCGCTGGCGACTTTCGAGCGCGAAGGTCTCGCGCCCTTCGACGACGCCATCACCTCGATGGCCGCCGTGGAGGCCGCCATCCAGATGGCCGCCGAGGAATCGCCGGAGGATTATGACGACGGCCAGCCCGACGAAGACGAAGGCGTCGCTGAAACCGTCATCAATCCCACCCGGGACGTGGGCCGCAACGATCCCTGCCCCTGCGGCAGCGGCAAGAAGTTCAAGAAGTGCTGTCTGGCGGCGTGAAAACCGGGAGGGGCGACGTTCCGTCGCCCCGGTTCCCGTTGGATTGAAGGCCCCTCCGCGCGCCACCATTCAGGATGCTGATCCCCAGGCTGGCGGCGGAGTGGGACGACGAGGACGTCGTCCCTCCGGGTGCGCGAGGATGAGGTTACGTCACTCCGCCCCGCTCTAGGCCAGACAGGCCTTCGCCAGCATCTGGAAGGCGCGCGCCCGATGCGACAGGGCGCGCGAGCCATCCGCAGGCAGGCCGTGTTTTTCTTCCGAGGTCATTTCGCCGAAGGTGCGGCTGTGGCCTTCGGGCAGGAAACAGGGATCATAGCCAAAGCCCGCCGTCCCGCGCGGCGGATCGACCAGCACGCCGTCGATGCGGCCTTCGAATTCTTCCGCGTGGCCATCGGGCCAGACGATGGCGAGCGCCGAGATGAACCAGCTGGCGCGCTGCTCGGGGGCGACGCAGCCCAGCGCTTTCACCTTCTCCTCCACCAGCGCCATGGCGGCGGCGAAGTCCTTGGCCTCGCCAGCCCAGCGGGCCGAATAGATGCCCGGCGCGCCGTCGAGCGCGGCCACGCAAAGCCCTGAGTCATCGGCCAGCGCGGGAAGGTTGGCGGCCATGGCCGCCGCACGCGCCTTGATCAGGGCGTTCTCCATGAAGGTGACGCCGGTCTCCTCGGGCTCGGGGAGGCCAAGCTCCCCGGCCGATACGCAGTCGATCCCATAGGGCGCCATCAGCTCGCGCATTTCGCGCAGCTTGCCGCCATTATGGGTGGCGATGATGACGCGCTCGGCGAGACGACGATGGGGGCTCATCCCGCGACCGCCGCCTTCTGCAGGGCGATCAGCTCGCCCACGCCCTTGCGGGCCAGAACGATCATGGCGTCCAGCTGTTCTTGCGAGAAGATCGCGCCCTCGGCCGTGGCCTGCACCTCGACGAGGCCGCCAGCGCCCGTGATGACGAAATTGGCGTCGGTCTCGGCCACGGAATCTTCCGCATAGTCGAGATCGAGCACCGGCACGCCCTTGCTGACGCCGCAGGAAATGGCCGCCACGTGATCCTTGATGGGGATTTCCTTGATGATGGAGCGCTGGCGCATCCAGCGCAGGCACTCATAAAGGGCGACCCAACCGCCGGTGATCGAGGCGGTGCGGGTGCCGCCATCGGCCTGCAACACGTCGCAATCGACCACGATCTGGCGCTCGCCGAGCTGTTGCAGATCCACCACCGCCCGCAGGCTGCGGCCGACGAGACGCTGAATTTCCTGGGTGCGGCCCGACTGCTTGCCGGAGGTCGACTCGCGGCGGGTGCGGGTATGGGTGGCGCGCGGCAGCATGGCGTATTCCGCCGTCACCCAGCCCCGGCCCTGACCGCGCAGCCACTGCGGCGGCTTGTCTTCGAGCGAGGCGGTGCACAGCACATGGGTCTCGCCGAATTTGATCAGGCAGGAGCCTTCAGCATAGCGAGCGACATTGCGTTCGATCGAGACCAGCCGCATTTCATCGGCCGCACGTTTGGAAGGGCGCATGGGAGAACCTTGTTTCGAGTGTCGCGTTTCTAGGCGCTTGCCGCGCCAGAGGCAACCAGGCCGGCTCAGTCCGCCTGCGCGCCGCCTTGCACCCAGGCGGCCAGCACCTTGCGGTCCTCTTCGCTCAATTCGGTCAGATTGCCGCCGGGCGGCATGGAGCGGGTCATCACCGCCTGTAGATAGATCTGCTCCGCATGAAGGCGGATGCGCTCGGGCGTGTCGAGCATCACGCCCTTGGGGGGCGCATTGACGCCATCCCAGACGGGCTCGGCCATGTGGCACATGGAGCAGCGCGAGACGACGATCTCCTCCACCTGCGCGAACTTGACCTTGGGCGCCGGAGCGAGGGCCGCGTCACCGCCCTCGCGCGAGGCGCCCGACAGCGCGATGATGGCGATGAAACAGGCGGCCGCCACCGCCCAGGTCCACCAGGGCGAGCCCTTGCGGGCGTGTTCGGAATTGAAGAAGTGCCGCACCACGGCCCCGATCACCATGACCAGGGTCACGATCAGCCAGTTCCACTTCGAGCCGAAAGCCAGCGGATAGTGGTTGGAGACCATCAGGAAGATGACCGGCAGGGTCAGGTAGTTGTTGTGCAGGGAACGGCTCTTCGCCGTCTTGCCATAGGCCGGGTTCGGCGCCTCGCCCTTGATCAGGGCCGCGATGGTTTTCTTTTGGTTGGGCATGATGTTCATCGCCACATTGGCCACCATGATCGTGCCGATCAGGGCTCCCAGAAGGATGAAGGCGCCGCGTCCGCTGAAGACCCGCGTCAGGCCGAAGGCGATGGCGACGAGAAAGGCGAAGCCCACCACGCCGAGCGCCAGATCGCTGTCGCCCAGCTTCGAGCGGCACAGGAAATCATAGATCACCCAGCCCAGCGCCAAGACGGCGATGGCGATGGACACCGCCTGGACAGGCGTCAGATCCATCACCGTCCGGTCGATCAGATAAAGTTCGGCATGGGCGAAATAGTGCCAGCACAGCAGGGAGAAACCGGAGATGAAGGTCCAGTAGGCCTCCCATTTGAACCAGGTCAGATCCTGCGGCAGATGGGACGGCGCGACCGTATATTTCATCATGTGGTAGAAGCCGCCGCCATGCACCTGCCAGGCTTCGCCGCCCACGCCCTGCGGCAGCCCGTCGCGCTTGCGCAGGCTCAGATCCAGATGGACGAAATAGAACGAGGAGCCGATCCAGCAGACGCCCGCGATCACATGGACCCAACGGATCAGAAAATCCGCCCATTCGGTAAACAGAATTCGCCAATCCACGGGACTCTCCGGATGCAAGGCCAGCGGGCATGGCGCCCGCTGGCTGAAAGTTGGGTCAGATGTCGGCCTGCGCGGACGCTTGCGCGATCTGCGCTTCAGCCTCGGTCCGGGAGCCCAGACCGTTGAAGAAAGCGTTGAGCACGACGGCCACGATGGAGGCAAGGATGATGCCTGACTCCAGCAACAGCTTCAGTTCGCTGGGGAAGTTCTTGAAGAAGTTCGGCGCGATGAGCGGGATGAGGCCGAAGCCCACCGCAATCGCCACGATGAACAGGTTGTGGCGCTTCGTCTTGAAGTCCACCCCGCCCAGAATGCGGATGCCGGTGGCCGTGACCATGCCGAACATCACCAGACCCGCGCCGCCCAGCACCTGCACGGGCACCGCGCCCACAAGGGCGGCGAGCTTGGGCACGAAGCCCAGAACGATCAGGATCACGCCGCCCGCCGCCGCCACATAGCGCGAACGCACGCCGGTGACGCCGACGAGGCCCACGTTCTGGGAGAAGGAGGTGTAGGGGAAGGTGTTGAACACGCCGCCGATGATGGTGCCGACGCCGTCAGCCCGCAGGCCCCGGGTCAGATCCTCCGGACCCACCTTGCGGCCGGTCATCTCTCCCAGCGCCAGGAACATGCCGGTCGATTCGATCATCACCACCAGCATCACGATGCACATGATGATGATGGGCGTCACCTCGAAGGTGGGCATGCCGAATTGCAGGGGCATGACCACGCCGAACCAGGGGGCCTTGGCCACATCGGCGAAGCTCATGGCCACATTGGGCGACTCGGCGCCCACCAGGCTGGCCACGACCGCGCCCGCGATGATGCCCACCAGAACCGCCACATTGGAGATGAAGCCCTTGGCGTATTTGGTGATTCCAAGGATCACCAGCAGCACGAACAGCGCCATGGCGAGGCCGTCGAGCGCGTCGCGGTTGGGATTGGGAATGACCTTCACCGCCCCATCCACCATCTGCACCACCGTCAGCGGGCCTTCCGCCCAGCCGACGCCAATGCGCATCAGCGACAGGCCGATCACCGTGATGATCGTGCCCGTGACCACCGGCGGGAAGAAGCGCAGCACCCGGCCCACCAGTGGGGCCACGAGGAAGGCGAAGAGGCCGGCCGCGATGACCGAGCCATAGATGGTCAGCAGGGTGGGAATCGCCTGAAAGTTGCCGCCGCTCTTGGCGGCTGCGATCATGCCCATCATGGGCGAGACGGAGGCGAAGGTGACGCCCATCATGACGGGGAGGCGGATGCCCACGCCCCAGAAGCCCAGCGCCTGCACCAGTGTGGCGAGGCCGCAGGCCAGAAGATCCGCGTTGATCAGCACCGCGCGCTGCTCGGGATTGAGCCCAAGCGCGCCGGAAATGATCAGCGGCACGGCGATGGCGCCCGCATACATCACCAAAACATGCTGCAAGCCCAGCGCGCCAAGGCGAGCAGGCGGCAGCATTTCATCTACTGGGTGCGTCTCGTCCGACATGTTTGTTCCCCTTGAGTGTTCTTTATTAACTTCCCCGATAGGTCGAATACCCATAGGGGGAGATGAGCAGCGGCACATGATAATGCGCGCCGCCTTCGGCTATCCCGAATTGAATCGGAACAACGTCCAGAAATGGCGGATCGCTCAGGGCGACTCCCGCCGCGCGGAAATAGGCCGCGACCTCGAAGACGAGTTCATAGGCGCCCACAACCATCTCCGCGCCGCTCAGAAGAGGTGCGTCGCAGCGCCCGTCTCCATTGGTCCGCGCGCTTTTGAGCAAGCGCCGGGCGCCGGAGGCCTCAACGGCGAAGAGGCTGATGGCCACCCCTTGCGCGGGCTTGCCGCAGGCCGTGTCGAGCACATGCGTGGTCAGGCGGCCAGATTGCGCCGGGGCGCCGACCGGGGAAAGCGTCTTTGTTTCGCTCACGCGCCACCATTGATAAGATAGTGAAAACCGAGTCGCATGCTAAACAGCATGACCGAAGCTTACAACCTTGTCGCCGCCCCTATCAAACAGGTTTTCCGATGAACCTTCGCGACCTTTCACGCGCCGCCTTCGTGGACCGCTTTGGCGGGGTTTTCGAACATTCGCCCTGGGTCGCGGAATCCGCCTTTGACGCCGGGCTCGATTCCAGCTGTGAGACGGCGCGCGGTCTGCATGCCCTGATGGCCCGAGCCATGATGGCGGGCGATGATGTGCAGAAGCTCGCGCTCATCATGGCCCATCCCGATCTCGCGGGGCGCCTCGCCCGCGCCGGACGCCTGACGGCGGAATCGACGAAAGAGCAAGCGTCCGCCGGCCTCGACCAGCTCACCGACGAGGAACGGGCGCGCTTCACGGAACTGAACGACGCCTACAAGGCGCGTTTTGGTTTCCCCTTCATCATGGCGGTGAAGGGCCGCAGCAAGGATGAGATCATGGGCGCCTTCGCGCGTCGCATCGCTCACGACCGCGATCAGGAATTCGCCGCTGCGCTGGACGAGATCAGCCGCATCGCCCTGCTGCGGCTGCAAGACCTGTTGCCGGGTTAAGCGCCCCGGCTCAACCCGCCCCGCGCCTCGATGAAGGCGATGATCTCCTCCACGCCTTCGCCTGTCTTCATGTTCGTGAAGACGAAGGGGCGGTCCTTGCGCATCAGTTTGGCGTCGCGCGCCATCACCTCCAGCGAGGCGCCCACATGGGGGGCGAGGTCGATCTTGTTGATGACCAGCAGGTCCGAGCGGGTGATGCCCGGGCCGCCCTTGCGCGGGATCTTCTCGCCGCCAGAGACGTCGATGACATAGACGGTCAGATCCGCCAGCTCGGGCGAAAAGGTGGCGGCCAGATTGTCGCCGCCTGATTCCACCAGAATGAGATCGAGGTTGGGGAAGCGCTTGTTCATGTCCGCGATGGCGGCCAGATTGATCGAGGCGTCCTCGCGGATGGCGGTATGGGGGCAGCCGCCGGTCTCGACCCCCATGATGCGCTCGGCCTCCAGCGCGCCGGTCTCAGTGAGGATGCGGGCGTCCTCTTTCGTGTAGATGTCGTTGGTGATGG
This sequence comes from uncultured Hyphomicrobiales bacterium, assembly GCA_903902915.1. Classification (GTDB taxonomy): domain Bacteria; phylum Pseudomonadota; class Alphaproteobacteria; order Rhizobiales; family Beijerinckiaceae; genus Terripilifer. The sequence goes on along the minus strand of CAIUWR010000049.1, from coordinate 89,031 downwards.
CGGCGAGGTCATAGACGCTGCGCAGCCGCTTGCACAATTGCTCCATGAGCGCGGTCTTGCCCGAGCCCACCGGGCCGCCCACGCCCACCCGCAGCGGGCCGTTGGATGAAGTCGTCATGGTTCAGAACCTGTCGGAGATGAGCGAGAAATAGACCTCGGCGATCAGCACATAGCAGGGCGAATAGATGATCCGGTCAATGGTGTTGAACGGTTCCGCCGTGAAATGCTTGCGCCAGAACGGCAGGAAGCCGAGCACGCCGCGCAGGCCGAAGACAGCGCAAAAGCCCGCGCCCAAATAGGTCGCGATCAGTTGCAGCGGGCCGGGCAGGTCGAAGCCCAGAGCCAGCACGCTGAGCGCGCCCAGCGCGTGGGCGAGGGCGATCAGCCGCAGGCGTTGGGGCGAGGGCATGCGTTGCAGTTTCGGGTCGCCGACCACTGCCGCAGCCAGCGCCATCTCGCTGGAAACGGGCCAATGCCCGCCCCGCGCCCAGGACAAGTAAAGGCCCGCCACCGTCATCAGCACGGCGAAGACGAAGAGGCACAAGCCGAGGGTCATGAGCGGAACAGCCTTGAATATTGCGTTTCATGCCGCATGGCGGCGATGTCGGAGCGCAGGGCTGCGGAGCCCAGATCGTCCAGCGTTCCAGTTGCCGCGAACTGTGCGGCCTCGCGCAGGGCGGGCACAAGCCGCGCGATGATCTTCTGCCCGTCGGTCTGCCCCACCGGGCCAAGGCGCACGGCGGCGGAGACGAGATTGCCCGCGAAGGCGACCAGATATGCGTCGAGAAGGGCGGCCAGCGGCACAGCATGGGCCGCCGCCGCCACGGCCACCGCGACGGGATAGGCGATGGTGTCCGCCGCCCCCGCCAGTTCGGCAAGCAGATCGCAAGGCCAGGAGGCCTGCGCGGCGGCGATGAAGGCGTTTCCCTGCGCCGCCGTCTCCAGATGCCGTTCTTTGGAAGGGGCCAGGGCAAGGGCCAGATCATTGATCTCGATGACCCCAGCCATGTCGCCTGCGACAGCCGCGCGCCAGGCGCAGGCGACCAGCAGGGCGTCGCTGCGCAACGAGCCGAAGCGCACGAGATCGTCGAGCCAGGCTTGCAGCGTGGCGGCGTTCGTGATGTCGCCATGATCGACGGCGGCTTCCAGCCCATGGCTATAGGCGAAGGCGCCCACCGGAAAAGCGGGCGATAGCCAGATGTGCAGCGGCAGGGCGGAACCTGCGCTGGTTTGCGTATCCACAAGCGAAGGCCGCTGCGCGAGGGCCAGATCAGTCATGAGAATGCTTGTGTCCATGGCCAGCGTGGTCGTGGCCGTGGTCGTCATGGGCGTGGTGATCATGCCCGTGGTGATCATGCCCACAGCCCGGGCCATGCACATGTGCGGGTTCCGGCGCAGGCTCGGGTTCGGGCGCATAGGCGCCGCCCTCGGGCTCGAAGGGGCCTTCGATGAGGGCGATCTTGCCGCCCAGCTTGCGGGCCATGTCCTCGATCACCGGGTCGCGGCGGATGCGGATTCGGTTGGCGAGAATCTGCACCGGCAGATGACGGTTGCCCAGATGCCAGGCCATGCGCGCGAGATCGCGCGGCTCGCCGATGCGGATCTCGGCCAGCGGCTCGGGCGCGGCGACCACTTCCACGAGGCGCCCGTCCTCCAGCACCAAGGCGTCGCCATGGCGCAGCACCACGGCTTCGGGCAGATCGAGCAGGAATTCGAGGCCGCGCACGCCGGTCATGGCGACGCGGCGGCGGTGGCGCGCTTCGAAATCGAGCACGACGGTGTCGGCGGGCTTGGCCTGCCATGCGCCTCGGGCGCTGATGAAATTGGCGCGGATCATGGGGGTCTCTCTCAAGCGAGCATGTCGATCTTGGCGGGGGTGATCGCCTCTATCCGGGGCATTTCGGCCACGCTTTGCGCCATGGCGCGCAGGAAGTCCTGCGTATGGGCGTTCTGGAGATGGGCGCGATTGTCCTCATGGCTCTTCCAGCGCTCCAGAACGACGAAGGCGTTCGTCTCCGTGGCGCTTTCATAGACGTCATAAGCGATATTGCCGCTCTCCGCGCGGGACGTCTCCACGCAGGCCGCCGCCGCCGCAAGAAAGTCATCCCGTTTTTCGGGACGGATCTTGGCGCGGGCGATGACGACGATCATGAAGCCTCCGGGGTCGGAAGCCTCTTCTAGAACAGGAAATACCTTTGCGCCATTGGGGAAACGCAAGAGCCGCTGCATCACCCCGGGAACCGTGGAGTGGCAGACTTTGTTTCCACCGAGGCCCGCAGGCTTGATCAACTTCTGCTTGATTTAATATTGGTGTTCATATTTGTTAAGCTTATGTAAAGTTAGGGGCTCTCATTATGTCCGCAAACCAAGAAGCAGAGTACGAAGCCCCTGAAGCTCATGTTCAGGAGGCGGAGGTTACGATTGAGGCCGAGGACGATGATCAGAGCCCGCTCGCGCTTGATAATTTCACACCAATCAATTTCTCAAATTCTAACCGGCGAATCATCGACCTCTACAGAGCGTACAAAGAAGACAAGGACATAGACCCGAGACCAGCCTTCCAGAGGGGCTACGTTTGGGATACTAAAAAAGCCAGCACGCTTGTAGAGTCTATTCTGCTAAATGTGCCGCTTCCGCTTGTTTATACAGCTGAAGAAGACGGAGGGAAGGAAGTTGTTATCGATGGTCAGCAACGATTAACAACGTGCTTTGCGTTTATAGACGGATTTTTCCCGCTTTCAAAAAAAGACGAGGAGCGGGAAAGTCGTGGTGAACACGTAAAACACCGACCATTTCGATTGAAAAATCTAAAAATATTGTCCCATCTGGATGGGAAGCGTCATGCAGAACTTGATGAGGCGACAAAAAACGCGTTCAACAAATTCACAATTCCGACGATAAAAATATCAAAAGACTCTCATCCGGTTGTAAAATTTGAAATATTCGAGCGGCTTAACACGGGCTCCGTCTCTTTGTCCGATCAGGAATTAAGGAACTGCATTTTTCGAGGTAGCTATAACCAATTGATGAATGAATTAGCTAAAGACTAAAACTTTCAGACGATTCTTGGCGTTAATAACCCTGTCGCTAGAATGCAGGATGTCGAATTAGTTTTGCGATTTCTTGCATTCAACGAGGCGACCTATTTGAACTATAATGATGGGATGCGGTCGTTTTTAAATAATCATATGAAGGAAAACCGCACCATTTCACCAGAGCGAGAAAACAAATATAAGGAAGTTTTTCACAAAGCCATTGAATTGTCATTTACAGTTTTTGGCGAAAAGGCTTTCCGTCGTTACTCGCCTGGTTCGCCCGGTCATGTGGGAGGCAGTTGGGAGAAAGCCATAAACAAGGCGGTCTACGACGTCATCATGTTTTGGTTTGCGCGTGCTGAAAAGCGGCTCGTCATAGAGCGGAAAGACGCAATTCGCGAAGCGTTTATTCATATTTGTTCCACGAGTAGAGAGTTCGCAGATGCAATCACTCTAGGAACGGCAGACAAGAGTCGGGTTAAAACCCGGTTCGAGATATGGAACAGCGTGTTAAATGATGTAATTGGCCCACACGTGGCGATGCGGCGGCTATATACGTTTTCAGAGAAAAAGGCGCGGTTTGACGAGGATCGTACGTGCGGGCTCTGCCATCAGCAAATTGAGCACATAGATGATGCTGAGATGGACCACATCGTCCCATATTCACAGGGCGGAAGCACCGACCTGTCAAATGCGAGACTGACCCACAGTTATTGCAACCGCTCGCGCGGCGCGGGCTAGAACAGGAAATACCTTTGCGCCATGGGCAGCACATCGGCGGGCTCGCAGACCAGCAGCACGCCGTCGGCGCTCACCGAATAGGTCTCGGGGTCCACCACGATCTTCGGGGTGGCGGCGTTGTGGATCATGCTTTTCTTGCTGATCTGGCCGCGCGTGTTCTCCACGGCCACCATGGGCTTGTTGACGCGCAGCTTCGCCCCCAGCCCCCTGTCCATCGCCAGCGCGCTGACGAAGGTGAGGCAGGTCGAGGCCACCGCGCCGCCATAGGCGCCGAACATCGACCGGTAATGCACCGGCTGGGGCGTCGGGATCGAGGCGTTGGGGTCGCCCATGGCGGCGGCCGCGATGGCGCCGCCCTTGATGATGATATCGGGCTTCACGCCGAAGAAGGCGGGCGTCCACAGCACGAGATCGGCCAGCTTGCCCGGCTCGATGGAGCCGATGTGCCGCGACACGCCATGGGCGATGGCCGGGTTGATCGTATATTTGGCGATGTAGCGTTTGGCGCGGGCGTTGTCGTTGTCGCCGGTCTCCTCTAGCAGGGGGCCGCGCTGGCGTTTCATCTTGTCGGCGGTCTGCCAGGTCCGGATGATCACCTCGCCCACGCGGCCCATGGCCTGCGAGTCCGAACTCATCATGGAGAGCGCGCCCAGATCGTGCAGGATGTCTTCGGCGGCGATGGTCTCCTTGCGGATGCGGCTTTCGGCGAAAGCCAGATCCTCGGGGATCGACGAATCGAGGTGATGGCAGACCATCAGCATGTCGAGATGTTCGTCGAGCGTGTTCTTCGTGAAGGGGCGCGTGGGATTGGTGGAGGAGGGCAGCACATTTTCGAGCCCCGCCACGCTGATGATGTCGGGCGCATGGCCGCCGCCCGCGCCCTCCGTATGGAAGGCGTGGATGGTGCGGCCCTTGAAGGCCTTGATCGTGTCTTCCACAAAGCCGGACTCGTTCAGCGTGTCCGTGTGGATCATCACCTGAATGTCGTGATCGTCGGCCACCGACAGGCAGCAGTCGATGGCGGCGGGCGTGGTGCCCCAGTCCTCATGCAGCTTGAGCGCGCAGGCGCCCGCCTCGATCTGCTCCACCAGCCCGCGCGGCGTGGAGGCGTTGCCCTTGCCTGCGAAGCCCAGATTCATCGGGAAGGAATCCGCCGCTTCGATCATGCGCGCCAGATGCCAGGGGCCGGGCGTGCAGGTGGTGGCGAAAGTGCCGGTCGCCGGGCCAGTGCCGCCGCCGAGCATGGAGGTGACGCCCGACATGAGCGCTTCTTCGATCTGCTGCGGGCAGATGAAATGAATATGGGTGTCGAAACCGCCAGCCGTGAGGATCTTGCCCTCGCCCGCGATGATCTCCGTGCCCGGACCGATGAGAATGTCGACGCCCGGCTGGATCTCGGGATTGCCCGCCTTGCCGATCTTCGCGATGCGTCCGTCGCGCAGGCCAACGTCGGCCTTCACGATCCCCCAATGGTCGAGGACCACCACATTGGTGATGACCGTATCCATGGCGCCATCGGCGCGGGTGGCCTGCGATTGGCCCATGCCATCGCGAATGACCTTGCCGCCGCCGAATTTCACCTCTTCGCCATAGATGGTGAAATCTTTCTCGATCTCGATATAGAGCGCGGTGTCGGCGAGCCGCACCTTGTCGCCCTTGGTGGGGCCGAACATATCCGCATAGGCCGCGCGGGAAAGCTTGTTGCTCATGTCTGGTCTCCCGCTCAGAGCTTGCCCATCACATCTTGCCGGAAGCCATAGACCTCGCGGCGGCCCGACAGCGCCACAAGCGTCACATCGCGCGTCTGGCCGGGCTCGAAGCGCACGGCTGTGCCCGCCGCAATGTCGAGACGCATGCCGCGCGCCTTGGCGCGGTCAAAGCGCAGGGCCGGATTGGTTTCGAAGAAATGATAATGGGAGCCGACCTGAATGGGCCGGTCTCCGGTGTTCGCCACGGTCAGCGTCAGGGTCTCGCGGCCCTCGTTCATCACGATGTCGCCCGGCGGCGTGATCACCTCGCCCGGCGCGTGATCGGTAGCGGCGCCGCGAATGGGATGATGCACGGTGACGAGCTTGGTGCCATCGGGAAAGGTCGCCTCGATCTGGATGTCGTGGATCATCTCCGCGATTCCATCCATCACCTGATCGGCTTTCACCACATGGGCGCCCGCTTCCATCAGGTCGGCGACGCTGCGCCCGTCGCGCGCGCCTTCCACCACGAAATCGGTGATGAGCGCGATGGCCTCGGGGTGGTTGAGCTTGACGCCGCGCTCCAGCCTGCGGCGCGCCACGAGGGCGGCCATGGCGATCAGCAGCTTGTCCTTTTCGCGCGGAGTCAGATTCATGGAAACACCCGGGATTATTGCCAGACGCGCGGCGCATCGCGCCCGCGGAAAGATTGCAGCAGGCTGACAATAGCAGCCCGCATCTTTTCAGGCGAGGGCGAGATGAGGCGCACCAGCGCCATGCCGTTCCACGCGCTCGCGCCCCATTCGCAGGGCGCGTCCGTGAGGCTGGCGCGGATCGCCTCCAGCCGTTGCTCGGCGTCGGGCGCCACATGCAGGAAGGTGGCGTTGGAGCGTGCGCCATCCCCAACGGCGGGGCGGTCCAGCGCGCCGGTCATGTCGCCATCAAGGCGCATGTCTTCGGCGAAGAGCAGACGCCGCCCGCGCCGAATGCGCCAGCGGTCGCGGAACGAGCCGGAGACCTCGGTCTCGCCCATGGCCATGCGGCCGTAGATCACGCTTTCGAGCATGGTGAGGCTGCTGGACTCTTCAAGGTCCATGTCGAGACGCCGATTGAGGCGCGCGCCGCTGAACAGGATGGTCTCTTGCGGCAGCCACTCCACGGCGGCATGGGCGCCGATGCGCAAGGCGACGTCGACCTCCGCGGCGTTGGATTGCGCGCGATAGATCTTTTCCGCCGACTGGGTGGTGAAGGTGACCTGCGCCTGCGGGCCGACATCGAAATCATAAGAGCATTTGTCGCCGCCCGCGACCCCGCCGCCCGAATTGATCAGCACGCCCTCGCAGCCCTGCGCCACCTTGGGGCAACGCAGACGCAGGCCTCCGGTCTCGAAAATGTTCATCGCCTGCGTGCGCGCGCCGGTCGCCTGAAAGTCCGCGCGCAATTGCCCGACAGCGCGGACATAAGCAGGAACATGGGCAGGAACTTGGGCGGGAACTTGGGTCACGATCACACCGACATGTAGCTGCGCACATCGGATTCGACCATGGACGCCTTGTCGCCGCCAAGGACGACCGCCCCACGATCCATCACGATGAAATCATCCGCGAGATCGCGGGCGAAATCGAAATATTGCTCCACCAGCACGATGGCCATATCGCCCTTTTCGCGCAGATATTCGATGGCGCGGCCGATGTCCTTGATGATCGAGGGCTGGATGCCTTCGGTGGGCTCGTCGAGCACAAGAAGCCTCGGGCGCGTGACCAGCGCGCGGCCAATGGCGAGCTGCTGTTGCTGGCCGCCCGACAGATCCCCGCCGCGCCGCCACAGCATGTCTTTCAACACGGGGAAGAGGTCGAAGATTTCATCGGGCACGAAGCGTTGTCCGCGCGGCAGGGGCGCGAAGCCGGTTTCCAGGTTTTCGCGCACCGAGAGCAGCGGGAAGATTTCGCGGCCCTGCGGCACATAGGCGATGCCGCGCCGGGCGCGTTGATGGGGCGCGAGTTTGGCGACATCCACGCCGTCCCACATGATGCGGCCGGACGCTATGGCCTGATGGCCGATGATGGCGCGCATGAGCGAGGTCTTGCCCACGCCGTTGCGGCCGAGCACGCAGGTGACGCGACCGGGCTTCGCCTCGAAACTGACGGAGCGCAGGGCCTGCGCGGCGCCGTAGAAGAGATCGATGGACTCTACCGCCAACATGTCAGCGCCCCAGATAGACTTCGATGACGCGCGGATCGGCGCTCACCACATCGAGCGGCCCTTCGGCCAGAACGGATCCCTCGTGCAGAACGGTCACCTTCACGCCGAGATCGCGCACGAAAGTCATGTCGTGTTCGACAACGACCACCGAATGGTCTTTCGCGATTTCGCGCAGGAGTTCGGCGGTCTGCGCTGTCTCCGCATCGGTCATGCCCGCCACGGGCTCGTCGACGAGAAGCAGCTTGGGATCCTGAGCAAGCAGCATGCCGATCTCCAGCCATTGCTTCTGCCCATGGGATAAATCGGCCGCGAGCCTAGCGCGGTGGTCCTTGAGGCGCGTCGTCTCAAGAATACGGTCGATGCGGGCGCGCTCATCCTTGGGCGGTTTGCCGAAAAGAGTGGCGAGCGCGCCGCGCGGAGCCTTCAAGGCGAGCAGAATATTGTCTTCGACCGTATGGCTTTCAAAGACCGTGGGCTTTTGAAATTTGCGGCCAATGCCCAGCTCGGCGATGGCGGCTTCATCGAGCTTTGTGAGATCCTGCACGCCGTTGAAATAGACGTCGCCTTCATCGGGCCGCGTCTTGCCGGTGATGATGTCCATCATCGTGGTCTTGCCCGCGCCGTTGGGGCCGATGATGGCGCGCATCTCGCCGGGCTCCAGGGTGAGCGAGAGGCCGCGCAGCGCCTTGTAACCGTCAAAGCTCACGCAGACGCCATCGAGATAGAGCACCGAGGAGGTGAGGGCGGGATTGTCCTTGGCCAGACTCATGGCTTCACTCCGCCGCTGTGGGTTGGGGTTTGTCCTCGGGCGGCTTGCGGCGCAGGCGGGCGGTCAATTCGGCCGCCGTGCCCAGAATGCCCTTGGGCAGGAACAGCGTGACGAGGATGAACAGCAGACCGAGCGCGAAGAGCCAGAGTTCGGGCAAGGCGCCGGTGAACCACGTTCTTGCGAAGTTGACGAGCACCGCGCCCAGCGCCGCGCCGACCAAAGTGCCGCGCCCGCCAACGGCGACCCAGATGACCGCTTCGATGGAATTGGCGGGGGCGAATTCGCTGGGGTTGATGATCCCCACCTGCGGCACATAAAGCGCGCCCGCCACGCCCGCCATCATGGCCGAAAGCGTGAAGACCGCGACCTTGTAGGTCTCCACCCGGTAGCCGATGAAGCGCGTGCGCGATTCGGCGTCGCGGATGGCGATCAGCACCTTGCCGAATTTGGAGGTGACGACCGCGCGGGCGATGAGATAGCCAAGGCCCAGCGCGATGGCCGAGATGGAGAACAGCGCGGCGCGCGTGCCGTCGGCCTGCACGTTGAACCCAAGGATATCCTTGAAATCGGTCAGGCCGTTGTTGCCGCCAAAGCCCATGTCGTTGCGGAAGAACGACAGCAGCAGCGCATAGGTCATGGCCTGCGTGATGATCGACAGATAGACGCCGGTGACGCGCGAGCGAAAGGCGAACCAGCCGAAACAGAAGGCGAGGACGCCGGGAACCAGCAGGACCATCATCATGGCGTAGGAAAAGGAGTTGAAGCCCCACCAGGTGATCGGGAGTTCCTTCCAGTTCAGGAAGACCATGAAGTCCGGCAGAACGGGATTGGCGTAGACGCCGCGCGTTCCGATCTGGCGCATCAGATACATGCCCATGGCGTAGCCGCCGAGCGAGAAGAAGGCGCCGTGGCCGAGCGAGAGGATCCCGCAATAGCCCCACACCAGATCGAGCGCCACGGCCAGCAGCGCAAAGCAAAGATATTTGCCGAGGAGCGCCACGAGATAGGCTGGCATGTGCAGGCTCGATCCCGCCGGGGTCGCCAGAAAGAGGAGCGGCGTCAGCACGGCGGCCGCCGCCAGAATTCCAAGGAACACGCGGCCCTTGGTGTCGAGGAAAGGTGTCTTGCCCTGCATGTCAGGCCTCCACCGCGCGGCCCTTGAGGGCGAAGAGCCCACGCGGGCGTTTCTGGATGAAGAGGATGATGAAGACCAGCAGCAGGATCTTGCCAAGCACCGCGCCCGCGATGGGCTCCAGGAACTTGTTGGCGACGCCCAGCGACAGGGCCGCCACCAGCGTGCCCCACAGATTGCCGACGCCGCCGAAGACCACCACCATGAAACTGTCGATGATGTAGCTCTGGCCAAGATTGGGCGACACATTGTCGATCTGCGACAAAGCCACGCCCGCGATGCCCGCGATGCCCGAGCCGAGCCCAAAGGCCAGCGCATCCACCCGGTTGGTGTCGATGCCCATCGCCGAGGCCATGCGGCGGTTCTGCGTCACAGCCCGCATGCGCAGCCCGAAGGGCGTCACGCGCAACAGCATCAGCAGCCCGACGAAAACGGCGATGGCGAAGACGATGATCCACATGCGCCCGGAGGTGACGGCGATTGGCCCGAAATCAAAAGAGCCGGACATGAAGGCGGGCGCGCCCACCTCGCGATTGTTCGCCCCGAAGATGCTGCGCACCGCCTGTTGCAGCATGAGCGAAAGCCCGAAGGTGGCGAGCAGCGTCTCCAGCGGCCGTCCATAGAGAAACCGGATGATCGTGCGCTCGATGACGACCCCGATGAAGCCGGTGAAGACGAAGGCGAGGGGGATCGCGATCAGGAGCGAATAATTGAACAGCGCCGGATTGTGCGCGCGGATCCACTCCTGCACGACGAAGGTCGTGTAGGCGCCCAGCATGACCATCTCACCATGGGCCATATTGATGATGCCCATGACGCCGAAGGTGATGGCGAGGCCAATGGCCGCCAGCAGCAGCACGGAGCCAAGGGAGAGCCCGTACCAGATGTTCTGCACATGGGCCCAGAGCGCCAGCCGCGACTGGATGGCGCGCGCGCCGTCTTCCGCCGAAGCCTTCACGCGGCCATTGCTTGACGCTGCGATGGTGGAGAGCAGGGAAGCGGCGTCCTGATCGCCGCGATCCTTGATCACGTCGAGGGCGTCGAGCCGCTTGATCTCGTCCTGACTATTGTCGCTGGCGATGATCGACGCGCGCGCCTGTTCGAAAACGCCGCGAATCCGTGCGTCCTTTTCCGCTTCCAGCGCCATCTGCACCAGCGGCAGGGAGGCGGGATCGCGAGACTTGAAAACGGATTCAGCCGCGCTCAGCCGCTTGGCCGGATCCGGGGACATGAGGCTCAAGGCGCCTTGGGCCGTTTGCATCGCGCCGCGCACGCTGTTGTTCATGCGGACTTTCTTCAGCCGCGCTTCCGGCACGCCGTCCGCCTTGACGCCGGTTCGGGCTGCGATCAGCGCGCCGGACGAATCTTTCAGAAAAACGCCTTTGCTGATTGGATCGAAATAGAGCTGGCTGGCGGCCAGCGCCTCAAGCATGGCAGGGCCTGTGGCCAGGCCCGAGCTTGCGAGATCCTGAATGGCTTTTTCCGTATCGGGAAAGCGGTCAGTCGCGAATTTCGCCAACACGTCGTCGATTGTGTCGGCCCGCAGGCTCACGGGTTGGAAGGCTGCGCCCATGAGGCCGAACAAGACGGCGGCGGCGCCCCATTTCAGGGCCTTGCGGGTAAGCTCCACCCTCACGCGGCTCACGGCCGCGCCTAGCAAGCGCGTCATCCTCATCCTGGAAATCCTTTGGCCGGGGCAGACCGGCGCCTTGTGCGCGGTCAGTCGGCGATCATCGCCGTCACATTGAGCGCGGAGATCTTTAAAACGGTGTTTACGCCATACCAACTCGCCAGAACCAGCGCAAAACCGGAGAGGGAGGCGAGGGCCTCAAGCAGTCCCTGACGGCGCTCGAACAGGCGCCCCTTGAAGTTGGCCGCATTCGAAGCGGTCACGACGGGCATGGAAGCGGAACTGTTGGACATAGCAAGCGCTCCTGTTCGGGGTGGGCGGGAGGCGCAGCGCGCGCCTCCCGATATTCGTCTTGCGATCAGGTCAGATCAGGATTTACCGCCGCACTTGCCGGTCTTCACGTTGAAGTTGCCGCAAGAGAGGGGCTTGCGCCAATCGGAGATCATGTCCTTGGAGCCTTCCAGATAGGGGGACCATTCCTGCGCGACCACGGTGCCAGATGTCTGCCACACGGTGTTGATCTGACCGTCCGCCTGGATTTCGCCAATCAGCACCGGCTTGGTGATGTGATGGTTCGGCATCATGGCGGAATAGCCGCCGGTCAGGTTCGGCACGGAAACGCCCACCATCGCGTCGATCACGGCGTCGGTATCGGTGGTGCCGGCCTTTTCGATGGCCTTGATCCACATGTTGAAGCCGATCACATGGGCTTCCATCGGATCATTGGTCACGCGCTTCGGGTTCTTGGTGAACTCGCGCCACTTGGCGATGAATTCCTTGTTGGCCGGATCATCAATCGACTGGAAATAGTTCCAGGCCGCGAGATGGCCGACCAGCGGCTTGGTGTCGAGGCCCGCGAGCTCTTCTTCGCCGACCGAGAAGGCGACGACCGGGATGTCTGTCGCCTTGATGCCAGCGTTGCCCAGCTCCTTGTAGAAAGGAACGTTCGCATCGCCGTTGATCGTGGAGACCACTGCGGTCTTCTTGCCAGCCGAACCGAACTTCTTGATGTCGGACACGATCGTCTGCCAATCGGAATGACCGAAAGGCGTGTAGTTGATCATGATGTCTTCAGACTTGACGCCCTTGGACTTCAGATAGGCCTCGAGAATCTTGTTGGTCGTGCGCGGATAGACATAGTCCGTCCCCGCCAGAACCCAGCGCTTCACCGAGCCGCCTTCGGCGCTCATGAGATAGTCGACGGCGGGAATCGCCTGCTGATTAGGCGCGGCGCCCGTATAGAAGACATTGCGCTGGGATTCTTCGCCTTCGTACTGCACGGGGTAGAAGAGGATCGAATTGAGTTCCTCGAAGACCGGCAGCACAGCCTTGCGGGACGAAGAGGTCCAGCAGCCGAACACTGCGGCGACCTTGTCCTTGGCCACGAGATCGCGGGCCTTTTCGGCGAACAGCGGCCAGTTGGACGCCGGATCGACCACGACGGCCTCAAGCTTCTTGCCCAGAACGCCGCCCTTCTTGTTCTGCTCGTCGATGAGCATCAACATGACGTCCTTCAGCGTGGTCTCGCTGATGGCCATGGTGCCTGAGAGGGAGTGAAGAATACCAACCTTGATGGTGTCGGCCGCCTGAGCGCCGAACGAGGCCAGCGCAATCGCGCCGCCAACAAGCGCGCTGGTTGCGCGCAGCATGGACCGCCGAGAGAAAAGCATACGCATCCCCATTTGTTTCGCCGCGCCCCCCAGGGCTTGGCCACTCGTTAAAAAAGTCCTCAATGGACACGGACCCTATGCAGCCGCTGTGCCAGACGCCCGAGGCGCGCTAAAAGCGCGAATGGACTACGAATTTTGTTACGGATGGCTGCCTCAAAAGACGACTGCCTATCAAACATGCAACCGCCCTTCCCTTCCGCGCCTAAACCGCTCAATTTAAAGGCAGTCGCCATTCGCGCTAGACAGCGGGGCTGTGCAAGTTACGATGCGCGCGCAAAACAAACGGGGCGGGAGATCATGCTGATTGCGCGGCGTTCATTATTCATGGGCCTTCTGTGGACGCTTCTGGGCGCGGCTCCTGCGTTCGCCCAATCCTTGAGCGGCGTCGAGACCCGCGCCAATGTGGAATATGCCCGCCACGACGGGCAAACGCTGCTGGGCGACGCCTATATGCCGGCCGCGCCGGGCAAATATCCGGTTGTGATCACGGTTCATGGAGGCGGCTGGCAGGGCGGCTCGAAGGGCGCCTATCGGTACTGGGGCCCGTGGCTCGCCCAGCGCGGCTATGTGGTCTTCTCGGTGGACTACCGCCTCGTGAAGCCCGGCGCGAAAATGTATCCTCAGTCCGTCCAGGATCTGCGGGCCGCCGTGCAATTCGTGCGCAGCCGCGCCGCCGAGTTCAAGGCTGATCCAGACCGCATCGCCCTCATGGGCGATTCCGCCGGCGCCCATCTGGCGGCGCTCGTGGCCTTGGGGGGCGAGACCCCCGTCTTCGCCAGGGCCTATCCGGACGACCCCTATGCGACCGTCAACGCCAGGGTGAAGGCCGTCGTCCCGGTCTATGGCGTCTTCGACATGGCGCAGCAGTGGGATCATGATCTCCTGAGCCGGCCCGGCGACAATATCGCCGAAAAATTTCTTGGCTCGCCGCCCTTCGAAGATCGCAAGCTCTACTTCGAAGCGTCGCCCCTCAGTTACGCGATGAAGTCCTCCGCCGCCGTCTCCGTGCTTCTGGCCAATGGCACGGAGGACGATGTGGTGGACCGCGCCCAGACGGACGCCTTCTTTCTCGCGCTCAAGCAGTCCGGCAATTTCGTGCGGCGCTATGTGATGCAGGGCGCCGGGCATTACTGGCTCACCGACCCCATTGATGAGCCGGGTAGCTATTCGGGCCTCTTTGCGCCGCGCTTGTTGCGGTTTCTGGGCGAGAGGCTCTGAGCGGCGCGCAGGCTGGAATGAAGACGAAATCAAAAGGAGAGGAGCGCATGGAAATTTTTGTAGCGAAGAAATCGGAGTTCAAGGAAAGCGACCGGCGCATCGTGCCATCGGAGCGTGGCGAGATCGGCGTGTTCCATCACGAAGGCGCATTCTACGCTTACGCGAACAAATGCCTGCATTCGGGCGGCCCCGCTTGCGAGGGTCTCCTGATGCCCAAAGTCGTGGACATCATCGCTGAAGACCGCACCTATCAGGGACAGGAATTCGACGAGAGCGAAATGCATTTCGTCTGCCCGTGGCATGGCTGGGAATATGACGTCAAGACGGGCCAGAGCATCGGCGACCGCCGTCAGTTCTTGCGCAAATACGAGGTCGTCGAGCGCGGCGACGATGTTTTCGTCATCGCCTGAGCGGAGCAGATCATGAACGCCAAGACACCCACCAACACTGTTCGCGAAGTGCGGTTCGACGAATTCTCATCCTCCGATTCGCTGATCAAGGCGGCCGAGCAGGCTCACCAGCGCAACTACAAGGACTTTCTGATCGTAGATGTGGATTCGCATCACTATGAGAGCGAATCCTACGGCGAGATTTTCAAATTTATCGAAAATCCCGTCATCCGTCGCCAGGCCTTGGAATCGGCGAGCCGAGGCGGGCGTTCCAGCATGCTGGGCGGCTCGGTCGGCTATCAGGACATCGGCGGACGCATCACGCGCCATTGGCTGCGCAAACATGAGAAGACCGAAGGGCCGCAGCATCGCGACGTCACGACGACCCTGCGCTGGATGAACGCCATGGGCGTCGATTACGCCTGCCTCTTTCCCACCCCCATGCTGTTCCTTGGCACGCATCCGCAGGTGGAGATCGAGGTCGCGATGGCGCGGGCCTATAACCGCTGGCTTTGCGACACGATTCTGGAGCACGAGCCGCGCATCATCTCGATGCTCTATCTGCCCTTTAACGATCCGGAAGCCACCTATCAGATGGTCAAGGATTTCGGCCATCGCAAAGGCGTGAAGGGCTTCATGGTCACGGCGCCGCGCTACAAGCCCGTGCATGACAACGCCTATATGAAGACCTACCGCCTGCTGGAGGAGATGGGTCTCCCGATCTCGTTCCACGCCGCCTATAACTGGAACGATCAGTCGCTTCAGCTCACCAACCGTTTCATCGGCGTGCATGCGCTGGGCTTCATGTGGTTCAACATGGTGCATATGACCAACTGGGTGGTGAACGGCATTCCCGAGCGCTTTCCCAAGTTGAAGGTGATGTGGATCGAGAGCGGCCTCACTTGGGCCTATAGCCTGATGCAGCGCCTTGATCATTCCTACAAGATGCGCACATCCGATTGCCCGTCGCTCAAGCGCAAGCCCAGCGAATATATGCGTGAGATGTATTTCTCCTCGCAGCCCATGGAAATGCCGGACGATCCTTCGATTCTTGAAGCCACCTTCAAGATGATCAATGCGCAGACGCAGCTGGTCTGGTCGTCGGATTATCCCCATTGGGATTTCGATCTGCCGGGCGTGATCTATGATCTGCCCTTCCTCGACGAACAGTCGAAGCGCAATATTCTGGGCGGCAATGCGGCCAAGCTGTTCAATCTCGATCCGACGCCGGTGAAGACTATTCCTCCGGTCGCCGCATATAAATAAACAAGGAAAGGGCCGGAGCTGAAACCTCCGGCCTTTCGGTCCGCCTATTGCGTGGCGCCCTGTTTGGCGCGCCAGCTTTCGAAATCATGAAACAGCTTCTCGCGCTGCGCCTTGGTGCGCGGACCTCTGCCGCCGCGCTGATCCATGAATGTCTCGAAGTCCGAGTTTGTGGGGGGCGTCTGCGCTCCGGCCGCGACCGGCTCCTTGACCAGCTCTTCGGCGACGCTGAATCGCGTCCAGCCCGGCACCGAAGCGGCGGGGTTCACCTCGCGCCATTTGGGCGATGACGGCTCGACGAGAAATTTGTCCCACTTTGCGAACATTTGCCGGGTGAAGCGATCGAGGCGGCGAAAATGATCGTTGCTCCTGGGCCAGTTATAAGCGGCGAGGACCGTCGGCACCGCAATGGTCTCCACCTTTTCGCCCGGCGCGATCAGCGTCGGATAGTCCTTGTTGTCGAGCTCGCCGATCGTGTAAATGTCGTCAAACAGTTGCATCCCGGGGATGGCGAGAAAATGCAGTCCGGTTCCCGCTGGTAGTTTCGCAAGCTGATCAATGGGCTTGCCGACGACGCGCACGATGGCCGAAATCTCACCACGCTTCAATTGTTCGAGGCCGCTCGTGTGATCCAGCAGCAGCGGCTGCAATTCGATGCCGAGTCGCTGGAAAATGATAGGCCCTGTCAGGGTCGCAGAATTTCCTGCCGGGCCAAAGCTCACCTTCTTGCCCCGCAGATCCTCGAAGGTCTTGATCTCCGGGCGCGCCAGAACATGCAGCTCGGTGTTATAAAGCCGCATGATGTAATGAACGCGCTGTTGCAGATTCGGGATCTTCTTTTGCGTGCGGAAAAACTCGAACACATCCGACTGGGTGAACGCGATATCGACGCCGCGCAGATAAAGAAGGTCTTCGAGATTCGACGACGCGCCATAAGCGAGCATCGGCAGCACGCGCAGATTGTCGCCGTCATCGAGCGAGCGTTGAATATCGGCGGCGAGACGAGGATACAGGCCCTCAAGCTGGCCTGACTCCAGACCAATGGTCCAGGCGTTTCGCTTCGCGCGAAAATCCGCTTCGGAGCTTGGCGTTGGCGCTTTGGGCGCAGGCGTCTGCGCCACGGCGGTGAAGGCGATCAAGCAGGCAGCGATGACGCAGCTGAGCCGGGTGAATGTCTTCGACATGATATAACCAGATTGGCCCCGCAAGCCTTTCATATGAATAATGCGTCCAAAATATGAGGCGTTTAAAAATTATCCGGAAGCGGTCACTATAAAGCCGCCGTCGGGCGCCAATTGGGTGATTGGAGCCATTGGCCGCGCAATAGTCGCGCATGAGGATGAAAATGCCACATACGAAACTGACAAGAAGACGCCTGCTCGGCGCCGCTGGCGCGGCGGCTGCGCTCGCATCGCCTTTCGTATCCACCTTTGCGCGCGCCGCTGCGCCGCGCTGGACAGCGCAGCAGTATCACAATCAGCCCGCCGCCAGCCCGTTGAACGAGGCCCTCGTCAAGCTATGGGATCGTGTGGCGCATGAAACCGCAGGCAGACTCGTCGTCACGGTTCATCCGCAAAACAATGGAATTGTCGGCTCCGATCCCGCCGCGCTCGAGATGCTGCTCAATGGCGAGCTTGAGTTTTACACCTTGATGGGCGGCATTCTCTCCAATGTCGTGCCGCCAATGGACATTCAGGGTCTGCCCTTCGCCTTCACCCGTTCCGAGCGGATTTTCGCAGCCATGAATGGTCCGCTAGGCGCCTATTTGCGCGAGGAGTGCAAGGCGAAGGGAATTTATCTGTTTCCTCACGGCTTGCTGGAAAACGGATTTCGCGATCTTGACGCTGTCGATCGGCGCGTGCGTGTCGCTGACGATATGGCGGGGCTGCGCGTGCGGGTCCCTGATGGGCAGATCTTCCGCGATTTGTTCACCACGCTCGGCGCGCAGCCCGTGACGATGAACATCAACAAGCTTTACGATGCGTTGAAAAATGGCGAGGTGGACGCTCAGGAAAATCCGCTGGTCATCTGCGAGACCAACAAGTTTTATGAGGTGACGAAATTCATATCGACGACCCATCATTCCTGGTCCGGCTTCAACTTGCTCGCCAATGATGGGTTCTGGAACAAGCTTCCCGCCGATGTCCGCAATAGTGTCGAGCGCAACGTCAAGGTTCAGGTTGCGGCGCAAAGGCGGGTCACCATCGCGCTCAACCTGGCTTTGGCGGCAAAGCTCGTCAAGCGCGGCATGACCTTCGACAAGCCCGATGTCGCCACTTTCAAGGCCAGGCTGGCGGATGGATTTTATCCGCGATGGAAAGAGCAGATTGGCGCGAAGGCGTGGGGCTTGCTCGAAGGCGAGGGCGGGCGCATCGGGTGAGGATCAAATCCTGGCGGGCCATGCCTCGCCAGCGACGATATAATCTGGCGGGATCTCCATGCGCCAGACCAGGCCGTCCTTGTTGAAGGACAACGTGGCTTTGCCTTCGAGCGCCTGTGCGGCCAGACGCTCAAGGACGGTCTGACCAAAGCCGCGCCGTTTGGGCGCGCTGACGCGCGGGCCGCCGGACTCCCGCCATTCCAGCACGAAGGCGGCCTCCGGCGTCCTCGTCCAGGAAATGTCCACATGTCCGGCCGGGGTGGACAGCGCGCCATATTTCGAGGCGTTTGTCGCCAGCTCGTGCAAGGCGAGGCCGATGTTTTGGGCCGCCTTGGGATCGACGATCACATCCGGCCCCGAGAGCGTCACGCGCGTTCCATCATGCGCCATGAACGGGTCGAGATGAGACCTGATCAATTCGCGAATTGGCGCCCCGCGCCAGTTTTGCTGGACCAGCAGGTCATGGGAATGGGCGAGTCCTTGCAGGCGCCGGGTGAAGCGGGCGTTAAATTCCGGCAGCGTGGGCGAATTGCGCGCCGTCTGCGCCGCCATGGATAGGATGATGGCCAGGAGATTTTTTGATCTATGCGCCAGTTCGCGCATCACGAGGCGCATTTGCTGCTCATGTTGGCGCTGTTGCGTGATGTCGCGATGGATCGCGGAGATGCCGATGATGGCGCCTTGCGCGTCGCGCAACGGGGCGCCGCTGATCGCCACATCCACAAGCCCTCCGTCCTTGCGCTGACGCAGGGTTTCGAAGAAGACCATCTCGCCCCGCAGCACGGCGGCGAACATCAAATGGGATTCCTCGCTTTTGCTTTCCGGCACGATCACGCTGATCGGCTGATTGATCGCTTCGTCCAGCGTGTATCCGTAGAGCGTTTCCGACGCAGGGTTCCAGCTTGATATGAAGCCTTCGCGCGTGACGCTGAAGATGGAATCGCGCGATTGCCGCACGAGCGACGCCAGCATCGCGTCATTCGCTTCGGCGCGGCGGCGTTTGCGCAGATCGCGGATGATGAAGGAAAGCGCGCGGATCTGGTCGGTGTGGTCGCGCACGGGCGCTGCGCCTATGGAGACCTCCGCGCGATTTCCCTGACGGTCCAGCAATTCCAGCTCCATCTGGAATTGCTCGCCGCCCCTGGCGCGGTCAAGCAGCGATTGCCCGTCGTTTTGGTCGGCGATCAGCGAAAGCAGGGGCCGTCCCACCGCCTCCTGCGCGCTCCAGCCCAGCAGACGCTGGGCTCCATCGTTCCATGTCTGGATGACGCCCAGCGGCGAGGCGCTGATGATGGCGTCGCGGGAAAAGGCGATCAGGGCCGCCAGCAAGGCTTCTGAATCCCGATTGAGCGGCGGATGGGGCTGGTTCGCGTGGATGATGGTGGAGATCATGAGCGCAACGCCCTGGCAGGCCAAGGTTCAGCTTTGCAGCGTCATCCGTGGTTCGTGAGCTTCCTCTGATCAAGAAGACGCTTGTTGCGCCCCACTTTCAAGCAGGGGCTTGGCCGTCCGCGCGCGGATCCCCTGCGGGACGCGGCCATCCATGATGAAAATTTGAAGATGAAAATTTGAAAAATGGTCGTCATGGCCGCGCCCGGGCGAGCGCGGCCATTTGGCTTGTCAGATCATGGCTGCGGCGCGTGCGAGATCGCCAGCGTCCGCGAGGCTTTCCATGTTCCAGCACAGTTCACGCAAGGCGTCGGCGCGCTCCACGGGCAACACATCGCGCACCAGGCTGTCGAACTTGGCGATCAGCTGTTCGCGGCTCATCGGCTTTTCGATGCTGCCGATGGCGTGTTCCACATGCTTTGTCAGCACGCGGCCATCGTTGAGGGTGATGGTGAGATAGGCCTCGTCCTCGTTGATGTCGTCCTTCGCCACAGCTTCGACCTTGTCGCGCAGGGTGATGACGCGCTGATCGCGCACGATGGCGTCGCCATATTCGTTCTCGCCCGCCGCGCCATAGATGATGGCCGCCGCGCAGGAATGATAGACGCTGAATTTGCCTTCAAGGCCCGTCTGCGGCGTGCGCTTGCCGGTGAGCTCCAGCACGAGCGGATCGACGATGAGGTCGATTTTAGCAATGTCCTCGGCCTTGATCCCATGCTCGTTGCGCAGCTGGATGCAGCCGTCGATGGAGGGATGAATGACGATGCCGCATGCGAAGGGCTTGTAGGAGTTCAGCGCGGTTTCCCACACGACGCCGAGATCCCCGGTGATCTCGTTGAAGTCGCGCGCGACCGACATGACATGGGCGAAGCCGCGCGGGGCTTCCAGCACGCGATTGGAGCTGGTGAAGTTCTGCTTGGCCAGCAACGCCGAGGCGATGCCGTTCTGCGCGGCGCGGCCGGGATGGAAGCTCTTGCACATGGTGCCGAACATTTCGCGGAAGCCGGCCGACTGCGTTCCGGCGATGCCCAGCGCCCAGGTCATCTGCTGTTCGTCGAGGCCGAGCAGTTTGCCAGCCGCCGCAGCCGCGCCGAACACGCCCGCCGTGCCGGTGATGTGCCAGCCGATGTCATAATGGGCGGGATAGACCGCGTTGCCGATGCGGCACTCGACTTCAACGCCGATGATGAAGGCGTGCAGCAGTTCGGCGCCGCTCACGGGCTGATATTCGGCGAGCGCCAGCACGGCCGATGCGATGGGGCCTGCGGGATGGATGATGGTCTTGAGGTGGGTGTCGTCGAAGTCGAACACATGGCTGGAAATGCCGTTCAGCAAGGCGGCGTGCATCACGTCGAAATGCTCGCGACGGCCCAGGATGGTCGCTTGGGCGGGGCCAGCGAAGGGAGCCAGCGCGGCGATGGCGCGGTCCAGCGTTTCATGTTGCGAGCCGCCGACTGCGCAACCCATCCAGTTCAGGAAGGAGGAGACGCCCGACTGGCGCACGGCTGCGGGAATATCAGCGAGGCGCGAGCCCACAACCCAGCGGGCGAGCGTGCGGGTGACTTCTTGTGACATGGCGGGTTCCTTTTCACTGCGTTTATGATCTTGTTGCGTGAGGAATTTGCCCGGCGGCGCCTGTCCGCCCGGCCCCCTTCCGCCTCCACCGGGGGCATAGCCACATTGGCGCGAAGGGGCAAGAGCGCAGCCGTTACGCGTTGCATGTGCGGCGGCCGCCTTTATGGTGGGGACATCGCACATCAGGTTGAGGAAACCGCCGCTCGATGGATCAGCCGCCTCCCGTTCCGCTCGCCACCATTTACGCGCTGTTCTTCCGTATCGGGCTGTTCAGCTTCGGCGGTCAGCTCACCAGCTGGATTCATCGCGAAGTCGTGCTTGTGCGTGGCTGGATGTCCAACGAAGAGTTTCTGTCGGGCCTCGCCCTGTCGCAGATCCTGCCGGGGGTGAACTCCACCAATACGGCGATTTTCGTGGGCCAGCGGCTGCGCGGCGCATGGGGCGCCGCCGCCGCCATCACGGCCATGCTCACGGGGCCCTTCTTCGCGGTGATTCTAGCGAGCGTCCTTTACAAATGGGTCGTGGGCTGGGACGGCGTTCAGTCGATCATGGAGGGCGTCGCGGCGGTGGCGCTGGGCATGCTGGCGCGCATGGGGATCTCGGCGGGGCGCGGCGCGGTCAAAGGCGTCGCGCCGGCGCTCGCCATGCTGGTGACCTTCGTGGGGGTTGGCGTGCTGCGCTGGCCCATGCTGGGCGTCGTGGCGGTGGTTGCGCCCATCAGCGTGCTGGTCAGCTATTATCTGGGGCGCCGCCATGAAGGATGAGAACATCTATTTCGCGCTTGTCGCGATTCTCGCGCCCCTGTCCATCGCCGCCATCGGCGGGGCGACCGGCATTTACGCGCCCTTGCAGCATGAGACCGTGGAGCTGCGGGCCTGGATGACGCCGCGCGAATTCATTGATCTTTTCGCCATCGCGCGTCTGGCGCCGGGGCCAGGCTCCATGCTGGCGCCGCTCATCGGCTGGAAGGTCGCGGGCTTTGGCGGCGCCCTGCTGGCGACGGTGGCGCTCTATCTGCCCTCGTCGGTGCTGTGCTATGGGGCCGCGCGGGTGTGGAACCGCCATCGCGGCAAGCCCTGGCGCCGCGCCATCGAGGCGGGGCTCTCGCCGGTCGCCGCCGGGCTCATTTTTTCAGGGATTCTGGCGCTGTTGCGTCTCGGCCAGACCGGGCCGCTCAGCTGGTTCACCGTCGCGCTGGTCGCCGGGCTTTTGATGTGGCGGCCGAAGCTGCATCCCTTGCTTTTGATCGGCTGCGGGGCGCTGGTGTTTTTCCTGCTGCACGTGGCGGGGGTTTGACGCCAAGATCGGCGGCCGACAGCCAGAACACCTCGCCCGCGCTCTCTTCCGTATCGAGCCACAGGAAGGGCAGATCGGGGAAGTCGCTTTCGAGGATCTCGCGATCTTCGCCGATTTCGCAGATGATCCCGCCGCCGACCTCCAGATGGTCGGGCGCTTCCAGGATGAGCCTGCGCACCAGATCGAGCCCATCGCCGCCGCCCGCCAGCGCCATGGCCGGTTCCGCCGCGAATTCCGGAGGCAGCTCGCCCATCACTTCTTCGCCCACATAGGGCGGATTGGTGATGATGAGATCATAGCGCCGCCCCTTGAGCGGCTTGAACAGATCGCCATGGTGGAGGCTGATGCGCTCCCCCTCGCCGCTGGCCTCCACATTGATCTTGGCCACTTCCAGCGCGGCTTCCGACAAATCGACGGCGTCGACCTCCGCCGCGGGGAAATGTTTGGCTGCGAGAATCGCCAGGCAGCCGGAGCCGGTGCACAGATCCAGCACGCTGCGCACCGCGAAAGGATCCTTGACCAGCGAGCCCGGCCCGCCCGCGAAATGGTCCATGCGCAGCAGCTCCCCGATGAAGGAACGCGGCACGATCACCCGCTCATCCACGAAGAAAGGCACGGAGCCCACATAGGCCTTGTTGAGCAGATAGGAGGCGGGCTTGCGGGTGGAAATGCGCGCCTCGACAAGGTCGATGATCCGTCGCCGCTCGTCCTCCAGCAGACGCGCCTCGAAAAACGGCTCCAGCTGGTCGATGGGCAGATGCAGGGCCTCCAGAATGATGAAGGCCGCCTCGTCCAGCGCCGTCGTCGTGCCGTGGCCATAGACGAGCTTCGCCGCATTGAACCGGCTGATGGTCCAGCGCAGCAGATCGCGCAGGGTGAGGAGATCGCGCAGGGGCGTGGAGGTGGAAGCGGCCATGGTGGGACTCGGCGGAAAAGGGGCCATGCTTCTTGCAGGCTGGGGGCCACGCTGTCAAAGCCGCCGCGCTTAAAGCCGCCAGAACGCGCCCCATCGGCGGAATTTCCATCGGGGGCTGGGTTGGCGGCGGTCCGGCCCAAACGGGAACCCGCCGCGACACAGGCCGTTCATCTTCGTCTCTTGCACAGGAGGACGCAAATGAAGTCAGGCTTGATTGGTTTGGGTTTCAGCTTCGCCGTGGCGCTCGGGTTGGCGGGGCTTGGCGGGGCGGCGCAGGCCATGCCCCTGGGCGGCGAGCCCAATGTTGGCGCATTGGATATCACCCTTGTGGCGCAGGGCTGCGGGCCGGGCATGCATCGTGGCCCCGCGGGCGGCTGTCGTCCCAATTTCGGGCCGCGCGGATATGGTCCGCCGCGCCATGCAGGCCCCGGCTGCTTCATGCGCCGCACGCCTTACGGGATGCGCAGAGTTTGCCGTTACTAAAACGCAGCGCCGGACCCTCGCCATGACGGCGAGGCCCGGCCCTTTTCGTCGATTCCCAAAACTGTCACAGGATGAGAATGCGGTCGGTTCTCCGCTTGATGTTTTTTTAATCAAATTCGCACAGCTTGCGCATGGCTCATATGAGTATTGCGTAGGGCCGAGATCACGGCCACCCCGGCGGCGGCCTCCTCCGGGGTGGTT
This sequence comes from uncultured Hyphomicrobiales bacterium, assembly GCA_903902915.1. Classification (GTDB taxonomy): domain Bacteria; phylum Pseudomonadota; class Alphaproteobacteria; order Rhizobiales; family Beijerinckiaceae; genus Terripilifer. The sequence goes on along the minus strand of CAIUWR010000049.1, from coordinate 65,054 downwards.
CGTATCTCGTATTCAGGCAGAGTCCCCTTCCGCGTGAAATTGCATTAGAACGCCTGAGACTCAGGCGCCTGATGGAGCGAACACGTGGAACAGAATCTCACCTTCATGTCCGATGGACTGAAGCTTTCGGCGACGATCAGTTTGCCTGAAGGGCTTGCGCCCGGCGAAAAGCGCCCCGCCTTCATCATTCTCCACGGCTTCGGCAGCACGAAAAAGGCCGGCAATGTGGTGACGCCCGCCGCCATGCTCAATCGGCTTGGCTATGTGGCCCTGCGCTTCGACATGCGTGGCTGCGGCGAGAGCGAGGGCGAGCATGGTCGCCTCATCTGTCTTGAGCAAGTTTCCGATACGCGCAACGCGATGTCCATGTTGCAGGGCCATCCCCATGTGGATCCCGCGCGCATCGGCGTCATGGGCAGCAGTTTTGGGGCGGCGGTCAGCGTCTATACCGCAGGCCTCGACGAGCGTTTCGCCGCATGTGTCGCGGCCTCCGGATGGGGCAATGGCGCCACCAAATTCGAAGGCCAGCATGGCGACAATTTCCCGACATTTCTGGCGATGCTGGAGGAGGGCCGCGCCCATCTCGAGCGCACCGGCGAGTCGATGATGGTGTCGCGCTATGACATCGTGCCGATTCCCGCGCATCTGCGCGGCCATGTGATCGAAAAGTCCTCCATGCAAATGCCGGTCGAGACCGCGCAGAGCATGTATGATTTCCGCGCCGAGGACATGATCGGCCGCATCGCGCCGCGCCCCGTCTTGTTGATGCACAGCTCGGTTGATTCCGTGACCCCGACCTCGCAGACCATCGAAATGTTCAAGCGCGCGGGCTCGCCCACCGAAATGCATCTCTTCTCAGGCACCGATCATTTCATGTTCGCGGAGCATAATCTGCGCGTGCATGAGGTGGTGACTTCGTGGCTCGCGACCTTCTTCCCCGTGCATGGGGAACCCGCCGCGCCGGCGCAGGGTCACTAATTGGAAACGCCGGGCGGCTTTTGAAAAGTCGCCCGGCGCATTATTTTCAATGGATCAGGCCGCCGTTTCCATCGCCGGCGCCATGCGGATCAGATGATCGAAGGCCGAGAGCGAAGCCTTCGCGCCTTCGCCCATCGCGATGACGATCTGCTTGAAGGGTGTGGTCGTCGCGTCGCCCGCCGCGAAGACGCCGGGTACGGAGGTCTGGCCGCGCGCGTCCACTTCGATCTCGCCGCGCGGGCTCAGGGCCACGACGCCCTTCAGCCATTCGGTGTTGGGCACGAGGCCGATCTGCACGAAGATGCCTTCCAGCTCGACGCGATGCTCCTCGCCGCTCTTGCGATCCTTGTAGGCGAGGCCGATCACCTTGGCGCCGTCGCCATGCACCATCGTGGTCTGCGCATGGGTGAGGATGGTGACATTCTTGAGCGAGCGCAGCTTGTTTTGCAGCACGGCGTCGGCGCGCAAAGCCGTGTCGAATTCGATCAAGGTGACATGGGCGACAATCCCGGCCAGATCGATCGCCGCCTCCACGCCCGAATTGCCGCCGCCGATCACCGCCACGCGCTTGCCCTTGAAGAGCGGTCCGTCGCAATGGGGGCAATAGGCGACGCCCTTGTTGCGATACTCTTCTTCGCCCGGAACGTTCATCTGCCGCCAGCGCGCGCCGGTGGAGAGGATCACGGTCTTTGATTGCAGCGTCGCGCCGCTCGCCAGTCTGATCCCGACCAGCCCGTCCGCGCCCCCTGCGGGAATGAGCTCGACGGCGGTCTGAAGGTTCATGATGTCGACGTCATATTCCTTCACATGCTGTTCCATGGCGGCGACCAGCTTGGGGCCTTCGGTGTGCGGCACCGAGATCAGATTCTCGATCCCCATGGTGTCGAGCACCTGGCCGCCAAAGCGATCCGCCACAATGCCGGTGTGAATGCCCTTGCGCGCCGCATAGACGCCCGCCGCCGCGCCCGCAGGCCCGCCGCCGACAATGAGCACATCGAAGGCGCTCTTGTGCTTGAGCGCTTCCGCCGCACGGTCCGCTGCGCCCGTGTCGAGCTTGGCGAGGATCTGTTCGAGGCTCATGCGGCCCTGCGCGAAAGGTTCGCCGTTCAGATAGATGGACGGCACAGCCATGATCTTGCGGCTCTCCACCTCCTCCTGGAACAGGGCGCCGTCAATGGCGACATGCTGGATGCGGGGGTTCAGCACGCTCATCAGGTTGAGCGCCTGCACCACATCCGGACAGTTCTGGCAGGACAGCGAGAAATAGGTTTCAAAGCGGAAGTCGCCGTCGAGATTCTCGATCTGCGCGATCACCTCGGCCGCCTCTTTGGAGGGATGGCCGCCGACCTGCAACAGGGCGAGGACGAGAGACGTGAATTCATGGCCCATGGGCAGGCCGGCGAAGCGTACGGCGACGTCGCTGTTCAAACGATGGATCGCGAAGGACGGCTTGCGGGCGTCATCGCCATGGGCAAGCGTTATCTTGTCGGAAAGGGAAACGATCTCCTCCAGCAGCGCCAGCATTTCCTGGCCCTTCTCGCTCGCATCGAGCGAGGCGACCAACTCGATCGGCATGGTGATGCGCGTGAGATAGCCTTGCAATTGGGTCTTCAGATTTGCGTCCAACATGGCGATGCTCCAAAAAGTGGGTCCCCGGGCGGGCGCTCCCGCCCGGAGATTTATTGGCGATGATTGAAGCTCAGATCTTGCCGACGAGGTCGAGCGAGGGGGCGAGGGTCTTCTCGCCTTCCTGCCACTTGGCGGGGCAGACTTCGCCGGGATGCGAGGCGACGTATTGCGCGGCCTTGATCTTGCGCAGCAGCTCGAGCGCATCGCGGCCGATGCCGCCAGCGGTGATCTCGACGATCTGGATCTTGCCCTGGGGATCGACGACGAAGGTGCCGCGGTCAGCCAGGCCGACTTCTTCGATCATGACGTCGAAGTTGCGGGTGATCGTGCCGGTCGGGTCGCCAACCATGGTGTAGTTGATCTTGCCGATGGCGGGCGAGGTGTCGTGCCAGGCCTTGTGGGCGAAATGGGTGTCGGTGGAGACGCTGTAGATCTCGACGCCGAGCTTCTGGAAAGCGGCATAGTTGTCGGCGAGGTCTTCCAGCTCGGTGGGGCACACGAAGGTGAAGTCGGCGGGGTAGAAGAAAACGACCGACCATTTGCCATGAAAATCAGCGTCGCTGACGTCGATGAACTTGCCATTCTTGAGGGCGCTCGCCTTGAAGGGCTTGATCTGGGTGTTGATGAGGGACATGCGAATTCTCCGGTGTTTCAGGCAAAAGACCACGCACCCCGCAAACAAGCGTCCCATGAAACGGATGTTTCAGGTCAGCCTGCCTCCCGGGATGATTGGCCTTCGGTCGTTGTTTGAAGACGAGCGGACCATAGGCCAGATGGTAAATCCCGTAAAATGGGAAGATCCGATCACGTTCATAGGTAATGCCGATGATAAAATTATTTTTTGCCAGAAACGCCAATTGAGCGGATTGATCCGGGGGGCGCCCTGGCGCGGCCCCCGGTCTTCGCGTCAGGTGAAGATGAAGCCCGCATCGACGGGCAGCACCTGCCCTGTCAGGCAGAGCGCGCCGGGCGTCAGCAAGAATGTGATCGCGTCGGTGATGTCTTCGGGAACCTGCGGCCCCGGCACGGCGCGGCCAGTTTCATACTGCTGATGGCGTTCCGCCGGAACATATTCGGTCGCCTCGTTGCGCATGATGCCCGGGGCCACGGCCACCACGCCGATCTTGCGTGGTCCAAGCTCGCGCGCCAGCGAGCGCGTCATCGACATCACCGCGCCCTTGCTCGCCACATAGGCCAGCAGCCGCGGCGCGCCCCACAGGGCCGTGTCCGACGCCACATTGACGATCTGGGATCCGGGCCCAAGCAGCGGGCTCATGGCGCGGGTGACAAGCCAGGTTCCCCGGATATTGACCCGCATCACCCGATCCCAAAGGTCGATGTCGATATCCTCGAACAACTTGCCGCCCACATTTGTGGCGATGGCCGCATTGTTGACGAGCCCGTCAATCGCGCCCTCCTGCGCGCCGATGTTCTGCGCCAAAGCCTCGATTGATCCAGGTTCGCCAAGATCGACGGGAATGAAACGACAAACGGCGCCGCTCGCGCGAAGCTCGGCGGCTGTTTCCTCGCCCTGTTCGGCGAGGATGTCGGCGATGATCAGCCGTGCGCCCGCGCTGGCGCAGGCCTGCGCGATGGAACGGCCGACGCCGCGCGCGGCGCCTGTGATCAGGATGGTGCGATTGTTCAAGATCACTTTGTTGCTCCTGTGAAACAGCCTCTGGCGATCAGCGTCCCGCTCATGCAGCTATAGCAAGCGGCGGACCGTAGAAAGCGCTTCGATCAGGTTTGCGCCAGCTTTCATCTTTCCGCGCGGGGTGGGTTTCGAGGCCCGCCGCCCTATTTAGGCCAAGACGGGCGCTGGCGGCGCGCCGCGCAAGGTTTCGCGCCTGATGGGAGGACAAGCCGATGGTCGCACTGGTCGATCTCCTGCTGGAGCTGGGCAGGCGAATGGATAATCCGGAGATTCTAGAAAGCGAGATGCGGGCGCGTCTGGATCCAGCTTTGGTGGATCGCCTGAGCGCCTTCAGCGTCGCGCGCAACGTCGCTTTTTCGCAATCGGTTTTATGGGCGGTGGAATGCTTCACCCTCGCCGCTGCGGAGGAGGCCTGGCGGCGCATCGCCGACGAGTCGACGTCGGAACCGACCTTCGACGCCGCCGCCCTGAATGTCGTGCTTGAGCGCTTTTTGTCGGCCAGTCTGGATCCCGCGCGTCAGGGTCAGATCACGGGGCCGCCCTCGACCCCGGACCTGCGTCGGTTTCGCCGCGTGGCGTGAGCGTTCAATCCTGGCGGGCGGCGACCACCGATTTGTGAACCTCGAGGGTGAGGATCTCGACACGCTCCGTCAGCGATTTGATCTGCTCGGTCAGCCGGGTGTTCTGCTGCATCATGTCGACCAACAGGCGGGTCTGTTCCTCTTGCAGGGCCTGCCGCCTTTCGCTCGCCTGATGAATGTCCTCGCGATGGGCCGCGTCGGCTTGCGCATGGGCCTTGTCGCGGTCGGCTTGCCGCGTTTGCGCCAGCAGGATCAGCGGCGCTGCATAGGCCGCTTGCAGGCTGAAGGCGAGATTCAGCAGGATGAAGGGATAGATGTCGAAGGACGTGAAGCCCCAAACGTTCGCCGCGATCCACAGTCCGACCACGACGGTCTGGCCGATGAGGAAAATCGGTGTTCCGAAGAAGCGCGCGAACGCTTCCGCCTTCAAGGCGAACCAGTCGCCGCCAAATACGGTTTCAAGGTGCTGATGAGGAATGTGAAAACGGAACGAATGCCGGGCGGTCTGCGTGCTTTCCGCGCCGGAGCCTGTGGGGTTCGCTATGTCGTCCATGATGCGCCGCCTTGCTTGGGTGGAGCTGTAGCATAGCGGTTAATCGCGATCCATGCCTGGAAAGATTTTCACCGCGCGTCGGTCAGGACGCAGCGAAATCCCACATGGCTGGTGGAGGTGTCGATGGGCTCGGGGTGGCGGGCCGCGGGACGGTAGCGCCTGCAATAGCTGGGCGCGCACAGATGCGAGCCGCCCTTGAGCGCCTTGCGGGGAATGCGGACGCCCGGCAGGGTCGGGTCATAGCTGCGCTCCTCGCGTCCACCGCGCGGATTGCGCGGAACGCAGCAGGCTTTCAGCGCTTCATCGAGATGTCTGGGCTCGTACCAGTCGGACGTCCACTCCCAGACATTGCCGATCATGTCGAGGAGCCCGTAGCCATTGGGCGGATAGCTGCCCACGGGAGAGGTGCGCGCATAGCCATCCTCGCAGGTGTTCTGGAAGGGAAAGGCGCCTTGCCATATATTGGCCATGTGGCGGCCGCCCGGCGTCAATTCGTCCCCCCAGGCGAATTCCGCGCCCTCCAGCCCGCCCCTCGCCGCATATTCCCATTGGGCCTCCGTCGGCAGGCTCTTGCCCGCCCAGCGCGCATAGGCCAGCGCGTCCGGATAGGCCACATGCACCACAGGATGATCGTCGAGGCCCTTGATGGAGGAGTCCGGACCATAGGGATGACGCCAGTCCGCGCCAAACTGAAAGGTCCACCACTGGCTCCAGTCCTTGAGCGAGACCGGATGGGGCGCGGGTTTGAACACCAGCGATCCCGCCCGCAGCATATGCGGCAGGGCGCCGGGATAGTCTTTCGGGTCGGGCTTGCGCTCGGCGAAGGTGACATGGCCCGTGGCGGCGACGAAGGCGCTGAAATCAGCGTTGGTGACCGGTGCGCGATCCATCCAGAACCCGTCCACGACGACCCGGCGCACCGGCGCCTCCTCCACATAATGCTTGTCCGAGCCCATGAGGAAGGCGCCTCCCTCGATCCGGATCATCGCCTCTGTTCGCGCCGTCTTCCGTGAAGTCGCCCCATCGCCTGATGTCATGGTTTCAGCGCTCCTGCGCGCGTCGGATGATGGCGGCAATCTTCCACGGATCGGCCGCCTCCGCCCCCGCCCCATTCGGTCAGGCCCATACCCATTTGGGCAGCCGCGCTGACCGACAGGGCGATCCGCACAAATGTTGTTGGGCCTTTGCGCCGCCTGATGTGGATTGCGGACATCTTCGCAAAAAGGAGCGGCGCATGACCAATGATCGTTTGGGTGACAAGGACAGCAAGCGCGCCGCCACGCGCCGCGCCATGTTGCTGGGCGGAACCTGCGCAATGGCTGTGACGGCGCTGTCGTCGGCCGCCGTCGCCCAAACGCCCCAGCCGCAGCCAAGGCCGACGCCTGCGCCCCAGCGTCCCAACATCATCGTCATCATGGGCGACGACATCGGCATGTGGAACATCGGCGCCTATCATCGCGGCCTGATGGCGGGGCGCACGCCCAATATCGACAAGATCGCCGCCGAAGGCATGCTCTTCACCGATTATTATGCGGAGGCGAGCTGCACGGCGGGCCGCGCCGCCTTCATCACCGGCGAGCTGCCGATCCGCACCGGCATGACGACCGTGGGGCAAGCGGGCGCGCTGATAGGCCTGCCTGCGGAAGCCGTGACCCTCGCCTCGGCTCTCAAGGACATGGGCTACGCCACTGGTCAGTTCGGCAAGAACCACCTTGGCGACCGCAACGAATTCCTGCCCACCGTACATGGCTTCGACGAATTCATGGGCTATCTCTACCACCTCGACGCGATGGAGGATCCCTGCCATCCCAATTACCCGCAGGATCTGAGAAGCCAGGTCGGGCCGCGCAACATGGTCCACTCATGGGCGACGACGGTGGACGATGCGACCGAGGATCCGCGCTGGGGCAAAATCGGCAAGCAGCGAATCGAGGACGCAGGGGAATTATGCCCGGTGCGGATGGAGACGGTCGACGATGAAATCCGCGATCTGGCGCTCGGTTTCATGGAAAAGGCCAAGGCGGACAACAAGCCTTTTTTCGTCTGGCTCAATCCCACACGCATGCATATCGTCACGCATCTCGCGCCAAAATACGAGGCCCTGCGCAACTCCGCGAACGGCTGGTCGATTCAGGAAGCGGGCATGGCGCAGTTCGATGACGACATTGGCATCGTCATGCAGAAGCTGAAAGATATGGGTGTCGACGACAATACGATCGTCGTCGTCACCACCGACAATGGCACGGAGGTCTTCACCTGGCCCGATGGCGGCCAGACGCCTTTCGCGCAGTCCAAGGGCACGGTGATGGAGGGCGGCTTCCGCGTGCCCGCCATCGTGCGCTGGCCGGGCAAGACGCCTGCGGGCAAGGTGGAGAACGGCATCATCTCCGGCCTTGACTGGTTCCCGACTTTCCTGGCCGCTGCGGGCAATCCGAACATCGGCGAGGAACTGAAGAAGGGCAAGAAGATCGGCGATCGCGATTACAAGGTCTATCTGGACGGCTACAACCAGCTCGATCTGATCACCGGAAAGGGGCCGTCGAACCGGCACGAGCTCTGGTATTTTGGCGAGAGCGAATTGGGCGCGGTGCGGATCGACGATTACAAATATCGTTTCATCGACCAACCCTCGGGCTGGCTGGGCGAGAAGAGCCGGGTGGACGTGCCCTTCATCACCAATTTGCGCCTCGATCCATTCGAGCGCACGGGCTGGCCCGACAGCGGCACCAAGATCGGGGCGCAGGACTATTTCGGCTGGTTCAAATACGAATTCTGGCGCTTCGTCTTCGTGCAGCAGCAAGTCGAAAAACTGGCGCAGACGGCCATTGATTTCCCGCCGATGCAAAAAGGCGCGAGCTTCAATCTCGAGGCCATCAAGCAGAAGATTCAGGCGGCCCGCAACGCCACGGGCAATTAGGCGTCCAAACGCCGGGCGAGGCGGCGCCAGGTCTCCTCGTCGGCGGGTACGCCAAAGCGCAGCGCCTGCGGCTGGCTCGCGAAAGCGCGGGCCAGCACCCCGCGCGACGCCAGACGCAGGAATTCCCCGTGGGCGTCGTCGCAGGTGACCCAGCGGAACAGGGGCGTTCCGCCTTTGGGGCTGAAGCCCGCTGCGCGCAGCAGCCCATCGAGACGCGCCGCGTCGCTTTGCGCATGGGCGCGCGCGGCCTCGATCCAGGCCTGATCCTCCAGCGCCCGCAGGCCGATCTCGATGGCCGCGCCCGACACGGGCCACGGCCCCAGCGCCCGGCCCATCGCCTCCGCGTCCGCCGCGCCCGCCAACGCGAAACCCAGCCGCAGCCCGGCCAGCCCATAGGCCTTACCAAAGGAGCGCAGCACGATCAGCCCGGCCTGCGGCAGCACAGGCGCGACGCTGGCGCCCGTCGGCAGCAGATCGACGAAGGCCTCGTCGACGATCAGCCGCCCGCCGTTGGCCCCCAGTTCGCGCGCCACCGCCAGCAGATCCTGCGGCGGAGCCTGCCGACCATCGGGATTGTTGGGGTTCACGACCACCCCAAGGTCGAAGCGCGCCAGCGCGTCGAGACGGTCTACCGTCTCGACCAGCGCGCCCGCCTGCGACCAGCAAAGCGCGTGTTCCGCATAGGTGAAATCGAGGATCCCGACTCGCTTGGCGGGAAACAGCAGCGGCAAGAGCCCGATCAGCGCCTGCGTGCCGGGCGCAGCGACGACGGCTGCGGCCTCTGGCGCCCCATAGGCGCGCCGTGCGGCGGCCTCCAGCGCCTTGGTCGCATTTTCTTCTGGCAAACGGCGCCACGATGCCGCAGAAATTTCGCCCACCGGGTAAGGCCTTGCATTGATCCCGGTGGAGAGGTCGATCCACGGTTCAGGCGCGCCGGGGAAAAGCCTTCGCGCTGCGGCGAGATTTCCGCCGTGCCGGAGGAGCCGTTCCGCATCGCCGCTCACGCCCATTGGAAGGCTCATGCTCACCGCGTCCCTGCTCCTCGCCGCCGCAGCGCTCGTCTGCGAAGCCCTGTTTGGTTATCCCCAAGCGCTCTATCGCGCAATCGGCCATCCCGTGAGCTGGATCGGCGCGCTGATTCGGGCGCTGGATAGCGCGCTCAACCGGGAGGGCGCCTCCTTTCGCGCCCGCAAGCTCGCCGGTTGCCTCGCGCTGGTCCTGCTTCTGGCGGTGACGGGGGGCGTCGCGCTGGCCCTGCAATGGGCGCTGACGGGCTGGCTCGGCTTTGCGCTCCTCGTCCTTTTTGCCGCGAGCCTGCCCGCCCAGCGCAGCCTGCACGAGCATGTGGCGGCGGTCGCACAGGCGCTGGAGGCGCAGGGGCTTGAGGGCGGGCGCCGCGCGGTCTCCATGATCGTGGGGCGCAATGTTTCGGTGCTCGACGAAGCGGGGGTCGCCCGCGCGGCCATCGAGAGCCTGGCCGAAAATTTCTCCGATGGGGTGGTGGCGCCCCTGTTCTGGATGGCGCTGGGCGGCTTGCCGGGCGGCGTGCTCTACAAGGCCGCCAACACCGCCGACAGCATGATCGGCCACCGCACCAAGCGCCATGAGGCCTTCGGCTGGGCGGCGGCGCGGTTCGATGACCTCGTCAATCTCCCGGCCTCCCGGCTCACAGCCTTGTTGATCCTGATCGCCGCCTCCCTCTCCCCCGGCCTGAGCGCGCGGCGGGGACTGGAAGCGCTGCGCCGCGATGCCGGGCGTCATAACTCCCCCAACGCAGGCTGGCCCGAGGCGGCCATGGCGGGCTCGCTGGGGCTCAAGTTGGCCGGTCCCCGCGTCTATGGAACGGAGCTGACCGACGACGCTTTCATGGGCGATGGACGAGCGGAAGCCACAGCAGGGGACATCCGCATCGCGCTCCAGCTCTACCGGCGCGCGCTGATGGTTCAGGCCCTGACCATCGTCGCCGCGCTTATCGCGCTAAACTGAAAATCCGGTCGCAGTCGATATGCCGCTCCAGATGCGCCGCCAGCGCGTCGAGCGTGTCTTCGACGCTTTGCTCATAGGCGAGATCCGACGCGCCCGCCCCGATCCACCTGAGCCACGCCGCCCGCTGCCGGTCGTCGTTGAACAACCCGTGCACATAGACCCCGCGCACATGTTGATTCGCCGACATGGCGCCATCGCACCGCCCATCGGCCATTTCCAGCACTGGGCGCAGGGCGTCAGGCCCCTGCGTGCGGCCAAGGTGCATTTCATAGCCCGCGAAAGGCGCCCCCTCGATCAGGCAATGGCCGGAGACTTGCGCCAAAGTTTTCGACGCCGCCATGACCGTGGCCACATCCAGCAGGCCCAGCCCCTCGCAGCCGCCCGTCTCGCCCTCGATTCCCTCTGGGTCGTCTATCCGCGCGCCCAGCATCTGATAGCCGCCGCAAATCCCCAGCACCCGCCCGCCGCGCCGCACATGGGCGGCCAGATCAATGTGCCAGCCTTGTTCCCGCAGCGCCGCAAGGTCAGCGATGGTCGCCTTTGAGCCGGGGATGATCACCAATTGCGCCTCGACCGGGATCGTCTCCCCGCGCCGCACGAAGACCAGCCGCACGCCGGGCTCCGCTTTCAACGGATCGAAATCGTCGAAATTGGAAATGCGCGGCAATTGCAGCACCGCGATGGTGATCGGCGCGTCGCCCGGCGCGCCCCGCTGGTCGAGCGCCAGCGCATCTTCGGCGGGCAGGCGCCCGGCGTCGGCGAAATAGGGGATGAGGCCCAGCGAGGGCCAGTTCGAGCGTTCCGCAATCGCCTGCAAGCCCGCCTCGAACAGGGTCGGATCGCCGCGAAAGCGGTTGACCAGAAAGCCCGCCACCAAGGCGGCGTCGTCCGGCGCGATGACGACCTGCGTGCCCACGATCTGCGCGATGACCCCGCCCCGGTCGATGTCGCCCAGAATGATCACGGGGACATCGGCGGCGCGGGCGAAGCCCATATTGGCGATGTCGTTGGCGCGCAGGTTGATCTCCGCCGCGCTGCCAGCCCCCTCCACAAGCACGAGGTCCGCCTCAGCCCGCAGGCGCTCGAAACTCTCCAGCACCGCGCCCAGCAACAGCGGCTTCAGCGCCTGATAATCGCGGGCGTTGGCGGTTCCGCGCACCTTGCCCTGCACCACGATCTGCGAGCCGATCTGGCTCTGGGGCTTCAGCAAGACGGGATTCATGTGAACGCTGGCGGGCGCCCCGCAGGCCCGCGCCTGCAAGGCCTGCGCGCGGCCGATCTCGCCGCCATCCCCCGTCACCGCCGCATTGTTGGACATGTTCTGCGGCTTGAAGGGGCGCACGGCGAGGCCGCGATTGCGGAACACGCGGCAGAGCCCGGCGACGACCAGCGATTTGCCGACATCCGAACCCACGCCCTGAATCATGAGGGCCTTGCCGCGCATGGGGGTCAAAACTCGATCCCCTCCTGCGCCTTCACGCCCGCCGCAAAATGGTGCTTCACCGCGACCATCTCGGTCACCAGATCCGCCGCCTCGATCAGTTCAGGCTTGGCGTTGCGCCCGGTGACGACCACATGCAGATCGCCGCGCCGCGCCTTCAGGGTCTCGACCACCGTCGCCAGCGGCAGATAATCATAGCGCAACGCAATGTTGAGTTCATCCAGCACCAGGAGGCGGATGGCGGGATCGGCCATCAATTCCAGCACCTTGGCCCATGCGGCCTCGGCGGCGGCCACATCCCGGGCGCGATCCTGCGTCTCCCAGGTGAAGCCCTCGCCCATGGTGCGCCAGCGCACCTGATCGGGGAAATGGTCGAGCGTGCGCCGCTCCCCCGTCTCCCACGCGCCCTTGATGAATTGCACGATTCCCACATGCCAGCCATGGCCAAGCGCCCGCATGATCAAGCCGAAGGCGGCGGTCGACTTGCCCTTGCCCGGCCCCGTATGGACGATCAGCAGCGCCTTTTGCGCGATGGTCTTGGAAGCGACCTCCGCGTCCTGAACCGCCTTGCGCTTCGCCATTTTCTCGCGGTGGCGGCGCTCGGCTTCGGTGTCCTGTCCGGTCATATGCTGGGCCTGTCGGGGTCAAAGCGCCGGGAAAGCGCGGCGCATCGCCAAGGGATGCCATGGAAAGGAGATTGACATCAATGCCCCTCTCCCGCACGGTGCTAAGGTTGATTGGTCCCTTTTCGGAGGGTTAATCGGGAATATGGTGACGGCGGCGCAAACCGCCCATTCCATAGCTGCCCTCGCAACTGTGAGCGGGTAGTCGCATGCCAATTAGCCACTGGCGCTTCCTTCGGGAGGGGCTGGGAAGGCGGGATGCGACGCTGATCCGCGAGCCAGGAGACCTGCCAATCGACCTCATGCAACGCTTTGGGCGGGGTGCCCCAGAGCTGTTTATCGCCTTTCGGCCTTGAACACGGCGTTAGCCGTTGCCGCGCCCATGCTTCGCCCTTGGCGGAGCGTCTGAAGGACGAGGCGCATGGCGGCGACGCATATCTATGTCTGCACAACCTGCAAACTGGCTGATGAGGCGGGGCTCGCCACCACCGAGCGCGCCGGCGCGCGCCTGCACCGCGCCTTGAACGCGCTGGCCGAAGAGCGGTTGGCGCCCGTGGACATCATCCCCGTCGAATGCCTCAGCGTGTGCAAACGCGCCTGCACCATCAGCTTCGCGGCGCCGGGCAAATGGACCTATGTCTATGGCGACCTGCCTGCCGAAACAGGGGCTGACGTGATTCTCGACGGCGCCGCCCTTTACGCTGCTGCGAGCGACGGCCTCATTCCCTGGAAGCAGCGGCCCGAAGCGCTGAAGCGCGGCGTCATCTCGCGCGTGCCGCCGCTCGCGCCCCTTTCGGAGAGACAGCCATGACCGATTTCGCCAAAATTCCCGTCACCATCATCACGGGCTTTCTGGGCGCGGGCAAGACGACCGTGATCCGCCACCTGCTGGAGAACGCCGGCGGGCGGCGCCTCGCGCTGATCATCAACGAATTTGGCGACGTGGGCGTGGATGGCGACATTCTGCGCGCCTGCGGCGATGAAGCCTGTCCCGAAGAGAATATCGTCGAACTCGCCAATGGCTGCATCTGCTGCACGGTGGCCGACGATTTCGCGCCCGCCATCGAGCGGCTGCTGAGCCTGCCGCGACGGCCCGACCATATCATCATCGAAACCTCCGGCCTCGCGCTGCCAAAGCCTTTGGTGAAGGCCTTCGACTGGCCCATGATCCGCTCGCGCCTCACGGTGGACGCCGTCGTCGCCGTGGTGGATGGCGCAGCGGTGGCTGCTGGCCGCTTCGCCGACGATCCCGCGAAACTGCAGGCCCAGCGCGCGGAGGATCTGTCCATCGACCACGACAATCCACTGGAGGAAGTCTATACGGACCAGCTCCTCTGCGCCGATCTGATCATCCTGAACAAAGCTGATCTGATGGACGCGGACTCCATCGCCCGCGTCTCAGCCGAAATCATCGCCGCCGTGCCGCGCGCGGTGCGCATCGTTGAGACGCGCGAGGGGAAGGTGGCCGCTGAAATTCTGCTCGGCCTCAAGGCATCCGTGGAAGATGATCTGGCGAACCGCCCCTCCCACCACGACGGCGAGGAGGAGCACGACCACGAGGATTTCGACAGTTTCGCGACGCCTGTGGGCGCGATCCTTGATGCGCCCGCTTTCATCGCGCATCTGCAATCCATCGCCAGCGCCCATGACGTGCTGCGCATCAAGGGTTATCTGGACGTCGCGGGCAAGCCCATGCGGCTTCTGGTGCAGGGCGTGGGCGCGCGCTTCCGTCACCATTTCGACGGCGCCTGGCCCATGGACCGCCCGCGCGCTGGCGGCCTCGTCTTCATCGGCGAAAAGGGCATGGACCGCGCGGCGATCCTCGCCGCCCTCGCAGCGCCTGTGTAACGGGCCGCGCCATGCACCTTCTGCGAATGGAGACTGTTTTTCTGGACGAAGGCGCGAGCGCGACCGACCTTGGGCAGACGCCCGCCGACATTCTGTTTCTCTCCTTCTCCGACAGCGATCTGGCGGGCCTCGCCAGCGCATGGCGCGCCGATCACCCCGACATGCGCGCCGCCAATATCGGCCAGTTGCAGCATCACTATTCGGTCGATCTCTATGTGGAGAAAATGGCGCCCAAGGCGCGCTTCGTGCTGGTGCGTTTATTGGGCGGTCTCGACTATTGGCGCTATGGCGTCGAGGAGCTGGCCAAGGCCGCGCGCGCGCATGGGTTTGCGCTGGCGATCATCCCCGGCGACTACCGCGCCGACGAGCGGCTGGACGAAGCCTCGACGCTCGATAAAGACGAGCTTGAACGGCTGCATGCCTATTTCCAATGCGGCGGGCGCGATAATTTCGCGCAGTGTCTGAATTATATCAGCGCGCATCTGGGCTCAGAAGTCGCATGGGCGGAGCCTGCGCCGATCCGCGCCGCCTCTTTATTCGACGCCGCCTGCCGCCATGCGCCCGCGCAAGCGCCGCGCGCGCTGATCGTCGCCTATCGCTCGGTGGTGATAGCTGATGATACGGCGCCGCTGATCGCACTCGCCGACGCCTTGGGCGAGCGCGGCTTTGCAGTGACTTGCGTCGCCGTCTCCAGCCTCAAGGATCCTTCCGCGGTGGCGGAACTTGCGCCATTGCTCGAAGACTGCGCGCCCGACGTGATCCTCAACACCACGTCGTTCTCGGGCCGCGAAGATGGCGGCGTCTGCGTGCTCGACAGCGCCGATGCGCCAGTGTTTCAAGCGGTGCTTTCGACCACCCGCCGCGCGCAGTGGGAGGCCTCCAGCCGTGGCCTCGGCGCCGTCGATCTCGCCATGAATGTGGTGCTGCCCGAGCTTGACGGGCGCATCGTCACCCGCGCGATTTCCTTCAAGGCGCAAAGCGCGGCGCAAGACGGTTCCGAACTGACCCGCGTCACCCACCAGCCCGAACCCGACCGCGTCGCCTTCGTCGCCGATCTCGCGCGCGCTTGGGCGCATCTGCGGCGCCTGCCGCCTCATGAACGTCGCCTGGCCTGCATCCTCTCGGACTATCCGCACAAGGGCGGGCAAGCGGGCTATGCGGTGGGCCTCGACACGCCCGCCAGCGTGGCCTCCATTGCGCAGGCCTTGCACGCGCAGGGCTATGATGTCGGAGATATCGACGCCGCGTCCCTCATGCAGCGTTTGACGAATGAAGCGCCGACAGCGCGTCTCAAACTATCGACCTACGCAGGCCTTTTCGCCAGCTTGCCGCAAGCGTTTCAGGATCAGGTCATCGCCGCCTGGGGCCCGCCCTCGCGCGATGCTGCGTTGCGCAAAAGCGCCTTTCACTTTCGCGTTCTGGACGCTGGCAAGCTGCTCGTCGCGTTGCAGCCGGTGCGCGCGGGCGTTGACGTGAAAGCCGATTATCACGACGCTAATCTGCCGCCCTCGCACGCCTATTGCGCTTTCTATCTGTGGCTGCGCGAGGCGCGGGGCTTCGACGCCATGATTCATTGCGGAACCCATGGCACGCTGGAATGGCTGCCGGGCAAGGCGGTGGCTTTGAGCGGCGCCTGCGCCCCCGAAGTCCTGCTTGGCGCGACGCCGCTGATCTATCCCTTCATCGTCAACAATCCCGGCGAAGCCGCGCAGGCCAAACGTCGCCTCAGCGCCGTCAGCATCGGCCATCTGACGCCGCCCCTCACCGCTGCGGGAACGCATGGCGCCGCGATGGAGATCGAGGCGCTGCTGGATGAATATTCCAGCGCGCAATCGCTCGATCCCGCCCGCGCGCAGCGCATCGCCAAAGCGATCGTCGCGCGCGCCGCCGAGAGCGGATTGACGCAGGACGCAGGCGTCACAAGCGACGATCCGGACGAGGTGCTTGGGGGCCTCGACGCATGGTTGTGCGATCTGAAGGAGATGCGCATCGCCGACGGTTTGCATGTGTTCGGCCGCGCCGCGCAGTGGCGCGACGAAGATTTATCGGCGCAGGACCGCGCCAATCTCGCGCTCTGCCCGAGCGGAGAAATCAGCGGCCTTCTAAACGCGCTTGATGGGCGCTTCGTGCAGCCGGGACCAGCGGGTGCGCCCTCGCGCGGCAGGTTCGATGTGTTGCCCACCGGGCGCAATCTTTATTCCATTGACCCGCGTTCCGTGCCCACGCGCACCGCGTGGGAAATCGGAAAGCGCACGGCGCAAGAGGTTGTGGCGCGCCACGCGCAGGACCATGGCGATTGGCCGCGCGCCATCGTGATCGACCTGTGGGGCAGCGCCACCATGCGCACCGGCGGCGACGATCTGGCGCAAGCCATGGCGCTGATCGGCGCGCGTCCCGTATGGGATGCGGCGTCCTCGCGCGTGTCGGGTTTCGAGATCCTGCCGCAAGCTTCCTTCAACCGCCCGCGCGTCGATGTCACTTTGCGCATCTCCGGCCTGTTCCGCGATGTCTTCGCCACGCAGATCGCTTTGTTCGATTCCGCCGTGCAGGCGATTGCGCTGCTCGATGAAGAAGACGAAGACAATCCCATCGCCGCCGCGCGCCGGGCCACGCAGGCCGAGCCCCTGCGCATCTTCGGCGCCGCGCCCGGCGCTTATGGAATCGGGCTTGCGGCGACTCTGGCCGAAGATAGATGGAGCTCGCGCGACGACTTGGGCGCTTCCTATCTCGCCGCAAGCTCCCATTCTTATCGCGCGTCCGGCGAGGGCGCTGCGGCGGGCGCGGCGTTTCGCGATCAGGTCGCAGGCGCCGACGCCTATGTTCATGTGCAGGACATGGCCGAGCAGGATGTGCTGGATTCCGACGCTTTCGCCGAACATGAAGGCGGCTTTGCGGCGGCGGCGGAATCGCTTGGACATGCGCCCGCGCTCTATCACGTGGACGCCGCGCGTGCGGACGCGCCAAAGGTGCGCACCTTGAGCGAGGAAGTCGCGCGCGTGCTGCGCGCCCGCGCCATTAATCCGCGCTGGCTCGCGGGCCAGATGCGCCATGGTTATCGCGGCGCTTCGGAAATCGCGAAAACGGTCGATAATCTCTACGCCTATGCGGCGCTGACGACCGCTGTTCCCAGCCGTCATTTCGAACTGCTCTTCGACGCCACTTTGGGCGATGAAGCGGTGCGCGCGTTTTTGAACGAGCATAATCCAGACGCCCTGCATGCGATTGCGCAGACCTTCGCCAACGCAGATCGGCGCGGCTTCTGGACCTCCCGCCGCAATTCATCGCTGGCGATTCTGCGCGATCTGCTGGGCGATCCCGCGCCCATCGGCCTCGCGTCATGAGCGGCGCCATGCAACCCAAAGGCTGGTGCCCCGGCGCGCTGCGTCCCATGCTCAGCGGCGACGGCTATCTCGTGCGTTTGCGCATCACCGGCGGCGTGGTTCGCGCCAGCGCCGCAAGGGCCATCGCCCATGGTGCGCAGACCCATGGCAATGGGCTCATGGATCTGAGCGCCCGCGCCAATCTGCAATTGCGCGGCGTGCAAGAACACAGTCTGCCCGCGCTTGTCGGCGCCTTGCAGTCCCGGGGATTGATCGACGATGACGCGCAGGCCGAAGCCGTGCGCAATGTCATGGCCTCGCCGCTGGCGGGTCTGGCGCCCGACGCGGCCTTCGACATCAGCCCGCATATCCGCGCGCTGGAACAGCGCCTCGCAAGCGATGTTGCGTTGCGTGCGCTGCCGTCGAAATTCGGTTTCATCATTGATGATGGCGGGGGCTTGAGCCTGTCTTGCGTCGGCGCCGACATTCGCTTCGTCGCGCTGCAGGGAGACGCCTCGCCACGCTTCATTGTGAGCCTCGCGGGAAGCGACGACGCCGCTGTGATCGAAGCTGCAAGGCTTCCCGATATAGCTGCGCGTCTCGCGCTCGCCTTCCTGAATGAATCGCGTAAGTGCGATTCATCCCCTCGCCGCATGGCGGCGCTGGTCGCCGCGCGCGGCGCTGCTTCGCTCTGGCGTGCGGCTGAGCTTGCGCCAACAACGCGGCTTTCGCCCAGCGCTGGCGCGCCGCCGCAATGTCTTGGCCATCACACGCTCGGCGCTTCGGAGTTTCTCGGCCTTGGCTTCGTTTTCGGCCGCTTGCGCGCGCGCGATCTGGCATGGCTTGCCGATATGGCGGAAACCTATGGTTCGGGCGAACTGCGGCTCACGCCATGGCGCGCTGTTCTTTTGCCCGGCGTCGATGCAGGCGCAGCTCAAGACATCCTCGCGCTAGGCAGCGCCGATGTCATCAGCGATCCCGCCGACGCGCGTCTCGCCGTCGTCGCCTGTCCCGGCGCGCCCGCTTGCGCCAGCGCCACCACGCCGACGCAGGAGCACGCGCTTGCGCTCGCCCCGCTCGCGCGCGCCTTGGCGCCATCGGGCGTCGAGCTGCATGTGTCCGGCTGCGCGAAAGGCTGCGCGCGCCCATCGCCGACCGCTGTGACGCTTGTGGCGCGCGCGGGGCTTTATGATTTGGTGGCGGCGGGCCGCGCGAGCGATGCGCCCCTTCTGCAAGGCCTTGATCTTCACGCCTGCGGCGACGCCCTGCGCGCCATGGCGACAACGAATGGAGCGCGCCCTTGAGCGGCTATGCCTATATTCGCGATGGGGCGGAGATCTATCGCAGATCATTCGCCATGATCCGCGCCGAAAGCGATCTCGCGCGTTTCACGCCCGAGGAGGAGATCGTCGCGGTGCGCGTCATCCACGCTTGCGGCATGGTGGAGGTGGCCGCCGATGTGGCTTTTTCGAAGGACGCCGCCATCATCGCGCGCAACGCGCTGCGCAATGGCGCGCCGATTTTATGCGACGCCAAGATGGTGGCCAATGGCGTGACGAAGACGCGGCTGCCTGCGCATAACCAGATCATCTGCACGTTGGATGATCCCTCCGTCGCGACGCTGGCGCAGGAGATGGGCACGACGCGCACGGCGGCGGCGATGGAGCTGTGGCGGCCGCATCTTGCGGGCGCGGTGGTCGCCATCGGCAATGCGCCAACGGCTTTGTTTCGCTTGCTGGAGATGCTGGACGCAGGCGCGCCGCATCCCGCCGCCGTCATCGGCATGCCCGTCGGCTTCATCGGCGCCGCCGAATCAAAAGACGCGCTCATGCAAGACGGCCGCGTGCCCGCGATCATCGTGCGCGGACGCAAGGGCGGCAGCGCCATGACGGTCGCCGCCATCAACGCATTGGCGAGCGACAAGGAATGAGCGCGCTCATTTCACATGGCCGCCTTTACGGCGTGGGCCTTGGCCCCGGCGATCCCGATCTCGTCACCATCAAATCGCTGAAGGCCTTGCAGGGCGCGCCGGTCGTCGCTTATTTCGCCAAGCGCGGACGGCGCGGCAATGCGCGCGAAATTGTTGAAACCCTGCTGGTTCCCGGCGTCACGGAATTGCCGTTGGTCTATCCCGTGACCGTGGAGATTCCCTTCGACAGTCCGCAATACAGGGCGCAGCTTGCGGCCTTCTATGTGGAGGCCAGCGAAGCCATCGCCGCGCATCTGCGCGATGGTCGCGACGTCGCGCTTTTGTGTGAGGGCGATCCGCTGTTCTACGGCTCGTTCATGCATATCTATGCGCGGCTGCGCGAAGTTTTTCCCGTCACGATATGCGCAGGCGTCACGGGCATGTCCGGCTGCTGGACGGCGGCGGGGGAGCCCATGACCTGGGGCGACGATGTGTTGAGCGTGCTGCCGGGAACCTTGCCGCGCGAAGAGCTGGCGCGCCGCGTGGCGGATGCGGATGCGCTGGTCTTCATGAAGCTTGGCCGGAACTTCGCCAAGGTGCGCAGCGTGCTGCACGAGGGCGGCCTTTTGGCGCGCGCGATCTATGTGGAGCGCGGCTCCATGGCGCAAGAAGTGGTGACGCCGCTGAGCGAGAAGCACGACGACGTCGCGCCTTATTTCTCCATCATCATCGTACCCGGACAGGGGCGACGCCCATGAGCAGCGCGGGTCGCATTCTTGTCGTGGGCCTTGGGCCAGGCCCGGCGGCGTGGCTGACGCCCGAGGCGAGCGGCGCGCTTGAAGTGGCCACCGACGTCATCGGCTATTTTCCTTATGTTGAGCGCATCGCCGCGCGCGAAGGTCAGGTGCGCCATGCGAGCGATAATCGCGTGGAGCTGGACCGTGCGCGCCACGCGCTGGAACTGGCGAAAGCGGGGCGGGTGGTGGCGGTGGTGTCTGGCGGCGACCCCGGCGTCTTCGCCATGGCGGCCGCGCTTTTCGAGGCGGTGGATCATGGCGATGAGGCCGATCGCGCGGTGGATATCGCCGTGCTGCCCGGCGTCAGCGCCATGCAGGCCGCCGCCGCGCGGCTTGGCGCGCCGCTGGGCCATGACTTTTGCGCGATTTCGCTGTCGGATAATCTGAAGCCCTGGGAGGTGATCGCCCGGCGCCTCACTGCTGCGGCGCAGGGCGATTTCGTCATCGCCTTTTATAATCCGGCGTCGCGCGCGCGGCCGGATACGATTCACGCCGCGTTCAAACTGCTGCGTGAGTTGAAAGCGCCCGATACGCCGGTCGCTTTCGCGCGCGCTGTGGGGCGAGCTGACGAACGCATCGTCCTCTCGACGCTGGGCGCAGCGGACCCATCCATTTGCGACATGAGCACTTTGGTATTGGTCGGCTCCAGCGAAACGCGTTTCATTTCACGCCCGAATGGTCTGTCGCCCTGGATCTATACGCCGCGTCACTATGGAGCGGGCCGATGAGCGCTGATCCAGTCCATCACGGCGGGCAGATCGTAAAGCGTGTCGCCCTGCGGCGCTTGCGGACGCTCCACCATGATCACGCGCAGGCCAAGTTCGCGCGCCGCGAGCAATTTGTTTTCCGTCGCGCCGCCGCCGCTGTTCTTGGTGCAGAGATAGTCGAAACATTCGGCCTGCATCAACGCGCGCTCATCCGCCAAACTGAAGGGCGGGCGCGCCAGCAGCATGCGGCAGTGGGGCGGCAATTCGCTGGCGTCCGGCGCTTCGATGCTGCGCGCAACATAGCGATGCTGGGGCGCGCGGCGGAAGGCGCCCAGCGACAGGCGGCCCACGGTGAGAAACACATGACGCGGCTCGGCGCCCAAAGCATCGACGGCGGCCGCGATATCGGGAACTTGTATCCATTTATCGTCCGGCGTCGGCGTCCAGGGCTTGCGCGTGAAACTGAGACGCGGCACGCAGAGACGCGCGCAGGCCTGCGCGGCGTTTGCCGACATCTGCGCGGCGAAAGGATGGGTCGCGTCGACGACCATCGGCGTCTCCATCTCGCTCAAATATGTCGCCAGCCCGTCGACGCCGCCAAAGCCGCCGATGCGGCTGGGAATGGCGGGCATCACGGGCGCCTTGGTGCGGCCTGCGAAGGAGAGAAGCGCGCGCAGATCGGAACGCGGGGCCAGCGCGGCGGCGAGCGTCATCGCCTCGCCCGTGCCGCCGAGAATCAGAATGCGCCCGCGCTCGTCCATCGTTCATTCCCCAGGGAGCGGCGTCCATGAGCGCGCCCGCGACAGATTCCGTCTGGCTGACCCTGATTGGCCTTGGCGAAGACGGGCTCGACGGCCTGTCTCCTGCCGCAACGCGCGCGCTGGAGCAAGCGTCGTTTATCGTCGGCGGTGCGCGGCATCTGGCTTTGCTGGGCCCCACGACGGCGCAGACGCTCGCCTGGCCCGCGCCTATCGAGGTGGGCGTCGCGCAGGTGTTGGCGCGCCGGGGCCAGCGTACCTGCGTGCTGGCGTCGGGCGATCCGTTTCATTACGGCGTCGGCGCCATGCTGGCGCGCGATGTGTCGGCGGATGAGATGCGCTGCCTGCCCGCGCCCTCCGCCTTCTCGCTCATTTGCGCAAGGCTTGGCTGGGCGCAGCAGGATTGCGCTTTGCTGTCGCTGCACGGGCGTCCCTTCGAGCGCCTCGCGCCGCATTTGCAGCCGGGCGCGCGCATTCTCGCGCTGACGTGGGATGGCGACACGCCGCGCAAGGTGGCGGAGCGTTTGGTGGCGCTTGGCATGGGGCGCAGCCGCCTTATCATCTGCGAGGCCATGGGTGGTCCGCGCGAGCGCCGCATCGAGTCGACTGCCGCTGACTTTAACGGCGCCGTGGATGCGCTGAACACGCTCGCGATAGAAGTGGTGGCGGATCGCGGCGCGCGGATCATCCCGCTGGCTTCGGGCCTGCCCGACGACATGTTCGAGCACGACAGCCAGATCACGCGGCGCGAGGCGCGCGCCATCACGCTCTCCACGCTGGCGCCGCGCCGGGGCGAGTTGTTGTGGGATATCGGCGCCGGGTCCGGCTCCATTTCCATTGAATGGATGCTGCGCCATCCCGCCAACCGCGCCATCGCCATCGAGACGCGGGCTGATCGCGCGGCGCGCATCGGGCGCAATGCGCTGGAGCTGGGGGCGCCGGATTTGCGCATCGTGCAAGGCGCGGCGCCCGGCGCGTTGGAAGGCCTGCCGACGCCCGACGCCATTTTCATCGGCGGAGGCGGCACGGATGCGGGCGTGTTGGATGCGGCATGGGCGGCTTTGCCGGAGGGCGGACGTCTTGTCGTGAATGCGGTGACGCTGGAAACGCAAGCCGAGATCATGCGCCGCCATGTGGCGCTGGGCGGCGCGCTCACCAAGATCGAAATTGCGCGGGCCGACCCGGTCGGGCCTTTCCATGGCTGGCGCGCCGCCATGGCGCTGATGCAATGGTCCATCACCAAGGGGGGGACGCCATGAGCGCGCCGCTCGTTACGGTTGATCTCGCCATCGGCCTTGGCTGCCGCAAGGGCGTCAGCGGCGCCGTCATCGCCAGTCTGGTGCGCGACGCGCTGGAAATGCTGGCGCAGATGGGCGTGGCGACGCAAGGGGGCTCCGTCGCGCTTTTCACCACCAACGCCAAGCGCGATGAGCCCGGTTTGTCCGACGCCGCAGCACGCCTCGCAATGCCGCTGCATTTTCTCTCACCCGCTGCGATGAAGGCCGTGGCGGGGCGGGCGCAGACGTCCTCGCCGCGCGTGTTGGCCCTGTTCGGCGTTCCCTCGGTTGCGGAGACCGCCGCGCTGGCGGGCGCCGGGCCTTTCGCGGAAATCGTGTTGGCGCGCATCGCGCGCGATGACGCCACCTGCGCCATCGCGCGCGCAACGAACAAGGACAGCGCCCCATGACCGTGCATTTCATTGGCGCGGGGCCGGGGGCGCCCGATCTCATCACCCTTCGCGGACGCGATCTGGTGGCGCGCTGCCCGGTGTGCCTCTATGCGGGCTCGCTGGTGCCCAAGGAGATTCTGGATGTCTGCCCGCCGGGCGCGCGCATCGTCAACACCGCCGCTTTGTCGCTCGAAGACATCGGCGCTGAATTCGCCGCCGCCACTGAGCGGGGCGAAGATGTGGCGCGGCTGCATTCGGGCGATCTGTCGGTGTGGAGCGCCATGGGCGAGCAGATCCGTTTGCTGAAGAGCCTTGGCGTCCCCTTCACCATCACGCCGGGCGTGCCCTCTTTCGCTGCGGCAGCGGCGGCGCTGGGCTGCGAATTGACCCTGCCGGAAGTGGCGCAATCGGTGGTCCTCACGCGCACCTCGGGCCGGGCCTCGTCCATGCCGGAAGGGGAGACGCTCGCCAATTTCGCGCGCACCGGCGCGGTGCTCGCGATTCACCTGTCGATCCACGCCTTGCCGAAAGTGGTGGCGGAGCTGATCCCCCATTACGGCGCCGATTGTCCCGCCGCCGTGGTCTATCGCGCGAGCTGGCCGGACGAGCTGGCGATTCGCGGGACGCTCGCTACGCTTGAGGCGCAGCTGGGCGCGCAGCCGGTGGAGCGCACCGCTTTGATCATGGTGGGCCGCACTTTGGGCGAGACGGAGTTTCGCAACAGCGCGCTTTATGATGGCGATTATCAGCGCCGCTTCAGGACGCCCGGCTGGCGGGGAACCGACGAATGAGGCGCTCAGTCCACAGGTTGCGGCTGCGTCAAAGCGATCACCTCGCCCGCGCGGTTCACGATGGCGACGTCGAGCAGCGCGCCCGAACCGCGCAGGGCCTTGGCGGCGGTATGCCAGCCATAGCGGGCGACTTCCGCCGCGATGTCCACGCCCGCAGCCGCGCAGCGGTCCAGCACTTCGTTGGCGGTGTTGGCGGTGAGCACGCCCTGCGCCAAAGCCTCGCTTCCGCCCGCATCGCGCACGCGCTCCGCCAGCCAGGGCAGATCGACGGCGCCGCGTTTGGAATGCAGGTCGAGCATGCCCTGCCCGAGTTTGGTTATCTTGGCGAAGCCGCCGCCGACCGTGATGCGGCGCACGGGATGCTGGCGCAGATATTTCAACATGCCGCCCGCAAAATCGCCCATCTCGATCATCGCCACGTCGGGCAGGTGGAAATGCCTCTGCAGGGCCTTTTCGGATGTGTCGCCCGTGGCGCCCGCCAGATGGTCGGCGCCCACCGCCCGCGCCACGTCGATGCCGCGATGAATCGAGCTGATCCAGGCCGCGCAGGAATAGGGCACGACGACGCCGGTGGTGCCCAGAATCGACAGGCCGCCGACAATGCCAAGGCGCCCGTTGAGGGTGCGTTCGGCGATTTTCTGGCCGCGGGGAATGGCGATTTCGATCTCCACATCCTCCGGCCCGCCAAGCGCCTTGGCGGCCTCAGCGATGGCCTTGCGCATCATCTCGCGCGGAACGGGGTTGATGGCGGGCTCCCCCGGCGCCAGCGCCAGGCCGGGCCGCGTGACCGTGCCCACCCCCTCGCCCGCCCGAAAGGTGACGCCGTTTCCGGGGGCGGCGAGGCGCACCGTTGCGAGGATCAGCGCGCCATGGGTCACGTCGGGATCGTCTCCCGCATCCTTGACCACGCCCGCGCGCGCGAAGTCGTGGCCAAGGTCCGTGGTCGCCAGCGCGAAGGCGACTTGCGCGCCGTTCGGCAGTTCGATGCTGACGGGATCGGGAAAAGCGCCGCGCTGCAGCGCCTCATAGGCGGCTCTGGCGGCGGCCGTGGCGCAGGCGCCCGTGGTCCAGCCTCTGCGCAAATGCACGGGTTGCTGATCGCTCATGGACGAATCAATAGCGAATCGCCGCCCATCAGGAAAGAAACTCTTCCGTGGAGGGCGCTGGCATGAGCGTCTTGCAGGGAACGCCCGGCCTCGTCATCGCCGCGCCCCGCTCCTCCAGCGGCAAGACCACGCTGACGCTGGGCCTGTTGCGCGCCTTCGCGCGGCGGGGCGTGCGGGTGCGCGGGTTGAAATGCGGGCCGGACTATATCGACCCCGCCTTTCACGGCGTGGCGGCCGGCCGCTCCAGCCTCAACCTCGACGCCTGGGCCATGGAGCCCGCGCTGCTGGCCGCGCTGGCGGTGGAGGCGGGGCGGGAGGCGGACCTCACGCTCTGCGAGGGGCTGATGGGCCTCTTCGACGGCGTGCCCGCGCCGGAGGGCCGCAGCGGCTCGTCCGTCGATATTGCGGCGGCGACCGGCTGGCCTGTGCTACTGGTGCTGGACGTCAGCGGCCAATCGCAATCGGCGGGCGCCATCGTGCAGGGCTGCGTCAGCTATGATCCGCGCATCGCCATCGCAGGCGTCATCCTCAACAAGGTCGGCAGCGAGCGGCATCGCCGCCTCGTCACCGACGCCATCGCGCGCACGGGAGTTCCGGTGCTGGGCGCCATTCCGCGCGATGGGCAGGTGAGCCTGCCGGAGCGGCATCTTGGCCTTGTGCAGGCGAGCGAAACCGAAGGTCTCGCCGCGATCCTCGACCGCATGGCGGATCTTGTGGAGCGCCATGTGGATCTCGACGCTGTGCGCGCGGCCGCGCTTGCGCCAAGGCCCGCCGCCGCCCATTCGGGTCTGGCTTTGCCGCCGCCGGGGCGACGAATCGCGCTGGCCCGCGACGTCGCTTTCTCCTTCGTCTATGCGCATCACCTTGAGGGCTGGCGCAAGGCGGGCGCCGAGATCATCCCCTTCTCGCCCCTGCGCGATGAAGCGCCCCCGCCTGATTGCGATGTCTGCTGGTTGCCCGGCGGCTATCCCGAGCTGCATGCGCAGACGCTTTCGAACGCGCAAAACTTCCTGTCGGGCCTGCGCGCCTTCGCCCACGATAAGCCCGTGCATGGCGAGTGCGGCGGCTACATGACTTTGGGCGCCAGCCTCATCGACGCTGCGGGCCATGAATGGCCAATGGCCGGGCTGCTCGATGTGAAGACGAGTTTCGCCACGCGCAAGATGAACCTTGGCTATCGCGACGTCACGCTGGCGCATGATGGTTGCCTTGGCCCGCGTGGCGCCCGTTTGCGCGGCCACGAGTTCCACTATGCGACGATCACCGATCAAGGCCGAGATGCGCCGCTGGCCATGGCGCGCGACGCTTACGGTTCGACGCCTGTTCCGTCGGGCGGCAGGCGCGGCCATGTGAGCGGATCGTTCTTTCATGTGGTGGCGCTTGCGCCGGACGAGGGAGGCGAACATGGTGACGACTGACGCTTTCGACGCGACGTTTCGCGCCAGCCTCAGCAAGCTGCTGGCGTGGCGGCGCGATGTGCGGCGCTTCAAGACGGACGCCGTCGATGAAGCGTTGCTGCATGACCTCATCACCCAGACCGCGCTCTCGCCTTCGGTTGGCAATAGCCAGCCGTGGCGCTGGGTGCGCGTTTCGAGCGCGCCAGCCCGCGCCGCCGTCAGCGCCAATTTCGAACGCTGCAACAGCGCCGCCTTGGCCGCCTATACGGGGGATCGCGCCAGCGCCTATGCGCGGTTGAAACTTGCGGGTTTGCAGGACGCGCCCGTGCATCTTGCGGTGTTCTGCGATGAACAAACCGAGATCGGCCACGGCCTTGGCCGCAAGACGATGCCGCAAATGCTGGATTTTTCGGTCGTCTCCGCCATCACCATCTTCTGGCTCGCCGCGCGCGCTCATGGGCTTGGCGTCGGCTGGGTGTCCATTCTCGATCCGCTCGAAGTCGCCGCCGCGCTGGAGGTCGATCCCGGCTGGAAGCTCATCGCCTATCTATGCGTCGGCTATCCCGTCGAGGAGCACGAAGATCCCGAACTCGTTCGCTTTGGCTGGCAAGACCGTGTGAATCCCGCCGACCATGTTCTGATCCGTTGAAGCGCTCTGGTTTGACCTGTTTTCGTTACGCGACCGCGCGTCGGCTTCGCTGGAAAACATTATGAGAGGATGGTTCCGCCATGACCTACACCCTTGTGCTGGGCGGCGCGCGGTCGGGCAAGAGCCGCCATGCCGAACAGTTGATCGAGGCCCATCCGTCGCCCTGGACCTATATCGCGACCGCGCAAGCCTATGATGATGAAATGCGCGAGCGCATCGCGCTGCATCAGGCGCGGCGCCCGCACGGCTGGTTGACGGTCGATGCGCCCATCGCCCTGCCGCAGGCGATCCGCGATGCGGATAAGGCGCGTGCGATTCTCGTCGATTGCCTGACGCTGTGGCTGACCAATGTGATGCTGTCAGGCGCCGACATCGCAGCCGCGCGCGAGGATCTGCTCAGCGCCTGCCGCACCGCCGCCTCGCCGCTGGTGCTTGTCAGCAGCGAGGTCGGTTTTGGCATCGTGCCCGACAATGCTTTGGCGCGCCGCTTTCGCGATGAATTGGGCGCGCTCAATCAGGCCTTGGCGCGCGAGGCCGCCCATGTCGTGCTCACCATCGCGGGGCTTCCGCTGAAGGTGAAATAAGCCTCATCCCCGACCGTGCAGCCGCTCGTCCGGCGGCGCGATTTCCGTCACCAGATCGCGCACCAGCGCCTTCTTCGGCAGGGGCGCGAGCGTGGTGACGCCTTCCTTCAGCTTCACCGTGCAGGCGTAATCGACCTTGCCGTCGATCAGCATCATGCATTCCTTGCAGGCGTTGGCGTTGATGCAAGCGAAGCGGAACGCGAGGGTGGGATCCGTGTCGTGACGCACCGCCCGCAGCCCGTCGAGGATCGATTGGCCGGGCTCGAAGGGAACAACGAATGTTTCCACATGCTGGGGAGCTGCGGGCGTGCCGCGCTTGATCTCAAGGGTCGCCTTCATGCGCTGGCCTTTTTCGAAATGGATGCGCCGCGTTCCAGCGCGACGTCGCCGCCGTTGAGGGTGATGATCTGGTTGAGCGTCCAGGCCTCTTCAAGCCCGGGATGATCGTCGCGCTGATGGGCGCCGCGGCTCTCCGTGCGCGCCAGGGCTGGTACGGCGACGGATTTGGCGACTTGCAGCATGTTGCGCAGGTCAAGCCAGTCGATCAGCAGAGGATCGAAAGTCATGCCGGACGAGGGCGGCGCCGCGCCAAGGTCCGCCGTCATGCGGTCGATTTCCACGATGGCCTCGCGCAGCTTTTCATCCGTGCGGAAGGGCCCGACCTTGTCGGCCATCAGCGCCTGCAAGTCAGTCACGGCGACCGCGAGATTGGGCGTGTCGCGCTTGTCGGCGGAACGCAGAAGATCGACCGTCGGGGACGCTGCCTCATGCGACCAATGGGAGGCCGCTGACAGCGCGTTCTTCGCCGCGCTTTGTCCGGCGCGCGCGCCAAAGACGAAAGCTTCGGTGATGGCGTTGCCCGACAGGCGGTTGGCGCCATTGGCGCCGCCGATGGCCTCGCCGCAAGCGTAAAGGCCGGGAATGGTGCTCTGCATGGCCGCGTCCACGCGAACGCCGCCCATGTGGTAATGGGCGATGGGCGCGACTTCGACGAGTTGCTTGGTCAGATCGATTCCATTGGCCGCCAGCCTGTCGATGACGGGGCCAAAGGCGCGGCGCAGCTCCGCGTCCGGCACATGCTGGAAGCTTAGATAAGCGCCGCCAGCGGGCGAGCCGCGGCCCGCCTCCACTTCCTTCGAAATGGCGTAAGTGGCGCGGTCGCGGGTCAGCACATAGTTGCCGTCATTGCGACCATCGCTGGCGTAAGCCTCTTCGAATTCCTGCAAGTCGCCGTTCAGCAATTTGCCGCCGAGCTTGTAGCGGAAGGGATCCCACATGATCGGGTCCATGCCCACAAGGCGCGGCGCCAGATGGCCGATGGGAAAGAACTGCACGAATTCCATGTCGATGAGTTCAGCGCCTGCGCGCAAAGCCAGCGCATAGCCATCGCCGCCCATGTTGAAGGAGGCGCTGTTGCGGCGATAGAGCCGCGTCAGGCCGCCTGTGGCGATGATGACGGATTTGGCCGCCAGCGTCACGGTCTCGCCGCTGGACAGATGCACGGCGACGGCGCCGCAAGCCTGTCCATCGCGCACCACGATATCGACAATGGCGAGATCGCCGATGCGGCGAATGCCGCTGGCCAGATTCAGTTGCGTGCGTAGCGTGCGCGACACTGCGGGGCCGGTTGAGAGCACATCCACATAAACGCAACGCGGCCGATCATGGCCCGGCGCATGGATCTGCGTGATGTGGTCGCCCTCGCGCGCCCAGCCGACTTTCCACGCGTCCATCTCGCGAATGCGCGCGGGGCCGTCCTGACAGAGCATGGCCGAGAGCGTCTCGTTGCAGAGGCCCCGCCCTGCGGCGAGCGTGTCGGCGAGATGGAATTCCCACGAGTCGGGCGTTTGTTCGCCCAGCGCTGCGGCCACGGTCATCTGCGCCATGACGGTCGCGCCGCCACGGCCGATGAGGCTGCGGTCGGCGAGGATGACGGAGGCGCCGGCGCGCGCAGCCTCAAGCGCGGCATACATGCCAGCGCCGCCTGCGCCGATCACCAGAACGTCGGTTTCAAGATGCATCATTATCTCCCGCCGGCCCAAAGCCGCCGCTTGTTGGCGTCTGTACGATAATCGCTTCACCCGCGCCGATCATGGTCTGATCGCTGCCGCCGAGCAGCTCGATGCGCCCGTCGATGCGGCGCACGGAATTGACGCCCAATTGACCGAGGCCGCCGCCCTGCGCGCCGAAGGGGTGAATGCGCCGATGGCCCGAGAGCAGGGCGCATTCCATCGGCTGCAGGAAGCGGATGGTGCGCGACACGCCATCGCCGCCATGCCAGCGTCCGCGCCCGCCCGAATTCTTGCGGATGTGGAAATCCTCCAAAACCACGGGATAGCGGAATTCCAGCACTTCGGGATCGGTGAGGCGCGAGTTGGTCATATGCGTATGCACGGCGTCGGCGCCGTTGAAGCCCTCGCCAGCAGGCGCGCCCGAGCAGATGGTCTCGTAATATTGATAAGAGCCATCGCCGAAGGTCAGATTGTTCATGGTGCCTTGCGCGCCCGCCAGCAGGCCCAGCGCGCCATAGAGGCAATCGGTGACGGCCTGGCTGACCTCCACATTGCCCGCGACGACGGCGGCTGGATATTGCGGCGACAGCATCGAGCCCTTGGGCACGATGATCGTGATGTTGCGCAGACAGCCCGCGTTGAGGGGAATGCGGTCCTTCACGAGGGTGCGGAACACATAGAGCACGGCGGCTTGCGTCACGGGTTCCGGCGCGTTGAAATTATCTGCGCGCTGTGGCCCTGTGCCGGTGAAATCGACGGTGGCGCGGCGCTGCGCGCGGTCCACCGTGATCTTCACTTTCACGAAACAGCCCTGATCCATTTCATATTCGAAAGCGCAGTCTTCGAGCGTGGCCAGCACGCGCGCGACGCTCTCGGCGGCGTTGTCCTGCACATGGCCCATATAGGCCTGCACGACGTCAATGCCGTAAGACGCGACCATGCGCATCAGCTCGGTCGCGCCGCGCGTATTGGCCGCGATCTGCGCGCGCAGATCGCCGATGTTCTGCGCCACATTGCGCACGGGATAGCGCGCGCCAGTGAGCAGCTCCACGGTCTCGGCCTCGCGGAAGCGGCCTTCGTCGACGAGTTTGAAACCGTCGATATAGACGCCCTCTTCGTCGATATGGGTGGCGCGCGGCGACATGGAGCCGGGCGCGATGCCGCCAATATCCGCGTGATGTCCGCGCGAGGCGACGAAGAACAGGATGTCCTCACCCGCATCGTCGAACACGGGCGTCACAATGGTGATGTCCGGCAGATGGGTGCCGCCATTATAGGGCGCGTTGATGGCGTAGACGTCGCCCGGCTTCATCGAGCCGCCATGGGCGCGGATCACGCTCTCCACGGATTTGTCCATGGAGCCCAGATGCACCGGAATATGCGGCGCATTGGCCACAAGGCTCGCCTTGCGGTCAAAGATCGCGCAGGAGAAATCGAGCCGCTCCTTGATGTTCACGGAGCTTGCGGTGTTCTGCAATACAAGGCCCATCTGTTCGGCGATGGACATGAAGAGATTGTTGAAAATCTCGAGCATGACCGGCTCGACGGCGGCGCCCACGGTGAGCGCGCGCACTTCGCCTTCACGATGCAGAACCACATGATCCTTGGGGGTGATTTCGGCGACCCAGCCGGGCTCGATGACGATGGTCTGATGCGGCTCGATCAGGACGGCGGGGCCTGCGATGCGCGCGCCCGGGGACAGCGTCTTGCGCAGATGCACGCCCGCCTTCTGCCATTCGCCCTGCGAGAAGAAGCGCGTGGCGCTGGAGGGTTCGGGACGGCTTTCCACCGTCGGCTGATCAGGCTCGTCGACGCCTTGTCCGGACGCGATGGCCTCCACCGACACCGCCTCGATCACCAGCGCGCGGCCTTCGTCGGCGAAGCCGAAGCGGGTGCGGTGCGCGGCCTCGAATGCGGCGCGCATATCCTTCGGCGCGCCAAAATCGACGATCATCGCCGTGTCTGTGCCCGCATAGCGCACATGGGCGCGGCGAATGAGTTTGCGCTCCGCGTCTGGCTGAATCTGATGGGCGAGATCGGCCAGGGCTTCGGCGCCCAGCGCGTTCACGATCTCTTCGGCGATGGGCGCGCCAATTTCGTCAAGCGGCGCTTCCACCGTGCGTTGACGCACAGCGCGCGTGTCGGCGAGGCCCATGCCATAGGCGGAAAGCAGGCCGGAGAGCGGGTGGATCAACACCGTGCGCATGCCCAGCGCATCGGCCACGAGGCAGGCGTGCTGGCCGCCCGCGCCGCCGAAACACTGCAGGGCGTAATGCGTCACGTCATAGCCGCGCTGCACGGAGATTTTCTTGATGGCGTTGGCCATGTTTTCAACGGCGATGCGGATGAAGCCTTCCGCCATCTCCTCTGGCGCCCGCGCGTCGCCCGCCTGCGCGGCGAGCTGCGCGAAGCCTTGGCGCACAGCCTCGACATCGAGGGGCTGATCGCGCCCGGGACCGAAAATCTTCGGGAAGTAGGCGGGGTCGAGCTTGCCCACCATCACATTGGCGTCGGTCACCGTCAGCGGCCCGCCGCGTCGATAGCTGCGCGGGCCGGGGTCGGCGCCCGCCGAATCGGGGCCGACGACGAAGCGCCCGGAATCGGCATGCAGGATCGAGCCGCCGCCCGCCGCAACCGTGTGGATGAGCATCATGGGCGCGCGAATGCGCACGCCCGCGACCTCGGTCTCCAACGTGCGTTCGAACTCGCCGTCATAATGCGACACATCGGTGGAGGTGCCGCCCATGTCGAAGCCGATGACGCGCGACAGCCCCGCGAGTTTCGCGGTCTCCACGCAGCCCACCACCCCGCCCGCCGGGCCAGACAGGATCGCGTCGCGGCCCTGAAACAGATTGGCGTCGGTGAGGCCGCCCGAGGACATCATGAACATGAGCTTGGCGCCGGAGCCCGCGTCGTCGAATTCGGCGGCCACGCGGTCCACATAGCGGCGCAGCACGGGCGACAGATAGGCGTCAGCCACGGTCGTGTCGCCGCGCCCGACCAGCTTCATCAGCGGGCTCACCTCGTGGGAGGTGGAGACCTGCCTGAAGCCGACCTCGCGGGCGATGCGCGCCACCGCCTGCTCGTGGGCCGGGTAGCGATAGGCGTGCATGAAGGCGATGGCGCAGGCCTCGATCCCCGCGTCATGGGCGGCTTGCAGATCGCGGCGCGCCTGATCGAGATCGGGGGCCAGTTCAACAGCGCCGTCGGCCAGCACGCGCTCGGCCACTTCCACCACGCGCTCGTAGAGCTGCTCGGGCTTCTGGATGTCGAGAGCGAAAATGTCGGCGCGGGTCTGGTAGCCGATGCGCAGGGCGTCGGCGAAGCCGCGCGTTGTGACGAACAGCGTGCGCTCGCCTTTGCGCTCCAGCAGCGCGTTGGTTGCGACGGTGGTGCCCATTTTGATGGCGGCGATGCGAGCGGACGGAATCTTCTGGTCCGCGCTCAACCCCATCAGGTCGCGAATGCCCTGCACGGCGGCGTCCGCATAGGCCTGCGGATTCTCGGACAGCAGCTTGCGCGTGGCGAGCGTGCCGTCGGGCTGGCGCGCGATGACGTCGGTGAACGTGCCGCCCCGGTCGATCCAGAAATTCCACCGCCCCGGCGCATCCGCGCCGTTCACGCCCAATTGGTCACTCATGTCGCCTGTCATTTCTGGAAAACACCTGTTTTGCGAGGCCAAGCCAACAGAGGCGTTCAAGCATTCCATCGAGGCGGTCGTCGGATTTTTCTGGAGCGACCGCGATTTGAACCCTTGCGTTGCTAGCGGTCAATGGGCGCTTTTTCAATAGTGACGCGCGCAGCGGCCATGGCGGCGCTATGTCGCGGCGCAGGGTCTAGGGCTTCTCGGGCCGGTTCTTGGGGCGCGCGTTCGTTGCGGCGCGCCGCGCGTGGATATATCTTGCGTTGCAATATGCGCTCATGCTTGTCTGGGAAGACTGTTTTCGCGGGGGGCCTTCGACCGGCCGCCGCACATCGAGAGGTTTGATCGGGATGCGTGCCATCTTCCTGCGCGGCGCCGCCATGGCGCTTCTGAGCCTCGTCTGCACCACGGGCCATAGCCTCGCCCAGACCACCGTGCGCCTCGCCTCGGCGCAAAATTCCATCGGCTCGCTGCCCATCGTGCTCGCCCAGCGTGAGGGATTGTTCGCGGCTGAAAACCTCAAGATCGAGATCGTCGATTTCAAGGGTGGCGGACCGGCTGTGCAGGCGCTCGCTTCGGGCAGCGTCGAGGCCTGCATTTGCGCGGCCGACCATGCGGTGCGTCTGCGCTCACGCGGCCAGGGCGGACTTGTGCTGGCGGCTTTGACGGAATTTCATGGTTACGGGCTCGTCACCCTGGCGAGTTCGCCGGTCACGGACATCAAGAGCCTGCAAGGCAAGCGCATCGGCATCACCTCGGCAGGCAGCCTGACGGACAATACGCTTCGCTATTTTCTGGAAGAGGCGGGCATGAATCCGGACCGCGACGTCGAGATCACGGGGGTTGGCACCGGCGGGCCGATGCGCGCCGCCATCGAGACCGGCGCCGTGGCTGCTGGCATGTTGACGACGCCGGACGTGCAGGCCGCCCTCGGCGATTCCCGCAAATTCAAACTGGTGCAGGACTATCGCGATCTTCAATATCCGGCGCTTGGCCTTCTGGTGGTGGAGAAGTGGGTCAAGGGCAATGACGAGACCGCTCGCGCGCTGGCTCGCGCGGTCGTCAAGGCGGAGGGCCTGGTTCGCACCAACAAGCCCGCAGTGGACGCCGCGCTGGCAGAGATGTATCCGGCGGTCGATCCAAAGTTGCGGGCGGTTCTCGCCGAGGAGGCGCCGAAGCTTCTGTCGGCCGACGGCCATATGGCGCCTGCCGGTTATGCGTTGATGCAGCGTATGCTAAAGGTGAGCGATCCGGCCATGGTCGCCGTGCCTTATGAGCAAATCTCGGCCTCCGCGCTGTTGCCGCAGCCGTAGCGCCGCTCTGGAGTTAGCGCGTCATGCTTGAAACTACCTCGGCGGCGCCATTGGCGTCCGCCGCCCGTGGATCTGGAAGCAGATTTTTCAAAAGCCTGTTCGTGCAGCAGACCCTGTTCCTGACCGTCGTGGTGACCGTCTGGGAGATCGCGGGCGCCTATGCTTTCGATCCCTTCTGGTCGAGCCGCCCGAGCCTCATCGGCGAGCGTTTGTGGGTGCTCGCCGAGCGCGGCGACCTCACGTGGCATATGTCGGCCACGCTGACCGAGGCGGGTCTTGGGCTCGCCATGGGCTCGGTGATCGGCGTCGCGCTCGGCTTGCTGATGGCGCGCTACACCCGCGCGGCGCAAATCACCGAGCCGCTGTTCATGGGCCTCTATAGCCTGCCGCGCGTGGCGCTCGCGCCCCTGTTCATCCTGTGGTTCGGCATCGGCCTGCCCGCCAAGGTCATGATGTCCTTTTCCATGGTCGTCTTCGTCTTCGTACTGAATGTTCTGGAAGGCGTGCGCTCGCTCGACCGCGACCCCATCGACCTGATGCGCAGCATGGGGGCGAGCAATCGCTACATCGCGCGTCGGGTGCTGTTGCCTGCGGTGCTCACCTGGATCATGGCCTCGTTTCGCATCAGCGTCGGCCTCGCGCTGATCGGCGCGCTGGTGGGCGAATTGATAGGCTCAAGCAAGGGCCTTGGCTGGTATATCGAGCGCTCCGCCGGCCAGCTCGACACCACGGGCGTGTTCACAGGCATTGTCGTGCTCATCGCCATCGCCATGGTGGCGAACAATGTCGTCGCGCTGGTTTCCAATCGGCTGACCCGGTGGCGCGCATGACCAGCATGAGTAAAGCGCCGCCTACTCTTTCGCTGCAACACGTCGCTGTCGCCTTCCATGGGGGCGCGCCGGTCATCGCGGATCTGTCGCTTGATGTGGCCGAGGGCGAGTTCGTCGCCATTGTCGGACCCAGCGGGTGTGGAAAATCGACGCTGTTAAAGGTCATTTCCGGCTTGTTGCCTGCGCGCTCGGGCCAGATCCAGATTGGCGGCGCCGCAGCGGGCGCGCCGAAGCCGAAGGTCGGCTTCATGTTCCAGCGCGATACATTGCTGCCTTGGGCGAGCGTCACCAGCAACATCGCTGTTGGATGCGAACTGTCGGGGTTGCCGAAGGCCCTGCATGCCGAGCGGATTGCGGCGCTGATCGCGCTCGTGCGTCTGCAAGGATATGAGAACCATTATCCGGGCGCTCTGTCTGGCGGCATGCGCCAGCGCGTGTCTCTGGCGCGGCTGCTGGCCTATGATCCCGACATCTTCCTCATGGACGAGCCCTTCGGCGCGCTCGATTATCAGACCAAGATCGTTATGGGGCGCGAGCTTTTGCGCATCTGGGAAGCGCGCCGCCGCAGCATCATCTTCGTGACCCATGACATCGAGGAAGCTGTCGCTTTGGCGGATCGCGTCATCGTGATGGGAACGGGTCCGGGACGGATCGTCGCCAGTCATGAGAGCGGGTTCGAACGGCCTCGAGATCCGCGCAGCCTGCGCGGCGACCCTCGGTTTGGCGCGCTCGTCCAGACGATCTGGTCGGAGCTCGCGATCGCTGACTGAATGAGGCGCCTCGCGCGCTTGTGTTGAATTTGCTAGTCTTTGGGCGGAGGCGCTGCGCCAGCCTTGGACGCGCGGTCATGAATGGAGAGTCCGTCGTGAGTTCTGATCAGATTACAATCACTCCCTCGTCGCCCCATATCGGCGCCGAAATCGGCAATATTGATCTGACGAAGCCGCTCAGCGACCAGCAGCTCGCCGGTCTGCGCGCCGCTTTCCTGAAATATGGCGTCATCTTTTTCCGCGAGCAGGATCTGAGCTTCGCCGACCAGATGCGCCTCGCCGAATATTTTGGCCACGTGCATATTCATGTGGGCGGCGCGGGCACGGCCTCCAAGCCCGCTGAAGGTTATCCCGCCATCCGCCTGCAGCATTTCGACGCCAAGTCGAAGCGCATCTCCGGCGAGGTCTGGCACTCCGACCAGAGTTGCAGCGAGATCCCGCCCGACGGGTCGATTCTGATCCAGAAAATCCTGCCTCCCGACGGCGGCGGTGATACGCTGTTCGCCAGCGCCTATGCGGCTTACGACGCCCTGTCCGAGCCCATGAAGGCTTTTCTGGAGCCGCTGTCCGCCGAGCATG
Organism: uncultured Hyphomicrobiales bacterium; assembly: GCA_903902915.1. Lineage (GTDB taxonomy): Bacteria > Pseudomonadota > Alphaproteobacteria > Rhizobiales > Beijerinckiaceae > Terripilifer. The sequence goes on along the minus strand of CAIUWR010000049.1, from coordinate 28,010 downwards.
ACGGGGCCAAGCTCTTCGACAAGAGCACGACCGTTTATCCCAGCGCGATCCATCCGGTGGTGACGCGCCATCCCGAAACCGGCCGCAAGCTGCTCTTCGTGAACGCGGGCTTCACGACGCGCATCACCGATCTGCCGCGTGACGAGAGCGACGCGTTGCTGAATTTCCTCTTCGCCCATATCGCCAAGCCCCATTGGCAGATGCGCTTTCGCTGGCGGGAAAATTCGGTCGCCTTCTGGGATAACCGCTGCACCCAGCATTTCGCCATCTGGGACTACTGGCCCAATGTTCGCTCGGGGTATCGGGTGCAGTTTGAAGGCGTGGCGCGGCCCGCGCGTTGACGCTGCCTGACGAGAACCAAACGAGGGTTCTCGTCATGGAAAGCGAAGAATAAAGAAGCGCGCGTTCGATCCGCCATGACGCGAACGCGCGCCTCCACCAACCAAGGAACGGTTGATCCGCCAGCGGGTCAGAAAAAATGATTTCCGAAATCGACCCCAACGTTTCTCAGGAAGTCGCGACGCTTTTCCTTCAGCTCCTCGCCGGGAGCCTGCCATTTGTGGTAGATGTAGATATAGTCGAGCAAGACCGATGAATTGCTCCCGACGTGGCCGCGATGTCCCTCGCGATCAAGATAGTCTTGATGGATCATGGCCTCGCCGCCGGAGAAATAGCTCGGCGTCTCCCGTGAGCAAATCGACAGCAGAAAATCCCAGTCTTCCAGCGAGCCCAGATTGGCGTCGAACGCGCTGCCTTGCATCGCGGAGCGTCGATAAACCAGACAATGCAGCGGAATAAAATTTTTCACCCAAACCGCCGAGACGTCTTGTGTCGCGATGTCCACCTCGCGCTGAGACAAGGGGGTCGGAACAGGCGTCGTCCGATCTTCCATGATGACCTGGCAGTCACTGTAAAGAACGGACCTGCGCCCATCGCCAAGTTCTTCCTTGATGCGCTCCAGATGCCCAGGACCAAAGGAATCATCGTCATCGAGAAAAATGACCCATTCGCCTCTCGCCATGCTGACGCCCAGATTCCGGCTCTCCGCCGGGCCCGGTCGGCCTGACCTTTTGACGAAGGTGTCCTTGTCCGTCAAATGTTGGCTGGCGACCGCCATCGTATCGGCGTCCGCGACGTCCGAAACGATGATGATTTCATAATCAGGACATGTCTGGCGCCGCAACGAACGAAGCGCCCGGTCAAGAAGCGCCGCCCGCAAATGCGTGGTTATGATGATGGAAAAAAGGGGTCGCTGCTGGAGAGCCATCATTGTCCCATGGTCCCGATCAATTCCTCAAAAGAGGATTTCCTTGAGCCGCGCTTCAAACCGCGCGCAAAAATTGCTCGTGCTGAAGAGCCAGCCCTGCGACTTCCTGTAAGCGAGCGCGGCGGAGGCGGACGCAACTTCCCGCGGATCATTGGCCAGCTGTATCGCTTTTCTCTCGTAGGCCTCGAGCGAATGGGTCACCAGATGCGATAATCCCGCGCTTGTGAGAAGGCTTCCCGCCATGCGCGAGACGTAGGTGCGGCCCGATAGCGTCAGGATTGGAAGGCCCGCCCATAAGGCGTCATTCGCCGTCGTGCCTGCATTATAGGGCGTGGTATCCAAAAAGAGGTCGGCGACCTGAAAGCGCGCGAGATAGTCCTTCGGGTCGATGCGGCCTGCGAAATGCAATCTCTCGGGGGAGACCCCATGTTGCGCGGCTGCGTCGATGAGGTTCTGTTTGGCCCAGACATTATCTTCAAGCAGCCAAAGAATGCTGTTGGGAGACGCGCGCAGGATCCGCAACCAGCATTCAAACATCGGTTGCGTGATTTTATGGCTGTTGTTGAAGGCGCAGAAGACAAAGGCTTCATCTGGAAGCCCAAGGGAGGCGCGATCCGGTTTTGCGCCGAAGGGCCGCCTGGAATCGCTGACCTGAAAACCCGTTTCGATATACAGCGGCTTTTCACTGAAGTGCTCGCGTAGCGCATCAGGAAAAATAAACCGGTCAGCAACGACATAATCCACATAGGGCAGCGCGCTTGTGCCCGGGTAACCCAGATAGGCGATCTGCACGGGCGCCGGACCGCGCGCGACGATATTAGGCCGCGCATTGCCGGTGAGGCCCTGGAGATCGACAAGAACGTCAATTTCGAGACTGCGGATCAGCTCCGCCGCCGCCTGATCGTCGAGGGTGTCGATTTTATGAAAATGGTCAAAGGCCGCGCGGACCCTTTCGCGGAACGGGGTTCCGTCTTCCTTGCTCCAGCAAAAAGCATGGACCTCAAAATGTTCACGATCATGCGTCTCGAAGAGCTCGACCGTTAAAAGAGACACCGCATGCATGGAAAGATCGGACGACAGGTAGCCAATCCGAATCCGGTCATGACCGTAACGGAGCCTGGTGGGCGCCATTCGTTCGAATTTGTCGACCTTGGCGTCGACGTATCGTTCAGCAGCGCGTCGTTGCAGGGCAGGATCATCGCTCATCCCCAGCATGGCGAGGGGCGAGGCATGTTCGAGGATCGTTTCGACATCCGTCGGGAGGCCATCGACAATGGGCCATTTGCACTGCTTCTGGCGCAAATGAATCCAATGATGGAGAACAGCGCTCTGGTCCATGTTCAAGAGCAAACTTGCGTAAAGCGCGGATTCAGCGCCTGCATAGTCGCGCAGACGTTCTTTCAAACGCCCGATATTATTGAGCAGCCGTGTCTTGTATTCGAGATTTTCCGGGCGGTTTATGCTCTCGACCTCAAGGGCCATGTTCCACCGGGCGATCGCATCGTCGCCCCGGTTCATGTTTTCAAGGATCGTCCCGAGGCTGAGGTGCGCCTCGAAAAAATCCGGGCTCAAGGAGATGGCGGCCTGCAGGTGCTTTTCGGCGAGGCCCGGCGCGTTCGACTTGCTATGGAGGAAGCTCAAATTGAAAAGAATGACATGAAGATATCGGGGATCGCATCGCGTGAGATTGACCTTGTAAAGATCAATCGCTTCGGAATATTTTTCCGCCTCGGTCAATCCGTGCGCGAGCTCCAGCAACTCGGTGATCGGTTGACTTTCTGCATTGGCGCTCAGAGGAAGGTTTTTCATCCTGAACCAATGGGGGAGCAACCCATCGGTGGTGGGGTCGATCAGAATCGCGGTTTCAGCGTCGCGGATCGCCTCGTCGAAATTCCCGAGTTTGATGCGAATCAAGGATCGCGCGAGGTAGGACGGAGCGAAACGATCGCTCACCTGAATCGCCGCGTCGATCTGTTTTAGCGCCTCAAGGTTCTTGCCCTGCGCTGACAAAGACTTCGCCAGTGAATACAGAGCGATCACATTGTTGGGTTCCAGCGCCAGAATATCGAAGAATGCGCTTGTCGCCTCCTCCGCCAGCCCTGATTCCTGCAATCCGAGCGCCCTGCCCAAAGCTCCTGCAACTTGCATCAAGCTCGGCTGGTCCGCTCCAGTCTGCGGCGTCGTCACCCTCATGAGTGCGGCCCAAGAGCGGCGATGTCATCAAGAGTGAAGGCGTCGGAGTCCGCGTCGGGAAGGGCGTTGATCTGATCGGTCGTCAGCGCATAGACCTGTGTGGTGGTGAGGTCGCGAATTTCAGCTGGGGTAATCCCCTGGATCTGGTCGGTCGTCAGGCTGCTGATCTGGGTTGAGGTGAGGCCGCTTATCTGGCTGGCGCCCATCACGCCGATCTGGTCCGTGGTCAGCGATGTAATCTGCGCCGTGCTGAAGGACGCGACCTGATCGGAGGTGAGAGCCATGATCTGGTCCGTGTTCAGCGCCGCCACCTGACCGCTTGTCAGATTCGATATCTGGGTGGTCGTCATTGCGCTCATATCATCTGTTATGATCGCAGCGATCTGAGACGCCGACAGTTGGCCGACCTGGCTGGTCGTGAGGTTCGAGATCTGGTCGGTGGTCAAAGACGCAATCTGATCGGTCGTCAATGACGTGATCTGAACGGAGGTAAAGGCCGCCATTTGTCCGATCGTGAAGGCGCTGATCTGATCGGTTGTCAAGGAGCCGACCTGCGAGGACGACAAGGTCCCGATTTCCGAAGAGTTCAAGGTAGCGATCTGATCGGTCGTCAAGGCCGCGACCTGTTGGGTGGTCAGCGCATGAACTTGAGCGGTGCCCAGCAAGGAGACCTGACCGAGAGACAGGGTGCTGATCTGGTCGGTGGTCAACGCGCCGATCTGCGCTGACGCCAGCAACGTGATGTTCGTTCCCAGTGTGAGAAGCTGATCCGAATTCATCACGGAAATTTGCGCCGTCGTCATGGCGACGTTCACGACCGAGGCGAATTGCGCGACCTGCTCGTTGCTCAGCGCCATGACGGCGCCGGTGGAGAGGCTGTTAAGTTGGGCGGTGCCGAACGCATGAACGCCGGCGATGCCCAATGCCGAGACCTGATCGGTTGTGAGCGAACTCACTTGCAGCGTGGTGAGGCCTGCGACCTGGGAGGTGGTCAAGGCGGTGATTTGATCGCCGGTCAATGCGGCGATATTTGCGCCAAGGGCGATGACCTGCGTGGAGGACATCAGAGCCAGATCAGCAGGCGCGAGACCTGGGATCTGATCGGTGGAGAGCTGAGCGATCTGCGTCGACGTCAGGGCTTGCGCCTGGCCGCTGGTGAGCGAGTTGATCTGATCAGAGCTCAGCGCGCCGATTTGCGATGGCGTCAGCGCCTGGATCTGACCGGTTGAGGTGAGCGCGGCGACCTGGGCGCCGGAGAGGAGCGAGATTTGCGCGGTGGTCAGCGACGCGACCTGGTTTGTCTTCAGAGACTGAACGGCGCTTGTGCCGAGCGCCTGGATCTGCGTCGCCCCAAGGGTGGGGATCTGCGCTGTCGTCAGCGCGGAAATCTGCGCGGTGGAGAGCGCAGCAATCTGGACGCTGGCCAAGGCTGTGAGCTGGGCGGAGCCGAGGCCCGCAATCTGATTGGTTTGCAGCGCCTGAATGTCGCTCGTGTTTATCGCGCCAATCTGGGACAGGCTCAGATTGTTGAGCTGACCCGTCGTGAGAGCCGCCACCTGGCTGGTGCTGAGGGCGCCGATTTGAGCCTGGGTGAGGCCCGCAATCGCGCTGGCCTGAATGGCGCTGGTCTGGCTGGTGAGCATGAGCGCCAGATCGCCGGTTTCTATGGCGCCGATCTGGCTTGCATTCAGCGCCGCCACCTGCGCCGTCGTCAGCAAGGGAATCTGGGCGGAGGTCAACGCAACGACATTCGCAGTCGTGATGGCGGCAATCTGGCTCGTCGTGAGTTTGACAATCTGATCCGAGGTCAGGGCTGAAATCTGACTGGTGGTCATGGCCCTTATCTGGAGCGTCTTGAGCGACTGCAGATCCTGCGTCTGCAAGGCTATGATCTGGCTCGTCTTGAGCGCAATGAGCTGGTTGGCGGTGATCGAACCCCACTGGTTTGTGGTCATGGCGACGATCTGATCGGTTGTCAGCGCCTGCATCTGGCTCGCGGTGAACGCGGCGATCTGTTGCGTCGTCATTGATTGCAGATTGCTGACGCCCAGATCGTTGATCTGTTGCGTCGACAGGCCGGGAATCTGGTTGACGGTCAGCGCGGCGATCTGGGTCGGCGTCATCGCCCGCAGAGCGGCGTCCGACAATGCTCCGATTTGGTCATTGCTCAGCTTCTGGACTTGCAGCGTTGTGAGCGAAGATGCCTGAAGGGTGGTCATCGCTGCGACCTGCGTCGTGCTCAGGGCGGCGATTTGCGCTGACTTCAACGCTTGCAGATCAGTCGGCTGTATCGCGGCGAATTGCGCTGTCGAGAGCGCCGCGACCTGATCGGTCGTCAACGAACTCATTTGTGAGCCGGTCATGGCGACAATTTCGGCCGTGGTGAAAGCCGATATCTGATCGGTCGTCAGCGCTGCAATCTGCGTATTCTTGATGGCCTGGAGATCGTTGGTCTGAAGCGCGACAATCTGGTCGGTCGACAAGGCCGTGATCTGGGTCGATGTGATGGCGTTCGCCTGGACCGTTTTCAGCGCCGCGATTTGCAACGTGGTCAAGGCGGAGATCTGATCAGTGGTCAGTCCCGCGATCTGCGTCGCCGTCAAGGCCTGAATGTCATTTGTCTGCAGGGACCGGATTTGATCGGTGCTCAGCGCCGAAACTTGAGCTGGGGTCATTGCGGCGATCTGGGTGGTCGTCATCGACGTCAGTTGTTTCGTCGTCAAGGCGACGATCTGATCTGTCGTGAACGACTGGATCTGCCCTGCGTTAAGGTGGGAAAGATCGGCGGTGGTCAACGCCATGACCTGCGCAGCCTTCAACACGCTGATCTGGGCGGAGGACAGAGCGGATGCCTGGTCTGTTCGCAGTGCGACGACCTGCGCTGTGGTCAGGGCGACGATCTGACTTGTTCCCAGCGCGGCGATCTGGCTTGACGTCATTCCGGCGATCGCGGTGGTCGTCAGAGCCTGCACCTGCGGAACGGTAAGGGCGGCGACTTGCTGCGTGGTGAGCGCCACCGCCTGGTACGTGCCAAGCGTCGCGATCCTGTCCGTCTTCAGTTGCGTGATCTGGCCGGTTCCCAAGGCCTGAAGATCCCGCGTCGTCAGAGCTGGCATTTGAGTCGTCGTGATGGCGCCTACCTGGGAACCTGTAAGTGCGGACGCCTGTGTATTGGACAAAACCGCAATTTGATTCGTGGTCAATGCAACGATCTGAGCCGTGGACAGCGACGTGATTTGCGCGGCGCTCATCGCCGTAATATCCGTTGAGCCAAGCGCGATGACCTGATCGGTCGTGAGCGCTGCGACCTGAGGCGTGGTGAGCCCGGCGACCTGCTGCGTGTTCATCGCCGCGATCTGACCCACGCCAAGCGCCGCGATCTGATCCGTCGTCATCGAGCGAATCTGCGTGGAACTCATGGCCGCCAGATTCGCAGTCGAAATGACGACAATTTGCTGCGTCGTGAGCGCGGAAATTTGCCCCGTCGACAGGCCGACGGTCTGGCTGGACGTCATTGCCTGAACCTGGTCGGTCGTGAGCGCCACGACCTGGTCGGTGGTTAAAGCGGTGATATGGTTGCCCGGGATCGCCGTAACTTCGCTGCCAAGAGCGACAATCTCTGCGGTTGTTAAAGAGGCGATCTGCGTCGTCGAGAGCCGGGCGACTTGAGCCGTCGTCAGATTCGCGACCTGATCGGTCGACATGGCGACCAGTTGATCCGTCGTCAAGGCGAGGATCTGCGGGGCCAGAAGCGTTGACGTCTGCGCCGTGCTCAGCGCGGAGATCTGAGAGCCGCTCAAGCTGCGGATCTGCGTTGCGGTGAAAGCATCGATCTGATCAGTCGACATGGCGCTGATCTGGGCCGTCTTCAACGCGAGGATCTGATCCGTGATCAGAGAGGCGATTTGCGCGCTTTTGAGATTGCCGACCAGATTGGGGCTGAGCGCGCTGATTTGATCGAGCGTAAGGCTCGCGATCTGCGTCGCCGTCAGCGCTTGAATCTGGTTGGTCGCGAGGGCGTTCAGGTCTTCGTTCCTGATGGAGCCGACCTGTGCTTTGCTTAACGCCTGCAACTGATCGTTGCTCAGGTTGGTGATCTGGGTAGAGTTCAAGCCCACGATCTGATCGGTGGTCAGCGCCTGAATCTGGCTGTTTCCCATCGCTTGAAGGTCAGTCGTCTGGATCGCGTTAATCTGATCATTCGTTAGGGCGGCGACCTGGTTATTTTTGAGGGCGGTCATCTGAGCGGTCGTCAGGGTGGCTATTTGACCGGTCGTGAAAGCCTGAATTTCGTCGGTCGTCATGGCGACCAGCTGATCCGTGGTCAGCGCCGTAATGAAATCCGTGGAGAAGCTCGGGATCTGGAATTGCGTCAACGCCTGGATTTGATACGTGGTCAGCGCCACCAGCTGATCGGTGCTCATCGCAGATATTTGATCAGTGGACAGATAGCTGAGCTGTCCCTGCGTCATCGACTGGATTTGAGACGTGGCGAGCGCCGTCACCTGCGCCGTGCCCAGGGCCATGATCTGCGTGGGCGTGAATGCTATAAATTGGGACGACGTAAGGGAGTTCAGACTGTCGGTCGAAATGGCGAGAACCTGATTAGTGGTCAGTGAAGACAACTGATATGTCGACAAGGACTGGAACTGATTGGTGGTCAGCGCAGCCACCTGGTTTGTCTGGAGAGCCCTCAGCTGAGCCAGTTTGAGCGACTGGAGTTGTTTGGCGTTGAGCGAAACGACGTTGCTGGTTTGCATCGCCGCGATTTGGCTCGTCGTCAGCGCCTGAATTTGTTGCGTTGTCAGCGACGAGGCGTCTTGCGTCGTGAGCGCCACAATCTGATCGGACGACAAAGCCGATATGACGTTCGACTTTATGGTTTGAAGATCGGCGATGGTGAGCGCGGCGATCTGGCTTGATGAAAGGGCGTTCACCTGCGTGGTGGTGAGCGCCGTCGCCAGCGCCTTCTTCATTCCTGCGATCTGATCAGTCGTCAGATTCGCGATCTGGTTTGTCGTCAGCGAAGCCATCTGGCTTGTCGTCATGGCGTTTATGCCACTGACTCCCAAAGCCGTGATCTGATCCGTGCTCAGTGTTTTGAATTGATTCACGGTGATGGATTGAATGTCGTGGGCGCTCAGCACGCTGATTTGTTGCGTACTGAACTGGGCGAGCTGATTTGTGGTCAGGCTGGCGACTTGCGAGCTGGTGAGCGCCTGCACATTGTCAGTCGTCAAATTCCCAACCTGGCTTGTCGTCAGATTGCTGATTTGCGCACCCGTCATGGATGCAAAATCACGGGCCGACAATGCGGCGAGCTGGTTCGTCAGCAGCGCCCGCACCTGGGACACTTGCAAGGACGTCGTCTGCGAGGCCGTCAATGCCTGAATCTGGTCCGAAGTCAGGGCCTGCAGATTTGTTGTGCTCAAGCTTGAGATTTGCCGCACATTAAGGGCTGCGACGCCCTGTGTGCTGAGCGCCGCGATCTGGTCCGTCGTCATTCTGTTCATTTGAACCGAAGTCAGCCCATTCAGCTGGCGGGGCGACAGGGCTTGAATGACGGTCGTTTCGATATTGATGATATCAGTCGTGTTGAGGCCTGATATCTGGATGCTTGTTAAAGCGCCGAGCTGCTGTTGGCTTAATCCGTTAATCGTCGCTGCGGCCAACCCACCGATGGCGCGTGCGGAAAGAGAGGCGAGCTCGCGTGGTTTAAGCGCCGCAATTTGTGTCGTTGATAGCGCGTTGACCTGTGCGCTCGAAAGATAGGACGCCTGTTGGGCCGTCAAGGCGGCGATTTCGTCTGTTCTAAGGCTGGCGATCTGCGCCGTGCTCAACTGCGCGATCCGGGCGGGTGCGAGCGCCGCAAACTGCTGGACCGAATAACTGGAAACCGTATTCGTCATTTACACACCCGCTATCAGGCCAGACCAGATTCCATCGCCGACCTTGGTGAAGACGGACGCAGAAGGAAAAATTTGAGTCTCTGAACAGTATCAGAGGCAAAAATGAATAAATTGCTCCGATACTTCGCCAGTCCAGGAAACTCTTCGTAAGAAGGAACATCATTTATGGACTTAAATTTGTCATTCGTAACAAAATAAATTGCCTTATTTGATTTAAGGTAACGAAACCAACCGACAGCGGCGCGCCGATCGAATGTCAAGCTCGCGTATAAGTCGCGTGGCAGCTTCTCATTCATCGCCGTTATTTTAATTCGATCTTGAACTGCGGCAGCGTGAAACCGGAAACGATCGCCACCTCTTCGGACGACATGTCCGCATCGGCGAGAATAGCCTTGATGTTTTCAAAGCAAAATCCCGCCTGCGCTTCGACATCTGGCCACTTGGTCGGCGGATCGCTTGGCGCGCATCCCGGCGCCCATGGTGCAGCGTTCAGCGGCTCTTGATCCGCCAGGCGACGATCTTGCCCTCGATCGCCTCGCCGGTTTGCGCGTTACGCCAATGATCGCCGGTCCAGGCACATGCAAATGGCAGCCGGTAGGTGCCGACATGATCCTCGCAGAGCACGTCGCACGCCACATCGACTGGCGGCTCCCCTTCACCGGGGAAGTCGTCAAGGCGAAATTGCCGAGCTTCAGCCTGATTGCGTGAAGGCGGTTGGGACATGGGACAGGTCTGTTGCTGGACGTCAGAAGGATCGCTGACGCCGCACCCTTCCGCGATTTCCAGCGATAATGCAAGAAAGAGATCCCTCGCGCATTGCGGCGGGTCAGGCGTGACGCCAGCAACAAGGCGGCGCCGTGCGGCGGCGATCCGTGGTTGGATAACCGGAAAATCATGACGCGCCCGCGTTTCGTAGAAATTGTTAAATGTAAGAATCGATGACGCAAAATATATAAAATCGGCGATTGTCCTTCAAAATCAGGTTCAATCTGATTGATCTGTAGATTGCTGAATGAACGCCTTTCATGACGCTGTTCCGAGGCTCGTATCAATTGGATTTTTATGATAAACGCCGGGTCAAGCTGTAGGCGGAAATTCAGCATTGGACCATTGACGCCACACAGACTGCATAAGCTGGGCATTATCGGGGCGGTGGGTGATGAAGCACGAGAGCAGGCAAGACCATAGTTCGGCATCCAATTTGACGGTCGCCGCCCTGGGAGTCGTTTACGGAGATATCGGAACATCCCCGCTCTACGCCTTCAAGCAATCCGTTGAGGCGATCGGTGGCCCCAGCGAAGGGAACATTCTTGCAGTGCTGTCGCTGATCCTCTGGTCTTTGATCATGGTCGTCACGGTCAAATATGTCTTCGTCATTCTGAAGGCCAACAACAATGGAGAGGGCGGATCGATCGCCCTGACCTCCATCGCGCTGGGACTTGTGAGGTCGAACAGGGAACGCTGGATTTTCCTGGCGATGGGGCTTTTGGGCGTCGCGATGTTCTATGGCGACTCGATCATCACACCCGCCATCTCTGTGCTGAGCGCGATCGAGGGCCTCAAAATCATCGCCCCGTCGCTGGACGCCTATGTCATTCCCGTGACGCTGGTTCTGATCGCCGCCTTCTTCGCGATCCAGCGTTTTGGAACCAATGCGATTGGCCGCCTGTTCGGCCCGATCATGATCGTGTGGTTTTTGACTTTGGCCGCGCTGGGGTTGGGCGCCATCGTCCATAACCCGCTCGTCCTGCAATCCATCAATCCGCTCTATGGCCTTGGCTTCCTCGCGATGCATCCTGGCGTTGGCTTTGTCACCCTTGGCGCAGTGGTTCTGGCGGTCACGGGCGGCGAGGCGCTTTATGCGGATATGGGCCATTTCGGCATCATTCCCATTCGTCGCACCTGGCTTTGGATCGTGCTGCCGTCGCTGATGCTGAACTACCTGGGACAGGGTTCGCTGCTCTTGTCCGACCCGACAGCGCTCGAAAATCCATTCTACCTCCTGGCGCCGTCGTGGCTTCTGGCGCCGATGGTCATCTTGTCCACGCTGGCGACCATCATCGCCTCGCAGGCCGTGATCTCCGGCGCGTTCTCGATCACCAATCAGGCCGTGCAGCTTGGCTATATCCCGCGCATCAAGGTCGTGCACACGTCCGCTGAAGCGATGGGGCAGGTCTACGTCAATTACGTCAATGTGTTCCTGTTCGTTTGCGTAGAGCTGCTGGTGCTCTCGTTTCGATCCTCAGACGCGCTGGCCAACGCCTATGGCATCGCGGTCACCGGCACGATGGCTCTGAACACGGCGCAGGCCTATTTCGTGATGGTCAGAAAAGAGAAGTGGAAGCCGATCTACGCCGTGCCGGTTTTCGCGACGCTGCTGGTCATTGATCTTGGCTTCTTCTCCGCCAACGCGTTGAAGTTCGTCGACGGCGGCTGGTTTCCTATCGCCGTCGCCAGCTTCCTGTTCTTCATCATGATCGCCTGGAACACCGGTCGCGGTCGCCTGCTTGCGGCGCGAAGCGTACGCAAGCAGCCGCTTCAGGAATTTCTTGATTCCATCCAGGTCGAGGGGCCGATCCGTGTGCCCGGAACCGCCATCTTCATGGTTCCTGATGTGGTCAACGTGCCCCATTCCCTGCTCTACAGCCTGCGGCACTACCGGACTTTGCATGAGCGGGTGATCCTGCTGCATGTGAAGACGGAAATGGTGCCCTGGGTGAAGACGGAAGACATGATCGAGGTGACCCATCTCGACAACAACTTCCACGCCGTGGTGCTTCATTACGGCTTCTTTGAAATGCCGAGAATTCTGCGCGCGCTGGCCTATCTGCGCGTCAACGAATTCGTCTTCAAGTTGCATGACGTGTCCTTCTTCATGGGGACGGAACATCTGATCAACAAGGCGCAGACCCGGTGGGATCGCCTCGCCGACGGGATCTTCATTTTCCTCCACAACAACATGTATCGCGCGCGCGACTACTTCCAGCTGCCGCCTGAGCACGTTGTGGAGGTCGGCGGCCAGATCGAAATCTGAACCGCATCTTTCCCGGCAAGATGAACAACAGAAAGCGCAGCCGCTCAGGTTGCGCTTTCTTTTTGGGAGCGCCCCGGTTCACGGCGCCCCTGCGTTGACCGCGCAGCGATAGAATGAAACCATGCGGGCGATAAAAATAAGGATCCGGGGAGGTTCAATGCGTCCGTTCGTCGCTTTCGCCATGGTCATGTTCGCGATGTGCTTGTCCTCGTCGTCGCATGGGGAGGATGCGGCCTCATGGCCCAGCCAGCCCATCCGCATGATCGTGCCGTTTCCCGCTGGCGGGCCGGCCGACATCGTGGCGCGCGTGGTCGCCGAGCGCTTGTCCGGCGCCTGGGGGCAGGCCGTCGTCATCGAGAACAAGCCTGGCGCCAACACGGCCATCGCCGCCGCACAGGTCGCCAAGGCCCCGGCCAATGGCTACACGCTGCTGGTGGTGATGGACGTGACCATGGTGCTCAATCCGCTCACCAGCAAGAACCTGACTTATGATCCGGTCCGTGATTTCGAGCCCATCAGCCTGTTGGCGAAAAACACCTCGCTGCTGACCGTCCATGTGGATGGGCCTAAAACGCTCGCTGAATTGATTGCGCTTGGCAGGGCCAATCCGGGCAAGCTGAACTTTGGCGCCGGAATCATCACCACGCGGTTGGCCGCCGAATTATTCAACAAGGAGACGGGAATCGTCGCGCAATATGTGCCCTTCCAGGGCAGCCCGCCGACGGTGCAGGCGCTGATGTCCAAATCGGTCGACTATATCGTCGATGGACAGGCCGCCAGCCTGCCGTTGATTCAGGCTGGAATGTTTCGCGCTCTGGCGAAAACCAATGACGGGCCTGTGCCTGCCTTGCCCGGGCTGCGCTCGCTGGCGGTGGAAGCTGGCGCGTCTGCGCTGGACGACGTCTCCACATGGATCGGCGTCGTGGCCCCTGCGGGCACGCCGCGCGCCATCATCGACAAGGTGCAGGCGGAGATCGCACGGACCTATGCCGATCCCGCCATGATCGACCGGCTGCGTAACGCCGGGCTCAACCCGGTCGCAAATAGGCCCGAGGCCTTCGCAAGGTTCATCCAGACGGAGACCAAGCGATGGGGGAAAGTCGTGAAGGAATCCGGGATTGAATTGAATTAGCGATTTGAGGGCGACACAGACTATCGGAGCGCCGGAAATGCGTCATATGAAACTCGGCCTTTTCCTCGCGCCCGGCGGGCATCATATGGCGGCCTGGCGCCATCCTGACGCCTATCCCGCCGGGTTCAGCATCGACTCTTATGTTTCGGCCGCGCAAACGGCGGAGCGGGGATGTTTCGACATGCTGTTTGTGGCCGACGTCTTTTCCTTGACGGCGAGCGGCGACCGTCAGGACTCCTTTCGCTTTGAACCGCTAACGCTCCTGTCCGCGCTCGCAATGACCACGAAGAGCATAGGACTTGCCGCAACCGCTACGACGTCATTCAATGAGCCCTATAACGTCGCGCGCAAATTCGCGTCCCTCGACCATCTGAGCAAGGGCCGCGCTGGCTGGAACATCGTCACCTCGTCCTCGACGCTCGAGGCCTATAATTTCGGGCGTGAGGCGCATCGAGACCATGCGGCGCGTTATAAAAAGGCGCATGAATTCGTTCAGGTCGTGCGTGGCCTGTGGAACAGCTGGGACGACGACGCCGTCATCATCGACAAGGAAAATGGGGTTTTCTTTGACGCCGCCAAGATGCGCATGCTCAACCACGAGGGGGTTGAATTCAGCGTGCGCGGACCATTGACCATCCCGCGTTGTCCGCAAGGCCATCCGGTTCTGGTTCAGGCGGGCTCCTCGGAAGACGGCAAGACTCTGGCGGCCGAATTCGCGGAAATCATTTTCACGATCCAGCGGGATCTCGCCAGCGCGCAAGCTTTCTACGCAGACATCAAATCGCGCGTCGCAGCATTCGGCCGCGCGCCGGAACATGCTTTGGTGATGCCCGGAGTCATGCCGATCGTGGCCGCGACCCGGCAGGAGGCGCGGGATAAATATGAACAGTTGCAAGCCTTGATTCATCCGGTGGCTGGATTGACCGGCCTCTCTCGCACCCTCGAAACGGATCTGTCGGGCGTTGATGTGGACGGTCCGCTGCCGCCGATCGAGGTGTCGAAACTGTCTCAAAGCCGGGCGGTCGGCATGGTTGAGACGGCGCGGCGCGAGAATCTCACGGTGCGCCAGGTCTATGAACGCCTGCTCGTCTCAAAAGGTCATCGTCAATTGATTGGCTCGCCATCGGATGTCGCAGATTCCTTGCAGGAATGGTTCGAGCAGGGGGGCGCGGACGGCTACAACATCATGCCTTCGGTGATGCCCGGCGGCCTCGTCGATTTCATCGATCTGGTCGTTCCCGAACTTCAGCGACGCGGCCTGTTTCGCAAAGCCTATGCGGGCGCCATGCTGCGCGATCATCTCGGCCTGCCCCGTCCTGCGCCCGGCTTTATTTCTTGAAATGCGGCATCACGTCGGAGGCGAACATATCCATGTTGCGCCGCGTCAGCTCGTCCGACAGCGTGCCGAATTGCAGCATGGTGACGAGGCTGTTGACGCCCGTGCGGTCCACCATTTCCCTAATCTTCTGACGCACCGTCGTCGGGCTGCCGATCAGCGCCGTGCCGCTGGCGATGAGCTGGTCGGCGGTTGGCCGCACCTTGCCGAGCGAGGCGCGCAGCTTCATGGTCTGCTTCATCGAGGACATGGATGTGTAGCCCGGCGGCAGCAGCATTTCCCAGGGGTTTGGCAGGAAATCGCCGAACAGGGTTTCAAGGGCGCGGCCCGCTTCCTCCTTCGCCTTCTCGTCGGTGTCGGCGACATAGACCGGAACCGCCCAGCCCAGCTGATCGCCCGCGCATTCGTAACCGAATTGCGTGCATTGGTCGCGATAGGCGGTGAGATAGCGCGCCACCAGATCCGTTGATGAGAAGGTCACGAGGAACTGATATTTGCGGGCGGGATCCGCCGCCCATTTCACCGTCTCCGACGAGCCCTGCGAGGGGATCCAGATGGGTGGGCGCGGCTGCTGGTAGGGGCGCGGCCAGCAATTGACGTATTTGAAATTGTAATGCTCGCCCTCGAATTCGAAGGGGCCGGGGCGCGTCCAGGCCTGCACGATGAGATCATGCGCCTCGTGGAAACGCTCGTGGGAGAAAACGGGATTGACGCCGGTCGAGTGATATTCCGTGCCAATGCCGCGCACGAATCCGGCGATGAGCCGCCCGCGCGACAGATTGTCGAGCATGGCGAGTTCTTCGGCGATGAACAGCGGATTATTCGATAGCGGCAGGGCGCGGCCAAGCACCGCGATCTTCACGCGCTTTGTGCGCTGAATGAGCGCGCTGGCGATCAGGTTGGGCGCGGGCATCATGCCATAGGCGGTTTGATGGTGCTCGTTGACGGCGATGGCGTCGAAGCCCAGCTCTTCCGCGCGCACCAGAAGATCCATGTGGGACTCATATTCGTCAGCGCCCTTGACGGGATCATAGAGGCTGTTCGGCAAGACGACCCAGGCGGACCTCTCCTTGTGCCGCGCCTCCATGTCGAGGGGGCGGTAGGGCATGAGGGTGAAACCGGTGAAATACATGGTCTTAGCTCCTCGCGAGGAATGAGAGGATCGTCGCGGCGCAGGCGTCGCCCTGATCGGCGGTTACCGCGTGGCCGCAGTCGGCGATGATCTCGACCCTCGCGTCCGCTACGCCAGCCTTCCAGGGTTCGGCATAGACGGGCGGAAACAGGATGTCGTTCGCGCCCCAGATGATCTGGGTGGGCACACTGATGCGATGGAGCCAGCGCGCCAGCGCCGGATTGTGCCAGCGCGGCTCCCAGCCCAGACGGGCGGCCATGAAGCGATTGGCCAGCGCTCGGTCGTTGTCCGCCTCGGAGGGCGTCATCGCGAGGATGGCGTCGGCGATCTTCTGGTTGTGGAAGAGGTTGCGCACGCTCTCCTCGGCGGACCAGATGAAATTGTCGCCGCTGGGCACGCCCTTCACGCGCAGGCCCGCCGGGGCGATGAGCGTGAGGTCGCGGATTTGCGTGCAATTGCGCGTGGCGAGCTCCGCCGCCGTCCAGCCGCCCAGCGAATGGCCGACGAGGTGAACCTTGCCGACGCCAAGCCCGTCGAGGAAATCGAGATAATACATCGCCATGTCGCCGATGTTGCGAATCCAGTCCGGCGCGGCCGTGTCGCCAAAGCCCGGATGTTCGGGAATGATGACGTCGTGGTTGGCGGCGAGCTTGTCGAAGAATGGCGTCCACACGGGCAAGCCGCCTGCGGAATGCAGGAACAGCAAGGGCTCGCCCGACCCCGCCCGCATCACGCGCACATCCAAATCCCTCACTCTTTGCCGATTGATGGGCGGAGCCATGGGGCGTTCCTCCGTTTGAATTCTGTGGTCGCGAAACGTGTTCGACGCAGCGGCGAAATCAAACCGCCTTGGCGGGGGCGGCTTCGCTGGTTTGACGGTCGCCGAGGGACGTGTCCGCGACGTTCTTGCTTTCGATGACCTCGAAGCGTCGTCCCGCCGTTTCTGGCAAAACCAACGTAAAGGCGAGGCTGATCGCCGAACCCGCCAGCGCCAGCATCATGCCGTTCAGCAGGCCCATCGTTTGCGCAAGCACCGGGACGAGATAGGGCGCGATGGCGCCGACAAGGCGCCCCATGGTGAAGATCGTCGAGGCGGCGGTGGAGCGCAATTCGACGGGGTAGAGTTCGGCGAACCATGGGCCGAACTGACCGATCGAGCCTTGCCCCAGGCTCCACAAGGCGAAGGCCCACATGGTGGACCAGGCGAATATGTCGCCGGTGAATTTCGTTTCGCCGGTGGCGTAGATGGCGAGCACGCCGCCAACGCCGATCAAGGTGGAGACGAGGATCGCTTTCTTGCGGCCCCACGCGTCGCTGAGGTAACCGCTGAAGAGCATCCCGCCGGCGGCGATGGCTGCGGTGAACAGGGTCACGCCCAGCAAGTCCGTTTGCGCGGCGCCCAGATTGCGGATCATCAGTCCCGGCATGAACACGCTGATGCTTTGGTAATTGATGATGTAACCGCCCGCGACGACCGTGCCGCAAAGGAAATATTTGAGGGAGGGGCCTGTCATGATCTCGATGAGGGGCGAGCGTTCGCGCCGCTTCTCTTCCGGCAGTTTCCCCGCCGCTTCCAGCGCCTGGAACTCGCTCCACAAATGTGATTCCGGCATCCCCCGCCGCACTGCGAACATGAGGACGATGGGCAATGCGCCGATCAGAAGGGAGATTCGCCAGGCCATGTCAGGCGGGAAGGTCTTGAGCGCCCATGTGACCACAAGCGCGGCCAGCATCAGGCCAATGGAGGATGCCGCCTGCACGATCGCGCTGCCGAAGCCCCGGCGATTGCGGTCCCAGACCTCGTTGAAGAGCACCATTCCGGCGCCCCATTCGCCACCGACGCCGACGCCGGCGATGAACCTGAAGACCAGAAGCGACATGAAGTCCCATGCGCAGGCGGACAGGATGGCTCCGCCAGACAGCAGCACGAGTGTGAACATGAGCGCTTTTTTGCGACCCCATCGGTCGCCCAGCCAGCCAAACAGGACGCCGCCGATGACCGAGCCCGCGAGGGTCATGCCCACGACAAGCCCGACCTGGGGAAGAGAAATGTCGATGGTCTTCTGGATGACCGGCATCAGAAAGGCGAGCACGATCAGATTGTAGAAATCGAGCCCATAGCCAAGGACGGCTGAAACGGCGACAAGCCGTCTTTCTCCAGACGAATAGTCCAGACTCGTCGAGCCAGTCATGTCTCCCCCCATGATCTTGTTTTTAATCGGCGCCACGTAGCTGGACGCCGTATCAAGGTGAAAGATGTCGCACTTGCGGCGCGTTTGCAAGCCCGTGCGCGCCACCTGACGCGAGCGACGCCGTTCCTTGTTTTTAGAAAAACGCCTGAAGGCCTGTCTGGGCGCGGCCGAGGATCAGGGCATGCACGTCATGCGTCCCCTCATAGGTGTTCACCGTCTCGAGGTTCTGGGCGTGGCGCATCACGTGATATTCCTCGTGGATGCCGTTGCCGCCGTGCATGTCGCGGGCGATGCGGGCGACGTCCAGGGCCTTGCCGCAATTATTGCGCTTGATGAGCGAGATGGCTTCGGGCGCTGCGAGCCCCTCGTCGAACAGCCGCCCCACGCGCAGCGCCGCTTGCAGGCCGAGCGTGATCTCGGTCTGCATGTCCGCCAGTTTCTTCTGCACGAGCTGGGTGGCCGCCAGCGGGCGGCCGAACTGCTGCCGGTCGAGCGTATATTGGCGCGCCCGAAGCCAGCAATCCTCCGCCGCGCCCATCACGCCCCAGGCGATGCCATAGCGGGCGCGGTTGAGACATTCGAACGGGCCCTTGAGGCCGGAGACGCCCGGCAACAGGTTTTCTTCAGGCACGACCACGCCATCCATGACGATCTCGCCGGTGATGGAGGCGCGCAGCGACAGCTTGCCGTTGATCTTTGGCGCGCTGAGCCCCTTCATGCCCTTGTCGAGAATGAAGCCGCGAATGGCGCCCTCGTGGGCCGCCGATTTCGCCCAGACGACGAAGACGTCGGCGATGGGTGAATTGGAGATCCACATTTTCGAGCCGGTCAAAAGATAGCCGTCGGCGATCTTTTCGGCGCGGGTTTTCATGCCCGCAGGGTCCGAGCCTGCGTCCGGCTCGGTGAGGCCGAAGCAGCCGATCCATTCGCCGCGCGCCAGCCTGGGCAGATATTTGAGGCGCTGCGCTTCGGTTCCGAAGGCGAAGATCGGGTGCATCACCAGCGAGGATTGCACGCTCATCATGGAGCGATAGCCTGAATCCACCCGCTCCACCTCGCGCGCCACCAGTCCATAGGCCACATAATTGGCGTTTGCGCAGCCATAGGCCTCGGGCAGGGTGACGCCGAGCAGGCCCAGTTCGCCCATTTCGGCGAAGATGGCGGCGTCGGTCGTTTCATGAGCATAGGCGTCGAGGACGCGCGGCAGGAGCTTGTCCTGAGCGTAAGCGCGAGCCGCGTCGCGGATCATGCGCTCCTCTTCGGAGAGCTGACGCTCGACAAGGAAGGGGTCGTCCCACTGGAAGGCGGCTGGCGTTTTGGAAGCGGACATCATGTGCTCCGGCCTGCGCCCGTCAGGACGCACCTGTCGTCACTCCGTTTCATACCCCGGGAGCTGGGTGCGCTGGGCAGGGAGCGTCCAGGGCTGAAATGGCGAAGGGTCGACGTTATGGAATGCCGACCCCTCAAGTCTTCGATCAAATGGTCAGATCGCAGCGATGACCGCGATTTCGACCGTATATTCGGGAGCCGCCAGTTTGGCCTCGACCGTGGCGCGGGCGGGCGTATGGCCTTGCGCCACCCAGGTGTCCCAGACGGCGTTCATCTGGGGGAAGGTCGAGATGTCGGCGAGATAGATGGTCGCGGAGAGGATCTTCGTCTTGTCGGAGCCCGCCTCGGCCAGAAGCGCGTCGATGATGTTGACGATCTCCTGCGTCTGCTCGGCGACGCTCGCGCCCTTGGAGGCGTCTGCGACCTGACCGGCCAGATAGACGGTATTGCCGTGGACGACGGCCTTGCTCATGCGCGCGCCAGCGCCGATGCGACGAATGCTCATGCGATCAATCTTTCTCTCGTGCTAGGGCGTCAGGCCTTGGGGAAGCCGGGAATGACGCCGAGGAAGTCACGCTTGCCAACCTCCACGCCGCGATGGCGCAGGATGTTGTAGGCGGTGGTGGAATGGAAATAGAAGTTCGGCATGGCGAAGTGAAGCATATATTCGCGCCCGCGCATGGTGATCTGGCGCGGTCCCATGGCGAAGGTGACATCCTTGTCCGCATGGGCGTCCACATCGGCGGCGGAGACGGATTCCACAATCGCGAGCGCCTTGGCGAGCCGCTCCTTCAGCGCTTCGAAGGTAGTCTCCTCGCGGGGCGGAATCGGCGCGTCCTGGCCAGCAAGGCGTAGGGCGGCGCCCGAGGAATGGTCGGCGATATACTGGAACTGCCGCACGAGCGGGAACATGTCGGGGAAAAGGCGGTCGTTGAGCAATGCCGAAGGATCGATCTTTTTGGCGGCGCAGTGGGCGATCGCCTTGTCGAGCATTGTCTGCGCGCTGTTGATGAGCTGCACAAAAACGGGGATCGAGACTGAATGAAGCGACATGTTCCCTCCCGGGGGATGATGTTGAGCGTCAACTGATAGACCACGGGCGAGGGCGCATCAACCGCCCCCCGCTCCTTCCGGGGCTATGGGAGGGATCCGGCGCGCGACGGTTCGCCGGGCGCGTCATTCATCCGCCTGGGCGCATCAGGTTTTCGCCCCAAGGGGGACGATGCCTTTCACCGCATTCGCCCGAGAGGAATAGGCGATGCGCCCCGCTGCGTCAGCGCTCAATCGCATGCGCATGCGGCTTTGCAGCTCCCGCCGGTCAGCTGGAGCCAGCCGGGGCCGATGAACCGTGATTTGCCGCGGAAAAGGCGCCGTCAGCCCCGCCGCGCCGGAGAGCTGGAGAAACACCCGCCGGTGCAAGGGCATCACGAAATTCCTTTATTTGGTCCGCTTCCGCAGATCGGTTCGAAATTTCACGGCGACAGGCTGGCCGCATAGGCGGCGAGGGCGATCATGTCGGGCAGGGTGAGTTTCTCGACCGTCGCCGCCATCTGACCGGCCTGTTCCCCCTTGCGCCGACCGGTTTTCAGGTCATGGAGCTGGCGCACGACATAGGTGGCGTATTGGCCCGCGAGCCGGGGGCCTATGCCGCCTTTCAGTCCCTCGCCATGGCAGGTGGCGCAGGGAACGCCGGCGCCCCCGCCACTTTCCGCCAGAGCCCGTCCGCGCGCGACGCCGCCGCGCGGAACGAAGGCGGTGATGGGCGCGCGGCTGTCGCGCAATTCAAAGCGGTTGACGTCGTCTGGTATTTCGATGATCCGCTGGCCCAGCGGCTCGGTCCCGCCCTCTGGCGCGGGCACAAGAAAGCCATTGCTATAGGCGGCGGTTTTGGGGACCACGTCCGTCTCCACGACCTTGAGATAAGTGCGCGCCGGGAGGCTCGAGAAATAGGCGGCCGCCTCGATCAATTCCTCATCGGTGACAGAATTGAACACCTGGCTCTTCACGACGATCGGGAGGCGCTGATCGACCGCCGTCTGACGGGCGTGGGAGCGCATCTCCTGCACCTGCCGCAGGATATAGTCCTTGCCAAGACCGCTGATATTGGCGCTTTCAGGGCCGCCCTGGCCCTCCGCGCGATGGCATAAGCCGCAGGCGTAGGTGTTCGGCTTGCGGCCATGCAGCACAGGCTCGGGCATGGCGGGATGGCTTGTCGGATGCCAATCTGAAGCAAGGAATCGGTCTCGCGTCTGGGTGAGGGTCATGCGCACCTCGCTGTCGGGAACCCCGCGCTGCGACCCGTCATCCGTCCTGGCGGGCACGGGCGGGGAACCGTCGGGCGTGATGTGATAGGCCCAGGGCGGGGGAGCGTCCTGCGCCCGAGCGGGAGCCGATGCGAGGGGCGCGAGGCAGATGAACCCGCAGGCAAACAGGAGGAAGGACGAGGGGTTCATGGAAACGCCTTTGTCTTTGTTGGGAGCCGACGCCCGAGAGCCCGATTTGGTAAAAATAAAACTCGATCTTAACAATCAAAAGGGCGATGGCTTGAAAAAGATTGCGCCTACTTTTGGATGAGCGCGTCGTGCCGGGGCGTCCCGCTCAAGCTTTCAAGCGATTGCCCTGGTCTGGCGCTCAACCTCGGCCCCCATTGTTTTTCTCGCCGACCCTGAGATGATGGCCCCCGCGCCGCCAAGCCTTCGGCAGGCGAGCGCGACCCATGGGAGGACCACCAGTTGCAGCAACCGCCATTCCGCGCCGAACATATCGGCAGCCTTCTTCGTCCGGCCGGGCTTCTGGAGCTGCGCCGCAAGCATCGCTTCGGGCAGGTGAGCGAGGCCGTCCTGCGGCTGGCGGAGGATGAGGCCATTGGGGACGCGGTGGCGCTTCAGGAGCGGGTGGGTCTGCGCTTCGTCACCGATGGCGAGTTCCGCCGCCAGTCCTATCACAGCTTCTTTTTCTCCCAATTGGGCGACATCCAGCCGGACTGGGTGCCCGCCGATCAGCAGGGAACGGCGCAGGTTCCGCGCCGGGGCGTGCAGCCGCAGGCCCGCATCCGCTCGCGCCTGCAATGGACGAAGCCGATCCATGTGGACGATTTCAAGTTCCTGCAATCCCGAACGAAACTCACCCCCAAGATCACCATCCCCGGCCCTTGCGCCCTGCATTTCCGGGGCGGCGATCAGGCGGTGCTGGCCAGCGCCTACAAGGACACCGACAGCTTCTGGGCCGATACGGTCGATGCTTTCGCCAAAGAGTTGAAGGCCTTGGCGGATGCTGGCTGCGCCTATGCGCAGATCGACGAGACCGCCTTCGCCAAATTCGGTGACCCCCATGTGCAGGAGGAGCTGGCGGCGCGAGGCGACGACTGGTCGGCCCTGATCGACCGCTACATCGAGGTGACCAATCAGGTGCTGCGCGCCGCGCCCGCCGGCATGCGCATCGGCATGCATCTGTGCCGGGGAAACCGGGCCGGGCAGTTCCATTCCGAGGGCAGCTATGATTCGGTCGCCGACCGGCTGTTCAACGCGCTCGAGATCCCCTTCTATTATCTGGAATATGATACGGCCCGCGCGGGTGGGTTCGAGCCGCTGCGGTTCGTCCCGAAGGGCAAGACGGTGGTTCTGGGCCTCGTCTCGACAAAATCAGGCACGCTGGAAGACAAGGACATGCTGAAGCGCAGGATCGCCGACGCCACCGCCTTCGTCGATCAGGACCGCCTCGCCATCAGCCCCCAATGCGGCTTCGCCAGCATCGAGGAAGGCAATCCGATCAGCCCGCAAGAGCAGGAAGCCAAGCTGCGCCTCGTCGTGGAGACGGCGCGCGAAATCTGGACCGACGCCTGAAACCCCATTGCAGAATGGTGACGCTCATGAAAATCGAGAACATTTCCTATTCCGTCGGCGCGCTGACGTGTGAAGGCGTGCTGGTCTATTATCAGGCGGCGAAAAATCCGCCCCTCCTGCTGATGGCGCCCAACTGGATGGGCGTGACGGAGAAGGCCATAGAGGGCGCGAAACATCTGGCCGCCCTTGGCTATGTGGTCTTCCTCGCCGACATGTTCGGCGTGGCCGGTCGCCCCACGGGTCAGGAAGTCCCGATGGAGTTCCTCGGGCCGCTGATCAGGCGGCCGCTTGAGACCCGGGCGCGCATCAACGCCGCCTTTGAGGCCATGACGCAGGCCGCGTTGGAGCGGGGCGTGGGCGACGCCTCCCGCCGCGCCGCCATCGGCTATTGCTTCGGGGGCTCCAATGTCCTCGACCTCGCCCGATCCGGCGCGGATGTGGCGGCGGTGGTCAGCATGCATGGCAATCTCAAGACCGGCATGCCCGCCGAGCCGGGCGCCGTGAAGGCGAAGGTGCTGGTGGTGCATGGGGCGGACGACCCCATCGCGCCCAAGGGCGACCGGGACGCGCTCGAGGACGAGATGCGCAAGGCTGGCGCGCGCTGGACGATCCTCGCCTTCGGCGGGGTCGTGCACGCCTTCACGGACCCGAACGACAACCGCCCGCCCGTCTCGCAATATTCCGCCTATGCCAGCCATTACGGCCATGGCATGGCCCATGAAATGATCGCGGATGCGTTTGTGGGGAAGCTGTAAAGCGGGAATTCACCCGGCGCGCCCAAAGTTGCGCCGGTTTGACTCTCATGAAAGGTGATTTTTGATAGACAAACCACTTTGACTCTCATCCGTGAGAGACAAGCCCGTTTGATCATCAAAATCGCTCGAATCTGAGAATCAAACGACCTTCCCCAACACAATCGCCAGCGCCGCCGCGAAGGCGCCTTCGATGTCCAGCGTCGTGGTGTCGAGCATGACCGCGTCCGCCGCCGCCAGCAAGGGCGCGGCGGAGCGGTGGGAGTCGCGCTCGTCGCGTTTGCGGATGTCCTCCAGCACGGCGGCGTAGTCGACCTTTTCTCCGCGCTTCGCCAGTTCAAGCGACCGGCGGTTGGCGCGGGTCTCGGGGCTGGCGGTGACGAAGATCTTCACCTTGGCGTCCGGGCAGATCACCGTGCCGATGTCGCGCCCGTCGAGCACCGCGCCTTCCGGGCGGCTGGCGAAGCCGCGCTGCATGTCGAACAGGGCGGCGCGCACGGCGGGAATGGCGGCGACCACCGAGGCCGCCTCGCCCATTTCGCGCCCGCGCAGATGCTCCTCATCGAAATCCATCAGCGCGAGGCCGCGCGCGGCTTCCACGGCCCGGCGTTCGTCATCCAGTCGCTCGCCCGCTTCGATCAGGGCGCGGGCGGTGGCGCGGTAGAGCAGGCCGGTGTCGAGATGCGGCAGGCCGAAATGGGCGGCCAGGCGGCGCGCCAGCGTTCCCTTGCCCGACGCTGCGGGTCCATCAAGCGCAATGATCATCGGTTCATCCGAACATCGCGCCGAGCCGTTCCATGGCCGGGCGGAAGGTGGGAAAGCTGGTGGCGATCATGTTGGCGTCGTCGATGGTGACCGGCTGCTCGCTGGCCAGCCCCATGATGAGGAAGCTCATGGCGATGCGGTGGTCGAGATGGGTGGCCACGGTGGCGCCGCCCCGCGCTCCTTGCGCGCCCTCCACGATCAGGTCGTCGCCTTCGATGCGGTTCTTCACGCCGCAGGCGGTCAGTCCGTCGGCGACGGCGGCGAGCCGGTCTGATTCTTTCACGCGCAATTCGTTCAGTCCGCGCATGCGGGTCTCGCCCGTGGCGAAAGCCGCCGCCACCGCCAGAATTGGATATTCGTCGATCATGGCCGGGGCGCGGGCGGCGGGAATGTCGGCGCCCTTGAGGGCGCTGTGGCGCACGCGCAGATCCGCCACATCCTCGCCGCCCTCGATGCGACGGTCGAGAACCTCGATGTTCGCCCCCATCTCCAGCAGCGAATCAAGCAGGCCGACCCGCAGCGGGTTCATCATCAGGCCTTCGATGGTGACGTCCGAGCCCGGCACAATCAGCGCCGCCACGAGCGCAAAGGCGGCGGAGGAGGGGTCGGCGGGCACGATCACGGGGCGTGGCCGCAGGGTGGGGCGCCCTTCGAGCACGATCTTGCGGCCATGTTCCCCATAGGGCTCGCTGGTGATCTGAGCGCCAAAGTAGGCGAGCATCTTCTCCGTATGGTCGCGCGAGGCCTCGGTCTCGATCACCGTGGTGCGGCCCGGAGAGTTGAGCCCCGCCAGCAGCACGGCGGACTTCAGCTGGGCGGAGGGCACGGGGGTGCGATATTCGATGGGGGTGGGATCGCTGGCGCCTTTCAGAGTGACGGGTACGCGCCCGCCCTCCGCCTGAGACACCACTTCGGCGCCCATCAGCGTCAGCGGATCGAGGATGCGCCGCATGGGGCGTTTGCGCAGGGAGGCGTCCCCATCGAAGGTGGCGGTGATGGGATGGCCGCCGACCACGCCCATGAGAAGGCGCGTGCCCGTGCCTGCATTGCCGAAGTCCAGCGTCTCGGTCGGGGAGGCGAGCGTGCCGAGCCCCGCGCCCTCCACCCGCCAATGGCCAGGCCCCAGCCGCTCCACCTTGGCGCCCAGCGCCCGGCAGGCCTGCGCCGTGCGCAGCACGTCGTCGCCCTCCAGCAGGCCCTCGATCATGGTCTCGCCCACGGCGAGCAGGCCCATGATCAGGGCGCGATGGGAGATGGACTTGTCGCCGGGCGGCCGCAGGCGCCCTGACAGCGGCGGCGACTTGTGCGCGGCGAGCGGGCTGGCGGGAGCGTGGCCGTGAGCTTGGCCGTGGGATGGGGGCGCTGATGCTGCGGACACATGTACCTCTTGAGGCTCGCTGACGCGCTGGCTCCTAGCATGGCCTGCGGTCATCTGTCACGAAAGCCGGGAGGATGGCGGGGCAAGGCGTCGATAAAGCGTTTTCTCATTTGACAGGCGGCGCGCGCCCGACTAACCGGGGCGCACAACCGCAGCATTCGCGCGCCAAACGCAAAGCGCAGGTACGCGAATCCAGCCCATTTGCAGAGGTCCTGACCCAGTGGCGAAACCCGATCTTGGCATGAAGCGCCAGTGCCAAAACTGCGGCGCGAAATTTTTCGATCTCTCCCGTGACCCCATCGTGTGCCCCAAATGCGGGACCACGTTCCAGCCTGTGGCGCTGAGCCGCGCCCCCGCGCGCGCAGCAGCCGCAGACGACGACTCCGAGGCCGATACCGGCAATGTCGAGCTCGTCTCCCTTGAGGACGCCGATTCCGCCGATGAGAAGGTCGTGGTCGCCGCAGAAGACGACATCGAGATCGAGGACGACGCCGCCGACGAAACCTTCCTTGAGGAAGAAGAGGGTGATTCGGATGACGTCGCCGACTTGATCGACGGCGATATCGAGGACGACGAAGAGAGCTGATAGCCAGCTTTCCGGGCCGCTCGGCAAGGAAAGATGTTTTTCCGCCGGGCGGGCTTGTCGTGGCGGTATGATCAAGCTATACACCCGCCCGCACCCCGACGTCAGCGTCGAGGCCGCCTCGGTCCTTCCCAAGGGGTCGTGCATCAGGATCCCGCCCGCGGGATCCAAACGTGGGGCCATAGCTCAGTTGGGAGAGCGCTTCAATGGCATTGAAGAGGTCGTCGGTTCGATTCCGTCTGGCTCCACCAAATATCCTGATAAATCAATGGCTTAGATAGGGTAGAGAGAAATCTCTGTCCTTCTGAAAAAGTTATAAAGGGTTATAAAGCCCTTCCCCCATCAAAATCCCTGACGAGATCTGCTGATCGATCTCATCGAAGATCTCGGGATTGGTTGATCCGAAAAACCGATCAAAAAGTGACGATTTGATTGATGGCCTAACGCCTCCAGCCGTTGTCCTGTCTCGGTATCGAGGGGACGCTCCCTCCGTAATCGAAACGGAGGCAATCATGGCACTCGATAAAGCACTCGTACTCTCCCAAAATACCAAACAGGCTACTCCGAAAGATGCCCTGACGGCTCGTAGGAATCGCCTAATCAACCGCATCCATAACCAGATCGAATACGTTCAACGGGAAAAGGAAGGGCAGCTGCCGCAGAGGGCCTATCGCAGGCTGGCTCGGTGGTGGTGGCAGGAAGACAAGGGGTACTTCCTCTCGATCCAATATTGCCGACTGCCGATGGAGCTGGCGAAGGGCAAGTACTCCATCCAGTGCGCTGACCTTGATGCGGTGGCGAATGCTTTGAGGGCAGTGGAGAAGGCAATCGCTGCGGGTGATTACGACAACGTGATGAGTGATCAGGCAGAACGAACGAAGAGGAATTTCCGGGTCCGAAAGGCTGCTTGATTAGGTCAAGTTGGGAGGGGCAAGCCAATCCAAGTAGCTTGCCCCTTCCATAGAAGCTTCTTGATTACGCAGCAGCTTTGAGAGCGAGAAGCTTCGATATAATCCAGCTATGAGTAGGCCTCATCGCTGACACGTCTTTGTCTGGCCAGCGGGTTGTTCGGGAGCTTGATCGGATCATCGGGGATAGAGGCAAGCCGAAAATGGTGATCAGCGACAACGGCACGGAGTTCACCAGCCATGCGATCCTCGGTTGGG
>CAIUWR010000048.1 GCA_903902915.1 uncultured Hyphomicrobiales bacterium | reverse complement strand
GGGTCTTCGAGGATTATGACGCGATCATAGAAGCGATCTGCGAAGCCTGGAACAAACTCATCGAAATCCCAGACACCATCAAATCAATTGGCATGAGAGATTGGGCTCATGTGGGTCGATCCGAATAGCCGATGGTATAACGATCTGAATTATCGAGGTGAAACACCTGCCGGTTCCCCTCCCCCTTGTGGGGAGGGGTGCGGGGTGGGGGTCCACGCATGCTGATCGTTAGCGCTCCTAAAAGCGCGCAATTTAGCAGTTATGAGATGAGGCTAAGGCCCCCGCCTACTTCTCCGTATAAGCGATATGCTTGGCGGCGAATTCCACCACCTGGCCGGCCATGATCTCGATCTGCTTTTCGATGGCGGGCTCGGAGCAGCCGCCGTCCTTGAACTTCACAACCGCCGCATTGACGCCCACGCCCAGCGGCACGGGCCAGCCGCGCAGCGCATGGGTCATCTGGCGCAGTTGCGAGAGCACCATGCCGGGGCCCTGAAAGCCATAGCCGCAGCCGATGGCGCCCACCGCGCGCCCATCGAGATAGACGCGCTCGTCTGCGCGCATCTCTTCGATATAGTCGATGGCGTTCTTGATGAGGCCCGACACGCCGCCGTGATAGCAGGGCGAGGAGAAGATCACGCCGTCCGCGCGGCGCAGGCTCGCGACCAGATGTTTCGCGGCTTCCGTCATGGAATTGGGATCGGGATCATACATGGGCAATTGCAGGTCGTGGCCCGCGAACAATTCGGTTTCGGCCCCCGCAGCCGCAGCGGCCTTCAGGGCGATGGCGAGCGCCTGTTCGGAGGTGGACCCTTCACGGGTGGTGCCGCCGATGCCGACGATGAAGGGTTTGCGTGCGCTCATGTCTTTTCCTTCCGTATTGTTATCGTCCTGTTTAACGGTCCGCGTCCGCCTTGTCACGCCGATCAGCCCTTCAGGAACTCCTGCAAGAGCGCGCCCACCTGCTGGCGCCGCTCCACATGCGGCAGGTGTCCGGCCTTTTCGACCTTCACGACTTTGGCCGATGGCATGAGGGCGCCGAAGGCGTCCGCGTAAACGGGCGGGATGATGCGGTCCGTATCGCCCCACAGGATCATCGTGGGCGCTTTGACGCGATGCAGCCAGCGTTCCAGACGCGGATTGTAGAGGCGCGGATTCCAGCCAAGCCTTGCGCTGGCGATGCGGTTCAGGATCGCCTGATTTTGATGCTTGCTCACCATGGCCCGCGCGGCGGCCTGCGCGCCCAATTCAGGGTCCGCATAGGCGATGCGCGCCTGCTCGTCGGGATCAATCATGTAGATGTCGGCCTTGGGCGCGCCCTTCACATGGATGCCCGCTGGGGCGATCAGCGCGAGCGAATGGATGCGTTCGCAGGAGCGCACCGCCATTTCCAGCGCCGCCCAGCCGCCCAGCGAATGGCCGACGATCCGCACGCCGCGCAGGTCCATCTGCTCCAGCATGTCCATCAGCAGATAGGCGACGTCGGAAATGTCGTCCACGAAGGGCGGCGCCTCGGAGAGGCCGAAGCCTGGCAGATCAGGCGCGATCACATCATAGGCCTGTGCGAGATCGTCGAGGATTTCCGGCCATTCGGGCAGGCCGTCGGCGCCATGCAGGAACAGCAGAGGCTCGCCCGCGCCGCCTCGCTTGAGCGCCACTTTCGCGCCATTCACAGTGATCGTCCGCGCGACGAAGTCCATTGGCCGTTTCCCCGATTTGGCGCTTGTGATTCCGGCGCCCCGCCTCACGCTATGCGCTTGCGCGCTGGCGCTCAAGTCACGCAGCGAACGCAGGGCTCCGACGGCTGCCTGCTCCCTATTGCCCCGCCATCGCCTTGTCATAAATCGTCGTGTCCACATAACGCGACATCGGCCCCATTTTCTTCAGCGGCTCGCCGTAAGTTTCGCGGATCCGCAAGACGGTCTCGATGGCTTTCGGATTGATGGCGCCGTGCGGGTTCAACCCGCCGGGGCCTGTGAGGCGCGTGTAGAGCCGCTCGGCCTCCGCGTCGGTGAGGCCCTTGGCGCGCCGCTTCAGCACTTCGATGGAATCCGCCTTGTTGGCGAAGATATGATCCTGCGCTTTGGCCATGGCGCGGGCGAAGGCGACGAGGTCGGCTTCCTTCTCGGCGGCATAGGCGCGGCGCGTGATGAAGGCCGTGCCCTGATAGGCGCCCAGTTCCTGCGCAGCGTCGGCGAGCATATGGTAGCCTTCGCGCTCCACCGCCATGTCCTGCGGCGAACCGATGATGGCGGCCACGGCCTTGTCGGCGCGCATGGCCTCGATGCGCTTGTCGGTATTCCCCACGGAAATCGCTTTATAGTCCTTGTCGAACTCCAGCCCGCCCTTGTCCTTCAGGATCTGGTAGAGCACTATTCCATAGCCCGATTTCAGCGCATCGACGGCCACCGTCTTGCCCTTGATGTCGGCGTAGCCCTTGATCTGCGGGCGCACCATCAGCGTGTTCATGCCGCCATGGCCGCCCATGAAGGCGAACATGTCGAAGGGGCCGGGCAGGGGAATGTCGCTCTGTCCCTCCGCATAGGCCACGATATTGTCGAAGGCCGTGCTGATGACGTCATATTTGCCCGCATAGAAATCGCGGATCTGCTCGACCGAGCCATTGGTGGTGGCGAAGGTGAGCTGGACGCCCTCCTTCTCCATGAAGCCCTTTTCCTGAGCCATCCAGATCGGCAGATTGCTCGCCCCGCCAAAGCTGAGCAAGCGCACTTCGCCCGCCTGCGCGCTGACGCTCAGGCCGAAAGCCAGCGCGCAAGCAGCCACCGCGCGCACCATCGATGCAGGCATATGTCCCTCCCTTGATTTATTTTTATGGGTAGCCCGGGAAGGTTCCGAAGGAGCCGAAGCCCCACTGGCTGCGCAGCGTATCCTTGGGCCAGACCTTGGGGCGCAGGGGGCGCTCTTCGTGCCACGGGCGGGGCTCCCAGTAGCCCAGTTCCTCGTCCTTCATCAGATCCATTTCGGCGAAGAGCTCCACGCGTATGTCGTCGGGATTGCGATGGTAGGCGGCGATGTTGTGGCCCACCACATGGCGCAGCGGCCCCCATACGAGCTGCACTTTCTTCTTCGTCAGATAATCGCAGGCCTGATGGATGTCGCTCCAATCGCGCAGTTCGAAGGCGATGTGATGCAGCTTCTCGGTCTCGTAGCGGGTGAAGTTGATCGTGTGGTGATCGACGCCGCAGCGCAGGAAGGAGAAATGGTCGCCCATCCAGTCCGACACGCGGAAGCCCAGAATGTCGCAATAGAAGCTGGTGAGCTTCTGCACGTTATGGACGCGATAGGCGACATGGCCGAATTTGAGCGGATTGACGCCCTGTTCCGAACCATCGTCCGGGGCGAAGTCATAGTCCGCATAGACCTCGATCAAGGTGCCCTTGGGATCGCGGAAGGCGATGGCGTCCTTGACGCCGGGGGTGATGCCCGAGCGGCGCTCGCTCTGGACGCCTGCGGCCTGCAATTTGGCGGCGAGTTCGCCAAGGTCCGAGCCCGGCGCCACCTGAAAGGCGATGCTGCGCAACTCGCCCTTTTCAGGCGCGCGCTCCAGCGCCACGCATTCCTGCCCCAGCTTGGTGGCCAGAATCGCCCGGTCCTTGTCGCGCGACACGACGCACAGGCCGATGACCTGCGTCCAGTAATCGAGCTGCTGCTCAAGATCGGGAGTCGTGAAGGTGGCGTGGCCCAGCCTTTTCACCTGAATCATTGTTTCCTCCGTATGTCGTGAGGCGCCTTGGCGCGCGCATGGCCCGTTATGCCACGCGCCATGCGCACTCCACAACCCGCGGGGCGCGCTTGATCTGGAACGCAGGATGCGGGAATGTCCGACCATGCGTCTATAAGAGAACGAAATTCCCCGGGAGGACCAAATGACCCGTTTCTTCGCCGCCGCCCATGATGCGGCCTCACAGGCCTGCGGCTGTTGCGCGCCCCTGTCGCGCCGTTCGTTCCTTGGCGGCGCCGCCAGCGTTGCGGGCGCTGCGGGCCTGCCGGGCGCCGCCAGCGCGCAAGCCCCCGCCGCCGCCGTTCCTGCGACGCGCGACCGCATCGACACCCATTTCCACTATTATCCCCCGTTCCTTCAGAAGACGGGCGGCCTCGCAGGCCCGCTGACCGCGAGCTGGTCGCGCGCCAAGGCCCTTGAGGAGATGGATCGCAACGGGGTGAAAACCAGCATGCTCTCCATGGCTTCCGCCCCCCTTGACTGGTTCAGGATGGAGACCGGGGCCTCGCGCAAATTCGTGCGCGACATCAACGATTATGGCGCGGACATGATGCGCGAGGCGCCCGGCCGTTACGGTCTCTTCGCCTATCTCTCCATGGTCGATGTGGAGGGCACGCTGAAAGAGATCGAATACGCCTTTGACGTTTTGAAGGCCGATGGCGTCAATCTCTCCACCAGCTATGTGGACAAATATCCGGGCGATCCGAAATTCGCGCCCATCTTCGAGGAATTGAACCGCCGCAAGGCCGTGGTCTACTTTCACCCCACCACCGCGGCCTGCTGCACGGGCATTGTGCCGGGCGTCGGCGATTCGTGGATCGAAGTGCCGCATGACACCAGCCGCGCGGTGCTGAGCCTGCTGTTCAGCGGCTCCCTGCGCAAGTTCCGCGACATCACCTTCCTGTTGTCCCATGGCGGCGGCACGATTCCCATGCTGTCGAGCCGCATCGACTGGCTGTCGGGCTTGCAGGTGAAAAACCGCAAGGAGATCGCGCCCGACGGGATCGAAGCCGAGTTGAAGCGCCTCTATTACGACACCGCCAATGCTGGCTATCCCGGCCCGATGGCGGCGCTGCTCAAGCTTGTGCCCGTATCGCAAATCGTTTTTGGCACGGACTATCCTTATGTGTCGACCGAGGCCAATATGAAGGCCCTGCGCACGGCGGGCTTGTCTGACGCCGAGATCCGGGCCATCGAGACGCAGAACGCCAAACAGTTTTTGCCGCGTCTGCGCGGTTAAGACCAATCAGGAGAAAATGTTAGATGTCCGACGCCTTGCTCCATGGCTATTTTCGCTCCTCCACGTCCTTCCGGGTGCGGATCGCGCTCAATCTGAAAGGTGTGGCCTATGACCAGACCTTCCGGCATCTGCGCAAGGGCGAGCAGCGCGCGCCGGATTACCTGAAGCTGAATCCACAGGGGCTCTTGCCCACCCTTGAAATTGATGGCCAGACGCTGACCCAGTCGCTCTCGATCCTCGAATATCTGGAAGAGACGCGCCCCAATCCCGCGCTTTTGCCCAAGGACGCCATAGGCCGCGCGCGCGTGCGCTCGCTGGCCTATGCGCTGGCGCTTGAAATCCACCCGATCAACAATCTGCGCGTTCTGGAAGACCTGAAGACCCGTTTCGGCGCTGATGATGAGGCGGCCGCCGCCTGGTTTCGCCACTGGGTCGCCGTGACCTTCGGGCCCCTCGAAACCCGGCTCGCCAACGAGCCCCAGACCGGCGCGTTCTGCCACGGCGACGCGCCCACCCTCGCCGATCTTTGCCTTGTGCCCCAGGTGATCAACAATATCCGCTTCAAGGTCGACATGACGCCCTATCCAACGATCAGCCGCATCAACGCGGCCTGCCTGGAGCTGGACGCCTTCAAGGCGGCGCTGCCCGCGAACCAGCCGGACGCGGAGTAGGGCGGGGGGCTTTTGACAAGGGGCGGGCTGCTGGCGTGTCAGGCGCTGGCGGCTTGTTCTGTTTTCAGGGTTGCTGCGCCGCCTCGCCGCGCTCTTTGCAGAAGGCTCGGTAATCCTCGACCGAGTCGGCCCGCGCATTTGGCAGGTCCGCTTCTGACGTAGCCTGAAAGGTGACGACGTCACGCAGGTTCACGATCTCGCCATGAAAGAGGTCTGCATCTGCGTCGTAAGCGACTGTGGCTCGATAGCCTTCATGTATCAGCGTATTCATGGCCATGTGCCGTGCTGGTCGGAAAATGTTGGACGGATACTACAGCACTCCCGCAGTAACTTTCAACTGCAAGGCTCAAGCCCCGCCCCGCGCATGATCTCCCGCGCCTCCTCCCCGCGCAGATAATCCATCAGCGCTTGGGCCGCAGGCGGCGCGGCGTCGGCGATCAGCGCCTGCATGGCGTATTCGGTCTGCATGTCCTGCGGCAGGCGGCCCAGAAACCGCACGCCCTCGATGGGCGCGATTTCGCTGGCCAGGGTGATCACCGCCTGCGCATGGCCCCGCGCCACGGCGCCCGAGACCACCGAGCCTGGTCCGTTGATGAAGATGGCCCGCGCCCGCAGCGTCTCGCCCAGCCCCAACCTGTGCGCGGCGGCCAGCACTTCGTTGGCGACATTCGTGCCCGCTTTCGGGTCGGACAGGGCGATGCTCTCCAGCGCCGCGATCGCCGCGCCGAAGTCCGCGACGCTTTCCACGCTGAGCGAGGGGCCACCCTCGGGAACGCCCATGCCCAGCGGGCTCACGGCGAGCTTGAAGCTGCTGGCGGGCAGGGTGAGCCCATCGGCCTTCGCTTTCGCCAGCACCGAGGCCACCACGACGCCTGCGTGAAACGAAAAGCCCGCCTCCAGATGCGACCGCGTTGCGGCTGGGGTGGCGAAGGTGAGCGCGAGCCGCAGCCCATGGGCGGCCTCGAAGCGGGGAGCCAGCGCCTCCATGGCGGCCCGAAAGCCCCCTGCGCACAAGATGTCGAGCTGATCGGTCACGCGCCTGCCCCTGCTTCGAGATGGCGCTCACTCGCACAAGCGCGGCCTGTCATCAACTATATGGGAATGGCGCAGCTCTCGCGGCCTGTTGCGCAAGGGCCTTGTCTCGCCTATCCCTTGACATAGTTGGGGGGCTGAGCGCCTGCCCGTGCTGTCTGGAGATTGTCCATGGATCGCATTTCGTCCGCCGGCCTCAGCATCGCCCCGGAACTCTACGAGTTCGTCAATACGGAAGCATTGCCCGGCACGGGTCTGGAGCCCGACGCCTTCTGGAGCGGTCTTGCCTCCATCCTCGCCGAACTCGCGCCCCGCACGGCGGCGCTGCTGGCCGTGCGCGATGATTTGCAAGCCAAGATCGACGCCTGGCATGTGGCGCGCAAGGGCATGCCCCATGACGCGGCCGCCTATGAGGCTTTCCTGCGCGAGATCGGCTATCTGCTGCCCGAGCCCGCCCCCGCCTCGATCCGCACCCAGAATGTCGACGACGCCATCGCCCGCATCGCCGGGCCGCAGCTTGTGGTGCCCGTCTCCAACGCGCGCTATGCGCTGAACGCGGCCAACGCCCGCTGGGGCAGCCTTTATGACGCGCTCTACGGAACCGACGCCATCTCCGACGAGGGCGATGCGGCGCGCGGCAAGGGCTATAATCCCGCGCGCGGCGCCAAGGTCATCGCCAAGGCGCGCGAGGTGCTCGACAGCATCGCCCCGCTCGCCGCCGGCAGCCATGCGGACTCGATCGGCTACGCCATCGTCGATGGGGCGCTCGTCGTCACGCTGAAGGGCGGCGCGACGACCGGGATGCAAGATCCCGCGCGCTTTGCTGGCTATGAGGGCGACGTCAGCGCGCCTGCGCTCGTGCTCTTCGTCAACCATGGCCTGCATGCGGAGCTGCGCTTCGACCGCGCCAGCCCCATCGGCAAGACGGATCCGGCCGGGGTCAGCGACATCGTGATGGAATCGGCCATCACCACCATCATGGACATGGAAGATTCGGTCGCCGCCGTGGACGCCGAGGACAAGGTGCAGGTCTATCGCAATTGGCTTGGCCTGATGAACGGCACGCTCACCGCCAGCTTCGAGAAGGCGGGCGGCACGCTGGAGCGACGCCTCAATCCTGATCGCCGCTACACCCGCCCAGATGGCAAGGCGCTCTGGCTCTCGGGCCGCAGCCTCATGCTGGCGCGCAACGTCGGTCATCACATGTATACGGACATGGTGCAGATGAATGGCGCGGATGCGCCCGAAAGCATCATCGACGCCGCCGTGACCGCGCTCATCGCCCTGCACGACCTCAAGGGCGCCCAGCAGGTGAAGAATTCGCGCGCGGGCTCGGTCTATATCGTCAAGCCGAAGATGCACGGGCCGGACGAGGTGGCGCTGGCCAATGACCTGTTCGCCCGCGTCGAGGATCTCGTGGGCATGCCGCGCTTCACCATGAAGATGGGCATCATGGACGAGGAGCGCCGCACCACGGTCAATCTCGCCGCCTGCATCCTCGCCGCCGCCGACCGCGTGGTCTTCATCAACACGGGTTTCCTCGACCGCACGGGCGACGAAATCCACACGTCGATGGAAGCTGGCCCCATGGTCCGCAAGAACGACATCAAGTCGACCCCGTGGATCCCCGCTTACGAGGATTCCAACGTCGATGTGGGTTTGCTTTGTGGCCTGCCGGGCCGCGCGCAGATCGGCAAGGGCATGTGGGCCGCGCCCGACCGCATGGCGGACATGCTGGTTCAGAAGGTCGGCCACCCCATGGCGGGCGCCAACACCGCCTGGGTGCCTTCGCCCACCGCCGCGACCCTGCATGCGCTGCATTACCATCAGGTGAGCGTCGCCGAGCGCCAGAAGGAAATCGCCAAGCGTCCGCGCGCCAAGCTCTCGGACATCCTGACGATCCCGCTGTCGCAGTCGAACTTCGCGCCCGAGGCGGTGCAGCAGGAGTTGGACAACAATTGCCAGGGCATTCTTGGCTATGTGGTGCGCTGGATCG
Source organism: uncultured Hyphomicrobiales bacterium (assembly GCA_903902915.1). GTDB lineage: Bacteria > Pseudomonadota > Alphaproteobacteria > Rhizobiales > Beijerinckiaceae > Terripilifer. Next base: position 38,569 of record CAIUWR010000048.1, on the reverse strand, counting down.
ACCAGGGCGTCGGCTGCTCCAAGGTGCCGGACATTCACGATGTCGGCCTGATGGAAGATCGCGCCACGCTGCGCATCTCCAGCCAGCACATCGCCAACTGGATGCGCCACGGCATCGCCTCCGAACAGCAGGTGCGCGACACGCTCAAGCGCATGGCCGCAGTCGTGGATCGGCAGAATGCGGGCGATCCGCTCTATCGCCCCATGGCGCCGGCTTGCGACGGCGTCGCCTTTCAGGCGGCCAGCGACCTGATCTTCAAGGGCCGCGAGCAGCCCAATGGCTATACGGAATTCGTGCTCCACGCCCGCCGCCGCGAGGCCAAGGCGCGCGGCTGATCGAGAAAAGGGCCGTCGGGAAACCGGCGGCCTACCATCCGGCTTGGCGCATCGCTTCCATGAAGATCGCGCCCAGCAGGCCGCCGATGATGAGATAGGCGAGGCGCGGCCAACGCAGAAGGCCGTCGTTGTTGAATGGATTTGTCATAAGCTCATTCTATTGCGCCACTGCGGAGCAGGCGCCTCCGGCATTTTCGATTTTTTCGCAAATTTCCGTGGCGTCGGCTTCGCTCAGGCCTGGGCTGCGCACGCGCCAGACGAAGGTCTGGCCTTCCTTCACTCGATGGTAGCTCAGTCGTCGCCCGCCAAGCTGGCTCCCGAATTTCTGCTTCAATGGTCCAAGTTGCGCGCGCGCCGCCGCCTCGGTTTCTGATCGCGCGAGCACGATGGCGAAGGAGCTGGGAGCCGGTTTTTCCGCTGCGTCCTCCGCGTCGGTCTGCTCCGTCGCAGCCAGCTTCTGCGGCGCAGGCTTCGCTTCGATCCGGGTCGCCTGCCTTTGCTGGGGCGCTGGCGCTGCTTGCGGGATGGACGGCGCGAGGGGCGGGGGCGATGCGCGACGTTCGGGTTGCGCGGGCGCCGAGAGGAGCGGCGCGCTGATATGCTCCGGTTCATTGACCACAGCCATCATCGCGGCGGGCGTCGAAACTTGCCGGGTGGGTTGCAACGCCACAGGCATGATCGCCGCGGCGTCGATCCGGGATGGCTCGGGCTCGGACGCAACCGTCTGCTCAGGCGCAGGCATGGGGGCGGGGGCTCTTGAATCGGCCATGGCCGGGGCCGCCGCGATCTGCGGCGGTTGAACGGGGGCGCGGATCGCGGAGATGGCGCCCGCCTGCCATGAGGATGCGCCGGGCGCAGGCGCGCCGATCAGGAACCATACGAAAAAAGCGACGCCCAGAACGCTCATGACGACGGCTGGCAGCGCCAGAGATGCGCGGCGAACGCCCGAGCGTCGGCCGAGGCGGCGCTTCGCCCCCTTCGCCCCGCTCTGGTCAGGCACGTCCCGCCACGTGGAACTCACGCTGGCCTCCTGTCACGCACTCAGCCTTTTCAGGCCCTAGCTCTGGTTGACGCCCACTTGTGGCGATCGTGGGGCAAAAGCAGCGCCAGGGGAACAGGAATCTGCTTTTAAGGTTGCTCTGGGCGAAAAGGCGCTTACACCGAACCTGCTTGTCAATCAGGAGTCGTCTCATGGCGCGCAAACCCGCTAGCAGGTCTGAATTCGTACTCTTCGACGTCATTTACGAGGACGGAAGCCAGCGCTCCAATCGTCGCGTTCCCGTCGAGGTTTTGGGCGGGCTCGACGCCGATGCGCCCGCTCGCGCCGTCATCGAGGGCCAAGACCGTGAAATCGCTGAGAAATCCGGCATGCCGCCCCTGCGCATCAAGTCGCTCAAGCGCGCCGGCAAGAAATAGGCGCCATTGGATCGGCGCCTGTCTGCGCGATTGAGCCTGCCGCAAAAGTCGGCTTTAGGCTCAAAAGCCGTCCGTAGAGGGGTCAGTTTGCCCCTGCGCGTTCCGCCGTGTGATGGGCGGCTGGGCGACGATTCAAAATTTTCGCCCTCGGACAGGCGGTAAAATTCCCCGGAATGTTTATAAGGTGCGGCAGTCGCTTCAGAACGCAGTCACTTCAGGCTGCGACTGGCGCGTTTGATTCGTTCAGGGGGAAACAGACATGTCTCATCGCGTTGCTTCGATCACCATGAAGGTTAGCCTCGCCGCGCTCGCTCTGGCGTCCGCGAGCCCGGCCATGGCGCAAACGAAGATCAAGCTGAGCACCGTTCAGTCCATTGGCTCGGTCGTCACCTACATCGCGCAGGAGAAGGGCTACTTCAAGGATGAAGGGCTGGATGTCGATATCGTGCTCATGAACTCAGCCGCCCAGGCGGTCGCCTTGCTCGCCCAGGGAGAGCTTCAGGTGATGGAGGGCGGCGTTTCGATCGGCTTCTTCAACGCCCTTGAAAAGGGCATGCCCATGATCATGACGTCAGATCGCGTTTCCTCGCCGATCGGACACAAATTGATCGTTCGCGCAGATCTGAAGGGCAAGGTCAGCAAGGTCAGCGACCTGAAAGGCATGAATGTCGGCACCAACGCCATCGCCTCGGTCACCACCTATGAGCTTGGCAAGGTGCTGGAGAAAAACGGCCTCACCCTCAAGGATATAGAGCTCAAGCAGCTCGGCTTTCCGCAAATGAGCCCGGCCATGAAAAACGGCGCGCTCGACGCCACCCTGAACATTCCGCCCTTCGCCAACGCCATGGAGGATGGGGGCGACGGCTTCACCATCGCACGGGTCGATGATGAGGTTGAGCCTTCCCCGATGACCATCGCGGCCAGCTTCATCAACACGGACTGGGCCGCGAAAAACAAGGACGTCGTGCGTCGTTTCTTCGTGGCCTACACGCGCGCGACCCGTGATTACTGCCTCGCCTATCACAATGGGCCGAACCGCAGGGAAGTGATGGAAATCGCTCTGAAAAACGGGTTGGAGCGCAGCATTGAGGATATCGACAAGACCGAATGGACCGGGCGCAGCATGAATGGGGCCGTCAACATGAAAAGCGTGATGGATCAGCAGGCTTTTTATATCGCGCAGGGCCTCGTGGAACGGCCGGTTTCCGAGGCGCGCATGTATACGACGGAATATAGCGACTATGCGGTGAGCAAGCTGGGCCCGGCTCCCGCCGTCAATCCCGCCTCCAAATTGCCGGGTTGCCGCTAGCTTTCCAACGGGGAGCGCCTGCGGGCGCTCTCTCCGACCCGTTTCGACGGTATATTTCAGAGTTCGAAAAATGGTACCGCCACCCCGGCTTGAACGGGGGACCTCTAGATCCACAATCTAGCGCTCTAACCAACTGAGCTATGGCGGCCTGGAACGGTTTCCTAGAAGCAAAGCGCCTTGATTGCAAGCGCCGCCGGTGATGTTCCTTCACCCGCCGTCGTGGCGCAGGACGTTTCCCCTGCTTTTCAGGCAAGTGAGCGGATGATCGGCAAAAAGAAAGCGCCGCCCCGGAGGGCGGCGCGCATTCATTGGGAGATCAGGCGGCGAGGCTCTTGTCCAGGCTCGATTTCAGGGGCTCCGACGCTTCCACGACCACTTTCTGGGCGAGGGCGGTGAGTTCCTTCATCTGCGAGGAGAGCGCCTCGAACTGCTTGCGGGCGTGATCGGTCTGGAGGCTCAGGGCCTCTGGAATCGATTTCGCCGCACTCAGCGCCTTGAAGTGTTCGAAATTGGCTTCGGCATGCGCCTTCAGCCCTTCGATCGCTTTCTGGTTCAGTTCGCCAAACCCGCGAGTCGCCGTCACATAGCTGGTCTCGATCGAGTCGGTGACTTCCTCGGCCGCATGTTTCAGCCGGTCATAGGCCGAGCGGGTCTGCACGATGGCCTCCTCGGCGGCGCAGCGCAGGTTTTCCTGCACTTCACGGGCGCCGGAGAGCGCTTTGTCGGCGGACTCATGCATGAGCGAATTGAGCGCCGGGGCGATCAAGGCGGTTGATTCGCCTGTCGGAGTCGCCGCCTCAACAGCTTCGGTCACCTTGGCTTCCAGCGAATGAGTCGCTGAAGCCATTTGCGTCGCCAGCTTGGACGGCGTCCCCGCTGACAAGGATTTCGGCTTGCGTGGCGTTGCCATGAGCTGTCCTCTTTGATCGAGCTTACTTCTTGATGCCAGTGACCTTCTGCATCGTTTCGCCAAGCTCCTTGGTCTGCGCCTGGATATTGGCCATCTGCGCCTTCAGATAGTCGCTCTGAAGCTGCATGACTTCTTGAATGTCCTTGGCGTGAACAAGTTTCTCGGCGAGGTCGAAGGCGGCGTTGACATTGTTTTCGGCGAAGGAGACAGCCTTGGCGGAGACGTCCTTGGCGCTGCTGAGGGCCGGGTTGCCCGCAGGCGCTTCGATGGAGGTCGTGCTCTTCTGCACTGCGCCCATGAAGCCCTCGAAGGCCTTGCGGGCCTGAGCTACGCTACGTTCTGCAAATTCACGCATTTCGGTGGGCACTTCATAAACGGGCGTCGACATGAGCCATCTCCTTGTGGCGAACCGGGCCGCGTCGGTATGAGGGCCGCAGATCGTGGCCTGATAACGCAGCATACCCTCACATAGATCAAATTATGGTGCGTTGCAATATAATTGTGCAACGCACAAAAATTTACGATGTTTTAAGGAATGCGCCCCAACCGGAACGCAGGGCATGGACCCAAGTCCGTCGGCGCGTTAAGTTTTGATTAAGGCTGTTCAGGTTGCGGTAGTCGCGAAAAGTGTAAAAGGCGTTTCAGTTCATGGATTTCGATTCGTCGAGACCATCTCCAGGCGATCTGGCCGCCCTCCTGGCGGATCCCACGCTTGCGACCTCGCTGGCTCAGGGCGGCGCGATCTTCATCGCCGCCACAGCCCCGCCCCGCCTTGTCTTCGCCTCCGGCCCTCTGCAAACTTTTTTCGGCGCGACGCGGCTCGGCGATCTGGCGAATCATTTGCTGGCTGGCGGCCAGGGCAAGGCCGGCCTTGCCGGGCTGTTCGCCCACCTGACCCCTGGCGCGCCCGGTCGGCTCGAGCGTGTACGGTTTGTGCTGGGTCGGCGCATGGAGACCGTCACGGTTCTGTTGCGCCGCACGCCAGCGCCTGTCTCCGTGATCATCGGCATGGTGGTGGGCGCGCGAATCGCCGCTCCCCCCGGCGGCTTCCCGGCGGCGATCTCGCTAACGCCGCAAGCGGCGCCGATCACGCCCCAGCCCGGTTCCGCCGCGCTGCCGCCGGTTGTGCCGACCGCTGCGCCAATCCTTGCGCCCGCCGCCGCTGCGCCCTCCAGTTCTGGCGCAGATGCGGCCGCGCTTGCGGCTGACCTGGCCGCCCGTCACGCCAATGCGCCCTTCATCCGGTTCCTCTGGCAGACCGATGCGGCGGGACTGCTGACCAGCGTCACCGGCCCCTTCTGCGAGGTGCTGGGCTGCTCCACCGGAACGTTGATGGGGCATGATTTCGCAAAATTGGCGGGCGCCTGCGGCCCGCAGGCCGAGGCCTCCTTGCGCAAGGCGCTGGCGGGTCGCGAGACCTGGAGCGGCCTTGACCTTCTTTGGCCCATCGCCAAAGCAAAAGTGGCCGCGCCGATCACGCTTGGCGGTTTGCCCGCGCTTGATGGGGAGCGGCGGTTCCACGGCTATCGCGGTTTTGGTGTCATCCACATCAACAAGCTGGAGCCATGCGCCCATGAGTGGACGCCCCCTGCGCCGGTTCTGAAGACCAGCCCTGAGCCTGGCTCCGAGCCAGTGGCCGCGCGCGATCCTGCGCCGGTGGCGACGCCCTTCGCCCGGCTCACCAATGTCGTGTCGATTCGTGACCGGCGACCAGACGTGGCGCTGATGCCCGAGAGCCCCCTCGAGGCTGCCGGGGAGCCCGCGCCCGCGCCGCAAGCGCCCGAGCCCGAACAGCGCTCGCCCGCCCGCACCCGCGAGGCCTCAAATCTCGTCGAGCTGAGCTCGACCGAACGCACCGCTTTCCGCGAGATCGCCCGGGCGCTGGGCGCGCGCGTCGACGACGATGCGCCGATCCGTCGGGAGACCAGCGAGGACCGCGCCAAACGCATTCGCGATCTGATTGATCTGGCGACCGTGCGCGCGGCGACCCTGTCGCAGGAGCCCAAGCCGCGCAGTCTGCGGTTGGCCGACGCGCGCCCGCCTGCGCCGCCGGAGCCCGCCCGCGTCGAGACGATCGCCAAGCCGCTAGCCGTTCTGGATGGCGTCGCCGCCAATGCGGCCGCTCTTCTGGATCGCCTGCCGGTGGGCGTGCTGGTCAGCCGCATGGAGATCCCGGTATTCCTCAACCGCACCTTGCTGGACCTTCTGGGCTTCAGCGACGCGGATGCGTTTCACGCAGCAGGCGGCCTCGACGCCATATTCACGGAACCTGCACAGGATCGCGACTCGCCTGGCTCGACCAATATTCGCGCCGCCGATGGCGAGATCATTGGCGTCGATGTGCGCATTCAGGCCATCGACTGGGATGGCGCGCCGGCCACGCTCACCACCTTCCGCAGGCCCGAGGCGGATTCGAGTCCGCGCCTGCGCGCGCTGGAAAGCGATCTGCGCGAACGTGACCTTGAGACGCGGGAACTGCGCACCATTCTCGACACTGCGACCGATGGCGTGGCGGTGCTCGATGGCTTGGGCGTCATCCTCTCCCTGAACCGCTCCGCCGAGGCCCTGTTCGGCTATGAACAGGCGGATGTGGCGGGGCAGTCTTTCACCAGCCTTCTGGCGCGCGAGAGCCATCCCGCCGCGCTGGATTATCTGGAAGGGCTCAAATCAAACGGCGTCGCCAGCGTGATGAACGATGGCCGCGAATTCATCGGCCGCGCGCGTCAGGGCGGGTCGATCCCGCTTTACATGACCCTTGGCCGCATCGCCTCCGCCGGGGAGCAGAAATTCTGCGCGGTGCTGCGAGATCTCACCCCCTGGAAAAAGGTCGAGCGGGAAATCGAGGCCGCCCGCAAGGACGCTGAAACCGCCAGCGCTTTGAAGTCTGATTTCCTCGCCAAGGTCAGCCACGAAATTCGCACGCCTCTGAACGCGATCCTCGGCTTCGCCGAAGTCATCATGGAAGAGCGCTTCGGCCCCATCGGCAACGAGCGTTACAAGGACTATCTCAAGGACATCCATTCCTCCGGCGCCCATGTGATGAGCCTGGTGAACGATCTGCTCGATCTGTCGAAGATCGAGGCGGGCAAACTGGAGCTGACCTTCGGCAGCGTCGACGCCAACCGCATCGTGGCCGAGTGCATCTCGCTGATGCAGCCGCAAGCCAACCGCGACCGCGTCATCATTCGCAGTTCGCTCGCCCAGCGCCTGCCCAACATCGTGGCCGATGAACGCTCGCTGCGCCAGATCGTGCTGAACCTTCTGTCCAATGCGGTGAAGTTCAACGAAGCGGGCGGGCAGGTCATCGTCTCCACCGCTCTGACCGATGCGGGCCATGCGGTGATCCGCATTCGCGACACCGGCATCGGCATGAGCGACAGCGATCTGCTGATCGCCATGGAACCCTTCCGGCAGATCGCCACCGCGCGCCGGGCGGGTGGGACGGGCCTTGGCCTGCCGCTGACCAAGGCTCTGGTGGAGGCCAATCGCGCCTCCTTCACCATCAAGAGCAAGCAGAACGACGGCACCCTGATCGAGGTGGCTTTTCCGCCCACCCGCGTGCTCGCCGAATGAGCAGGGCCGAGCGCTGGGCGCCGCCGCCCGCTTTCGATCTTGCGCCGCCGCCCGAACAGGCGCCCGCAAGCGCGGGTCTTGCAGATACGCCCGGCGGCAGGCTCGCTTATTGGGACACGGGCGGGGCGGGGGAGCCGGTCGTGTTCCAGCATCCGGCCACCGGCAGCGCCCATATGTGGCTCTATCAGCAGCCGGTCTTCGCCGGGGCGGGCTATCGGGTGATCGGCTGGTCGCGGCGCGGCCACCGAGGCTCCGACCCTGTCGATCCTTCCGCTCCCGGCTCCGCCTCCTCTGATCTGGCTTATCTGCTGGACGCGCTGGGCGTGGACCGTTTCCATGCGGTGGCCTCCGCCGCTGGCGGGGCGATCAGCGTGGATTTCGCCCTTTCGCACGCCTCCCGGCTCCTGTCGCTCAGCCTCACCTCCTGCGTGGGCGGCGTGCAAGACCCTGATTATCTCGCCCTCAGCCAGAGCATCCGCCCGCCGGGCTTTGACGCGCTCCCATCAGAGTTCCGCGAAGTCGGCCCCTCCTACCGCGCCCGCGACCCTGAAGGCGTGAAGCGTTGGCTGGCGCTGGAGCATGGCGCGGTGACGGGGCTTCGCACGGGCCAGACCCCCGTCAACCACATCACCTTCGCCGCGCTGGAAAACCTGCGCGTGCCCACGCTCTTGATGACCGGCGATGCGGACCTCTGGATGCCGCCCCCGCTGATGCGCCTCTATGCGCAGCGCCTGCCCATGAGCGAACTGGTGCTCGTCCCCGAATGCGGCCACGCGCTTTATTGGGAAGCGCCGGAGGTGTTCAACGCCTGTGTGCTGGCGTTCATCGGGCGGCACGGGATCAAGTGACGATGGGTTCCTTGCGGCGTCGTCAAGACGACAGAGCCGCTGTGTCATCAGATTGATGTGATTCGGACGCTAGGAAGAAGGCGTCGCCGCAGGGCGACGTTTTAACGATCACCATCTGTCACGCGGGCTTTGAGGAGTGGGGGGCTATGCGTCTCTTGATCGTCACAGATGCCTGGAAACCGCAAGTCAACGGCGTGGTGCGGACCTATGAATGGCTGTCGTCGGCGCTATCGAAGCGCGTTCATCTCAACATGCTGACGCCCGAGCCGTTTATCCGTGCGCCCTTGCCCACCTACCCGGAGATAGAGATCGCTTTGGCGTCTCCATGGAGAATCGCCAAAATCATCGAAACGGCGGCTCCGGATATTGTTCATATTGGGACGGAAGGCCCGTTGGGCTTTCTTGCGCGCCGGTACTGCCGCCGACACGGCATTCCCTACACGACCTGCTATCACACCCGTTATCCCGAATATGTCGCGCGCCGTTTGCCGGTGCCGCTCTCCTGGACCTATGCGCTGCTCCGCAAGTTTCACAGCGGCGCCGCCCGCACGCTGGTCGCCTCTCGCGAATTGGCCGATGAGCTCAAGCAAAAGGGGTTCGCCAAGGTCATCCCTTGGCGACGGGGCGTTGACACGGGCCTGTTCAGCTCGGGACAAATCGAGAAGCTTGACCTTCCCAAGCCCATATTTCTCTATGTGGGGCGATTGGCCGTCGAGAAGAATATCGACGATTTCCTGTCCCTTGATCTGCCCGGTTCGAAAGTCGTGATCGGCGGCGGGCCTGAACGCATGCGCCTTCAAAGCGCTTATCCGCAGGCGCATTTTTTCGGCGCGGTTGAAGGGCCTCGCCTTGGCGACCTGTATCGCGCGGCCGATGTCTTCGTCTTTCCGAGCCGAACGGACACCTATGGGCTCGTGATGGTTGAGGCTTTGGCCGCAGGCGTCCCCGTCGCCTGCTATCCCACGTCAGGCGCGCGCGAAATTTTCGGCGGCGACGCCTGTGGCGTGATGAGCGAGTCCCTTAAAGACGCCGCCTTGGCCGCCCTTGAGATCCCGCGCGACGTCTGTCGCCGCGTTGGCGAACGACATGCGCTGGACGCGAGCGTGGAGAATTTTCTTCAGATCATGCAGAGCGCGATCCTGCGCCCGAATGAGGAAATGGCTTCGTTTTGAAGGGATGGCGTCGCCTGACGTTTGTAATGAAAGGGTCATTCGAATCGTCGACGCTTCTGAAACTGGTGGCGGGTCGCGTCCACCGCCAGCCTGAAAACGCCCGAGCGTCACTGGTTCGTCAAGTGGTGTGTCTCTCTTCAGGGCCAGTCGCCCGACATCCTCAAAGCGGGGTTCTAGATGGCGAAATTCAAGCAAAAGCACCGTAGCGAGTCAGACGAATATCGCTCGGGCGTTGTGGTGCCGATCAACAAAAAGAAAAAATATCAGGGCGAGCGGGCGCCCGCCCCCATCATCGCGATGAATGCGAAACAAGCTGAATATCTGGGATATCTGCGCAGCCATCCACAGGTCTTCGTGCTTGGTCCGGCCGGCACTGGAAAGACCTGGATGGCCGCCAGTTATGCAGCCGACCTTTTTCGGAACGGCGTCGTCAAAAAGATCATCCTCACGCGCCCAAACGTTCCGTGCGGACGATCTCTCGGGTTCTTTCCCGGTTCCCTCGAAAACAAATTCGCGCCATGGGCGGTTCCGATCACCGATACGATCCGTGATCGGCTTGGTTCCGCCGTCTTCGACATCGCGTTGAAGAACGGCAATATCGAGGTCGTCCCTTTCGAAGTCATGCGCGGACGCTCCTGGAGCGAGGCCTTCGTGCTTCTTGATGAAGCGCAGAACACCTCGGCCACCGAAATCAAGATGTTCCTGACGCGCATCGGCGAGGATTGCATCACTGTGGTGAATGGCGACGTCGCGCAATGCGATCTTGATCGGGAATCCGGGTTGCGCGTCGCCTTGAACCTGATTCGAGACAGGGCGCTCCCGATTCCTGTGGTCGAGTTTTCGGTCGATGATATCGTGCGTTCCGGCCTATGCGCGCTTTGGGTGCGGGCGTTTGAAGGGAGTGGCGCTGGCGCGCTCTAGCGCCAGCAGGATCCTGCTTCAGGGAACTTCCCGCCCCAGGCCGTCAATAGGTCTGGGGGACATAGAGGGAGTGGGGAATTTCCGCCCGCTTGTAATCGGGATTGTGCTCGCGCGGCGGAAGCGCGGGCATTTCATGAGGCACCGGGCCATAGGGAATTTGCTGAAGCAGATGATGAATGCAATTCAGGCGCGCCCGCTTTTTGTCGACCGCATCGACAATCCACCACGGAGCTTCCGCGATATGGGTGCGGGCCAGCATCTCTTCCTTGGCCTTGGTGTAATCTTCCCAGCGGCTGCGTGATTGAAGATCCATGGGGCTGAGTTTCCATTGCTTGAGCGGATCTTGAATACGCATCAGAAAGCGGGCCTGCTGTTCTTCATCCGTGATGGAGAACCAGTATTTGACCAGGATGATGCCGGACCCGATGAGCATGCGCTCGAAGTCCGGAACAGCCTGGAAGAACTCCTCGCATTGCTGATTGGTGCAAAATCCCATCACGCGCTCGACGCCAGCCCGGTTGTACCAGCTGCGGTCGAACAGCACGATCTCGCCAGCGGCGGGCAGATGCGCGACATATCGTTGAAAGTACCATTGCGTCCGTTCCCGATCATTCGGGGCGGGCAGCGCCACCACTTTGCAAATTCGCGGATTCAGGCGTTGGGTGATGCGCTTGATCACCCCGCCCTTGCCAGCCGCGTCCCGGCCTTCGAAAATGACGACAACCTTCAACTTCTGGTGCGCCACCCAATCCTGCAATTTCACGAGTTCATGTTGCAAGCGCAGCAATTCGTGGAAGTACCGGCGTCGCTCATCGGCTGTCGACCTGGGATCGTGAAGTCCCTCTTGCTCGATCAACTCATCCAGATGTTCGTGATCGATCGCGGCGTCCAGCAATATGTCATGAGCTTCGCTTTGGTGGGGCGCTAGCGAAAGATTCTCGTTTTCAGTGGTCATGGAGACGTCATCCGTTGGCTGGCGAGAGCTTCGCAACAAGGTGTTAAACAGGTTTTGTCTCAATTTTATTAAAAGGGGATCCGACCTGTCGCAGATGTCGATGGGCCACCCGAGCGCGCCTTCAGCGATGCAGGAAATAGAGATCGTAAAAAGTGATCGCTATCTCCACAGCGATCAGCACAACCACCGTCAGTTCCAATCTCAGGCTCCGCTGGGCGTCGATCAGATCGGTGAGCGCGCTCGCCGTGTTCTGAACCGTCTCCACCTTGTCGGCGAGCGTGGTTGCGCGTTCCTTCAATTCATATTCGTCCTCCATGCGCGCATAGAGGCGTTCAAGATCAACGCGATCCCACAGAATGTCCGGCTTGTCGTCCACCGCCACGCGAGCGGCCATGCGGTGCGACACGATCAGAGATTCGCCGATCAGTTTGAGGATGCTCGTGCGGTCGCGCGGCAGCTTGCCATTGGTGGCCAATGTCTGGGCCAGAGGTTCCACGACCCGGAAAAAAGCGCCGATCCGGCGTTCATAATGCGCAAGAGCGACGCTTTTGGCCAGCACGTCCGCAATGACCAGCACGCGCTCAGGCTCAAGCGCACGCAAATGGATCGGGCCGCCGGGCGGAACCTGGTCATTCTGATCATCCGAGCCGGGAATGATCTGCGCCGTTTCCTCTTCATAGGCGCTCAGCTTTCCGGTGATCCGCGGGAGCAGGCTTTCAAGAAGGGCTTTTTCTTCCTCGTGGCTCAGGCCGGAGAATACGACGGCGCCATAGCGGAACAAGGCCACAAATCCGCTAAGCCCGATCCGAAACGCGAACGGCGTCGCGGCGATCATATCCTTACGCTCAAGCCCCGCCGTATCAAGCCGGTCGCCAAGCAGGAGAGCCTTGATCGCCAGCGGGCTCTGGGGGATTGAGCCGCTAACCTGCGGGTCGGTCATCATATTCCTGAAACTTGCATTTTATGTTGGATTTGGAAACGGAACCATCACATTGACGTCACTTTGCGACAATCGTGTGAAGCGGTCGCGCTTGAGGCTCGGTTGGCTTCCGCCCTAATCCCCGCGCTCCGCCCGCCCCTCGCGCTTTATTGGCAAGCGCCTGAGTTGTTCAACCACTGTTGCTGGAGTTTATTGGGCGGCATGGGGTGTTGAGGCCCATGCGCCCGTTTGTCCCTTCGCCTCAGAACGCCGTCTGGTAGCCGGCCATGACGCTTACGGCGGCCTGGCTGCTGTAAGCCTGACCGCGCAGCGAGACGTTGGCGGTGAGACGTTGAGTCCTGTCGATCTGATAGAATAGGTCCGCCGATCCTATGGCGCGGAAGCGGTTCGACGTTCCGTCATTGGGGAGGTCGAAACTCAAGAGGCCCGGGATGGCGCTGGTTCCGGTGTAATTGTTTGCGTTGTGCGCCAGATCATATTCGCCGCCCAGGCCCAGCTGATAGCCCACCTGATCGGAAAGCTGGCCCATGAGCCGCAGGCCAGCCGTGGCGGTCGTCAGGCGCTGGCTATAGGTCGCGTAGGAGATCGGAAAATCGACCACATCCACCACCTTGCTTTCCCCATAGGCGCCCCGGCTGGCGTTGGTCACGCGCAAGCCGCCGTAGGGGGTTGCGACTGTGGAGCCGCCCAGTGCGACAGCCCAGCCGAGCTCGCCCGCGATGGCATAGGTGTTGAGGCTCGCCTTGCCGGAGCCGGGCTCCGTATCCGGCAGGCTGTTGCTGCGGGTGACGGTGACATGTCCCGTATTCACGGCGGCGGAGATTTTGGCTTGCAGGCCGAGCGGCTCGCCATAGCCGAGGAAGGCGCCGAAGATGGGCTGCGCGTCCCCGAACTTGAGGCCCGCCGGATCCTGTCGCGAGACGCTGTAGTCGATGAAGCCGCCCAGTCGCAGGTTCGGCGCCAGACGGTAGCTGGCGGTCAGTACGCCCGCGCCGTCCTTGACGCTGTCCATGGCGGTGTAGCGGGCCTGGAAGGACAGGCAGAGGCCGTAAGCGTCAAAGGTGGCGCAGTCATAATCCATCGTCCCCGCGATGATCGTGGTGCGGGCGTTGAGCGTGTTGCGCAGTGTCGCCGCATTGGCGACGAGCGCCGTGCGGGTGTTGTCGGCGGAGGGAGAGGTGGCGGCGATCACAAGGTTCCAATCGTTTGGCGCGCCTGCCGAGAGCAGGGACCATTTCCAGCCGCCATAGAGCCCTTTCATCGCCGTGAAGGCGCTGGAGCCGATGCCTGTCACCACATGTGCATAGACGCCACGGGTCAGCGTGGAGCCAGCGGCGATGTCGAACGTCATGGCGCCCGCGGGCGCGCCGCTGAACGCGATCTGGCCATATTGGGTGGCGGAGGTCACATAGATGAAATAGTTCGAGGGCAGCGCGCCGGAATACTGAACCGGCGCCGTGGTCCCGCCCTTGTAGTTGTAGAGGGTGTCGATGGACGTTCTATTTTCAATGGCGGCATAGCTGTTGACGCCGGTCAGGGACAGGGGGCCTGCGCCTGACTGAACCACCTTGCCCGATCCGGAGATGGCGTTAGCCACGGTCACGGCGTCGGAGCGGTTGAAGATCAGGATTCCATTATCGACGACCGCGCCGCCGCCGAGCGAGCCAGTGGTTCCGCCCGCGCCGACTTGCACGGTCACGCCCGAATTGATGGCCGTCGTGCCGGTATAGGTGTTGTTGCCGGTGAGGATCACCTTGCCGCCATTGCCGCCGGTGATGGTGAGCGCGCCGGGGTTTCCTGCGATGCTGGCGTCGTCCGAAATGACCCCGCTCAGCGCGTATGTTCCACCATTGGGGTCCAGCTTGCCGCCCAAGGATTTGATGGCGAATAAACCGGTTTCATCCGCGCTCAGCGTTAGCGTGCCGCCCGCGAACACCCGGTTCAGGGACGAGCCGAGCTGGCTTTGCGCATTGCCGGAAGAGTTGATGATGTCTGTGGAAATGGGAGTGGGAGTGGGAGTTGGAGTTTGAGCGGGAGCGGTGACCACGAGATCCCAGATATTGGCCGAGCCAGCATGAAGGCCGAAGCTCCAGGTGTACCCGTTCAATGTGCCCGACACTGCGCTTGCATAGGAGGAAGTCAGGCCGGTTATCACGCTCAGGTAGGTTCCGGCAGCGAGGGTGGAGCCGCTGTCCACCCCGAAGGTCATGCTGCCTGTGGGGCTTGTGAAGAAAGTCTGGCCATAGTGTGTGGCGGAGCTGACATAGATGAAATAACTGCTTGGCAGAGCGCCTTTATAGGTCAGCGCTTTGGTTTCGGCTGACGCGCCATTGCCGCCCTGGCCATTGGTGAGGGTGCCGATGGAGCCGCCGTTGTAAATGCTGAAATTGTAGCCTGTGATGGAGCCCTTGTTGGTGATGGAGGTTATGCTGGCGTTGGGCTCGTTGTAGACTCCATAGCCGACGTAACTGCCCGGGTTCCAGCCTGTATTCGCATTTGAGCCAGAGATCGATCCATTGTTAATGATATTGGCGATTTTGCCCGCATTGTACAAACCTTCGTCGCCACCAGAGATCGTGGCGTTCGAATAATTATAGACATCTCCAAGATTGACATAATTATCAATTCCGTCCGCCACCCCGGCGATGGTCCCGTAGTTGTATAATTTTTTTATGATTCTTGTACTTGGATCCATGCCTGCCTGGTTATCCTGAACAATACCGACCGACGTCTTGCCGCGAATTGTTCCGTAATTAGTCAATGTATCGACAGTTCCGTTATTATAGAAACCAAAACTGCCGCTTATCGTCCCTGATTGTTCATTTATGAGTGTAGGCAGAGAAACATTATTCTGGACCGCGCTGTCTACCGACAAAATGCTTCCAAAATTATCTAAAAGTGTCAATGTGTTTTCATTAGCAACACCCTTGTATCCCGAAGTTATCGTGCCCCTGTTCGTTAACGACCCGATCGTTCCATAATTTCTGATCGCCTGCACATTCGGCTGTGTAAGCGAACCGGAAATTTCGCCATCGTTGGTCAATGTGGTGATGGTTCCAGTGGCGCTATTTATAACGCCCTCATAAGCAAATATTTTTGCACCTGCATTATTGGTCAAATTGGAGATTGTTCCTTCATTATAAACTCCCGCAGTCGGGGCGCCCGAATTCTCCGTTCCCGTAATCGTCCCGCTGTTGGTTAGTATGCCAATCACGCCACTGGTATGATTATACACGCCATACCAACCCGGAGCGCTGATGCTTCCGCTATTATTGAGCTGCGTAATCGTTCCGGAGTTATCGACCGCGCTTACTTCGCCGGTCGTCGTGATCGCGCCGCTGTTATCAACCGTCCCGTTCTGCCCGTTGTTCACCGTCAGGCCATCGCAAGTCGCGTTCTGCGCCAGCGTCAGAGGAGGAAAGGTGCAGGCCGCAGCCAGAGCCCCATCGCTGCCCATCAGGAGGGCCGCGCCGCACAGCAGGCTCGCCAGAAGCCCCCGCTGCGCCAGCCGGCGGGCCTGCGCCTGGCAGACCGCGATCACGGCGGGATGCCCAGCCCCCCGATCCTCGCCGCGATCTGCAAAGGCGAATCCCCGGGCGTTGCGGCGAAGCATGAAACCATTGACCATGATCTGGAATCTCTCAAAAAAAGACAAATCTTTCAAAAATTAATAAAAAAGAAACATTCTTATTGTCAACCGAAACTCAGCTCATTTCCAGCGCGAGGCCAGTGCGCGGCCGTCGCAGCGGAAGGACGGCGTGGGGCGGCCCGCCCTTGCCCCCCGGCCCGCCCCCTCGTAAGACACGCGCACCTTTTGAAATGGCGCGGAACTCATGACCGACACATCCACTCCCTCCACCGTCAAGGCGCGTCTGCCGCGTGGTTTCGCTGATCGTGGACCGGCGGAGCTTGGGGCGACCAATCTCATGCTGGACGCCATCCGGGCCTCCTATGAGCTTTATGGCTTCGAGGCGGTGGAGACGCCCTTCGTCGAATACACCGAAGCGCTGGGGAAGTTCCTGCCCGATCAGGACCGGCCCAACGAGGGCGTCTTCTCTTTTCAGGACGATGACGAGCAATGGCTGTCGCTGCGCTATGACCTGACCGCCCCGCTGGCGCGCTATGTGGCCGAGCATTACGACAAGCTCGCCAAGCCCTATCGCAGCTATCGCATGGGCTGGGTGTTCCGCAACGAGAAGCCCGGCCCGGGCCGCTTCCGCCAGTTCATGCAGTTTGACGCCGACACCGTGGGCTCGGCCTCGGTCGCCGCCGACGCGGAAATCTGCATGATGGCCGCCGACACGCTGGAGAAGCTGGGCATCGGGCGCAGCGATTTCGTCATCAAGGTCAATAACCGCAAGGTGCTCGACGGCGTGCTGGAAGCCGCTGGCCTCGAGGGCGAGGGCAGGGGGGCGCAAAAGCTCATCGTGCTGCGCGCCATCGACAAGCTGGATCGCCTCGGCGCCGATGGGGTCCGCATGTTGCTCGGCCCCGGCCGCAAGGACGAGTCGGGCGATTTCACGCGCGGCGCTGACCTCGCCGCCAGCGCCGTGGAGCGCATTCTGGCCTTCACCGCCGCCCGCGCCTCCACCAACGCCGCGACGCTGGCCAATCTCTCCGAAGCCGTTGGCGCCTCCGCGCGGGGGCAGGAGGGCGTCGCCGAATTGCGCGACATGGCGGATCTGTTCACGGCGGCGGGCTATGACGGCCGCATCCTGATCGACCCCGCCGTGGTGCGCGGCCTCGAATATTACACCGGCCCGGTCTATGAGGCCGAACTCACCTTCGAGGTGAAGGACGAGCATGGCCGCCCGATGCGTTTCGGCTCTGTTGGGGGCGGGGGCCGGTATGACGGCCTCGTGGCGCGCTTCCGGGGCGAGCCTGTGCCCGCCACCGGCTTTTCCATCGGCGTCTCGCGCCTCGTCTCGGCCCTGCGCGCCATGAACAGCCCGCTGGTCTCGGGCCGCAACCTGCGCGGCCCCGTGGTGGTGCTGGTGCTCGACCGCGACCAGATGCCCCGCTACCAGAAAATGGTCAGCGATCTGCGCGCGGCGGGCGTTCGCGCCGAGCTTTATCTGGGGTCGGCGGGCATGAACGCCCAGCTGAAATACGCCGACCGTCGCGGCTCGCCCTGCGCGGTCATTCAAGGTTCGAACGAGCGGGACAAGGGCGAGGCGACCATCCGCGATCTGATCCTGGGCGCGGAGCTCGCCGCCTCCACCAAGGATCGCGCGGATTATCTGGAACTGCGCCAGCGCGCCCAGTTCGCCGTGCCGGAGACTGGCCTTGTGGAGGCAGTGCGCGAGGTGCTGTCGCGACATGTCTAAGGGGCTTCGTTCACCCTTCTGAGCGATTCGTGTCGCCCTCGCTTGCGCTGCTTGCTAAAGAAGGGCGCTCATTTGAGGGATTCCCGTGACCAGCACGACGGAACAGGCAGGCCAGATGGACATGACGACGCGACAGGGGGCGATCATCGCCCATCTGACGCGGGCCGGGCATGCGCGCGCCGAGCCGCCGATTCTCCAGCCCGCCGATGTGTTTCTGGATCTGGCGGGCGAAGACATTCGCGCCCGCATTTTCCTCACCGCCGGCGCCGACGGCGAAGAACTGTGCCTGCGTCCCGAATATACCATCCCCGTCAGCCGGGCCTATCTGGCTTCGCCGCAGGCCGGAAGCGTAGCCTCCTTCTCCTATCTTGGCCCCGTGTTCCGGCAGCGGCCGGGCGGACCCAATGAATTCGTGCAGGCTGGCATCGAAAGTTTCGGCCGCATGGATCGCGAGGCGGCCGATGCGGAGATTCTGACGCTGGCGCTGGAAGCGGCGCAGGGCGCGGGCTGCGGCTCCCTCAAGGTGAGCCTTGGGGATGCGGGCCTCTTCACCGCGCTTCTGTCCGCGCTCGATCTGCCCAACGCCTGGGTGCGGCGCATCAGGCGTGGCCATATGCGCAGCGAAAATCTCGGCCTTCTGCTTGCGCCCGCCGCCCATGGCGCGGCCACCGATCATTCGGGCGTTCTGGCGGCGCTGGAAGGCGTCGACAAAAAGGGCGCGCGCGCGCTGGTTGAGGATCTTCTGTCCATTGCGGGCATCTCGTCGGTGGGCGGGCGCAGCGCTGGCGAAATCGCCGACCGCTTCCTCGAACAGGCGGCCATGAAGTCGAGCGCCGGGATCAGCGCCGAGAAGCGCGCGGTGCTGGAACGCTTCCTTGGCGTCGGCGGCGACCCCGACAAGGCCTCGGCGGCCCTGCGCGCGCTGGCGCAGGACGCGAAGCTTGATCTGGGCGCCGCGCTCGACGCCTTCGATGCGCGTCTGGGCTTCATCGCCGCGCGCGGGCTCGATGTGTCGAGCCTCGCCTTCGCCGCGAATTTCGGCCGCAACCTCGATTATTACACCGGCTTCGTCTTCGAGGCGCACAGGCCCGATGGCGAACCGGGACGGCCCGTGGTCGGCGGCGGGCGATATGACGGCTTGTTGCGCAGGCTTGGCGCCGCCGGGGACATCCCCGCCGTGGGCGCCGCGATCTGGTGTGATCGGCTCTTTGCTGACGGAGTGAAGGCGTGAGCGGCGAAACCCAGACCCTCGTTCTCGCCGTCCCCTCCAAGGGGCGGTTGCAGGAGAACGCCAATAATTTCTTCAAGCGCGCGGGCCTCACGGTGGTGCAGGGACGCGGCGCGCGCGACTATCGCGGATCGCTGGCCGAACTGCCGGGCGTCGAGGTGGCCTTTCTCTCGGCCTCCGAAATCGTGCAGCAACTCGCCTCCGGCGCAGCCCATATGGGCGTCACGGGGGAGGATCTGGTGCGCGAGCAGCTCGCCGACCCCGCCGCGAAGATCGAATTTCTGACCCCGCTGGGTTTCGGCCACGCCAACGTCATCGTCGCCGTGCCCGAGGCCTGGATCGACGTGCGCACCATGGCCGACCTTGAAGACGTCGCCGCCGCCTTTCACGCGCGGCGCGGCGCCCGCATGCGGGTGGCGACCAAATATGTGAACCTGACCCGCGCCTTCTTCGCGGCCAATGGCGTCACCGATTACCGCATCGTCGAGTCGCTCGGCGCCACCGAAGGCGCGCCTGCGGCTGGGCAAGCCGAGCTGATCGTCGACATCACCACAACCGGGGCGACCTTGCAGGCCAATGCGCTCAAGGTGCTGGACGATGGCGTGATGCTGCGGTCCGAGGCCAATCTGGTCGCTTCGGTCTGCGCTGACTGGAGCCCTGCCGCCCGTGCGGTGGCCCGCACCATTCTGTCGCGCATTTCGGCGGAGGAGGACGCCCGCACCTCCCGTCAGGTCCGCGCTCTGGTGCCAAAGCCGCAGGAACTGGCCAGCGAGGCGGAGACCCGTTTCGGCGCCCGCGCCCTTTTCGGCTTCGCCAAGGACGGCCCGCTGCGGCTCATCTGTCCGGCGAAGCAAGTGGCTGGCCTTTCCGAATGGCTTGTCGAAAACGGCGCCGACCATGTCAGCGTCAGCGCGCTCGACTATTTGTTCAGCGCCCATAACGCGCTTTACGAGAAGCTGGCCGCCCGCATCGGTTGAGAGGCGGCTAGAGCAGTATCCGATCAATTTCCATGGAACTGGCGACAGCATGACATGACGAACACGGGCAGGGCGACGTCTCGTCGCCCTGCCCGATGTGGACGACGGGACGTCGTCCCTCCCGGGTTCGTTACAACATGATCGGATGCCGCTCTAGCCTCGGGCGGCCTCTTGGTTTTCCTCCGCGCAAACCGCACTTGCGGTCCGCAGCCGTCACAGTCGATAATGGCGGCATAACAAATCGGAGGAAACCATGACTTTCAAAATACATGCGCTGGCGCTTGGCCTGGCCGTCGCCCTTGGCGCCGCTGGTGCGCTGGCGCAAACCCCCGCCAACGTTCCGGCTCCAACGTCCAAGGCGAACTGGCCTGCGGATGTGGACCGCCAGTCGGGGTTCCGCCTGCCCCTGCCCAGGCGCGAGGATCTCGATGACGCTGGCCGCAAGGCCTATGATCGCGGAACCACGCCGGGGGCGACCATCGCCGGGTTGCAGGGGCCAAGCGGCATACAGCTGTACAGCACCCGCACTGCGCCCTTTCATGGCGCCATCAACACCTATCTGCGCAAGGAGGCTGGCATTGCGCCGCGCATCCGCGAGATCGCGATCATGACGACGGCGCGCGAATTCGACAGCTATTTCGAATGGAACGCCCATGAGCCGGAGGGCCTCAAGGAGGGCGTGCCGCCTGCGGTGGTGGACGCCATCAAGAATCGCAAGCCGCTGGATGGGCTCGATCCTACCGATGCGCTGGTGATCCAGTTTGGCCGGGAGCTGTGGCGCGACCACAAGGTGACGCCTGCGACCTTCGCAAAGGCCAAGGAAACGTTCGGGCCAAACAAGCTGGTCGATCTCGTTATGCTGTTCGGCAATTACGCAGCCACAGCCGCGCTGCTCACGGCGTTCGACATGCAGATTCACGAGGGCGAGACGCCCTTGCTGCCTGCGCGCTGACGAAACCGGCGCGGTCCGGCAAGGGCCGCGTCTGCCTCTTATGGAGGAGCCGCCTCAAATCGACCCATTTTACATGGTCGGAAAAGGCGTCTGTGCTATCTACTCCATCAGGCTTGACCTCTTTCAGGATTCGGTATGGCGCTCCTCAGTCTGGCCGTCGCGGCCCTCTCTCTGATCTCTCTGGGGGTCTGGTGGTCCACCGCCGATGTTTCGGCGCTCCTGCTGGGCGTGGGCGGCCTGCTTTGCGCGGGCGCGATTTTCAGATCGGCCCGCATTTCGACCTTCCTGAAGATTTTCATGGTGATCTTCGGCGTTGAAGTGGTCCTTTTTGGCGGCGTGTTCCTGCTCTCGCTGAGCAGCCAGTGGCCTGAGTCGCTGAACGTCTACAAGCTGCCTGACAGCGTGCCGCTCACGGTCGCCATGTTTGGCATTCTCGTCTGGGCTATCTCCCATTTGAAGGTGGTTCGCAGCATCACCGCCATCGCGGATCGTTATTTCGACTGCGCCACGATCACGCAGGCGCGCATCTGGCCGCTGCCGCGCTTTGTGGTGAGCGAACGGCGCCTCGCCATCGCCACCGTCGCGTTTCTCGTGGTGTTGAATCAGGCTCAGGTCGCCATCAGCGTGCGCCTGTCCTTCTTCAACCGGGACTGGTTCAATGCGCTCCAGAACAAGGACGGGGCGACTTTCTGGAGCCTGCTCTACACGGTCTTCCTGTTTTGGGCGGCGATCTACATCGCCAGCGCGATCGTAGAATTCATCGCGCAATCCATCCTCATCATCCGGTGGCGCCGCTGGCTGACGGAGCATTATGTCGGCCGCTGGCTTGACGGATCGACCCACTATCGCATGGGTCTGAAGGGCCTCAACACCGACAACCCAGACCAGCGCATCGCAGAAGACGTGAACCGCTTCATTGATGGCGGAAGCGTTGGCTATGGCATCTACTCTTATTCGATCTTGCTGATCTCGACGCTCTCCTCGCTCGTCTCCTTTGCGGTGATCTTGTGGACGCTGTCGGCCGATTTCACCATTCCGGGGACCGATATAGCAGTGCCGGGCTTCCTCTTCTGGGTTGCGCTGGTCTATTCGGCGGTCGGCACGCTCATCACCCATATCATCGGGCGCTCGCTGGTCGGCCTCTACTTCGAACGCCAACGCTTCGAGGCCGATTTCCGCTTCTCGCTGGCGCGCCTGCGCGAATATTCGGAACAGATCGCGCTGTTGAAGGGCGAGGGGGCCGAGCGGCGCCTCTCCATGGGCCGCTTTGGCCGCATCTTCGATAATTATCTCAAGATCGTGGAGCGCCGGAAGCGGCTGATGGCCTTCACCTCCACTTACGGACAGATCAGCCCCTTCATCCCCTATATCGTGGCTGCGCCCTTTTATTTCGCGGGCAAGATCCAGCTTGGCGTGATGACCCAGACCGCCGGCGCCTTTGGCCGGGTCGAAGCCGCACTGGGTTTCTTCGTCTCCTACTATACGTCCCTGGCCGACTTCAAAGCGGTGCTGGACCGCTTGTCCAGCTTTGATGCGGCGATTGATCAGGCCCATGCGATGGAGCGCGCCAACGCCATCGCGACGCCGCCCTCCATCGCGGGCGAAATCGCCATATCCAACCTTGATCTGGCTCTGCCGGACGGGCGCGTCATCGTCATGAACGCGCAGCTCACCCTCAATCCGGGCGAGGCCCTGCTGCTCTCTGGCCATTCGGGCTCGGGCAAATCCACATTGTTCCGCGCGGTCTCCGGCATCTGGCCCTTTGGCGCAGGCTCCATCAGCGTGCCTGCGGGCGCCACCGTGATGTTGCTGCCGCAGAAGCCCTATATTCCCATCGGAACCCTGCGCAATGCGGTGACCTATCCGCAGGATCCGGTCGGCTTTGATGACGCCGCACTCCGCAAGGCGCTTGAAAACGCGCTGATGGCCCCCTTCATCGAGCGACTTGATGAAGAGGACAACTGGTCGCAGCGCCTTTCGGGCGGCGAGCAGCAGCGGCTTGCTGTGGCTCGCGCCCTGCTGGCGCGGCCAGATTGGCTATTCCTCGATGAGGCGACCTCCGCCCTCGACGAGCCGACCGAGGCGGCGCTTTATCGTGTTCTGGCGGATGCTCTGCCTGGCACTACTGTCGTCTCCATTGGCCACCGCTCCACCTTGGCCGCCTTCCATCAGCGCCGCGTCGTCATGGAAAAGAATGCGGACGGGATTTATACGCCCGTTGAACATGTCACGAGCGCGGCGGCCGAATGACGGGCGGCCGCCTCACCCCAGGGCGGCCTTGAGCCGCGCCGGGGTGAAGGGAATGTCGCGCAGGCGCACGCCCACCGCATCGAAGATGGCGTTGGCCAGCGCCGCGCTGGTCGGGCCCTGCGAGGCCTCGCCTGCGCCAAGGAACGGCGCGCCGGGCCGGTCGATCAGCTCCACCGTGATGGGGGGAACCTCGCTGAAGGTGAGGATGGGATAGGAGACCCAGTCGGCGGTCTTCACGCCAGCGGCGTCAAAGCGCACGGCCTCCTTCAGGGTCCAGGACAGGGACTGGATAAGCCCGCCCTCGATCTGGTTCCTGACCCCATCGGGCACCACGACTTCGCCAGCGTCCGCAGCGGCGACGGCGCGCAACACGCGCACCACGCCGGACGCCCGGTCAACCTCCACCTCCATGGCGATGGCGCAATAGGTGGCGAGACCCTTGTAGCGGGCGAAGCCGACGCCGCGTCCGCGACCCGCGACCTTCTCTCCCTTGCCCCAGCCCAGCATGTCGGCCGCCTTCTGCAACACGGCGCGGGCGCGCTCGTCCTTCAGATAGCGCAGCCTGTACGCGACCGGATCGGCCTTGGCGCGATGGGCCAACTCATCCATGAAGCTCTCGATGGAGAAGACATTGGCATAGGCGCCAAGGCCGCGCGTCGAGGAGGCGCGGGCGGCGAAATTGGTCAGGAAGTGGGTGCTGACCGTCTGACCGGGGAATTCGTAGATCGCGATGGCGTTGCGGTCGGCCGCATAGTTCGGCGGCCCGCCGTTGATCGGGGTCGGCAGCGCGAAGGGCTTTTCCAGCGCGCGGCCCGCCAGCAGATTGCCCGCCTTGCCGCCCGGTCTTGTGCCGTGTGAGGTGGACCAGAGGTCGAGCGTCCAATCGAGAATGTCGCCCTTGGCGTCCACCC
This sequence comes from uncultured Hyphomicrobiales bacterium, assembly GCA_903902915.1. Classification (GTDB taxonomy): domain Bacteria; phylum Pseudomonadota; class Alphaproteobacteria; order Rhizobiales; family Beijerinckiaceae; genus Terripilifer. The sequence continues at coordinate 14,545 of CAIUWR010000048.1, read as the reverse complement.
GCGCTTGCGTCTTGATCAGCATGGCCGAGCCATAGGGCTCCCATTTGTGCTCGTCGTTGCGGGACCACTGGATGCGCACGGGCTTGCCCGGCACGGCCTGCGCCAGCAGGGCGGCGTCCGCAGCCGCATCGTCGGCGGCGTTGTGGCCATAGCAGCTGGAGCCCTGCACGTGGCGGCAATGGACCTTGGACTTGTCGACGCCCAGCAGTTCGGCGATGGCCTGTCCGGTCTCGAAGACGGATTGGCTGTGGGTGTCCACATGGGTCACGCCGTCCGCGTCCAGCAGGCCGATGGCGGTCGAGGGGCCGATGGAGGCGTGCATGTGATAGGGGCGCTTGTAGGTCGCCTCCACCACCTGCGCGTCGGCGGGCGCAGCCTTGTTGGGCTGATCCTTGATCACGATCAGCTTCTCGGGCTGGGTCAGCAGCCAGGCGTGAACGGTGTCCTGCGTCTCGCCCGTTTTCGGCACGTCCCATTGCGCGATGGTTTGAAGATGCGCCACCGCGTGGATCGCCTGTTCCTCGCGCTGGGCGATGACGCCTACGAAATCGCCATTGCGCACCACCTTCACCACGCCGGGCATCTTTTCGGCCCCGGCGACATCGAGTTGCACGAGCTTCGCGCCATAGGCGGGCTGACGCAGCACGCGGCCATGCAGCATGCCTTGCTGGCGCTGATCCTGAATGAAGATCAGCTCGCCCGTCACCTTGTTGGGAATGTCGATGCGCGGCACATGTTTGCCCGCATAGCGGCGGGCCTCGCGCGGGCGGATGGGCGCCTTGCCGGTGGCGTCGATCTCCAGCTCGCGGCCCGCGACGAGAGCCCAGTAGGTGACGCTCGTCCCGTCGGGCGCCTGCACGGTTCCATCGCTCACGGTGAGCTTGGCGGGGTCCGCATTGAGTTTGGCGGCGGCGAGCGAAACGAGGATTTGCCGCGCTTCGGCCGACACCTGCCGCACGGCGCTGCCGCAATAGGGCATGGAGAAGGAGCCTGCGGTGACGCCCTCGTCCGGCACGATCCGCGTGTCGCCGGAGGTGATGTCGAGGCGCTTGAGGTCAATCTCCAGCTCCTCCGCGCAAAGCTGCGTCAGCGCGGTCAGGATGCCCTGTCCCAGCTCCACCTTGCCGACGAGCAGGCGCACGCGCCCATTGGCCTCGATGCGCAGCCAGGAGGAGATCTTGGGATGGATCTTGAGATCGCCGGGCAAGTCGGGACCAGCATGCTCTTGCGCCAGCGATTCGCCGGCGATGGAGAAGCCCAGCGCCAGCGCGCCGGAGCCTGCCAGAAGGGAGCGGCGGGTTGTTTCGATGGTCATGGCTCAACCCTCCTGCGCAGCGCGAAGCACGGCGCGCACCATGCGGTTCTGCGCGCCGCAGCGGCAGAGGTTTCCATCCAGCGCCAGACGCACTTCGCGTTCCGTGGGCTTTGGGGTCTGGTCGAGCAGCGCCTTGGCGCGCATGATGATCCCGTTGACGCAATAGCCGCATTGCATGGCCTGTTCGTCGATGAAGGCCTGCTGCAATTTGCTGGGTTCGCCGCCAGCGCCGAGCCCTTCCAGAGTGGTGATCTCCTGTCCCGCCACGGAGTCCACGGAGGTGACGCAGGAGCGCACCGGCTGGCCATCCACCAGCACCGTGCAGGCGCCGCATTGGGCGAGGCCGCAACCGAATTTCGGGCCGTTCAAACGCAGATCGTTGCGCAGCGCGAAGAGCAGGGGGGCGTCTTCAGCGGCCTGCACCTCATGGGTGCGGCCATTGACCTTCAATACGGGCATTCGCTTCCTCCAGGTTGCTCGGAGGATGCGAAGCGGCCCCACCTTTGTCAATCGAGCGCCGCAACAGAAAACGGCGGGGACTGGCCCCGCCGTTGAAAGCTCGAATCCTGAAAGCTCAGATCGAGGGTCCGATGGTCGCCTTCAGGCTGCCCGCGCCCTCGATCGTGCCTTCCAGCACATCGCCGGGCTGGCAGGGGCCGACGCCAGCGGGGGTGCCGGTGAGGATCACATCGCCGGGGCGCAGGTGATACAGCGTCGACAGATGGGAGATGATCTCGGGCACGGACCAGATGAGGTGGCCGAGGGTCGAATCCTGCTTGGTCACGCCATTCTGGCGCATTTCGATGCGCTGGGCCTTGGGCTCGCCGAACTGGGCGGCGGGCACCACCACGCCCACGGGGGCGCTGAACTCGATGTCCTTGCCGATATCCCACGGCAGCTGCTTGGCGCGCTTCAGCAACTGAAGGTCGCGACGGGTCATGTCGAGGGCGCAGGCGTAGCCGAACACCTTGGAGAGGGCTTCCTCCTTCGAAACGCGGAAGGCGGGAGCGCCGATCACGACGGCCAGCTCGAATTCGTAGTGATAGTTCGTGGTGGCGGGGGCGTAGGGGATGGTCGAGCCGTCGGCCACGATCGCTTCGGGCGACTTGGTGAAGTAGAAAGGCTCGTCGCGCTCGACCTGCTGGCCCATTTCCTTCGCATGGTCTTCATAATTGCGGCCTACGCAGAAGACGCGCTGCACGGGGATGCGGTCATCGCTGCCTGCGATGGCGAGGGTCTGCGCCGGGGCGGCGGGGAAGATCAGTTTCGACATGTGGACCTGCTGGCTCGTTGCGCCGGGCAGACCCGGCAAAGGACTGCCGCAGCCTAGTCATCGGCGGGCGGGAGTCAATCGCATGAGCGCCCTTGAACCGCGACAGGGCGTCCGCGATTTTGTTAAGATGAGGCGGGACGGAGGGTGAATCATGCGTGTGCGTGGACGCGATTATCGCAGCATCTGGGTGGAGGAGGACGGGCTGGCGGTCGGGATCATCGACCAGACGGCGCTTCCCCACGCCTTCGAGACCCTTCGCCTGACAAGCCTTGACGACGCTGTGCGGGCCATCGCCGACATGCTGGTGCGCGGCGCGCCGCTCATCGGCGCCGCCGCCGCCTATGGCGTCGCGCTGGCCATGCAGGCGGACGACTCGGACGCCGCGCTGCAGGAAGCCTGCGCGCGCCTCATCGCGGCCCGGCCCACGGCGGTCAATCTCGCCTGGGCGGTGGAGGAGATGCACCGCCTGCTCTCGCCGCTCATTCCCATCGAGCGCGCCCACGCCGCCTATGCCGCCGCCGCCGCGCTCGCGGAGGAGGATGTGGCGATCAACGCCAGCATCGGCGACCATGGGCTGCAGCTGATCCGCGCCATCGCCGCGAAAAAGCCCGGCCAGACCGTCAACATCATGACCCATTGCAACGCGGGCTGGCTCGCGACGGTGGATTGGGGCACGGCCACCGCGCCCATCTACAAGGCGCATGAGGAGGGGATTCCCCTGCATGTCTGGGTGAGCGAAACCCGCCCGCGCAATCAGGGCGCCTCCCTCACCGCATGGGAAATGAACGAGCACGGCGTGCCCCATACGCTGATCGTGGACAATAGCGCGGGCCATCTGATGCAGCTGGGGCAGGTGGACCTCGTCATCGTCGGCACCGACCGCACCACCGCTTGCGGCGACGTCTGCAACAAGATCGGCACCTATCTGAAGGCGCTGGCGGCCCATGACAATGGCGTGCCCTTCTATGTCGCCGCGCCCTCGCCATCGATCGATTTCGCCATGACCAGCGGCCGCGACATCCCCATCGAAACCCGCAGCCCCCGCGAGGTGACGCATATGGCGGGCAAGACGGAGGCGGGCGAGACGGCGAGCGTGCGTATATCGCCCGAGGGAACGGACGCGCTGAACCACGGCTTCGACGTGACGCCCGCGCGGCTGGTGAGCGGGCTGATCACCGAGCGGGGGGTGGTGGCGGCCAATGCCGAGGCGCTGGCGGCGGCGTTTCCCGAGCGGGTGGTGGGGTAGCCCTACAGCCCCCCCATGGGCCGCCACTCAAACAGCTCCAGGATCCGCTTCTGCAACCCCTCGCGCATCCCACGATAGGCCGCCAGCATCGTCTCGCGGGAGCCTTGCACGGCGGTGGGGTCAAGCGTCGGCCAGTAGATCACGTCCACGGCCAGCGTGCGGGTGAATTCCAGCGCCTTGTGGTGGGCCTCGGGGGAGAGGGTCACGATGAGGTCGAAGCTGGCGTCTTCCAGATCCTCGAAGGTGTGCGGTCTGTGTTTGGCGAGGTCGATGCCCAGCTCGTCCATGGAGGCGACGGCGAAACCGTCCAGCTCGCCGCTGCGCACGCCTGCGGAGGCGAAATAGATCTGGCGGCCGAAGAAGTGGCGGGCCAGAGCCTCGGCCATGGGCGAGCGTATTGCGTTGAATGTGCAGGCGAAAAGCACGGATTGCGGCCTTGGGCGCACGGCGCCGTCCGCCGATCCCGGCGCCGCCTCGCTCATCAGCCTTTCCAGTGCAGCGCTGTCACCAGCGTGAAGATGCGTCGCGCCGTGTCGAAATCGCAGATGATCTTGCCTTGCAGCCGCTCGGCCAGAAGCGTCGCGCCATCGTTGTGCAAGCCGCGCCGCCCCATGTCGATGGCCTCGATCTGGGAGGGGGTCGCGGTGCGGATGGCCGCGTAATAGCTTTCGCAAACCATGAAATAATCGCGCAGGATGCTGCGGAAGGGCGTCAGCGACAGAAAATGCGAGACGATGGGCTCGCCCTGGGAGCCGCGTATGTCGAAGAGCAGCTTCTTTTCCTGCATGGCGAGGATCAGCGAATAAGGCCCGCCCGCATAACCTTCGATGGCGAAGGTGTTCTCCTCCACCAGATCCCAGATGGCGATCTGGCGTTCATGCTCCTGATCGGGATTTCCACGGCCGATGGAGGTCTCGTCAAGAGTGACGGAGACCAACCTGTCGATCCTCTGGGCGTCCTTGTGCGGCATCGCGTCTCAACCAAGGTTGAGGCGTATTGCAACCGAACGCGCATGCGCATGCAAGCCCTCGGATTCGCCCAGTGCAATGGCCGAGGGGCCAAGCGCGCGCAGGCTGTCGGGGCTGCATTTGAGGATCGAGGTGCGCTTCATGAAATCGAGCACGCCGAGCCCCGAGGAGAAGCGCGCCGAGCGGGCGGTGGGGAGCACATGGTTGGAGCCGCCCACATAATCGCCGATGGCCTCGGGCGTGTGCGAGCCCATGAAGATCGCCCCCGCATTGCGCACGCCAGCCGACAGGGCGTCGGCGTTCTGAGCCATGATTTCCAGATGTTCGGGCGCCAGCCGGTTCACCAGCGGCAGGGCCGCTTCAAGGGTTTCCACAAGAATGATCGCGCCAAAGTCGCGCCAGCTCGCCTCCGCGATGGCGCGGCGGGGCAGGGTGGTCAGCGCCCGCTCCACGGCGGCCACCACAGCGTCGGCGAGGCCCGCGTCGTCGGTGATGAGGATCGACTGGGCGGCGGCGTCATGTTCGGCCTGCGCCATCAGATCCATGGCGATCCAGTCGGGATTGGCGGTCCCATCCGCCAGCACCAGAACTTCCGAGGGACCGGCGATCATGTCGATGCCCACGGTTCCGAACACGCGGCGCTTGGCGGCGGCCACGTAAGCGTTGCCTGGGCCCACGATTTTCGCCACGGGGGCGATGGTCTGGGTGCCGAAGGCCAGCGCCGCCACGGCCTGCGCTCCGCCCACGCGATAGACTTCATCGACGCCAGCGAGCTCCGCTGCGGCCAGCACCAGCGGGTTCACCTCGCCGTTGGGGGTCGGCACCACCATCACGATGCGCGGCGCGCCCGCCACCTTGGCGGGGACTGCGTTCATCAGCACGGAGGAGGGATAGCTCGCCGTGCCGCCGGGCACATAGAGGCCCACAGCGTCGATGGCGCTCCAGCGCCAGCCCAGCTCCACGCCCAGCGCGTCGGTGAAGCTGACGTCCGAGGGTTTCTGGCGCTCGTGGAAGGCGGTGATGCGCTGATGGGCCACGCCCAGCGCGTCAAGGGCTGCGGGCTCGCAAGCGGCGCGCGCCGCAGCGATTTCGGCGGCGGTGATGCGCAGGCCGGACGCCGCGAGGTCCACCTTGTCGAAACGGGCGGAATAATCGGCCAGCGCCGCGTCCCCCCGCGCGATCACGTCCGCGATGATCGCGGCGGCGGCCGCGTCCACATCCTGCGAGACCTCGCGCTTGGTGGCGAGGAGTGCGGTAAATTCGGCGGCGAATGTGTCGCGCCGCATGTCGAGCCGCGAAGGCATCGGCTTTTCTCCCAAAGGGAATCAGATGGATTGCGGCGCGCTGTCGCCAGCGTGGCCGGGCTGAAGCGTGGTTTGCCACCTTGGACCCAGATCGCGCAACTGCCCTTCGAGACATTCCACCTCGAGCCGCACGGCGGCGCCTCCCGAAAACACCAGATCGACCACGCCTGCGGGGGCGTCGGTGACGGTGTAGGTCATGCTCAGCAGATTCAGCACATCCTCGGGCTTGGCCGCCTCGAAGCCCTTGCGGCTCGCTTTCAGCACCCGGTCGAAATGCAGGCCGACCTGACAGCGCTGCTTGCGGCCCTGTCCCGCGGCCAGCCAGTCGAAGCGCGACCCCACAAGGGCGAAGACGCCGGTGTTGGGCAAAAAAGCCATGTCGGCGACGCGCACCAGCGCGTCCTGCATATGGGCGGAGAGGACCGCCAGGTCTTCTTCGTCCTGCGCCAGAAGCCTCAGACGATCCACGGGAGTATCCGGCATTTGATGCAAGCGCCCTGTCAGGAAACGGAACATGGATTGCGACCGGCTTTAGCGGGGCCTTGTTCGGAAGTCCACACCGGTCTGAATCTAGGGGCCGTCGCAGCGCGGGCAATAAGCGCGCTATCCCGGGCTGGCGATGCGCTCCACGATGGCGCCGCAGCCCGCCAGCTTCTGCTCCAGATGCTCAAAGCCGCGATCCAGATGATAGACGCGGTTGATCATCGTCTCCCCCTCCGCCGCCAGCGCGGCGATGACCAGGCAGGCCGAAGCGCGCAGATCCGTCGCCATGACCGGCGCGCCCTTGAGCGTGTTGACGCCCGTCACGATGGCCACGTCATTGTCGAGGCGGATGCGGGCGCCAAACCGGGCCAGCTCCTGCACATGCATGAAACGGTTCTCGAAAATCGTCTCGCGAATGCGCGATTCGCCCCCCGCCCGCGTCATCAGCGCCATGAACTGGGCTTGCAGATCGGTGGGAAAGCCCGGGAAGGGCTCGGTCGTGGCGTCCACGGGCGCGATGCCGCCCCCATTGCGGGCGACCCGTATGCCTTCGCTGGTGACGGTGACGGCGGCGCCGGACTGGGCCACCATGTCGAGCGCCGACTGCAACAGCTCGGGCCGCGCGCCCGCCAGCAATACATCGCCCCCCGTCATCGCCACGCACATGGCGTAGGTGCCGGTCTCGATCCGGTCGGGCAGCACCGTATGGCGGGCGCCGCCGAGCCGCGACACGCCCTCGATCTCGATCTGCGATGTGCCCGCGCCCTTGATCTTCGCGCCCATCTTGATGAGGCATTCGGCGAGATCCACCACTTCGGGCTCGCGCGCGGCGTTGTTGATCAGCGTATGCCCATGGGCGAGCGAGGCCGCCATGAGGGCGGTGTGGGTGCCGCCCACGGTCACCTTGGGAAAGTCGATCTCGCCGCCCCGCAGCCCTCTTGGCGCGCGGGCGATGACATAGCCGGCCTCGATCTCGATTTCAGCGCCAAGCCGCTCCAGCGCCATGATGAGCAAGTCCACCGGCCGCGTGCCGATGGCGCAACCGCCGGGCAGCGAGACCTTGGCCTCGCCCATGCGCGCCAGAATAGGCGCGATGACCCAGAAGCTCGCCCGCATGCGCGACACCAGCTCGTAGGGGGCGGTGGTGTCCACGATGCGCCGCGCGTCCAGATGCACGGTCTGGCCAGCGGTGGGGTGATCGCCGGGGCGCTTGCCGTCGATGCGATAATCGACGCCCTGATTGCCCAGGATGCGCAAAAGCTGGGCGCCATCGGCCAGGCGCGGCACATTGTCGAGCGTGAGGGTCGCGTCGGTGAGCAGCGACGCGATCATGAGGGGCAAGGCCGCGTTCTTGGCTCCCGAAATCGGGATCACGCCCTTCAATGGTTGTCCGCCGACGATCCTGATCCGGTCCATTCGTCCTCGCTGGGCTTTGCTGCGACGCATGGATCGCAGCCCGCAGGATCCGTGGCGCGCGCCGACGAATCCCGTTCGGTTCAGCTATAAGCCGCGCCGCGCGGCCTAAACAAGGCGCAAGCGTTCGGAAATAGCCTTTTGCGGGAGCCCGTGGCCCAACTTGCGTAGAGCAGGCGGCGCTTTAGCCCTGTCCTTGCCCCTCGGCAGGTCCGGCGTCGGAGCGCCGCGCCTTCGCCTGTTGCTTGCGGCGGCGCAGATTCTCTCGCAGGGCCGCCGCCAGCCGCTCCGCCGCGCGCGGATCGGATTTGCGCGCCCCTGCGGGCTGCGCCGGGGGATGGGAACGAGGGGGCGCGTGGTCGTCGCTCATGGGGCCTCCGGTCGGCCCGCCGGGCCGCTGAAGGCTGGATAAGGCAGATCAGCGGCCCGCGAAAGAGGTTTGGCGCCATCCGCGCCGCATAGGCGGCCAGAGCGATCATGTCGGGCGCACAGAGCGCAAACAGGCCAAGGGCGCGAAGCGTCCGAAGCCCGGAGCGCAATGGCGTGATGGCCAAGGATCCTGCAAACAAATTCTGCACTTGAGCTTATCTATGGATGCTGTCGTTATACATTCGCGCATCCGGACCACCGCCGCGCCGCGCGCTCCCGCAGCAGCTTTTTCGTTCATCAGGCTTGCCACACGCCAGAGCCTATGGCACAAGCCCCCTCGTCGCCCGAGCGCTTGCGCCGGACCGACCATGCTGCGGTAGCTCAGTGGTAGAGCACTCCATTGGTAATGGAGAGGTCGAGAGTTCAATCCTCTCTCGCAGCACCAGTTATCCCAATAGAATCAACGTTTTAGCAAAATCGTCTAACCCTAAAAGTAGCATACTCAAGCCCTATGCTACTCTTGCTCTACCCGCCCAAAGCCCGCATACTGTCAAACAGCAACAAAGCTGCGGGGAGTGGCTGTTGGCGGATAAGCTGTGGGACACAGACGTAGATAGCAGCCAAGCTAAAGCTGATTTGGGCGAAAAGTTTCGCACCACTCCAATCAGCAGCACCATTGTGCGTGTTAAACAGCTACCCACCTCCGCCATCCTCTATAAATGCCAAGCCAGCAAGTTTTGGCAGTTCCGTGTGTTTTTAGAGGGTGCGCAACGAAAGCGCAGCACTAAGACTGAGGACTTTGTGGAGGCACAGCGACTTGCCAAGCTCATATATGCTGAGATGCTACAAACCATACACGGCAACGAACAAGGCAAGCGCAAGCTCAGCAGCAAGCGCACACTCCACACAGTCGCAAGCAGCTTGTGGGAGAAGCAAGCGGTTATGGTGGCGCAGGGTGAGCTGAACCCACAGAAAAACAAGAACGACAAGTATGTGTATGAGAAGCACATAAAAACGTTCTTCAAAGATTTTGAGCTGAAGGAAATCAACGCAGACACGCTTGAGCAGTTTAAGATGGCGCTGGTGCGCAAGGGGTTGGCGAAGACGACGCAGAAGAGCTACTTCGCCATAATCAGCAAGCTGTTGACTGAGGCAGTGAAGAAGCAGTTCATACACACAGCACCAATGCTGCCACGTGTGCGTGTTGATGATGACCCCCGTGGCTATTTTAACAATGGGGAATATTCACGTCTGTGGCAGATGGCGAACAAGCTGTGTGATGAAACAGTCCCCGTATATAAAGACGCTGATATCGTTGATGGCGTTGTTAAAGCGGGTGCCAAGCCATATCGTAACATCACCGTCACCAAAGACGTCTATTTCCTCATTATGTTTATGCGCAACACCTATGTGCGCCCCACAGACATAAAGATACTCAAGCACAGGCACATATTCTCAGTCACACGTGGAGGCATTGAGTTCCTGGAACTGCGCCATCCTAAAACCAAGCGCCACTCCCGCATAATGACCAGCACCGAATATGCGCCAGAACACTATCGCAACATAAGTGCGCAGCGTGTGACTGATGGCTATGGCAAGCCTGATGACTTCATCTTTATGCCCCAGCACGCCAATCGTGAGTATGCGCTGAAGGAGCTGACACGTCAGTTTGACGCTGTGATGAGAGCTGCGGGACTAAAGACAGACGCCAATGGCAAGAACAGGACTCTCTACAGCCTGCGCCACACTGCCATCGTCACAGGCATACACGCAGGCATCAGCATTGAGACGCTGGCGATGAACGCACGAACCAGCACGGATATGATTGACAGGTTCTATGGCTCACACGTGCTGAGCGCATTGGACAAGGGCACGGAGATTGTAGACAGCGTCCACGCTAAGCAAGAGCGTTATGCGGCTAGGAAGGCGGAGAAGGGCGGAAAAGATGCGAAGTGATTGTTGCGACAGGCTAGTCGATTTCTTTATTTCCTCAGCTTGCGACAAAGTCTTTGAGCCAATACGATGCAGTTTCTTTGAGCTGGTGGGGCGCTAATGCCAAAGTTAACCTATCTATCATGTGTCTTGCTAACGTTGTCCGGCACTCATGTCGACGCGGCTGATATATTTGTTCAGAGGGATACCCAAAACGGAATATCTCTGGTCGGTATTGATGGTGTCATCGAAGCTAGCGATGATAGGAAGTTTTCAAACAAGGTATTTGAGCTTGATAAAGCGGTGGTCGTTCTTAACAGTCCTGGTGGCTCCGCGCTTGCAGGAATCGAGATTGGGAAGACTATTCGGCTGAAAGGGTTTGCTACGATTGTACCTGAAAAAGGCTTGTGTGCTTCGGCATGTGCTCTGATGTGGCTTGGAGGTATGCCCCGCCTTATATCCGATAACGCTAATCTTGGATTTCACGCGACTTATATAGAAAAGGACGGAAAGCTGTTGGAAAGTGGAGTTGGTAATGCTCTTGTAGGTAGATATCTAACGTTACTGAATCTTCCAGAACGTGCCGTTATTTTTGTCACCAATGCGCCGCCTTCAGGCATGAACTGGTTTAACCGATTGAATCAGAGCCATTCAGCCATTGAAGCTACCTTTGTCAATATACAAAAAGAGAATGCGCCAACAGCACGAAAAGCTTTAGACCCAATAGCCACTGTGAGGACATTTTACGAGTATTTATCGCAAGGTGAAGGTGGTGCAGCAGCCGCGTTAGTTATACCTGAAAAAAGAGGCATTGGTGCTTTCAATGAAAAGAACATGACCGCCTATTTTGGGGGATTGAAACGGCGCCTTCAGTTGGGGGCAGTTTATCGTGAAAACGATGGGCGGATATTAGTTTCATACGATTATACGAGGCAGGATGGTTTTTATTGCTCCACCACGGCATCGGTGACTATTCGTGAGAGTTTTGAACGCCTCATGATTGAGAAAATCTTAGCGAAGTGTTGAAACAGACGGGTTGGTAAAGGCGCTGAAGCGAAGCGGTAAACGGTAAGGCATGGTTTAGGGGGATATGAACATGATGCATGACGATAAAAAAATCATGAACCTTGCGCCTATTCTGCTGGGTAGGACACTTCGCGCGGTCACGTTGTCTTCAACCATGTTGGTGTCTTTTGCCGCAACCATCCATATACAAACTGCTGCGGCAGCATCGCTGAAGTCAGGCAGATATGAAGCATCCAATGGTGCTGTGATAGAAGTGCAAGGGAAGAGTTTTTATTACACCGGCAAGTGGAATGGTGAGCCGGTCCGTAGAAAGTCGTTTGTGCTGGAGTTGCGGCCTGATGCAACTTTCATGATGGCCCGTACCGTTTGTTCTATCGGCGACCAGTCAATAAGCTGCACCAGTCCATCTGGGAACGAAACCAGTTACATGATCGTGACTGCAAACAAGTTGCCTATTCAGGAGAAGGCCGCGAATGCGCCTGTTAACGAACCTGCCGCTCAGCCTATAAATGCTGAAGCAGCAGCCAAGATTGCTGCCTTAGAGCTATTGCTGAATAAGCACACCACCGACTTAACAGCTATGAAAGACGCCTTGAAGAAAACGACGCAAGAAAACCAAGACCTACGTTTGGCCGTAGATAAAGATGCAGGCACAAGAACAAAAGAACAGGAAGCAGCGCAAAAAGATTTAGAAACAAAAAAGCTTCAACTCCAGTCATTGACGGATGAGCTAGCAGCATTACGCGACAACGCATACAGTCTCCAATCAATCAATGCTGATTTACAAAAGACAAACGACGCTAAGCTGCAGCAAAGGGCCAAAGAAGCTGAACTTGCAAAGATGGAGCTAGAGAGAGCAAATGCAAAACTCAACATGTTAGTGAGTGAGAATGGCATATTGCAAAATCAAGCAAAAGACATTGAACGAGAGCGAAACGGTTATCAAAGAGCGTTAAACGAGCTGAAACTAGAAAACGATGGGCTGAAAAACGCTGGCGCAGTGACAGATGCTGCATTAGCGAAGCTTGATGCTCAATCACGTGAGCTTGAGGCCAAGAATGCGCAGGTAAAAGAGTATCAATCACGGGCATCCATAACTCAATCGCAACAGCGATTGCTAGAAGAAAAAGTTGACGCGAAAGAAAATGAGATTTCGCAACTCAAAAGAGATTTAGAAACAGCAAGAAAAACTGTTTATGAAACGGCATCAGATACCGTAAAAATGAGAGAGCAAAATCAGAGATTGTTAGAGGAAAGCGAGCAGCGGTCTACTCAGGCACTAGCCGCGCAGAAAAATGAAATGTCAGTAGCGCAACGAAAAGCAGATGACGCAAATCGTGAAATCAGTCGTCTTCGGGACATCAATAGGTTGAACGAATCCAAAATCAGTCTAGTAGAAGCTGATAATGCAAAGCTGAAAAATGAAGTGGTTCAGTCTACTGCGGCTGCTCGTGACGCAACTCAGCAGGGTGCAAGAGCACAGGAGGTCGCCCAAGCAGCACAAGCTGCTCTATTATTACAAATAGAGGAAGCCACGAAGAGGCAGGCAGATACAGATTTGCAGTTGCGGAAAACGCAAAGCGCACTGCTGGCAGCAGTTGGGACCCAAGCAAATCCATCTCCCGTTCCTTCTAGTCTCAGTCCTCAGAATAGCAATGTTGGTTCGACATCAAGTGAGCCAAGAGCGCTCGTCGCCCCAACTGAATTCAAAGCTCCATTGTTGCCTGAGAAAGAGGCGCAAAATGCAAGCGGGCCAGTCATTAGTAACGGTATAGGCTCAAATGTTGGCGCGGCTTCAACCGCTAACAATGAGCTAAGCGTGAAAAATCTTGGGGACGGAACGCAAGTAAGTAATACTCAGGATGATGACGGTTATCTTCCTTTTGAGGGTCCCTTTCGGAAAAAGACGGTTTTGCAAAGTTATGATGGGCCCTCTTTGGTAACCATCGCCGAAGCGCTTCTAACGCGAGATCAAAGAGGAAATCTTGACCTCACGATTACAAAAGATGGAAAATCTTACCAAAAGCGACTTAACAGTGTTGCTGGCGAAGGATGCTTTATAAAACCATTTTTCCGTTATGATAAAGGATTAAAAGCGATAGTTGAATACCTTCCCGCTTGTGGCGGTAATGCGCAGGGCGCTGAGCCCTATTTTGTAGTGGCGGATGTTGCTACCGGTCGCCTAAGCACGGTGGGAAAAGGAAATCCTCGTGAATGGTATCGGTCTTGGTTAAACGTAAAACTCTTGAATATGGATGGGCAGGATATGCAGGCACTCTATCCTAGAGAGCAGTCTCCGTATGAAACGTTTTTAGTCTCAGTTGGTGACCCCGGCCAAAATCCAGTAGCTGTTGCGCTTCCCAATCAGGAAAACGCTTTCTTCTCTGGAAAGCCATCAAAGATGATATTCAGCGACGAAGGCGGTGCCTTAGTCACAGTGACCGGAGTGTTTCGGGGCAAAGGGCAAACGGGTGAATGGTCGGGTTCACAAAACGGCACAGTCTATCGTTTGAAAACAGTCAAATCCAAAACGTCAGGTGAAGATCAATCTGGTGGCAACGGGCAACTCCAGATTGGTGACGCTAAATCCCCTATCTACAATGTATCTTGGTGTTCCGGTTTCTGCATGTGAACCGATAGCACAGGTGCTAAACTTGAAAAGGAAGGTTGGCGGACTAGGCGGTTAACGGGTCGCAGTGATTGCAATGACTAAGTGATTCCAGACCAACTCGCAGCGTCGCCGACACAAGACACCCAGCCTTCTGCCTCTTCCTCCGCGAAAAGATGCAGCCGTGCAGCATTAGCCGAACCACCCATCACTCGTTGCAGGAAACCAGCTATATCTTCACCCTCTTTGGGTTTTGCATCGGCAGTAAGTGTGTGATTGCTGAACAGAAGCGTCTCTTGCGAAAGATCAAGCACGTATTTCTTATCATTGTGGGCGCGCAGACAATAGAGCTTTGGGTTTGTTATGCGGAGCATTTCTTGCAGCTTTGCGATTGCACTTACCCTGTCACCCGGCACCAACACATTCACTACCGCATCTGCAGCTAGCAATGGTTGAAAGCCAAGCCGCGGTACTGTAACCTGATGTCTGGAAATTCGTTTGCGAGTGACGGTCAAGAACCCCTGCCGGGACTAGCCCGAGCAGGGGTTGCCCATTCTGGTATTTCATGGAGTTGCAACACAACCATGGAGACGAATGAATGGACAAGC
>CAIUWR010000047.1 GCA_903902915.1 uncultured Hyphomicrobiales bacterium | reverse complement strand
GCTGACGCAGGTCGGCAGGTGAATAATCGGTCCGAAGTGGCAGGGCTGATGGCATGGCGCGAATCTCCTCGCGCCAAGGGAATCAGAACTTGAACTTCAGGGGAATCCCCAATGAGTCAGGTCAACGCGCCGTTGGTATTACACGCTGCGCGATGTGATGAACGAGAAGGCCCGGCGCGTGACTGGCGGGCTGGACGGCACGCGTCTGGTCAGCCTCATCCTTGACCTCAGCAACAAGCGCGACGACGGGTATTGGCGACATAGGGCCAGCCAGACTATCGATCCGGAAATTGAGGGCGGGGTTCAAACATTGAATTGATGCCTGAGATAAAAAGACTGCCGATTTGTAACTACAAATTCAACCCGGTCATACAACCGTATGCTACGATCCTACGCACGAAATTATTTACTTCTACTATGCAAATTTCTGCCTGATAATCTTTTGAAGAGGTTTTGGAAGATGGTCGATCAGCGAGGCAAAACTGCGTGGGTCAGCAGCTGTAGCATCGTCGTGCTCGTCGTTTATAATATCCAATGCAAACTGAGCTAGTTCCTCATAAAGGCTATATTGATCTTCAGGGTGATTGATATCGACAGAGACGAATTCAATGTCATTGCTAATATCGAAGTCTAAGGATTGGAGCTTGCCATTTCGTGATAGACTGTCAAGTTCCTCTGGATCCCAGGAGCATTTCACGCTGGGCCATATGGTCATCGGGAGAATACCCAGAATTAATGATGGTCTGCTCTGGTCATTGTTGTCGATGTAGATCAGAGATACGTCGATAATTAGCCAACATAACCCAGCATCTTTGATGGTTACGAGCGTTTTCTCGAACGCTTGCCCTTCATAAGGCCCCAAGGCGTCATAGAATTCCCAAGGCACCAAAGCAGCGATCGCTTGGGCTTGGCGCTCAATGTAGGCCTTAGCATCATCCATCGTCACCTCCTGCTTTCAGTGCCGACCAACTTCAGTTAGTCGCCTTTCTGTCTGATCGCGGTGTTGTACGTATCTAATGTCTCTTTATCAAAGCAGCAGAAAATCACCTTGATATCCTCGAACTCTATCGCTGCTTTAGCTTCGGCGACTGCTATAGCGGTAGCTTCGTTAATCGGAAAGCGATAGATACCTGTGCCAATTGCCGGGATAGCTATGCTCGAAATCTGGTGCTCTTTAGCGATGGTAAAGATGGCTCGGTAGCAGTTGCGCAGCAGGCCGGCCTCGTTTCGAGTGCCATCCCAATATTTTGGCCCGACCGCATGGATGACAAATTTTGCTGGGAGGTCGTAGCCTTTAGTGATCCTAGCTTCCCCAGTAGGGCATCCACCTAGCTTCAAGCATTCCTCTTCAAGTGCTAGCCCCGCCGCCATGTGAATGGCACCGCAGACCCCGCCGCCTGCTAATAGCGTCGTATTAGCTGCGTTGACGATAGCTTCGACGGGGATTGTGGTGATGTCGCCAATGACTATGCTAATCGATCCAATCGACATTTTATGTCTGCCTTTGTGAAAACCTCAGAGCAACGTCATTCTATACAGCGCGAGCGATTCTTGGGCATTTTCTGCTGTGTCGGCAATAATCGGAGTGACAGAATTTGGCACGGCTCGCTTTGCCTGCACTTGGATGATGGGGCTGAAAGGGGGGTAAGGACAATTTTCGAGTTTTATTATCTTGAGTAACTCAAGATGTGTGATTCAACTGCCGTGCATACGCCCTACAATCGCCGCCATTCTGCGTCCAAGGTGCAGCCTAGGTGACGATTGTCCGATCAGGTGTTGAACAAGGCTCTCTCTGGACCCTCGTAGGGTACGTCCACCTCCATATATTCATAGGCAGGCACAAATTTCGCCCCCCAGGGATGGCCACAGAAATGTGCTGACTTCGCCTTGTCCCAGATGAGCGAGCCGTCGGCATTGATGCAATCGCTGTCGACCGAAACGGCCAGAACCTTGCCGCAAACCATCAGACGACCACTCCATTCCTGAATCCATTCCACTTCGCATTCAAAGTGCCGCGAACATTCGGCGATGCGCGGTGGCTTCACCTTCTTGGCAGAAATCTGAGTCAGGCCCGCACGCTCGATCTCATTGACACCTTCAGCGAAGGGAAGGCTGACGATGCAGACTTTCTCCAACGATTCGCGATCGAACTTTGGCAGATTGACGGTGAACTGGCGCGTGGCGAGGACGTTCTTGCCCGTGTGCTTATGCGCACCAACAGTGAAGGCAACATAGACCGGATTATGGCAGACGCGCGTGCAAGTCCCGAATGACGCCGCATTGACGACGCCATTGGCATCGACAGTGGTGATCATGGCCAAAGCAGAAGAAGGCGCGAAGGTCTGATCCCACTTGTCCATCGGCTGATCGATTTTCGTGATTGTCATGATGTCCTCCAACAGTGCTGATGGTTTCAATTGCTGAAATTCAACGAACTCGAACCTCGAGGTCGTCGAGGCCCGCGATGCCGGCGCGAATGGTGTCGCCGGGCCGGATGGGGCCGACTCCTGACGGCGTCCCGGTGTAGATGAGGTCGCCGGGGTAGAGCGTGTAGAAGCGCGACGCATATTCCACCTGCGCCCCAACGCCATAGATCATGTCATCAAGGCCGACCGACTGCCGCATTTCGCCGTTGACCGAGAGCCACATACGACCTTTCTCGATGTCGGCCACGGTATCGGCAGTGACGATAGTAGGCCCCAGCACCGTGTAGGTGTCGATCGACTTGCGCAGGCTGCGTTCTTCCGGCCCGCGCAATGTGATGTCGAGGCCAACGCCATAAGCGGCGACGACGCCCAGCGCTTCGCTGGTCAAGATTGGCTTTTCCACCTTCCTGCCGATGACGATGACGAGTTCCACTTCGTGGTCCGTACGGCGATCGGGGAACCGGATGACGACGTCTTGCGAGGGGCCGACGAGGGAGGTGGTGGCCTTCAGGAAAAAGCCCGCTGCTTCAAGTGTTGCACTGCGGGCGGCGTTGGCGGCCGAGTCATCGTGCATCTCTGCGGTATGCTCGCGATAGTTGTTCGGCGCGGCAAGAATCTTTCCCGGTCGACGGATCGGGCTTAGGAATTCCACATCGCTGACGCGACGGCGTTTGCAGGAACGAAGGGCATCGGCATCGAGCAGCTTCAACGCAGGAATGGCCGCGATGAGTGGGTCGGTGTAGTCGTCGGCGACGTCACTGGACACGAATGCCGTGATGTCGATCACCGCATCGTCATCGACCAAACCATAACCGCCTACATATCGACATAGCTTCATTCCAGATCTCCGCGGTAGTCTGCACTGGTGTGTTTATCACGCTGATGTCTTTTCCGCAGCGATGGACTCCGCAGCGATCAATGCCGTGCAGAAGGCGTGTGCGAGACCGCCGGTGTAGCCGGCTATGGGCCCTCCCATGATGCCGCCGGCCACATCACCTGCTGCATATAGACCGGGGATTACCGACCTATCAGCGCGCTGTACACGCGCCTTTATATCGATCCCAAGGCCACCCATCGTGCATGAGATGCCGGCGGCAAGAGGAATGGCGTAAAAGGGCGCCTCCTGTACGGGGCGCACGGGAATGCGCCGGTCCGCGTTGCGCAAGACACCGAAGCGACGTCCGGGCGTGCGCGGCGGCACCATTTTCAGCGGGTCGCCAACGACACCGCGGTTGTAGGCCTCCACCGTTGCGGCGAGCCTCTCGGGGGGCAGGCCGATCTTCGATGCAAGCTCACGGATCGTCGGTGCTGAATAGAGCGTGCCGCCCGCCTCGACATATCGGGGATTGGATGCGACGACCTCATCTTTGCCCGTGGTCGCCCAGATCTCCTCGTCGAAAATCGCCCAAGTGGATAGGGGGTCGTCCATCTCTGCCAGGCGATTGGCGAGCGTGATTCCTCCAAGCCCTTCGTCGAATAGGCGCTGGGCATAGGTGTCGACGAGTATGCCGCCGCCTGTCAGACTGTCCATCGTCGGATAGGGCCAGAGCTTTTCGTTCTTGAAGGCGTCACGCGAGAGCAGGTGGCCATAGAAACGGTTCATGTCGACGAGGCGCGCTCCGACGGCCTCGGCCATGCGGATCCCGTCGCCAAAGCCCGCCTTCGCAGCGCGCAGGACGATCTTCTCCGGATGCTTGCAGATATGTTTTCGTACGAGGTCCTGGTCTGCCTGGAAGCCGCCGTCAGCGATGATGACGGCGCGTGTGAAAAAGGTCTTTTTCTCGCCATTCACCTCGGCTTCGAGGCCGGTCACCCGTCCATTGTCTGTGACCAGCTTGCGGCCGCGGGCACCTTGAACCATTGTTCCGCCACGCTCGACGAAGCGCCGGGCCAGTTCGGCAAGCAACATGTCCGAGCCCTTGCCGCGCCAGTCCAGTCCAGGCGAGAGGATGCGTGGCGGCGCAAGAACCCAGGATATTTTGCCCTGCATGTCCTTGCGTACGAAGCTTGCACCATTGGCCTGCATCCATTCGAGCCCGCGTGCTGCGACCTTGGCAAGCGCTCCTGCGAGCTCTGGATCCGCGTGATCCTCCGTATCTGCCATGATGGCTGCGACGAGTTGTTCGGGCGGCTGCATCGGATCGCTGTGGGCGAAATTCATTGCGCCGGTGGCATAGCGGCTGTTGTTTTCATAGACGCCGTTTCCAGCTTCGAGGAGCACTGTACTGCAGCCAAGTTCGGCGGTGCGATTGGCGGCAATCAATCCGGCGATGCCGGCACCTACTATGACCACGTCAGTCATCGTCATTCCCCAAAGGTTTGCACTTCATCTCAGTCAACTTTTGCAGCCAGGCCGAAGCGCCTGGCGATGATCCAGTAGAGAGTGATGAGTGGCGTCATCACTGCGAGCATGATCATGGCCAGCGCCGAAGACTGGCCGAGCCCGCCACCCTGCCAAAGGCCCCAGATAACAACGGGTAGTGTCGTATTCCCGCCCGATGACAGGACCACCGCCAGCGTCAGTTCGCGGAAGGTCAGCAGCGCAATCCAGAGCCATGCATAGAGCAGGGTCGGCGTGAGCAGGGGAACGACGACGCGCATCAAGACCCGGGCGAGGGAGGCACCGTTCATCTGCGCCGATTCCTCAAGTTCGGGATGCAGTTGGATGAGCCCGCTGTTGGTCATGCGCGTGGCATAGCTCAGTCGTCCGATGGCGAAGACGATGAGCAGCACCCAGATGGTGCCGTAGATCGGGACGGCGCGCTGGAGGACATAGAGCGTGACGAGCAGCGTCCCGACGCCGAAGATGATATTCGGGATCGCATGGGGAAGGAACGCGATGACATCGAACGCGGCGCGGAACGCGAGTTTCGAACGCAAGAAGATCCATGAAAAGGCAAACGCGATTGCGAGCGTCACGGTTGGCGTCAGCACCATCAGGATGGCTGTGTTCGCCATTCCGGACAGGACGAGGTTCCAGGGCAGATTGCGATAGTGATTGAAGGACGCGACCTTGAAGGCAATTTCTGACGGCATCTGGAAGAAGGGTAGCATCGAGCTCCAGGCCAGCAGAAGGATCGGCAAGATCGTGCCAAGCACGAAAAAGACCGACAGGAATATCCACGCCGGTATGACGCCCCAGCGCAGGGCAAGGAGGCGCGGCCGATAGGCCTTTCCCGTCACGACTGCAAAGGAGCGGGACCGCGCTTGCATGCGCGCGTACCACCAGCTCAGCACCGCGGCGACGACCATAACGATGGTGGAGAGCGCCGCCGCCACACCATATTTGGGCAGCACGTCCTGCGGGCTGACGAGCAGATACAGAAACGTGCTGAAGGTGAAAATGCGATTGCCCCAGCCGATGATCACCGGGACATCGAAGGCTGCAAAGCCGATCGTGAAAATATAGATCGACGCAGCGAGGACGCCTGGCGACGCGAGCGGCAGGATGACGCGGCGCAAGGTGCGCCATGGCGTTGCGCCGCTCATCTGCGCGGCTTCCTCAAGGGAGGGGTCCATGGCCGCAAAGACGGCTGCGGTCATGATGAAGGCGAGTGGCGCGAGATTGAGGCCCTGCACCCAGCCCATGCCCGTGAGGCTGGTGATGTTGAAGGGGGGCTGCGTGAAGCCTAGGACGCGCGTCAGATAGACATTCACTAGGCCAATGCGTGGATGCATCAGGAACAACCAGCCCATGGCGGAGGTGAATCCCGGCACAAGCATGCCAATCGTCATCAGCGTGAAAAGAACAGTCTTGCCAGGCAGGTCCGTGCGGCTGGCGAGCCATGCCGCCGGCACTCCAAAACCCATCGCGACAAAGAGGCTGACGATGGAGAAGATCGACGTATCGATGAAGACCTGCACCGTGCGAGAATCGCTAAACACTTCTGCAAAATTCCCCACCGTATAGGCGGTGATGCCGACCCCGGGCGATCCTTGCACGAAGGCAAGCCAGACGACGACGGCGAGCAGGCCCAAGACGATGAGGCTCGCGGTGACGACACAGGCGAGCAAACACGCCGACGTCATATCGCCGACGCGTGAGGGCATCTTCGACTTGTCTTGCTCGATCGAGTTAGCCGTCATCATGGGCTCTGCAAGGCGCCGCAGAGCGGCGCGCGCGCCCTCAACATCGAGCTTCAGCTCGCCACCGAGGAAGCGGTCGGCGTTGAGGCGTCCCAGTACCAGATTGGCGTCGGTGACGGTCGCCTCCGTGCCGCCGCGCCTATAGCAGACAGGACCAGGCGTAGAGCCGGCACTGCGCGGGCCGACATGCAGGCGGTTCTGCGAGTCGAGCCAGGCGACGGAGCCGCCTCCGGAGCCGACCTCGACGATGTCGATGACAGACGACTTGATCGGGAACCCCTGCACGTAGCCGCCGGCGTAGTAGATCGACTCGACGTTGAAGCGCCCCTCTTCGACCAGGGCGCATTTCGCGGTCGTGCCGCCCATGTCGAAGGCGACGACATTCTTGAAGCCGAGTTCCTCCGCATAGGCGCCTGCACCGATGCAGCCCCCGATGGGGCCTGACTCGACAAGAGAGACGGGCTGGCGGCAGCTGCGATCAACAGAGAGCAGTCCGCCATTCGAGCCCATCATGAACAGCGAGCCGTCAAAGCCCTGCTTACGCATGTCGCCATCCAGGCGGCGGATGTAGCGATCCACCTGCGGGCCGACATAGGCATTTGCAGCGACGGTCGAGGTGCGCTCGTATTCATACCACTCGCGCGTCAGGTCAGTGCTGCAGGTCACGTAGACATTGGGTAAAAGCTCCCGCAAGCGCGCTGCCGCTAGATGCTCGTGCTCCGGGTTGGCGTAGGAGTTCAGGAAGAAGACCGCGACGGATTCGACTTCCTTCGCGCGCAGCTGGTTCGCGAGGGCAGTCAGTTCCTCGAGATCGAGCGGGACTAGAACCTTTCCGAACGTGTCGATTCGCTCAGTCACGCCATAGCGGAGTGAGCGCTGTATGAGGGGCGCATCACGCTGGTAGTGAAGGTCGAAAGGATCGGGGCGGTTGGCTCGGGCAATTTCGAGCACGTCGCGAAAGCCCTTAGTTGTAACGAGGGCCGCCTTTGCGCCGCGCCGCTGGATGAAGGCGTTGATGACGAGCGTCGTACCGTGATTGACCAGCTGGGCTTGAGAGGGCTTGAGGTCGGCCTTGGCAAAGCAGTCGAGAATTCCCTCGACGAAATTCTCATAGGTCGTCGCGCTTTTCGTGCAAACGACTTTCTTCGTGTCGCGATCATAGCCGACCAAGTCCGTGAAGGTCCCGCCGATATCCACGGCGACGGCATATGACATCTGTGACACTCCCCAGGATTATTGCCCAAACCTGGCAGCTCTCACCAGGCACGATGCCCGAGCTTTTGGCTGCCTATTGCCGGATTGAGCATTTTTCTATATGTCAGAAAAAGTTTCCAACTTTTGAATGTTAGGTCCGGTATGGGTCATTGTCAACGCCATGTGAAGCTCGGAGCAAAATGCAAATGTCCGCTTTGACAATCACCCGACGCGGCCGCCCAGCCAGGCTTGCATCAGATGCTGCGGGCAATTCGACTGCTCAGACTGTACTTGAGCTGTTGAAGGTCCTTTCTGCTCAGGAAGGTTCGCTGCCGCTGACCGATCTAGCAATTGCAGTCGGCATGTCGGCAAGTCGGACGCACCGTTATCTTTCCAGCCTCATCCATACGGGATTTGCGCGACAGGATGGCCTGACGGGACACTATGACATTGGTCCGACGATGATTGAGATCGGCATTGCGGCCGCACGGCGCTTGCAAGGCAGTCGACTGACAGATGACGTCATGAAAGACCTCACGCGCAGCACCGGGCTCTGCTCCTATCTTTGCGTCTGGGGATCGAACGGACCAACCGTCATTCGCGACGAGATGGACGAGGTACAGACGGCTGCCCGTATGCGCATGGGTACGAACCTGTCGATGCTGACAGCGACCGGGCAGATATTCCTCTCATTCATGCCTGAGGTGGTTACGCAGGCTCAGCTGGAGCGTGACATAGAGGTCTGGAACAGTGAATTGCCAGAGCGTTCGGTCACGCAAAGTCAAATGCGTCAGCAATGCGAGCGAGTTCGCAAACTGCGCATCGCGCGCACTGAAGGCATGCGAAATCCAACGTGGACAGCCTTCTCTTGTCCAGTGTTCGACGTTGGGGGACACTTCCGCATGGCGCTAACCCTGATCGGGGTCTCGGCCATGTTTGACACGAGCCTAGATGGTCCCATCGCAAGACAGCTGAAAGACGCGGCCCAGAGACTGTCTGCTGGCACAGTATGAAGCTGTCGTCTTTCACTCACGTCACCAATCATAAGGCCTGAATACATCGATTAGTACTCATCCGTGTCGCGGGGCAAAGCCGAGGTAGAACGTAAAGCGTTCGCCCATCTACCCCCAACTTTGAACGATCCTGTCGGCGGGGAATAAGGAGGCCTAGCGACGGACACGCTTACCTGGCTCTTGGACACGCCCGACATGCCCATGGCTTTGACCAGATCATCAACGGAACGGGTTGAGACGCCCTGGATATAGGCCTCCTGAATGACTGCTGTCAGAGCTTTCTCTGCCATGCGTCGCGGCTCAAGAAAGCCCGGAAAATAGGAGCCTTTACGC
>CAIUWR010000046.1 GCA_903902915.1 uncultured Hyphomicrobiales bacterium | reverse complement strand
GTCGTCGATCTTCAAGCGCCCATAAATCGGTTCGTCGTCGACCATAATCAGCAGCCAAAGCGCTTCGTATGGAGGGCGGACCCGGACAAAATTATCGCGGCGGCGACACGAGGGCACCAAGCGTTGGAATCAATCCACTAGTCGCTCAGCCCAAGGAATTTCGCCGCATTGGCGCCGAGAATGTCCGCCTTCACCTCATCCGACAGCTTCGTCGAACTCATCACGAATTCCACCGGATGGGTCTCCCCGAAGGGGAAATCAGAGCCCAGCATGATCTTCGAGGCGTCAACTTTCGTCGCCAGAAACTCCAGCACGTCGGTGTTGAACAGCACGGTCTCGTAATAGAAGGATTTGAGATAGGTGCTGAAGTCGTGTTTCATCTGGGGCGTGGAGCCCCGGCGGTAGATCCAGTCGAAGCGCCCGGCATAATAGGGGATAAAGCCGCCGCCATGGGCGAAGGCGATCTTCAGATCGGGGCAATCGTCGAGCACGCCGTCATAGATCAGCGAGGTCTGCGCATAGGCCTCCTCCAGCGGCTGGCCCAGCGAGATCAGCAGGCTGTGGCGGCGCAGGCGCGGGTCGGGATTGCCTGCCGGATGCACGAAGACCGGAACCTTCAAAGCCTCCGCCCGCTTCCAGAACGGTCGCAGCGCCAGATCGCCCAGCTCCATCTCGTTGACCCGCGAGGCGACGACGACGCCTCTGAGTTTGAGATCAAGAACCGCGCGCTCCATTTCCTTGATGGCGAGATCCACATCCTGCAAGGGCACGGATGCGATGCCGATCAGGCGATCCGGCGCCTTGGCCACCATCTCCGCCATATAATCGTTGTTCAGCCGCTCCAGCCGCAGACCATCGACCGGGTCCACCGCATAGGTGCATTGATGCAGGATGTTCGGGCTCACCACCTGAATGTCGACGCCCATCGCGTCCATATCCGCAAGGCGCAGATCAAGGTTGAGCATGCGCTGCAACAGATGCTCGGGCAGGGCGCGCACTGCGCCGCCAGCCTGCGCGCGAATTTGCCCCAGCACGGAGAGGTCGTAAGTGGCGTCGAAGACTTCCTGCATCATGGAATGCGCATGGAAATCGATCACGACGGGCTTCTTGCTCATGGGATGTTCCAACTTCAATGAATTGAGGTTCAGGCTGCGCCGCGCACGCGATCAACGATAGCGAGCGGATCGACGGGCGCCGCATCCGCGCGCCAGACCACATGGCCGTCGGGACGCACCAGCACGAAGTCGCGCTCATAAAGCGCGGGCACGGCGGGATCCGTCAACGCTTCCACGCGCAAGGGGACGCCGCGCGAGGCGAAAGCCGCGGTCATGCGCGCAGGCGTTTCATGATCCTGCGAGAAGCTCATCAGCGTGAACCCATCGCCGAACAAATCCAGCGTCGATTGATCCTGCGAAAGCCAAGCATGGGGCGCGCGCACGCCCGGATAGGTCGAGGGGATATAGTCGCTGATGCTTTCAGGCGGCGCGGGATCCTCGCTCGCCACGCAGACCGGAGAGCCTGCGTAGCTGTAGCCAAGCGCCAGACCATTGGTGACGAACTTCTGCTTGAGCGCGGCCGCGATGCGCTCGCTCATCTCCGTGCGGGCCAGCGCGCCTTCAGGCGTATCGTCCACGATTTCCGCAGGCGGCTTCTGGCCGCGATCATTCTTGTTCATGCGTTGCGCATGGGCGACATTGCGCGCCGCGATGGGCCTGCGCTCTGCTTCATAGGACGCGAGCAGCCCAGCCCCGCCCCAGCCTGCAATGGTGGCGGCTAGCTTCCAGCCGATATTGGTGGCGTCGCCAAGGCCGGTATTGAGGCCAAGGCCGGAGGCCGGATGGTTCAAATGTGCGGCGTCCCCTGCGAAGAATACGCGGCCCACCTGATAGCGGTCCGCCACCACATTACGCGCGGTCCAGCGGCCCATGGAAATCACCTCGAAAAGCGCCTTGTCGCCAGCGACTTCGCGGAACAGTTTTGGCACGTCGATGGCCTCGGGATGATCGTAAAACTCTTTGCCGCGCAGGCCGAAGCGATAGAGCTCGCGACCGTCCAGCGACACAAGGTTACGCCAGATGCCGCCGGGGCCGACGAAGTTGATGAGCGCCGCCTTGCCCATGGCGTGATGGTCCCACAGGTCGGGCGCGCGCAGATAGGCGCTGACGTGCCAGGTCATGCCTTCGCCGCCATTCAGCGCAACGCCCAAAGCGCGGCGGATGGGCGTATGGGCGCCGGTGCAATCCACCACATATTGCGCCTCGATCACCTGGCGCTCGTCGCGCGCCAGATCGAGCGCGGTGACGCGCACGAGATCGTCGGTCTGCTCAAGCGCTTCGAACTTCCAGAGGAAGCGTACATCGACGCAGTCATAGCTGCGGGCGCCTTCGCACAGGATCGGGTCGGTCCAGATCTGGTTGCAGCGTTGCGCGCTTTCGGGGCTGACCGAGGAGGCGCGCGAGCCGCCGTGATCGGGACGCTCCACCTTGGCGATTTCGAAGCCGTTCAGCCCGGTGCAATAAAGCGCAGTGTGCGGAAAGTCTGGCGGGGCTGCGGCGGCGCGAATGGCGTCCGCCAGTCCCCAGCGGCGCATGAACTCCATGGAGCGCGCATTGAGCGCGGTGGCGCGCGGGTGCTCCGCCGGGCGGTCGCTCTGCTCGATCACGAGGCAGGGAATGTTGCGTGACCCAAGTTCAATCGCCGTGGCGAGGCCAACGGAGCCTCCGCCGACGATGAGAACCGGCGTCTGGATGACGGAAGCTTTCATAGGCTTTGGTGATCCTGCATGGTTTGATCAGGGCATGGCGCCAGGCTCGCGGCCATAGGCGGAGCGCACCTTTTCCGCGACCGCCTCCGGCGCATCGACGATGCTGTTCACAAGTTCGCTGAGGCGTGCGCCGCTTATATAGCGGATGTCGAGATTCTCAAGCTCCGCCTCTTTCAGAAATTCCGGATCCGACAGCGTGGCGTCGAAGGCCTTGCGGATGGCGGCGACGCGATCGGTAGGCACATCCGGCGGCATGAAGAAGGGCCGCCCCAGACCAACAGACGACGACAGCAGCATGAGGGCTTCGCGCTGCTCATCCGTTCTGGCGAGTTCATGCATCAGCGGCACGTCGGGCAGGCTCGCCTCGCGCGTCAGGCCCGTCTGGAACAGCACATTCACCTTCTTGTCGCGAATCCAGTCGGGATGTTCCAGCAGCACGGCGGAGAGGCTGAAACCAGCGCGCGCGCTCACTTCGCCGCGCTCCATGCCAAGATCGGCCTCGCCGCTGGTGCCATAGCCCGCAACGATCTTGAACTTCGTGCCCAGCAGCACATTCATGACATTGGCGTAGAGAAAACCGTTGGAGCTGACGCCGGTCGCGCCAGCGATCACTTCGCGGGTCATCACGTCGTCGATTGTTTTGGCGCCAAACGTATGCCACGCCATGGTCAGGAGATTGCTCAGGCCAGCCGAGCCGATCCAGTTGAACTTGCGCACATCGAAACGCACTGATGGGCCGGTGACGAGTTGTTCGAGCGGGATGCCGTTGTTGACCACGCCGATATAAGTTCCATCGCGCGGCGCCTGCGTGAACATATATTGGGTGGCGCGCATATGGCCTGCGCCGGGCATGTTGCGCACGACGATGGAGGGCGCGCCGGGGATGAAGCGCGGCATATGTTTCGCCAGCAATCGCGCCGTGGAATCGAAAATGCTGCCCGGCCCTGTGCTAACGATGATGTTCACTGTCTTGCCGGTGTAGAAATCCTGAATCGGGTCAGCAAAGGCGCCGCTCACAGGAGCCAGCCACAAAGCGGCGGCGAGCGCACAACGCGCCAGCATCGCCCGGCGCGATACGATCATGACGGCGTCCTTACGCATATTCACGCTTCCTCTTCGACTAGCAGATCCAGCCGCCGCAGCACTTCCCAGTCGCTCACGCAGAACAGCGTCGCTTCCTGCGACAGGCATTCGTGGGAAACAACGTTATGGCCAGGCAAGGTGAAGACGTCATGCGCCGCCCATTCAACGACCTGATCGCCTATGCGCGAGCGCCCGTGTCCGCCGACGACGAAACAGGCGGCGTTGGCGTTGCTGCGCAGCGTCGCGGTCGGCTCGCCCTTGCGGATACGCATCAAGCGACAATCCATCAGCGGCATGGCGGGCGCGCCGGTGAGTGGATTGGTGATGCGTATACTCCGGGCGCCATCGCGATGCGCCGGAGCGGCCTGCAAGGCGGCCTCCCATGCGGCTTTAGGAAAACGAAACAGCGGCGAATAGGCGGCTTGCGTGCCTTCCAGCACGGGCACGAGGCCAGCGCCTGCAAAAGCGGAATCCGGAATGGTGGGCGGCAAGTCATGCACAGGGCCGGGCTCGAAGACTTGCGTGCCAAGATATTGATGCAGCGGCACGTCGAGCACATCAAGCCACACAAGCGTACCCTCGCCCCGATGCGCATGTTCGTGCCACGATCCGCCGGGGGTGATGACGAGATCGCCGGGCGTCATCAGGCATTCCTTGCCATCGACCGTGGTGACGCCGCCTGAACCTTCCACGACAAAGCGCAGCGCATTGGCCGTATGACGATGGGGACGCGCGGTTTCGCCCGGCGCCAGCACCTGAAAATTCGCGTTGATGTTGGTGATTGTGTTGCGCCCGCCGCGCGCATCGGGATTGGTGAGCGCCAGCACGCGGCGCTCGGCGTTTTCAGTGGTGGTGACGGCGATGGCGTCGTCGATCAGCGGGCGGATGTCGCTCCAGCGCCAATGGCGCCCACGCGGCGCGCCCTGCGCCACGCGATGCACGGCGGTTTCCCATAGCGGCGTGACGCTCGCCTCAACCCAAGAACGGCGGATCGCCTCAAGACGCTCTGCGCTGAGCCCGTTCTGATTTTCGCCTTGCGACCGGCTCATGTTTCCCCCAGAGGCGACGAATCTATCGCCCTCAAATGCGCGGGTCCATAGCCTTGAACCCAAGCCGCACGGAGCCGTAATTCAAGGCCTGAACATCCCACACCAGCGCAATATGCTGGGCCACCGCATGCACATCGCGCCAGGCGCGCTGCAAAGGATGGGTGCGCTCGAGCCCGCGCCCGCCCGACAGCGGCAGCAAACGCTCGACAGCCTGCACGACGAGCTTGGCGGCATAGCCGGTGTTGAGACGATATTTCACGCGCTGCTCATAGGTCGGTAATTCGCGCGCGCGGGAAGCTGCGACGATCTTCATGCGGTCCACCGCCAGCACGGCCATGGCCGCCTCGATTTCGGCGGTGGCCTCGGCGACGCGCATCTGAACGCTCTGCTGCTGGGCGAGCGGCACCTGTCCGGCGGAGCGACGCTCCACCAGCTCCTCAATCACCACATCAAGCGCCCCCTGCGCCCCGCCCACCGCCGCGCCGACGAGGCTATGGGCGAAGGGGGCGAAGAGCGGCATGTTGTAGAGGTCGCCCTCGTGATGTTCAGCCCCGGGGCTCATGGCGTCCCGGGTGGTCATCACATCCAGCAGGCGATGGTCGGGCACGAAGGCGCCCTCGACCAGCACATCGTTGCTGCCGGAGCCCGTCAGGCCCACCACGTTCCAGGTGTCCTCGATGCGATACTGGTCGGCCATCAACAGGGCGAAATATTGCCTGGGCGGCGCCCCCTCCTGCGGGACCATGATCAGCAGAATGCAGGCCTGGCAATGGTCCACATTACTCGAGAAGCGCCAGCGGCCGCTCACCCTGTAGCCGCCCTCAACACGCTCCAGCTTCACCTCAGCGGGCAGGAAAGAACTGGCGACTGTGCCGTCAGGCGTCTGGCCCCACAGATCGTCCTGCGCCTGCGCCGGAAACATGCCAAGAATCCATGAATGGCAGGAGGTGACGCTATAGGCCCAGGCGCTCGACACGCAATTTCGGGCGATCTCCGCCGCGATCATCGTATGGGCGCCATAGGCCAGCTCATGGCCGCCATATTGGCGCGGTTGCAGCGCCTTGTAGAAGCCCGCCGCGCGAAAGTCGGCCTCGGTCTCGTCGGGGATGCGGCGCAGGCTCTCGGTCTGGGCGGCGCGGGCGCGCAAAGCCGGGCCAAGGGCGCGGGCGCGTTCAATCAGGGTCTGCTCCAACTCCGCCGCCTGCGCGTCCAGAACCGATGCCGCCGAAGCATTGACCACCGCGACCATGTTCATCACCTGTCTCCCCCAACTTGTGCTTGCGAAGCTACCCGGATTTTTCCGGCGCAACAATAAAAATTCAAACAAGCGTATGACTTTTCAGCAGAAGCCCACCGCGCTGATGAAAACACCGGCCAGATGGGGCGCCAGTTGCGCCACCCGCTCGCTGGAATAAGCCTCCCACCCAAGGGAGCGCCACAGCACCCGCTCGCTGGCGACAAATCCCAGCATGAGGCTGGCGACCCCATGGACGCGGATCGACAGTTCGAGAGAACCCGGCGCAAGTCCCTGCGTCGCCCCGATCAAACCGCCGAGCGCTTCATAAAGCCGCCGGTAGAAATGCTCGTAGATGATGGGAAAGGCGGGAGTGGGCGACACCAGTTCCATGGCCAGAACAGGCAGACGCCGCTGCACATCCCCATTGGCCAGAACCAACTGCGCCCAACTGTGGATGAAGCCCTCCCCCGCAGCCCGCAGCGCCGCCTTGTCTGCGCCCGCCTGCCTTACCTCCAGCAGCAGCTTCTGGACAGGCTCCCCGATCAACCCGCCGATGCGCTCCATAAGCGCCTCGACCGTCATACGGTAAAGCTCCTCCTTGCCGCCGAAATGGTAGGTGATGGCGCTGAGATTGACTTTGGCGGCCAGCGTGAGCTGACGCACGGAGACGCCCTGATAGCCATGCTGACCGAACAGATCGGTGGCGACCTCGATAATGAAATCCCGCGTCGCCAGTCCGCCCGGCGTCTCCTTGCGCGCGACAGCGAATTTGGCGGGGCTGTTACCCGGCGCGAATTCCGGATGGTCTTTGCTGGTTCGGTCCAAGCTTGGCATAGGGCTCCTTCGCCGCCCAAGTTAACGAGGTGATGGGCCGCGTCAAACAAAGTTTCGGAGGCCCTTTGCGCGACCTCTTGGCGCGGGAAGCCCTGTCCCGTATCTTGACCGCAACATCGGGGGGACGCGGCATGGGGATTTTTCGCGCGGACGCAGCTCAACCTGCGCAAGATGGCTGCTCGCCCGGTTCATGTGTGCATGGACGGCGCGGCTTTTTGAAAAGCGTCGGCGCCGTCGCCCTGGCCGCCCCATCCATGGCGCTGGCCCAGGAGCGCGCGCCCGCGCCCGCCCCCGCGCCTCGCCGGATCGACGTGCATCATCATGTCTATCCGACAAAATGGTTCGCGGCGAAGCGCGACCTCATTCTGCGCAGCTCCGACAATCCATCGACCATCATGACCCAATGGACGCCCCGGCGCGCCGTCGAGCAGATGGACAAGAACGGAATCGCCACCTCCATCGCGTGTCTGGGCAATCCTGGCGTCTGG
>CAIUWR010000045.1 GCA_903902915.1 uncultured Hyphomicrobiales bacterium | reverse complement strand
TTGTGGCGTTGGACCAGATGGCCACGCCTAACACAAATGGAGAACCACTTATGTTTGACACCATTGTTACTTCTGACGTCCTCGCTTCTGTCGCCTCTCTCACCACTGTCGTGTCTCACGACATTTCTACTGAGGCCGTTACCCCAGCCAAGCCTCAGACCGCCTACCAGCGTCTGGAAAATCTCATCGTCCAGCGTCAGGTTTGGGAAGACGAAGTCTTCCGTGCCAGCAACGAAAGGCTCTATAGCATCCTCCAGGACTGCTATGCCCTGTATGTGAAGTCTGGTAGCAAGGAAGAGGCAAAGGCACTGACGGACGCCCTTGCTCAGCACGCCAACCTCAAGGGCTTCGCCCTGAAGGCGTCGGCACACACCCTGACCAAAATCGTCAAGTGCGTGTTTGGCGCTGATCGCCGTCGTGCCAGCGCCTACAGCATCGCTCTGCGGACTGCCCACGCCGCCCGCATTACTCCAGATAAGCTGCCCCAGTTTATCCGAGACAAGGGTGGTGTCGAGGAAGTTCGTCTGGCCAAGAGCAATGCCATGAAGCCTGCTGAGAAGGTTGCTAAGGCATCGGACTTTGTCGCCACTACGGAGCTTGCTGTAGTCCAGACGCCTGCCGTCACTGCCCTTCTGGACACGGCTAAAATTGATGAGTTCGTTGTTCTGGTTGCTCAGCAGGGAGCGGACGGCACTCTCACGATCAAGGCGGTAGTCAGCAGCAAGACCGTCGTCGATGCGGCGTTGGCCAGCGTCTATTCGCAGAACAGCAAGGACATCAAGAACAACTCCACTGAACAGGTGGTGGTCAATGAAGCTGTGGCTGCTGACTTGGCCGTCACTGCCGCAGTCCAGTCTGTGATCGCAGCCTGACCTTAAACGGGGGTGGGTGCTGACATTGCTCGCCCCCTTTTCCTTCCATCATCAACATCAACGGAGCAAATATGAGCAATTACGACCCCACTTGTATCGCCGACATCGTGTTTCCTTCTGAACTAGGGGAGATGCTGATCCAATCTATCATCTCAGGCGATAGACCATTCCCTCAGTCAGGCAAGAATGGCATTCTGCTGTATGGCGTTTTCGGCACTGGCAAGACGGCGCTTGCCAAGCTTCTGCCTGACGCAATCGAAACCCAAAAGAGCGGCAACTCAAGCGGTTTCACATTTGTGAGAGTTCAGAGCGGGAACAATGCCACCGCCTTGATCAGCAAGATCCAGCAACAGGCGAACTTTGTGCCGTTGTTCGGTGACCACCACTACTTCGTGCTGGACGAGGTGGATAATCTCAGCCCCGATGCGATGAAGTCGCTCAAGTCGGTGATGAACATCACAGGCACAGTCTTCGTGCTCACCACGAATAATCTGAATAAGGTTGAGCGTGGCGTTCAGGATCGTTGCCACATGGTGGAATTCAATGCTGCGCCTGATACGGCTTGGTTGCCTCTCGTGCGTCGCATCATCAATGATCAGGGCGTGCCTGTGCCTGATGATCAATACCTACTCACGGTCATTTCCAACGCCAAAGGCTCGGCGCGGCGGGTGGTGGATCTGGCAACTGAATGTGTCGTCAAATATCGCAGGCAACAACGTATGCTGAATGTTGCGCCAGTGCTTACACCGATTGTTCCCGTTGCCGTCAATGAAGCGACAATTGTCGTGTAACACGACATTCTGCCAGCCCAACAATCAGAGCCGTCCTTTGGGGCGGCTTTTTTTATACCAGATTGTCGTGTCTCACGACATTTCAGCACCCGTCATGAAAGTTGGGCGACTTGGCTACATAACAAAATACGCATTATATTATCCAAAGCACTCTTCCATTGAAATCATTGAGATATTTGAATCAAGGAAAGTGGTTGCTCTCGCCCACATCAGAAAACATTGTGTAGCAGCGAATAAGTTATGTGGGGGCAGCCCAATGAAGCGAGCACATATTTTGACCGAGCGTGAGATCAAGCGTGTGTTTGCTCACATCGCCCAGCGATCATTTGCGGAACGCAACAGAGCAATGCTCCATCTCAGCATCTACGCTGGAATGCGTGTTGGAGAGATTGCTGCGCTACAGTGGAACGATGTATTCGCCCCTGATGGTCGTGTGCGGGAGCAAATCCAGCTCACAGCCGCACAGACCAAAGGGCACACATCAAGAACCGTGCTACTGAGCGCTCAGGTCCAGCGGGAGATGGTGCTGTATGGCAAGGCGCAGGCGGTTGGGTTGCCAGAAGCACCACTCTTTGAGAGCAAGGCCTGCTCTGCGTTCTCGCCCAATAGTCTCGTTCAAGTGTTTGCTCGCATCTACAAGGCAAGCGGCATCGATCAGGCTACTTCACACGCTGGCAGGCATTTCTTCCTCACATCATTGGCGGAGAAAGGTGTCTCCGTTCATATCCTCGCTGCTTTGGCCGGACACCGCAACATCAGCACCACAATGATCTATCTGCACACCAATGCCACTGTGCTCAGGGCTGCGGTGGAGTTGGTTTAGGAAGCTTGCGATCATTAGAAACAAGCATATAGTGCCCTAAACTTCATATTGGGGTCTTGTTCCATTCAAGATCTTGATTGGATAGGGGGCAGATCGTGAAGACGCATCGCTTGATTGGGATACCGTTTTGTTTGCTAGCGATGTACGCGGCAGCTGGTATTTTTGCTTCTAACAATCCAGCTTCCGCACAGAGTGATTGCGGTCGGCGTTTGATGCTAGATAGCAACGCAACAGGAGCTCGGAATGTTTACACCGAGGCTTGCAAGGATTCAATTCAGGAAAACAAATCAATTCAACAGCAAGCTCAAGCAAGAATTGAGGCCCGAACCCGATGGAACGCACTTGAACCGGGCTTGAAGAGTTGTTTGGATGATGCGTTCAAGCTTGAAGGAACTAGCATTGAGTTCAAGATACGGGATGGGATAATTCCGAATTTTGAGAATACGGTTGGTTATTTAAATGCGAGGAAGATCAAATGTTAAATCGGTCTTCTGTTAAATCCCAGGTATTTGCTGCTTCAGCTTCGGCGATGCTCTTGTTAGTGGGGGGCGCTTTTGCACAGACCCCTGAACTTGAGCCAATCGCAGTGGTTGAGGCCGTGGTGGATAGCACAACAACTTTGAACAACACGAGGACGGTCAATTTGGAAAGTGTGAAATTAATTAAATCTCGCATTGAAGAAGTCCTAAGAAGCTCGCGTCGTTTTAAGATCTATGAGCGTGATACCTCTATTTTGCAGAAATCAGCTCTTTTGGAGCAAGACTTTGCTGCTAGTCAGCGAGCTTTGAAAGACGCGGCTGAGTTCGGTAAAATGAATAACGTACATTTCATTGTTGTACCTCTCGTTGCGTCAGTGAAATTAGATTCTGCAATTGAGAGAGATGCGCAGACGTCTAAATTTAACAGTTCAATGGCTGGAGAAATCATTCTTACGCTCAAAATAATAGATACAACGTCAGGGGGCATTAAGTATCAAAAAACGGACACTTATTCATCGGTCAATAAAAAACAAATCTCCACAATGGGGGTTCCTGACTATAATGATATTTGGCTCAGTGTTCTCCAGAAGACTGGGAGCGAGGCTGGGACAGCCGTGTTCGATGCAATTTTTCCAATTGAAGTAATTCAAATAAATGGGGGAGAGGCTATTTTAAATCGAGGGGAAGGGGGCGGGTTAAGTATGAATTCAACACTCTCTTTGTTTTCTCTCGGGGAGTCTATGGTCGATCCGAAGACAGGAATAAATTTAGGAAAGATAGAGCGAAAAATAGGGGAATGTAAATTAGTATCCATTTCAGAGAGAGTGAGTATTGCTGATTTGGTTGTAAATCCATCTAGGACCGCAAAAGTAGGTGATTTATGCCGCAGGGGAAAATGAAAATGAGCAGGATCGCTTCCTTAGCTGTTGCATTTGCATTTGTTGCTCTGACAGGCAACTTTTCAGCATTTGGAGCGGTTCTTTCTGTGACAGCTTCCGGGCAAGGACAAACACAGGCGGAAGCTGTTGCTACCGCATTATCAGAGGCAGTTAAACAAGCGACAGGCGTATTCGTCGAGGCAAACCAGAGTTTTGGGGAGCTAATAGTAAGTACTGAACAAAACTACGTTTCGAAGGGTATTGAGCGTCAACTGAGGACATTGCAAAACATCGGTCAAAACAATGTTCGTATAAAATCAGGAGCGTTAGTGAAAAGTTATGTAATTGAGCAATTAGAGCATAGAAATGGTAGCTTTTCCGTCGTTGTGAGGGCTGACATTGAAAAATACAAGTCAAACATAAGCTTTGCAGATACCCGTCCTAGGCTGCTGATAGATAGCTTGGGCGGAGAGAGCGGTTATTTGAAAAATCAAATTTACTCGGGAGTACTCGAAAGGGTCACTAACTCAAAGCGGTTCGCAATTGTTGATAGACGCTATCTGGATCGATTTCAGAAAGAGCTTGCTCTAATACGCAGCCCTCAAGGCTCGGCTGCTGATAAGCAAAAACTTGGACAAATTATGGGCACAGACTTTATTTTGAATATTGAGGCGACTGGATTGCGCTGTCAAGAGACGGAAGTAAACATCGCAGTAACCAAAGAAGTCGAGCGAAGCCGGTCTTGCAGGGTTGATGTGTCTTACCAAATCTCTGAACTCCCGACGTCTTTGATTGTTCTAGCTAATAAATTTTCTCGTGAGAGTAAAGTAAGTATGCGTCCAGGTGGGGCCGCTAATTCTGAGGTAGATCAATTAACTGCGCTCTCCGAAGCGGTGTCCAGTAGGGTTGCAGGCGATGTAGTTGAGAGCTTATTTCCTATGTTTATTGAGGGCTTCAACGGCAATGCGGTCATTGTGAATGCAGGAGACAAAACCCCTCAAATTGGTGACCGCTTTCAAGTGCTTAAAGTGATCCAAGAAGGCCAAAGCGAGAACACGTTTAAATTCTGGGGCGCGCGCCTTCAGCCAGTGGGTGAGATACAAGTTTCCAAAATTGAAAGAGGCGCAGTGATTGGCACCATTATCGGGGATGAGCTAGCTCGTGATGGGGACTTCGTTTTAAAATCATTGTCGGCAAAGGAAGCAATTTCCGCCCCGGCGGTTAGTAGAGAAAGAAAATCTGTTTTTGACTGATTTTGGTTCACGTTTTATAGGTTAGCTATACCGTGTACATCCATCCACGAACTTCGAATTTTATGAGAAGTTATCATTCTTAACTGACTTGATTGGCGCAGATTTAGGTCTCGATAGCAATTCGCCGTTATGGTGTCGTAAGTTTTCCATTGCTCCAGTAAGCCTGTTTCGCTGGTTTATCGGCCGCATCATACATTGTACCACGACCATCAAAGACGCCCTTCTTAAATTCTCCAGTATATCTTCCTCCAGCTCCAAACTTCATCGTACCTTTTCCGCTTGCTTCTCCGGCGAGCACCTCTCCTTCATACACATCCCCATTCGGCAAAAAGATTTTTGCAAATCCATCCAATTTCCCCCCCTTAGTCTCGCCTACGTATCTAATTTTATCTGAAAATGTAACAGCGCATTCCCCAATGATGGAGTGTTTCGCGAACGTTCCAACAACAGTCGTCCCGTCTTGGTAAGTTATTTTACCACTACCGTTAAATTGGTCATTTTCAAAAGATCCATTATAATTAGCTCCATTTGATAACAACGCAATCCCTTGCCCACTCATATGATCCTCAATGAATGCGCCTTCATACTTTATAATTTCTCCAAGGTTTATAGGGCTTCTGACAAGCGCACTTGATGCATAAATCACAGGGGGCGTCCGCTTCACGTTCGCAAAATGCATATTTCCGTTCCCAAACTTCTTTCCATTTTTGAAGCTTCCAACATATGTGGTCCCGTCAACGGTGCTGTAAGAACCCAGCCCTTCATAGAGGCCATTACGGAACTCACCAGTATATCTATCCCCATTTGGTAAAACTAGATTACCTTTGCCCTGCCTGAGGCCTCCGGAGAACTCTCCGCTATATTGAGATCCGTCTTTGAAGATATGGACACCTTGCCCGTGGAACGAGGAGGCTCTAAAAAACCCAAGATACTTTGAACCATCCGGGGCATCTACGGACCCTTGACCTTGTCTTTGATCATTGACGAATTCCCCCGAATATCGCTCGCCTTTTGTGGTCAGCAAGACACCGCGGCCGTTCATTTTGAAATCAACAAAGTCCCCCGAATATTTGTCTCCGTTGGTTGCGGTCAATATTCCATAACCCTGAACGACGCCCTTAACGACTTGCCCCACATACACGTCGCCATTTCGAAATGTGTATGTTCCTTCACCAGAAGCTTGGCCCTGTTTGAACGTTCCGGCATATTTTGCCCCAGTGCGAAATACCAAGACGCCTAAGCCATCGCGTTTCCCATCCTTCCACTCACCAGAGTAAGTCTCTCCTTCTGCGGTCGGTAAAATGCCATAGCATTGGGTCCAGGCCTCAGAATAATAAACGGGGCAAGGGGGCAGGCGGCTCTCAGCACCAATCGCTTCGGTCGCAAAGATACCGTTCCAAACAACCAGAACAGTGAGGGTTTTAGTGCTCATAAGCGTCAGCATCAGTCGATATCTGCTGCAATTGGCATCCCTCATCATCCACCCCATCTTATTTAATTCCGCCAAATCGACTTGATGCTATGACTGCTTAGCAGAAAATCGATCGCTCATAACCGCACATATCTCAGCAAAGATTATGCCAGACGACGCAAGCTCGATTGCCGTCGGGCAAGAACTTAAAAATTACATTTCAGCACGCGAG
The DNA here is from genome assembly GCA_903902915.1 of uncultured Hyphomicrobiales bacterium. GTDB lineage: Bacteria > Pseudomonadota > Alphaproteobacteria > Rhizobiales > Beijerinckiaceae > Terripilifer. The sequence goes on along the minus strand of CAIUWR010000045.1, from coordinate 259,848 downwards.
CATTTTGCTCTTAAAGTCGAGGATGGGGGAAAAAATTCCCCTTCATCCGTAAGTAAATAGGTGGTGCCTTTGAGCTTATTGAGAAGGTCGTGTCTCACGACATTTCTACGATCACAAAAGAACCACATTGCGAAGGTCGTGAGCTTACCTCACCTCAATCCCACCAGATCGCTGGCTTTCGTCCTTGCTATCAAGTGGCTGTAGGTGCCGCTGGTGCTGAAGCCACTTGGGCAAGCGCCATTGCGAAGAATGGCTAGCTGCGATTATCCTGACGAGCCTGAGGCACAGATTAGCAGAGCATTGAATGCCGCAAGAATCCATCCGTCCCCTAGCTTGTTGCGCGGCTGAGGATTGTTCATCGAAGAACAAGAGCGAACGAGTGGATTGTCGTGTCTCACGACATTCCCAGTCCGCAAACCCAACATCACCAGAAGAATAAAATCCCCCACGCTGTCAAAATCGTTTCGCAGACATTCCGCAGAGTGCTTTTACGCTCGTTTCAAAATTGTCGTGTCTCACGACATTTGCGACGACCGCAAAGAACTTTATTGCCAAGTTCGTGAAGCTAAGTCACCTCAAGCCCACCAGATCGCTGGCTCTCATCCTTGCGATCAAGTGGCTGTAGTGGCGCTCGATCATCAGCACTGATGTGCCCATTTGCCTTGCCAGCAGGTGGATGTCTGTGCCTTTGGCTAGGCTCAGAGCAAAGGTAGCGTAGGTGTGCCTCAGACTATAGAGCGTTCGAACCTTGCCACTGCGGGGGTCTTTGAGGATGTTGAGGTCCTTGAGGAACTGGCGGAAGGTGCCACGAATGCTGTCAGTGGTTGAGCCGTCAGGCAGTGCGAAGACAGGCAGATCAATCTTGCTGGCCAGCAATTGCTCGAATGATAGTTTCTCAATTGAGTGCGTCCGCTCTTGTATGCGCCGCAGGTAACGCTGGCAGACACGACGAGCCACAATTTCCCTGCCACCTGTCTTGCCATCCACATAGAACAGCAGGATGTCCTTGCCCCGCTCTCGTTCAATCCTGATGTGCTTCCAGCGGAGATTGGCTGTTTCAGTGCCGTGTCTCATTCCAGTGTTGATGAGCAGCAGGATGTAGTCCCACATCAGGTATCGCATCTCTCTTGTCTTGCCTATGCGACCAGCTTCACACCACCGTTTGATGTTACGAAGGATCATTCGATATTCTGCGAATGTGAAGTCTGCTCGGCGCCCGCCTTTCCTGCCACGATTGAAGATATGTGGGCGCTTTTGTGGGGAGACATAGCCACGCTCAATGCCCTCATCAAACACACGATTGATGGCTGAGACGTGTGTGCCCACGGTGCTGGCTGTGGGTGTCTTGCCCATCTTCTGACTGCGCCAAGCATCAAACTGCTTGAGCAGCTCATAATCGATGCTGTCCATATTGTATTTGCCGAAGAAGGGGATGAGGTAGCGATTGAGGGCAATGATGTAGTCTTTATAGACGCTGCGTCCTTCGCCAGCATCGAGTGCGGCTTGTAGCGTGTTGATGGTCAATTGAGCCACGGTGCCAAAGCTGCGGGTTTGGATTGGCAGTTGGTGCTTGAGCTTGAAAACTGCTTCCAGATAGATGTTCTCAGCAGACTTGTCCGCTTCTGGGCGGTGTTGTTGCCCAGTGCTGAGCTGGATCCATTTTCCTTCGTGCTGGAACCGCATCTGCCAGCGTCGGCTGCGAGCCCGCTTGCTGAGTATGATGCGTCCATTGAGCAGTGTGCGGCTTGCGTCTACCAGTTTGATCATCAGCGTCAGCAGTGTCAGCGTTGCTGAAACACTTTTGCGTCACAGGTTGGGGAGAGCAACCGCTGCGTGACACACTGAGTTTCCGCTGGCAGAAAACTGCTGGGCGCTGATGTTTTGGGGAACAGCAGGGGCTCAAGAGGCTCCCCCAAGCAAACCAGAAGTGTCCAACAGGTGTCCAGCAAGATTTGCCCACGCTGAACCAAGGTGTCCAGCGGCTAACGCCATATTTTTGAAAGAGATTGTGGTAGCGAAGGAGGGACTCGAACCCCCGACACAAGGATTATGATTCCTCTGCTCTAGCCAGCTGAGCTACTCCGCCCCCTGCGCCGCCGGACACGCCGGAGCCACAAAGTAGGCGGGGTATAGGGTGGGGGTGGGGGCGGTGTCAAGCCGCGTTTCGGATCGCCAGCCGCTAAGGCCGATTTCGTCGCGCGCCCTGTGCAATGGCTTCTCATTCCACCCTTTTCCTCTGCTTGGCCAGTGACCCGCTGCGTCTCTCGGTGTAAAACGCCCCCTCCATCAGGGAGGCCCCGCGTGGGGCGTGACGCATGACATCTTTGAAGCGAGCCGCCGCAAGCCTGTTTCTGGCCACTTTGTGCATGGTCGGGGCGCAGGCCCGGGCGCAGGACTCGTTCTACAAGGGCAAGACTGTAGAGCTGAATATCGGCTACCCGCCGGGGGGCAGCAACGACGTCTATGCGCGTCTGCTTTCGGCCCATCTGGGCAAGCATCTTCCGGGCAATCCGAATGTGGTCGCCCGCAACATGCCCGGCGCCGGCAGCTTTCTGGCGGCCAATCATATGGCCTCGACGGCCCCGAAGGACGGAACGTCCATCGCCATCTGCGCCCCCACCATCGCGCTGGATGAAATGCTGGCCACGCCCGGGGTGCGCTTCAAGACGGCGCAGTTGAACTGGATCGGCCGCATCTCGCCGCTCATCAATGTCATCATGATTTCGAAGCGATCGCCCGTGAAGACGGTTGCGGACGCGCAGAAGGCCGAGGTGACCCTGTCGGGCACCGGCGTCGGCTCCACCGTGTCGATTTATCCCACGGTCATGAACAATATGTTCGGCACGAAATACAAGATCATCATGGGCTACAAGGGCTCCAACGAAGCCATGCTGGCGCTGGATCGCGGCGAGGTGGAGGGGCATTCCACCGCCTGGGAAGCCTTGAAAACGGCTCATCCGAGCTGGAAGCCCGATGGGGAGGTCACCCTGCCAGTGCAGTTTGCGCTGACACGCAACCCGGAATTGCCGGACGTTCCCACCGCTCTAGAATTTGCGCGTACGCCAGAAGAAAAAAGCGTCCTGGAGGCTATTCTCAACGCCACCGAAGTCGGCACCGCCTTCTTCACCGCCCCGGGCGTTCCTCCCGAGCGCGTGACCATGTTGCGCCGGGCCTTCGACGCGACCATGCAGGATCCCGAGTTCAAGGCCGATGTGGAGAAGTTGCGCGTGAGCCTTGAGCCGATGAGCGGCGAGGAGTTGCAAAAGCTGGTCGGGCGCGTCAGCGACCTGCCTGCAGGCGTCATCGAGCAGGTGCGCAAGGTCTACCAGCAGTAAGACTAAAGCCCATGCTGCATGCTCGTGTTTGTGTTTGAGGATCCAAGCTTCCCGGCGTTACATGGATCCTGGGAAGTGATGCGGGAGCAAAGGATGACGCAGGCTGACATACGCTGGAAGCATGACGGGGTCCGCGTGATCGCGGCTGATCAGCTTGACCCCAACACGTCCCAGACGCCCGGCATGAACAGGGCGGCGGCGATCGACTTCGCCCGTGCGGGCGCGCAGAAGCTCTGGGCGGGCACGGTGAGCATCCATGCCGGGGCGAAGACCGGCGCGCATCATCATGGACCGCTGGAAAGCGTGATCTATGTGGTGCGGGGGAAGGCGCGCATGCGCTGGGGCGACAATCTGGAATTCACCGCCGAGGCGGGGCCGGGGTCTTTCATCTTCGTGCCGCCCTATGCGCCGCATCAGGAAATCAACGCCAGCGACGACGAGACGCTGGAATGCGTGCTGGTGCGCTCCGACGGGCAAGCGACGGTCATCAATCTGGATATTGAGTCCGTTGAAAAACCCGAAACCGTGAAATGGATTGACCCGATCCACCGGACTTGAGGCGTGAGCGCTGACGCGCTGATCTGGCTCATCGCTCTGGCGAGCGTGGCTTGCGTGATGGCGCGCCCGCGCCGCTGGCCCGAAGCCATCTGGTCTGTTCTGGGCGCGGGAACGTTGGTTGCTTTGGGCCTTGTGCCTTGGGCCGATGCGGCGCGGGCCGTCGCCAAGGGACGCGACGTCTATCTCTTCCTCGTCGGCATGATGGTCCTGTCGGAAGTGGCGCGGCAGGAGGGCCTCTTCGACGCTCTGGCCGCCAGCGCCGCGCGCTTCGCCAAGGGCTCGGCCTTGAGGCTCTTCGCGCTGGTCTATGGGGTGGGGACGCTGGTGACGGCGTTCCTGTCCAACGACGCGACGGCGGTGGTGTTGACGCCCGCCGTCTATGCCGCCGCGCGGGCCGCAGGGGCGCCGCCGCTGCCCTACCTCTTCGCCTGCGCCTTCATCGCCAACGCGGCGAGCTTTCTTCTGCCCATTTCCAATCCCGCCAATCTGGTCGTGTTCGGCGGCAGGCCGCCCGCTTTGTTCGATTGGATCGTGCTGTTCGGCCCGGCTTCGGTCGCCTCCATCGCGGTCACCTTCCTCGCGCTCTGTCTTGTGTTTTCGCGCGACCTGCGCCGCAAGCTGGACGCACCCGCGCCGCAGCCTCCGCTCTCCGGAGGCGGGCGCGTAGCAGCGGTTGGGCTGGTGGGGGCAGTGGCGGCGCTGCTCGGCGCCTCGGCTCTGGATGCGCCATTGGGCGTGCCGACGCTGGTGGCGGGCCTCGTTACGGCGGGGGCTGTGCTGATGGTGGAGGGCAAGTCGCCCTTGGCGCTGGCGCGCGGGGTCAGCTGGTCGGTGCTTCCGCTGGTGGCGGGGCTGTTCGTGGTGGTCGAGGGGCTGGCGCGCACAGGCGCTGTGGAGGCGCTGGCGGGCCTGCTGAATGCCGCTGCGCTCGGCTGGGGCGCTGGCCTCGCCAGCATGGCGGCTGGCGTTGTGGTGGCCTTTGCGGTCAATCTGATGAACAATCTCCCCGCAGGGCTCATCGCCGGGCAGACCCTGGCGCTGGCCCACGCCTCGCCGCTCGTCACCGGCGCAGTGATGATCGGCGTCGATCTTGGCCCCAATCTCTCCGTCACCGGCTCGCTCGCCACCATCTTGTGGCTGCTGGCGCTGCGGCGCGAGGGGTTGCATGTGGGCGCCCTGCGTTTTCTGGCCATCGGCGCGCTGGTGATGACGCCTGCGCTGGCCGCCTCGCTTGCGGCGCTTGTGTTTTTCACGGGCTGACGGACATGTGCGTCTGGACAAAGGCCGCGCCTTAGGCGCAAATCCCACCATCCATTCGGAGGAACAGCCCGTGAGCCAGACGTCCCGCTTTTCGCTTGATCGCCGCAGCCTGCTCGGCGGCGCCGCCAGCCTCCTCGCCGCGCCCGCCTTGGTGCGCGCGCAGGCCAAGGTGTTGAAAATCGCGGTGCTTCTGCCGCGTTCGGGCCTCTATGCGCAGGCGGGCCAGAGCTGCCATCGCGGCGCGCTGGCCGCGCCCAAGGTGCTGGCGGATCTCGGCTATGCGGTCGAGCTGGTGCATGTGGACATCGAGTCCAACGCGGACACCGCCCGCACCGCCGCCGAAAAGGCGATCACCGAGGGCGCGAACTGCATCGTCGGCGCCTTCGATTCCGGGCTGACGCTCGCCATCGCGCAGGTCTGCGAACAGCGGCAGGTGCCGCTCGTCATCAACATCGCCGCCGCGCCCCAGATCACCGAGCAGGGCTACAAATATCTGGTGCGCAACTTCCAGACGGGCGGTCAGCTCGTCACCAATGGCTTGCGGCTGATCAAGGAAATCTCCGCCGCCACCAAGGTCGAATTCAAGAGCGCGGTCTTCGTCCACGCCAACGACACCTTCGGCACGGCGCAGCGCGGGGCCATGGACGCCATTTTCCCGAAGGCGGATATGCCCTTCCCCATCGTGGAGAGCATTTCCTACGATCCGCGCGCGCAGGATCTGTCCGTGGAAGTTACGAAGATGCGCGGCATCAATCCCGATCTCGTCATGGTGGTGACCCGCGCGGGCGACGCCATCAAGCTGGTGCGCGACATGGTGCGCCAGCGCTTCGAGCCCAAGGCGATCATCTCGCCCGGCTCGCCCGGCCTCTATGACGAGGAGTTCTATCAGGCGTTGGGCCCGCTCTCGGACGGCATGATGTTCAACTTGCCCTGGGCCAATCCCAAATCGCCGGTGACCCAGGCTCTGGAGGCCTCCTTCAAGGTCGCGAACCCGAACAATCGTTTCGCCGTGGACAGTTTCAATGCGGGCTTCACGCTGGAGGCGCTGATGGTGGCCGCCGACGCCTTCAAGCGCGCAGGCACGACCGATGGGCCGACCCTGATGGAGGCCGTGCGCAAGACGAAGATCGAGCAGCACGTGATGATCGGCGGCCCCATCGCCTTCGACGCCAAGGGGCAGAACACCGCCATCGGCACCGCCGTCGTGCAGAATCAGAATCAGACGCCCGTCGTGGTCTATCCCGCCGATGTGGCCGCCGGAACGCCCGCGCTGCCGCTGGCGAGCTGGCAGGGCCGCAAGTGAGCGAAGCATGACGCTTTCGCTGGTTCTTGAAGTGCTGATTCAGGGCATGCTGACGGGCCTCGTCTACGGGCTTATGGCGCTTGGCCTGTCGGTGATTTTCGGCGTGGTGCGCGTGGTGAATTTCGCCCATGGCGAATTCGCGGTGGTGGGCATGTATGCCGCCTTCCTGCTGTTCGCCGCGCTCAAAATCGACCCTTTCGTGGCCATGGGGCTGGTGGCGGCGGCGTTCTTCGTCGTCGGCTACTTTCTGCAACGTGTCGTCGTCACCCATTTCATCCGGCGGCCTGACCATGAGCAGTTCATCTTGCTGGTGGGTCTGGCCATCGTCATGGTCAACGGGATGCTGATGATCTTCGGCCCCGACGCGCGCCATGTGGAACTGTCCTACAGCTACGACAGCTGGATGCTCGGCCCGGTGCTCATCGACAAGGTGCGCGTCTTTGCGGCGCTGGCGGCGCTTGGGGTCGCGGGCGCGCTGTTCGCCTTTTTCCGCTACACGCAAACCGGTCTGGCGATCCGCGCCTGCGCCGACAATCTCACGGGCGCGGGCGTGGTGGGGCTGGATGTGGACCGGCTCTATGCGCTCACCTTCGGCGTCGGCCTCGCCTGCGTCGGCGCGGCGGGGGCCTTGCTGATCTGCGTCTCGGATGTGACGCCGATGCTTGCGCCCTCCTTCACCCTGCTGGCCTTCACCATCGTCATCATCGGCGGGCTCGGCTCCATGGGCGGCGCGCTGCTGGGCGGGCTGGTGATCGGCGTGGCCGAGGCGCTGGCCAGCCTCGTCATCGCGCCCTCCATGAAGTCCATGGTCTCCTTCGCCCTGCTGGTCGTCATTCTGGCCTTCCGCCCGCAGGGCCTCATGGGAAAGCGCGCGGCATGAGGCGCGAGCATCTCCTGCTGGGCCTGCTGGCCGCCGCGCTGCTGGCGCTGCCGCTCGCGCTCGATCGTTATCAGACCTCCGTGCTGGTGCTGGTGTTTCTTTCCGCCTATGTCGGGCAAGCGTGGAACGTGATGATGGGCTTCGCAGGCCTGCTGTCGCTGGGCCATGCGCTTTATGTGGGGCTGGGCGCCTATGTCAGTGCGGCGCTTTTCGTGCATTTCGGCGTGAGCCCCTTGATCGGCCTCCTCGCCGCTGTGGCCGTCTGCGTTGGCGTGGCGATGGCGATCGGCGCTCTAAGTTTTCAATTCCGCATCGAAGGCGTCTATTTCGCGCTGCTGACCATCGCCTTCGCCGAGGTGGCGCGCATCGGTTTCGATCATCTGAAATGGACCGGCGGCGCGGGCGGTTTGTTCCTGCCGGTGGCGGGGTCAGACGGCCAGTGGTGGAATTTGCGCGGCGGGCCTTTGTTTTTTTATTATGTGGCGCTGGCCATGGCGGCCGCCGCTTTCGCCCTTTGCGCCGCGCTGCGTCGCTCGAAGCTTGGCTATCAATGGCTGGCGGTTCGCGAGGATGCGGAAGCGGCCCGCGCGGTGGGCATTGACGTGACGCGCGCGCGCATGAGCGCGGTGGTGGTCTCCGCCGCCATGAGCGCGCTGGGCGGCGTGGTCCATGTTTTTTATTACAACAATGTCTTCTCCGCGCAGATCTTCGACATGACGCGCTCCATCGACATCATGCTGGCGCCGATCATCGGGGGCATCGGCACCCTGTTCGGACCGATCCTCGGCGCTTTCATTCTGGTGCCGCTGGGCGAGGGACTGATTTTCGCCACGCAGGCGCTGGGCGTCAATGCGCCCGGCGCCAAGGCGGTGTTCTTCGGCCTCGCCCTGATGATCATCATCTTCCTCGCGCCCAACGGCATCTGGCCTTCGTTGCGCAAGCGGCTGGGGATCGGGGAGGCCAAGCCATGAGCCTTCTGAAGGTGGACGGCGTGACGAAACGGTTTCGCGGCCTTGTGGCCGTGGATACGGTGTCGCTGGACGTGGAGAAGGGCGCCATCTTCGCGGTCATCGGCCCCAATGGCGCGGGCAAGACCACGCTCTTCAATCTGATCGCGGGGGTCTACGCCTGCGATGGCGGCGCGATCCATTTCGATGGGGCGCGCATCGACGGCCTCGCGCCGGACGCCGTTTGCGCCTTTGGCCTCGCCCGCACCTTCCAGATCGTGCGGCCCTTCCCGGGCCTCACCGTGCATGAAAATGTCGCCATCGGCGCCCTGCTGCGCCAGGCCGATCCGCAGGCGGCCTTCGCAGCGGCGGAAGAGGTGCTGCGCAAGCTCGATCTGTGGGATCGGCGCGCGCAGGTGGCCAGTTCCCTCACGCTGCCCGACCGCAAGCGGTTGGAAGTGGCGCGCGCTCTGGCCACCAAGCCGAAGCTGCTGCTGCTGGACGAAGTGATGGCGGGCCTGCGCCCCACCGAGACCGACCGCATGGTGGAGATCCTGCGCATGATCAACCGCGACGAGGGCGTCACCATCGTGCTCATCGAACATGTGATGCGCGCCGTCATGGCGCTGGCCGATCAGGTGCATGTGCTCAACCACGGCGCCTCCATCGCCGAGGGCTCGCCGCGCGAGGTGACGCGCCACCCGCAGGTCATCGCCTCCTATCTCGGCGCGGAGGCGCTCGGCTGATGCTCAGCGTCGAAGGGCTCGATCTGTTCTATGGCGATGCGCAGGCCCTTGCTGGCGTGACGCTCGATGTGCCGCAAGGCGCCATCGTGGCCATCGTCGGCGCCAATGGGGCGGGCAAGACCTCGCTCATCCGCGCGATCTCCGGCATGTTGAAGCCAGCCGCCGGACGCATCCGCTTCAAGGGCGCGGACATCACGGGCCAGCCCAGCCACCGCGTCTGCAATCTCGGCCTGGGGCAGGTGGCGGAGGGGCGGCAGGTGTTCCCCAGCCTCACCGTGCGCGAAAATCTCCTCACCGGCGCCATGCTGCCGCGCGTCAGCGCCCGCAAGGCGCAGAACTATGACCGCATGCTGAATCTGTTTCCGCGCCTGCGCGAACGCTTGGGGCAGGCGGCTGGCACCTTGTCGGGCGGCGAACAGCAGATGCTCGCCATCGCGCGTTGCCTCATGGGCGAGCCGGAACTCGTGATGTTCGACGAGCCCTCGCTCGGCCTCGCGCCCGCCCTGGTGCTTCAGGTGCTGGACATCGTGAAACGGCTGAATGGGGAGGGGCTGACCTGCGTGCTGGTGGAGCAGAATGTCGCCGCATCCTTGAAACTGGCGTCCCACGCCTATGTGCTGGAAAATGGCGCGGTGACGCTGTCTGGCAGCGGCGCAGCGCTGCTGGAGGATGATCGCGTGCGGCGGGCCTATCTGGGGCTTTGAGCCTTATTTCGCCGCCAGCATGGCGCAGGTTTTCGGGTCCATCGGCGCGAAGGCCTCGTCGCCCTTGATGCGGCGGATCGGCTTGTAATAGTCGTAAGGCCCCTGCGACTCCTGCGGGCTCTTCACCTGGAAGAGATCGAGATCATAGATCACGCGCCCGTCCTCGCGCAGCCGCGCGGGCTTGCCGAGATAGTCGATGGGCAGTTCGCGCATCTTCGCCATGACGGCCTGCGGCGCTTTGGAGCCCGCCGCCTCCACCGCGTCGAGATAATGGCGCACGCCGATATAATTGGCCGCATGGGCCTTGGTGGGAACCTTGCCGCCGTTGCGCGCCGCGAAGCGCTTGGCGAAATCACGCGCCTTGTCGTTGGCGTCCCAATAGAAGCCCTCGGTGACATAGAGGCCCTTCGCCACATCGAGCCCCAGCGCCTTGATGTCGCTGATCACCATCAGCAAGCCCGCGATGACCTGCGGCCCGGCGCCGATGCCAAATTCCGCCGCCTGTTTGATGGCGGTGGTGGTGTCCTCGCCCACATTGGCCAGCGCGATGACCTGCGCCTTGGAGGCCTGCGCCTGCAACAGGAACGAGCTGAAATCGGAGGCGGCGAGCGGATGGCGCACCGCGCCCACAACCGTGCCGCCGCCCTCGCGCACCACGCGCTCGGCGGAGGCCTGCATCTGGTGGCCGAAACCGAAATCGGCGGTGAGGAAGAACCAGCTCTTCAGCCCCTGTTCCAGCAGCGCCTTCGCCGTGCCCGCAGCAAGCGCGTTCGTGTCGTCGGCATGGTGGAAGGTGGTGGGGGAGCATTGGCCGGTGGTGAGTTCGGGCGTGGCGGCTTCCGCCACCAGAATGATGCGCTCGCGCTCCTTGCCCAGCCGCGCCACGGCCAGCGCGGAGGGGGTGTTGGGCAGATCGGTGATGGCGTCCACGTCATCCACATCGAACCAGCGCCGGGCGATCTGCGAGGCGACGTCGGGCTTGTTGAGGAAATCCGCCTGCAAGACTTCCACCGCCATGCCCGCCGCTTTGCTCCCATGGTCCTCCACCGCCATGCGCGTGGCGATGACCGCGCCGGGGCCGCCGATCTCCATGGAATAGCCCGACAGGTCGCCCAGCACGCCGATGCGGATGACGCTGTCCTGCGCGCGGATGATCGAAGGCATGGCGAGCGCCCCCGCTGAGGCGCCAAGCAGGCGCGCGAGCGTGCGGCGGCTGGGATGTGCGGTCAGCAGGGTCATGGGGGGCTCCTGAGACATGGTGGGGGGTTCGGGCGCGCGTGGCCCGTGATCGACGAAAAAATGGAAAATATGGGCGGGGCCGAAAGTCTCGGCGCCCGCCCTTTATTGAATCAGGACTTCACATAGAGGGCGGCGCCGCCGTCCAGGAATTCCTTGCTCTTCTCGGCCATGCCGTCGAGCACGGCCTTCTCGTTCTCCAGCAGCGCCTGCACTTCGGTGCGCAGATCCTGCGTGATCTTCATGGAGCAGAACTTCGGCCCGCACATGGAGCAGAAATGCGCGACCTTGTGCGCGTCCTTCGGCAGGGTCTCGTCGTGATAGGTGCGCGCGGTGTCCGGGTCGAGGCCGATGTTGAACTGGTCCTCCCAGCGGAAATCGAAGCGCGCCCGCGACAGAGCGTCGTCGCGCATCTGCGCGGCGGGATGGCCCTTGGCGAGATCGCCCGCATGGGCGGCGATGCGGTAGGTGATGACGCCCACCTTCACATCGTCGCGGTCGGGAAGGCCCAGATGCTCCTTCGGGGTCACGTAGCAGAGCATGGCGCAGCCGAACCAGCCGATCATCGCGGCGCCGATGCCCGAGGTGATGTGGTCATAGCCGGGCGCGATGTCGGTCGTTAACGGTCCGAGCGTGTAGAAGGGGGCCTCGTGGCACTCCTTCAGCTGCTTCTCCATGTTGATCTTGATCTTGTGGATCGGCACATGGCCAGGCCCTTCGATCATCACCTGACAGCCCTTTTCCCAGGCGATCTTGGTGAGTTCGCCAAGGGTCTCCAATTCGGCGAACTGGGCGCGGTCGTTGGCGTCGGCGATGGAGCCGGGGCGCAGGCCGTCGCCGAGCGAGAAGGAGACGTCATACTTGCGCATGATGTCGCAGATCTCTTCGAAGTGGGTGTAGAGGAAGCTCTCCTTGTGATGCGCCAGGCACCAGCGCGCCATGATCGAGCCGCCGCGCGACACGATGCCGGTGGTGCGCTTGGCGGTCAGCGGCACATAGGCGAGGCGCACGCCCGCATGGATGGTGAAATAATCCACGCCCTGCTCGGCCTGCTCGATGAGCGTGTCGCGGAAGACTTCCCACGTCAGCTTCACCGGATCGCCATCGACCTTCTCCAGCGCCTGATAGATCGGCACCGTGCCGATCGGCACGGGCGAGTTGCGCATGATCCAGTCGCGGATGTTGTGGATGTTGCGGCCGGTGGACAGATCCATGACCGTGTCGCCGCCCCAACGGATCGACCAGACCAGCTTCTCGACTTCCTCGGCGACCGAGGAGGTCACGGCGGAGTTGCCGATATTGGCGTTGACCTTCACCAGAAAGTTGCGGCCGATGATCATCGGCTCGAGTTCGGGATGGTTGATGTTGCAGGGGATGATGGCGCGGCCGCGCGCGATCTCGTCACGCACGAATTCCGGCGTCACGAAGGCGGGGACCGAGGCGCCGAAGCTCTCGCCGTCGGCGATGCGCTCTTGTGCGCCTTCCAGCATCTTCTCGCGGCCGAGATTCTCGCGGTGGGCCACATAGATCATCTCTTCGGTGATGATCCCGGCGCGAGCGAATTCATATTGGGTGACCATCTTCCCATCGAGGCCGCGGCGCGGCTTGCGGTTGGCGGGGCAGGCGGGCACCAGCTTGTCGGCGGCGACGTCGCCATTGTCTTCCGACTTCACGACGCGGCCCTCGTAGGTCTCCAGACCTTCGCGCTTGGAAAGCCATGCGTCGCGCACGGGGGCGAGGCCCTTGGCGAGGTCGATGCGGGCGTCGGTCTCGGTATAGGGGCCGGAGGGGTCATAGACGCGCAGGGTCGGCTCGTTGGGGTCGCTCAGGGCGATCTCGCGAAAGGGGACCTGAATTTCGGGATGGCCCGCGGGGCTGTAATAGACCTTGCGCGATCCGGTCAGCGGACCAGTGGTCACGGTTTCCGGGACAAGGGTGCTGTGCTTGGGCTGCACGTTCATGTGGTCCTCCTGGCGCCGCGCCATGGGGCGTCGGCCTCGTTGTTCGATACCGGAAGGATTGCAGATGGGGCTCATAGGCCCCGATTCGCCTTCCCTCCGCTGGCGTTAACCAGATCAGGTTCGATGGGTATGATCTCAGCCGCACAACCATGCGGCACCCCTCGGCTCTGGGAGGAACCTAATCCGCTTTGGAGAGGGGCGCAAGAGCGGGAAAAACGCTCCTCAACGCTTCCGGTTCTTCCCATAGGGCGGGGCCGGAATGCCCGCATAGGCGAGCTTGAGGGCGGTGGACCAACGGTCGCGCAGGTCGTGGAAATAGGGTTCCGTGTGGTCGATGCGCTCGTCCACCTCAAGGCGCAGCGAATCGCGGCGGCTCGTCGCCATGTCGATGGGCAGGCCGACGCCCAGATTCGAGCGCATCGTGGAATCCATCGACACGAGCGCCACCTTCAGCGCGTCGTCGAGATTGGTCTCGAAATTGACAGCCCGGTCGAGCACGGGCTTGCCATATTTGTATTCGCCAATCTGGAAGAAGGGCGCGTCCTGCGAACATTCGATGAAATTGCCAGCCGCATAGATCATGAACAAGCGCATCCGGTCGCCCGCGATCTGGCCGCCGAACAGGAAAGACACTTCGAATTTGACGCTGCCCTGCTGATAGGCATCGCCTTCGATGGTCTGCACCCGGCGGATGGCGCGGCCAATGAGCTGGGCGGCGTCAAACATGCTCTTGCAACCGGCGATGCGCTCCTTTTCCTTGGTCTCGGGATTTTCGAAACCCTCGCTCACCAGATGCAGGATGCTTTGCGTCGCCGAGAGATTGCCCGCAGAGGCGATCATCATCACATGATGGTCCGGCTCGTTGAACATATGCAATTTGCGGAAGGTCGAAATATTGTCGATGCCCGCATTGGTGCGGGTGTCCGCGATCATGACAAGTCCATCGCGCACGAGCACGCCGCAGCAATAGGTCATTTCAAATATCCTCCGGATGGGCGCGCAGTTCGGGCCAGCGTCGCCATCATCGCTGAATCAGCTTTGCCATTGGCGCTGGGCTTGCGCCTTCACGACGCGCACGTCGCTCTTGCGCGCGCCTGCGCCCGAATGTGAACTACGAACGGGACGCGCGCCCAGATGATCCAGCGCGCAGGCCACGCGAATATGGTGGTCGGTTGGGCAAACGGCATGGGTGGGGTCGAAGGCGACCCAGCCCAGATCTTCCACATGGGCTTCAGCCCAGACGTGCAGGGATTCTGGCCCCACGGGCTCCTCGCGCAACAAATAGCCGCTGATGCAGCGGGCGGGGGCGCCGATCAACCGCGCGCTGGCGATGAAGAGGTGGGCGAGGCTCGCCGCGTCGCCTTGGCCGCCCGCCAGCGCCTGGTTGGCGCTCAGTTCCACGCCCTCCGCCGCGAAGGCGACGGTCTCGTTGCAGACGTGCATCAGCTTGTGCAGCCGTTCCAGAGGCTCGGTTGTTGCGCCGATGGCTTTGCGCGCAAAGGCGGCGACGTGCTCGCCCGCATGGGTGAGGTCGGTCGGGCGCAGATAGAGTTCGACGGGGAAGGGCTCGCGCGCGCCGCGCACCACGCCCGCCATGTCGATGGTCTCGATCTCGCCTTCCACCAGAACCTTGAAATGCTCAACGGCGCCCTCGGCGGTGAAGGCGTGGGTGATGTTGCCGAAGGAGTCCTCGCTGGCCGCAAGATGGCAATCCATGTCCACGTCAATGCGCCAGGCCGCCACATGCTGGGCCTCGAAGGCGCGCGGGGTCAGGCGCAGGGCCTGAAGCACGGCGCGCTGGGGCGTATCAAAATGAAACAGGGTCTCGTGGTGGACCTTGATGCGCATGTCCGCCTCAGTCGAGAAGATATTGTTCGGCGATGGCTCCGCCGATCGTGTTGTTGTCCTCGATGAAATCCGTCAAGAATTCGTGAAGGCCGGCGCCGAAAACGTCTTTCATCGTGGTGTTTTCCAGCCGTCCCAGAATTTGGCGGGCGCGGCGCTGGGCGGCGCCCTGGCGACCATAGGCGCTGGAGATGGCGTCGAGGAAGCGCACGATCTCGCCATAGCAGGCGAGCAGGGAGCGGGGCATTTCCGGGCGCAGGATCAACAGATCGGCGATCAGCCAGGGCTTCACGCCGTCGCGATAGATCCAGTGATAGGAGGTGACGGCGGAGACGGCGCGCAGGATCGCGTTCCACTGGAAATAGTCGAGCGAGCCGCCGACGCTTTCGCTCTCGGGCAGCAGGATATTGTATTTCACGTCCAGAATGCGCGCCGTATTGTCCGCGCGCTCCACATAGAGGCCAAGGCGCGAGAACCAGTAGGCGTCGTTGCGCAACATGGTGCGATAGGCCGAGCCGTCCACATCCAGCGCGATCTTCATGGCGAGGTCAAGAAAGGCCACCAGCTCTTCGGTGTCGAGGCTGCGGGCCTGATGCTTGGCCTGCACCTTCTTCATTTCCTGCCAGCCCGCATTGATGGTCTGCCAGGTTTCGATGGTCAGGGCCGTGCGCACCGCGCGGGCGTTGATGCGTCCGCTCTCGATGCAGCTGACGATGGAGGAGGTGTTGCGCGTGTCGAAGAGCAGGAATTCAATGGCGGCGTTGGCCTCCACTTCCTCATGCGCCTCTTGATAGGCTTCGAGGGCGCCCGCCGCCGAAAGGGCGGCTTCCCATTCATTGGCCACGCTGCTCTCGCGGGAGGGCAAGGAGGCGAGGCGCCGCGTCGTATGGACGATGCGGGCGACGAAATCGGCGCGCTCCATATAGCGGGCGAACCAGAAGAGACTGTCGGCGGTGCGAGCGAGCATGGGACTCTCAGGCCAATTGCGGGTCGTCGACGACCCAGGTGTCCTTGGTGCCGCCGCCCTGGCTGGAATTCACCACGAGCGACCCTTCCTTCAAGGCGACGCGGGTCAATCCGCCGGGCACCACGCGCACCCCATCCGCGCCGCTGAGCACGAAGGGACGCAGATCCACATGACGAGGACCGACGCCGCCACTGAAGGACGTGGGGCAGGTGGAGAGCGACAGGGTGGGCTGGGCGATGAAGTTGGATGGATCGGCGGCGAGCTTCTTGCCGAAGGTCTCGATCTCCGCGCGCGTGGCGTGCGGGCCGACGAGCATGCCGTAGCCGCCGGAACCATTGACTTCCTTCACCACGAGGTCGGGCAGATGCTCCAGCACATATTTCAGCGCATCGGCCTCGCGGCAGCGCCAGGTCGGCACATTCTTCAGCAGCGGCTCCTCGCCGGTATAGAAGCGGATGATTTCGGGCATGTAGGTGTAGACGGCCTTGTCGTCCGCGACGCCGGTGCCGACCGCGTTGGCGAGCGTCACATTGCCCGCCTGATAGGCGCCCATCAGCCCCGGCACGCCCAGCGTGCTGTCAGGACGGAAGGCTAGGGGATCAAGGTAATCATCGTCGAGGCGGCGATAGATGACATCCACGCGCTTGGGGCCTTGGGTGGTGCGCATATAGACGAAGCCGTCGCGCACCAGCAGGTCGCGGCCCTCCACCAGCTCGACGCCGAGTTTGTCGGCGAGGAACGAATGTTCGTAGTAAGCCGAATTGAACTGGCCGGGCGTCAGCACGACGATGGTCGGGTCGCCGCCCGCGCGCAGCGGCGCCACGGAGCGCAGGGACGCGCGCAGATGTTCGGGATAATTCTCCACCGGCGCCACGCCGCAGCTGGCGAAGAGGTCCGGCAGCAGGCGCATCATCACCTCGCGGTTCTCCAGCATGTAGGAGACCCCGGAGGGGGTGCGGGCGTTGTCTTCGAGAACGTAGAAATCATCGGCGTCCACGCGCACGATGTCGATGCCCGCGATATGGACATAGATGTCATGCGGCACCGGACGTCCGGCCATTTCGGGGCGGAAGGCGGGGTTGCGATAGATGATGTCGGAGGGAACGACGCCCGCCTTCAGTATCTCGCCCTTGCCGTAGAGATCCGCGAGGAAGGCGTTCAGCGCCTTCACCCGCTGCACGAGACCCTTTTCCAGACGGTTCCATTCCGTGCGGGAGAGCACGCGGGGGATGATGTCGAAGGGGATCAGGCGTTCGGTCGCCTCCTTGTCCCCATAGACCGCGAAAGTGATGCCGATGCGCCGGAACATCAGCTCGGCCTGTTCGCGGCGGGCGGCGAGGAGTTCGGGTGGCGATGCGTTGAGCCAGCGGCTGATGCGGGCGTAGACGGCGCGGACGTCGCCGCCCGAGGCAGTCATCTCATCAAAAAACGCCGACTGCGTCACGCCTTCACTCCTGTTGGAGATCTGTCCTTGCGAACATGGTAACCGCCAAGCAAAGCGTATACCAGTCTGGCATTGTGATAATCCGCCGCTGTGACGCCTTGCCCCAGCGCGAGCTTGGACAGGAAAATGCGCGGTTTGCATAAAAATGATGCAAGCGCCGCAATTGCGGTCAATTGACCTCTTCGTCGCCGCGAATCGGGAACGACTGCGCTGCAAAACGCTTGTCCCAGGACTTCGCCAGCTACGCTTCATCGCCGCAGTCTGGCCATAGGGAGCAGCGGCCGATGCGGGACGATCTGGGCGAAGACCTTGACCACAGCATGATGCGTCGCTGCATCGCCTGCGCGTGGGAGGGGGTGAGCGCAGGGGAGTTCCCCTTCGCCTGCGTCATCGCCCGGGGCGAGGAGGTCGTCTGCACCGGCGCCAATCGCACCAAACGCGACGGCGACGTGACCCGGCATGCGGAAATGGTCGCCATCAGCGAGGCGCAGCGTCGGCTGGGCCGGGGCGCGTTGCGGGACTGCACGCTCTACACCACGGTCGAGCCCTGTCCCATGTGCTCCTTCGCCGTGCGCGAGACGCGAATGGCGCGGGTGGTCTTTGGCGTCTATTCGCCGCTCATGGGCGGCCATTCGCGCTGGGATGTGCTGGCCGATCAGTCGCTTTCGGGGCGCATGGGCGAGGTCTTCGCGGCCCCGCCGCAGGTGCGCGGCGGCGTGCTGGTGGACGAGGTGGCGCAGGTGTGGCGCCGCGCGCATCCGCTGGCATGGGGGGTGATCCGCTGGCGCGGGGTGTTCCGGCTGGCGCCCGCAGGGGGCGCTTAACCCTCCACGCGCGAGCGGTGGAAGCCCAGTTTCTCATGCACCGGCAGGTCGGACACGCAAAACAGCAGGGCGTCCTTCGTTGGGCGGTGCTGGACCGCATGCCAGCCCGGCGCCACGAACACGTCGCCCCGGCTCCAGCTCAGGCTTTGCTCGCCAATCTGACTGTCGCCCGCGCCGCTGACCACGGCGAAGATCTGGTTTTCCGTGGAGCGCAGGCGCGTCGTGGCCTCGCCGCCCGTCAGCGTCTGCATGAAGAGAGCAGTGGTGGGGATGGAGGGCGCGTCGAGCCTGATGCGCATGCGGCCATGCTCATCCGCCGAAGCCTGCGCCAATTGCGCCTGCATGGAGGCCATGGAGAAGACATAGGGGCTCTCGCGGGTATTGTCGGCCACGGGCTGCAAACCCTCCCACAGGTCAAGGAACATGGGCTCCAGCAGCTGCACCAGCGGCACGTCGAGAAAGTCGATCCAGTAGCCGGGCGCCGAGCCCTCGTTGCCATGGCCATGCCAGCTCATGCCCGGCGTCAGCAATACGTCGCCCGGCTGCATGTCGATGCGCACGCCGTCCACCACCGTGTAGCAATCATCCGCCACATCGAGCACGAGGCGCAGGGCGTTGGGGGAATGGCGATGGGTGCGCGCCTTCTCGCCCGGCAGCAGCATCTGATAGGCGGCGACGAGCGTGCGCAGGGTCGCGTAATGGTTGCCCGCGATGGGGTTCACCATGAACAGATTGCGCCGCTCCGCTTGCTCGGCGTCGATCAGCCGTCCGGCTGCGTCGAGCCCCGCTTTGGCCGCCTCCCAGCGCCACGCCACAGGTTTGAAATCCGTGCGCGGCTCCCGCCACAGGGAAGGCTCTTGCTTGTTCCAGCCCGCCATGAAGTCCAGCGGATCGAGCTGGCGGCGGAGATCGTCCAGATCGACGGCGTTGGCGAGGGCGGAGAGGTGGGGATCCTGACTGTCTGCCCTCATTGCGCAATTTCCTCCACATGGGTATTCCAAAACATAGACTGGCGCGGCCCCGTGCAAAAGGGCGCGGCGCAAAGGGCCGGCACGCTGGCGAGGGAGGATGCAATGATCAGTCGCAGGATCGCGATGGCGGGCGCTGTTTGCGCCGCGCTGGGCCTCGTGGCCCCGCAGGCCCGGGCGCAGGGCGTGGCGGATTTCTACCGTGGCAAGACGATCAGCCTCGTGATCGGCACCTCCGCTGGCAATGACTACGATTATCGCGGCCGTCTCATCGCCCGCTACCTTGGCAAATACATTCCCGGCGAACCCGCCATCGTGCCGCGCAACATGCCCGGCGGCGGCGGCATCCAGGCGGCGAACTGGCTCGCCAAACTCGCCCCGCGCGACGGCACGACCCTGCACATGATCATGCAGAACATGATGGCGGCGCAGGCGGTGAGCGCGCCGGGCGTGGAATTCGACACGCGCAAGTTCATCTGGCTTGGCAATACGACCAGCGCGCCAAATGTGGTGAACACCTGGCACACCACCGGCGTCACCTCGGTCGAGCAGGCCAAGACGCGCGAAGTCCTGCTGGGCGCGCCCATGGGCACGGCTGGCGCGCTCTATCCGGTGCTGATCAACACGGTGGCGGGCACGAAATTCCGCGTCGTGACCGGCTATCCCGGCGGCAACGAGGTCAATCTGGCCATGGAGCGCGGCGAGGTGGAGGGGCGGGGCTCCAACTCCTGGGCCTCGTGGAAATCGACGAAGCCTGACTGGCTGCGCGACAAGAAGATCAACATCCTCGTGCAGGTGGCCCTGGTGCGCCATCCCGATCTGCCGGACGTTCCGCTTCTGATGGATCTCGCCGCCAACGTCTCCGATCGCAAATTGCTCGAATTCTTCTCCGCCGACACGGATCTGTCCCGCTCGCTTGTGACGACGCAGGATGTGCCCCCCGAGCGGGTGACGGCGCTGCGCAGGGCGTTCGACGCCATGGTGAAGGATCCGGACTTCCTCGCCGAGGCCGCGAAGGCTGCGATGGACATCAGTCCGGGCACGGGGGAAGCCTCGCAGACAATCGCCGATTCCATCGTCAATACGCCGCCCGACGTTCTGGCGCGCGCCAAGGCGCTGATCGAGGCGCCGACGAAGTGATTTTCGATCCGTCGTCTATAGAATGTGGCTCAAGGCGCCCGCCCTGTCCGGAGATCGACCATGAAGCATGAGCAGAACCTTTACCTGACCCGCACGGGCTCCGGTGAGCCCATGGGCGATCTTCTGCGCCGCTACTGGACGCCCGTTTTGCTGGCGAGCGAATTGCCGGAAAATGATTGTCCGCCCGTGCGCGTCAAGGTCTTTTGCGAGCGTCTTCTGGCGTTCCGCGACAGCGAAGGCAAACTTGGCCTCATCGACGAGTTCTGCGCCCATCGCGGCGTCTCGCTATGGTTTGGGCGTAACGAGGACTGCGGGCTGCGCTGCCCCTATCACGGCTGGAAATTCGACGTGACAGGCCAATGCGTCGAGGTGCCTTCGGAGCCTGCGGAATCAGGCTATGCGAAGAAGATCAAGCTGACCTCCTATCCGCTGGTCGAGGGCGGCGGCGTTCTTTGGACCTACATGGGCGATCCGGCCTTGCAGCCCCCCATGCCCGGTTTTGAATGGCTCAATCTGCCGCCCGGCCATCTGTTCGTGACGAAACGTTTGCAGGAATGCAATTTTCTGCAAGCCATGGAAGGCGGCATCGATTCCTCGCATGTGTCCTGGCTGCATAGCGGCGAGTTGCAGACGGACCCGCTGCATCGCGCCACCAAGGGGGCGCAATATCAGGCCGACCGCGCGCCGAAATTCGAGATCGTGGAATCCGACGGCGGGCTGCTCATCGGCGCGCGCCGCAATGCGGAAGCCGGCCATTATTACTGGCGCGTCACCCAGTGGATCATGCCCTGGTACACGATGATTCCGCCCTATGGCGACAATGCGTTGAACGGCCACGCCTGGACGCCCGTCGACGACGAGACCTGCTTCGTCTGGACCTTCACCTATCATCCCGCGCGTCCGCTGAGCGAGGCTGAGCTTGGCGCCATGCAGGGCGGCCACGGCATCCATGTGGAGTTCGAGCCTGGCACGTTCCGGCCCAAGCTCAACAAGGATAACGACTACGGCATGGACCGCGCGGGGCAGAAGGCGGGCGTCACTTTCAGCGGCGTGCATGGCGTCGCCCAGCAGGACGCTTCCGTGCAGGAAAGCATGGGGCCGATCAGCGACCGCACACGCGAAAATCTCTGCACCACCGACAACGCCATCATCATGGCGCGTCACCGCCTGATGCGCGCCGCGCAGGCGCTTGAGAAGGGCGTGGCGCCGCCAGCCCTTGCGCCGCAATGCCACGCCGTGCGCTCCGCCTCTTTCGTGCTGCCGGAGAACGAGCCGTTCCATACGGCCAGACCCGAAGCTTTGGTGGCGCGCAAAGGCGCCGGACATATCTCGATCTGAGGCGTGTCGCCTCGCGCTTTCCCTTGCAGCATTGGTGTTTCATGCAGGCCGTTCCCGCCGCCGTCAGTTTCGATATTCGCAAGACCGAAGTGCGTGAGCTGCCGCTGCCGGAGATCGCGGCGGATGCTGGGCTTCTGCGCATCGAGATGACCGGCGTGTGCGGCAGCGACTGGCCCTATTATCTGAAATATCCGAAGACCAAGGGCGCGCTGGTGCTGGGCCATGAATCGGTGGGACGCATCGAGCGGCTGGGGCGCGACGCAGGCCGACGCTTTGGCCTCAAGGAGGGCGACCGCGTCGCGCTGGAAGAATATCTTCCCTGCGGCCATTGCCGTTATTGCCGACGGCAGGAATTCCGCCTCTGCGACGAGACCGACACGCTCAACCGCGCGGACACCGTGCGCTATGGCTCAACCGCTGTGTCGGTCGGTCCGGGCCTGTGGGGCGGCTTCGCCACCCATCAATATCTGCATCCCAATTCGGTTTTCCATCGCGTGCCCGAGTCCATGCCCGCCGTGCTGGCCGCCATGGCGCTGCCGCTCGGCAATGGGGTCGAATGGGCCTATCTGCAAGGCAAGCTGCGCATTGGCGAAACCGTCGTGATTCAGGGGCCGGGACAGCAGGGCCTCGCCTGCGTGGTCGCGGCGAAGGAGGCGGGCGCGGGCTGCATCATCGTGACGGGCCTTGGCGCGCCCACCGACACGCGGCGGCTTGAACTGGCGCGGCGTCTTGGCGCCCATCACACGATCAATGTGGACGAACTGGATGTGCTGGAGACCGTGGCCGACATCACCGGCGGCGAGATGGCCGATCTGGTGCTTGATTGTGCGGCGGGCGGCACGCAGACCATCGTCACCGCCATCAATCTGGCGCGCAAGTCGGGCCGCATCATTCTGGGCGGCTGGAAGTTCAAGGATGTGCCGAATTTTCCCAGCGACACCCTGGTGCGCCGCTTCCTCACGGTGAAAGGCATGCGCGGCCATTCCTATGAGGCGGTGGAGCTGGGGTTGCAGATCATCGCCAGCGGGCGCTATCCGCTGCATGAAATGGCGACCCATGTGTTCGGCCTCAAGGATGTGGATCTCGCCCTGCGCACGGTGGGCGGCGAGGGCGAGCCCAACGCCATCCATTGCGCGGTGGATCCCTGGATGTGATCGCGGCTTGCGACGTGATGCTGTTTTTCCTGTTGAAACGCGTACTTTCGTCCAGTTGAGCAGCGTCATCGTCGCAATTTGGTCGCAAGTCCCTGTCAATCGCGAGCGCAAGGGTGCCGCTGCTAGGCCTGAGTTTCCCTCGCTCCGGGGTTCGGGCTAGAAGTGGCTATGTTGACGAGTGGCGTGGCCAGACAGGGATTCAGGTGAGACTGAGCCAGATGAAATGGGGCCTTCGTGGCGCGCGCGCCTGCGCTTTGGGCCTCGTCGCGGGGCTGTTGGGCGGCTGCTGGCCCGAGCGGCCATTCGTCGCCGCCTTGCCCGAAATTCCGGAGGCTTACCGCGCCGCCGCCACTGGGCCGACGCGCCCGCCGGGCTTCTGGGCGGCGCAGTTCGGCTCGCCGGAACTCGCCCGTCTGGTGGAGCAGGCGCAGGAGCAAAATCTTGACATCGCCCTCGCCAGCGCCCGAATCATTCAGGCGCAGGGGCAGGCGGAGGTGGCTGGCGCGGCGCTTTATCCACAGCTCCAGGGAACCGAGGACGCCAGCCGCAGTCTGTCGCCGGGCACGTTGCGCTCCAAGGTGGGGCCTTTCACCTCCAGCGTCTCCAACCGCTTCGATCTTGGTCTGACCGCGAGCTATGCGCTTGACCTGTTCGGCCGGAACCGCTCGCTGGCCGAATCCGCCCGGGAAACCGCCACCTCCAGCATCTATGACCGCGATGTGGTGGCGGTCGCCACGCTGGCCTCGGTCGCCAACAGTTATTTCCTCATGCTCGCCGCCCAGGACCGGCTGCGGCTGGCGCGGGAGGATATCCGCATCGCCGAGAGCGTGCAGAGCGCCATCCGCGCGCGGCTGGAGGTGGGCACCGCCACAGCGCTTGATCTGGCTCAGCAGGACAGCGTTGTCGCCAACCAGCGCGCCGCCGTGCCGCCTTTGGAGCAGGCGGTGCAGCAGACGCGCAATCTGCTGGCCGTGCTGGTGGGCCGCACGCCCGAGAGCATGAGCGTGCGGGGCGGCAGCCTTGATGCGCTGAAGACGCCTGCGGTGCGCGCGGGCCTGCCGTCCCAGCTGCTGTTCCAGCGGCCGGACATCGTTTCCGCCGAGACCAAACTCGTCGCCCAGAACGCCAGCGTGAGCGCCGCGCGCGCGGCCTTCCTGCCGACCATCAGCCTGACCGGCACGGCCGGGGTCGCCAGCCTCACGCTCAAGAATCTGCTGCGTCCGGACGCGCTGGCCGCCTCGCTGGCTGAGGGCCTCACCGCCCCGATCTTCACCGGCGGCAGCCTTGAAGGGCAATTGCTGGCGGCGCAGGGCCTGCAGATCGAAGCCTTGGAAGTCTATCGCAAAAGCATCATTCAGGCGCTGTCGGATGTCGAGAACGCTTTGATTGCGGTCCAGCAGAGCGCTGTACACGAAAGATTGCAGCTCGCCGCCGTAGCGGCGGCGCGCCGGGCCTACCAGATAACGGAGGTGCGCTTGCGGGAAGGCACGGTTGATGTGGTGACGCTTTTGAACATCCAACTCACGCTGTTTCAGGCGCAGGATCAGCTGACCCAGGTGCGTCTGGAGCGCTTCCAGGCTGCGGTCTCGCTGTATCAGGCTTTGGGCGGCGGCTGGACGCAGGAGCGGGCCGTCGCCGTCTTCGCGGGGCCCGCCGCTGGAACCGGGGGGGCGGATCAATGAGAAAAATGATCGCGCTTCTCGTGCTGGTCGGGCTCGGGGCCTGGGGGGCCGACCGGCTGGGCCTCATCACGATCCCCTTTCCGGGCCGGGATAGCGCTCAGGAGCAGGATCGGCCGCGCCTGTTTGGCGGCAGGCGAGCGCAGAAATCCGAGGTTGTGCCCGTGCTCACCGCCACGCTGACGCGCCAGGACGTGCCGGTGACGATCGACGCCGTCGGCACAGTGCAGGCGCTCAATACGGTGGTGGTGCGCGCGCAGGTTGACGGAAGGCTCATGGAGCTCACCTTCCGCGATGGGCAGGACGTCAAGAAGGGCGATGTTCTGGCCAGGATCGACCCGCGCACCTATCAGGCGCTCTATGATCAGGTCGTCGCCAAAAAGGCGCAGGATGAATCCCAGCTCGAGAATGCGCGCATTGATCTGGACCGCTATACGCGCCTCGCCGTCGGCAATTTCGGCTCGCGTCAGCAGGCCGATACGCAGAAGGCCACGGTCGCCCAACTGGAGGCCCTGGTGCGGCTGGATCAGGCGGCGATCGACAACGCCAAAGCCATCCTCGACTACACGACCATCACGGCGCCGATCGACGGCCGCACGGGCCTGCGCGCCATCGACGCCGGCAATATCGTTCACGCAGCCGACGCCGCCGGCATCGTCACCCTGACGCAGGTGAGGCCCGTCGCTGCGGTGTTCAGCCTCCCACAGCAATATCTGCGGGCGGTGGTGGCGGGTCAGTTGCGCGGGCGTCTGAAGGTGCAGGCCATGGAGGCCGACAACGCCACCGTGATCCAGACGGGCGAGGTGGAGGTGATCGACAATCAGGTCGACATAACGACGGGCACCGTGCGGGTGAAGGCCATCTTCGCCAACGCCGACCTTGCGCTCTGGCCCGGCCAGTTCATCAACGTGCGCGTTTTCGTGGATGTGCTGCGTCAGGCGCTGGTGGCGCCCGCCGGCGCGGTGCAGCGTGGGCCGAAGGGCGCCTTCGTCTATGTGCTGACGCCCGAGTCCAAGGCGGCCATGAAGAGCGTGGCTGTGGGGCGCCAGGATGAAAACATCGCGGTGATCCAGAGCGGGGTCGAGGACGGCGCGACCGTCATCACCACAGGTTTCGGACAGCTCACCGATGGCTCCGCCGTGCGGCCGCAGGCGCAGACGCCAACGCTCGCCCAGCCTGATGCGCCCACACCCGAGGCGCGCCCGCGAGGCGGGCAGGGTCAGGGGCGCCGTGCGGAAGGGCAGGCGCGGCCGCAACCGCAGGGCGGCGCTGCGGCCGTGACCAGATGAGCGTTTCGGCGCCCTTCATCCTGCGGCCGGTGGCGACTTCGCTGCTGGGGGTCGCGATTCTTCTGTTTGGTCTGCTCGGGTTCTGGCGGCTGCCGGTCTCGGCTTTGCCGCAGGTCGATTTTCCGACCATGCAGATCATGACCCAGTTGCCCGGCGCCAATCCCGACACCATCGCCTCCATCGTCACCTCGCCGCTGGAGCGGCAATTTGGCCAGATTCCGGCGCTGGTCTCCATGTCGTCGCAATCCTCTTTCGGCCTCAGCCAGATCACGTTGCAGTTCGAGCTCGACCGCGACATCGACGCCGCCGCGCAGGACGTGCAGTCGGCGATCAACGCGGCCTCGTCCACCCTGCCGCATAATTTGCCCTATCCCCCGGTCTATTCGAAAGTGAACCCGGCCGATGCGCCCATCGTCACCGTGGCCGTCATGTCGGACACGCTGCCGCTGCGGGCCTTGAGCGATTTCGCCGATACATTGATCGGCCCGCGCCTGTCCGAGATCAGCGGCGTGGGGCGCGTGTCGATTCAGGGCGGCGTGCGGCCCGCCGTGCGCATCCAGGCCGATCTCGCGCGCCTGGCGTCCTATCGCCTTGGGCTGGAAGATCTGCGCCTCGCCATCGTCGGCGCCAATGTGGCGGGCGCGAAGGGCGCGCTGGATGGCGCCCAGCAATCCTACACCATCGCCTCCAACGATCAGATAAGCGCCGCCGAGGCCTATCGCGGCATCGTCGTCGCTTATCGCAACAATGCGCCGGTCATGCTGCGCGATGTGGCGGACGTGCTGGACGGGCTGGAGAACACCCGCGTGGGCGGCTGGTTCAACGGGCGCACGGCCATCGTGCTCGATGTGCAGAAACAGCCCGGCGCCAACATCATCGACACGGTGGACCGGCTGAAGCGCGAGCTGCCGCGCCTGCAACGCTCGCTGCCCGCGGGCGCGGAGCTGGTGGTGGCGCATGACCGCACCCAGACCATCCGCGCCTCCGTCGTCGACGTGCAATTCACGCTCGTGCTGGCCATCGGCCTGGTGGTGCTGGTGGTGTTGCTGTTCCTGCGCACCTTGCGCGCCACCATCATTGCGGGCGTGACGCTCCCGCTCTCCATCCTCGCCAGTTTCGCCGCCATGTGGCTCGCAGGGTTCAGTCTCGACAATCTTTCGCTCATGGCGCTGACCATCGGCACGGGCTTTGTGGTCGATGACGCCATCGTCATGATCGAGAACATCGTGCGCAATCTGGAGAGCGGCAAGACTCCCCTGCAAGCCGCGCTCGACGGCGCCCGCGAGATCGGCTTCACGGTCATTTCGCTCACCGCCTCTCTGGTGGCCGTGTTCATTCCGCTGCTGTTCATGACCGGCATCGTGGGACGCATGTTCCGCGAATTCGCGATCACGCTGACGCTGGCGGTCGTGGTCTCGGCGGTGATTTCCCTCACCTTGACGCCGATGATGTGCGGGCGGCTTCTGCGCGCCATTCCCGAAGGCGCCGCTGCGCCCCGCCTGCTGCGCATCCTCGAATGGCCCTTCGCCGCTCTGGCCCGCCTCTATGATGCGACGCTTGGCTGGGCCATCGCGCGCCAGGGGCTGATGCAGCTGGCCACCCTCGCTACGCTGGCGCTGACGGTCGGGCTTTATATCATGATCCCCAAGGGGTTCCTGCCAACGCAGGACACGGGCCTCATCACCGTCAGCGTGGAGGCTGCGCCGGATGTGTCCTTCCGCGAGATGTCGCGCTTGCAAGAGGAGGTCGCCGCCATCATGAGCCGTGATCCCGACGTCACAGGGGTTGTGGGCGTCGTGGGCATCGGTCCGCTCAACGTCACGCAAAACGCGGCGCGTCTTACGGTGGTGCTGAGGCCGCGCGAATTGCGCCGCTTCGACGCTGGCGTGATCGCCGAGCGTCTGCGCGTCGCGGCGTCCGACGTCGCGGGCGTGAAGCTTTACGCCCAGCCCGCGCAAGACATCCAGATCACGACGCAATCGAGCCGCTCGCAATTTCAATATACGCTTTCCAGCGCTGACGCGGCGCAGCTTGAGGTCTGGGCCAAGAAGCTGGCGGAGGCCTTGCGCGGCTCCGGCGTCGTGCGCAATGTGGCGGCCGAAACCAATGATGGCGGCTTGCGCATCTTCGTCGATGTGGATCGCGAAAAGGCCGGGCGTCTGGGCGTCGGCATGCAGGCGATTGACGATACGCTGAACAGCGCTTTCGGCCAGAGGCAGGTCTCCACCATTTACGCGCAATCTAATCAGTATCGCGTCGTCCTGGAGGCCGCTCCCCAATATCAGCTCGACCCCGCAGCCCTCGCGAAACTCTATGTGCCAGGCGCTGGCGGGGTGCAGACCCCGCTGGAGACTGTAGCCACCATCAGGCGCATCACGGCGCCGCTCGCGGTCATGCATCAGGATCAGTTTCCCGCCGCCATCGTCAGTTTCGATCTCGAACCGCAAGCCTCGCTAGGCGACGCCGTGCAGGCGGTGGCGCGGGCGGAAGCCGACATCGGCATGCCCGCTTCGGTGATTGGAACGTTCCGTGCGGACGCGGCCGAGTTCAAGCGCTCGCTCGCCACGCAGCCCTGGCTGATCCTGGCCGCGATCATCGCCATCTATATCGTGCTGGGCATGCTCTACGAGAGCTTCGCCCATCCCTTCACCATTCTCACCACGCTTCCCTCCGCAGGCGTCGGCGCGTTGCTGGCGTTGATGCTCACGGGGCAGGATCTGTCCATCATCGCGTTGATCGGCATTGTGCTCTTGATGGGCATCGTGAAGAAGAACGCGATCATGATGATCGATTTTGCGCTGGTGGCCGAGCGCTCGGGACTATCGCCGCAGGAGGCGATCCTGCGCGCCTGCCATCTGCGTTTCCGCCCCATCATGATGACCACGCTGGCCGCGCTGTTTGGCGCGCTTCCGCTCGCCTTCGCCAGCGGTTCGGGCAGCGAATTGCGCATTCCGCTCGGCGTGTCCATCGTCGGCGGCTTGCTGCTCAGTCAGTTGCTGACCCTTTACACGACCCCTGTGATCTATCTGGCCGTGGAGCGCGTGCGCGCGCGCTTTGGATGGCGCGGACGCAAGCCCGCGCGGGCCACCGATGAAATGGCGGAGGGTGCGGAATGAGGAGCCTTTCGGCGCCCTTCATCCTGCGTCCGGTGGCGACCACGCTGCTGTCCTTCGCCCTCTTTCTGCTTGGCGGCCTTGGCTACGGCTTTCTGCCGGTGGCGAATTTGCCGAATGTGGAATTTCCCGTCATCCGCATCACCGCCAACAGGCCGGGCGCCGATCCATCGACCATGGCCGCCAGCGTGGCTGCGCCCCTGGAGCGTGCGCTTGGCTCCATTTCGGGCGTCAATGAAATCACCTCCTGGAGTTCGCTCGGCTCGACAAACATCACCCTGCAATTCGATCTCGGACGGAACATCGATTCCGCCGCGCGCGACGTGCAGGCCGCGCTGAACGCCGCCGTGACCGATCTGCCCGGCGACATGCCCAGCTTGCCGACGTTCCGCAAGGCCAATCCCAACGCCATGCCGGTGCTGATCCTGGCGCTCACCTCCGATACGCTCGCGCCCGACGCCGTGTTCGATCTTGCAGATTCCATCATCGCCCAGCGGCTCTCGCAAGTGGAGGGCGTCGCGGAGGTGCAGGTCAATGGCGCCGAACAACCCGCGTTGCGCGTGCGCGCCGATCCCGCGCGGCTCGCGGCCATGGGGGTTGGGCTGGAAGATGTGAATGCGGCGATCGTGGCGGCCAACAGCTTGTCGCCTGTAGGCGCTTTCGAGGGCGAGCGCGTCAGCCAGACCTTGGCGACGAACAGTCAGCTCCGCAGTCCCGAAGACTATCGAAAGATCATCCTGCGCAGCGCCTCTGGCGCTGTGGTGCGGTTGGGCGACGTGGCCACGATCGAGCCTGGGGTGCGCAATACGCGCGCAGCCGGTTGGTTCAATGGCAAGCCCGCCGTGATCGTGCAGATCACCAAGCTCCCGGAAGCAAATGTGATCACCACCATTGATGGCGTGAAGCGCCTGCTGCAGGATTTCAGGCAGCTGGTTCCGCCCGGCCTGGACTTTCAGGTCATGATGGATCGCACGGTGATGATCCGCGCCTCCATCGAGGATCTCGAGAAGACCTTGCTCGTCTCCATCGCGCTTGTCATGCTGGTGGTCTTCGCCTTTTTGCGTCGCGCGGCGCCTGTTCTGGGGGCGGGCGTCGCCGTGCCTTTGTCGCTCGGCGTCGCCTTCGCCAGCATGTGGGCCTGCGGCTATACGCTCGACAATCTCTCGCTCATGGCGGTGGTGATTTCCGTGGGCTTTGTGGTCGATGACGCCATCGTCATGGTGGAGAACGTCGACCGCAATATCGCGGCGGGCGTCAGCCCCATGCGGGCCGCCCTCCTGGGGGCGCGGCAGATTGGCTTCACCGTCATCTCCATCAGCCTTTCGCTGATCGCGGCTTTCATCCCGCTGCTCTTCATGCCGGGGATCATGGGGCGCATGTTTCGCGAATTCTCATTGACCCTCACCTTCGCCATCCTCGCCTCCGCCTTCGTCTCCCTCACGGTCACGCCCATGATCTGCGGGCGCTTCATGGCGCGCAGCGAGCGCTCGTCCGGCTGGTTCGACCGCACGCTCGACCGGCTGCGCGACGCCTATGGTCGTTCGCTGGAAATCGCCTTTGCGCGGCCCTTTGTGGTGCTTGTGGTCTTTCTGCTCACCATCGGGCTGACCGTGCAACTCTATCGCGTCGTGCCCAAGGGGATGTTGCCGGAGGATGATCTGGGCCTCCTGTTCGCCTTCACAGAGGCGGGGCCGGATATCTCTTTCCCCGCCATGGAGGAAGCGCAGGGCAAGGCGGCCGCCATCATCGCCGCCGATCCGGCTGTGGAATCGACCGCCTCGTTCCTTGGCGGCGGCGGGTCGGTCAACAGCGGGCGCATGTATGTCGGGTTGAAGCAGAAACGCGACGACACGTCCAAGACGGTCATCGCGCGGCTGCGCGAACGGCTCTCGCTGTCGCCGGGGCTGCGCGTCTATCTGATCGCCATGCAGGATGTGCGCGTGGGCGGGCGGCAGGGCAAATCGAATTATCAGTTCACGCTCTGGGGCTCTGACGCTGAGGAACTCGACGTCTGGGGCGCAAAGGCGCTGGAGGCGGCCAAGGCGACGCCGCAACTCGCCGACGTGTCCAGCGACCGCGAGAAGGAAGGCCTTCAGGCGAAGGTGGTGATCGACCGGGCGGCCGCCGCGCGCATGGGCGTGAACATATCCGCCATCGACAATGTGCTTTCCGACGCTTTCAGCCAACGTCAGATTTCGACGATCTATGGCGAACGCAACCAGTACAAGGTGGTGCTGGAGGTAGCGCAGGCCCGCCAGCGCGATCCGGGCGATTTTTCAGGGCTTTTTGTGCCGGGCGCGGGCGGGGTGCAGATTCCGCTGGGCGCGGTGGCGCGGGTCGAGCGCGGCTCGGCGCCCCTGACGATCAACCATACGGGACAATTCGCCTCCATCACCATCAACTACGCGGCGGCGCCCGGCGTGGTGGCGGAGGAGGCCAATACGGCGCTTCAGGCGGCCATCGCCGGCATTCGCCTGCCGCCGGGCGTGCGCGCGGATTTTTCGGGCGACGCCAAGGCCATCGCCGATTCTTCAAACGACGGCGCCTTGCTCATCCTCGCGGCGCTGTTCGCCGTCTATATCATTCTGGGGGTGCTCTATGAGAGCCTCATTCACCCGCTCACCATCGTCTCCACTCTGCCGCCCGCTGGGCTCGGCGCGTTGATCGCGCTGGAGGCTGTCGGCATGGAGCTGACCATCGTGGCCTTCATCGGCATCATCTTGTTGATCGGCATCGTGAAGAAAAATGGAATCATGCTGGTCGATTTCGCCATCGCGGCCGAGCGGGAACGGGGGCTTGACCCGAGGCAGGCCATGCGCGCCGCCTGCCTGGAGCGCTTCCGCCCGATTCTCATGACGACCATGGCGGCGATTTTCGGCGCCGTTCCCATCCTCATCGCTTCGGGCGCGGGCTCTGAGCTGCGCCGACCGCTGGGCGTCGCCATCGTGGGCGGGCTCGTGCTCTCGCAACTGCTAACCCTCTATACGACGCCGGTGATTTACCTGCTGATGAGCCGTCTATCGCGCCGCAAAACCCCGGCGCTCCTGCAAAAAGCCGCCATGGGCCTGCCTGCTGAATAGGCAGGCGAAGCTGCGGCCTTGACGGTTTCATCCATTTTGATGGATCGCGCGTATCAAAACAGCGCGCGGCTGTCGATATCGCCCATGCGTTCCATATCAGTCGCTCTGTTCCGGTTTCTGTGCTAGAGCGGCCGAACTTTTCGCAGTTGCGAAGACAAGCTTTCTGGTGCCCCTATGCGTCGATTCGTGCTGTTCACTTTTGTTTTCATCGTGCTGGCTGGCCTGGCTGGCGGACTGGGCTACTTCCAGTTCTTCATCAAGCCTGAGATGATCAAGGGCTTTATCGCGAAAGCGCCGCAGCCGGTGGCGACCGTGGCTGTGACGGAGACGCGGTCCGAGGAGTGGGTGGACCGCATCCCGGCGGTTGGCACTTTCCGCGCCGTGCAGGGCGTGGAGCTGGCGCCGCAGATCGGTGGCATGATTCGCGCCTTCAATTTTGACTCCGGGCAGGATGTGGCCAAGGGAACCCTGCTGGTCGAGCTTGACGATGCGGTCGAGCAGGCTGACCTCAAGTCCAATCTGGCGACCCTCAAGAACGCCGATCTGGCGCTTGACCGTCAGCGGCAGCTCATCACTGGCGGCTCGACCTCCCGCTCGACCCTCGACGCCGCCGAAGCGGCGCGCGATCAGGCGTCCGCCGCCGTGGAGCGCACCCGCGCCTTGATCGCCCAGAAGGCGCTTGTGGCGCCTTTCGCTGGCCGCATCGGCCTGCGCCGGGCGGACATCGGGCAGTATATTTCGGCGGGCACGGGCATCGCGAGCCTGCAACAGCTTGACCCCATCTATGTCGATTTCCCCGTGCCGGAACAGGCGATCACCGATCTGGCCGCAGGCCAGGTGGTCGAGGTCGTCGTCGACGCCTGGCCCGGTCAGCCATTCCGGGGCAAGCTTGTTTCGCTGGACGCGCGGGTGAGCGCGGAAACGCGCAATCTGGTCGTGCGGGCCGAGATCAAGAACGACCGCAAGCAGTTGAAGCCTGGCATGTTCGCCAATGTGGCGGTGCTGGCGGGCAAGTCCCGTTCGCTGGTCACCCTGCCGCGCACGGGCGTCACCTATTCGCTCTATGGCGACAGCGTCTATGTGGTGAAGCCCGCGCCTGCGCCCGAAGGCTCCGCGCAAGCGGCGCCCGCGCCAGCCGATCAACAGATGGTCGTCGAGCGGCGGGTGGTGACGCTGGGCGATGCCCGTGGCGACCGCATCGCCATCCTGAGCGGCCTCAAGGCCGGAGAACTGGTGGTCAGCGAAGGCCAGCTGAAGCTCATGGCTGGCGCGCGGGTGCATGTCGACAATGCGCTGGCGCTGCCGTCGTCGCTCAATCCCTTGCCCCGGCAGTAAGGGCGCGCCATGAGCACCTTCACAGATCTCTTCATCAAGCGGCCGGTGCTTTCCAGCGTCGTCAGCCTCATGCTTCTTCTGGTCGGCATTCAGGCCGGGCTCAAGCTGCAGATCCGGCAATATCCGGAATTGCAGCAGACCACGCTGACGATCACCACCAATTATCCGGGCGCCAATGCGGATCTGATCCGTGGCTTCATCACCACGCCGCTCGAGCAGGCGGTGGCCAGCACGGAAGGGGTCGACACGCTTGTGTCGAGCTCCCAGCAGAATGTCTCGACCATCACCCTGAACCTGCGCCTCAACGCCAGCGCGGACCGGGCGGTCACGGACGTTCTGTCGAAGATCAATCAGGTGAAGAGCACGCTGCCGCGCGAGGCCAACGATCCTGTCGTGGTGAAGAAGACGGGGCAGGGCATCGCGCTGATGTATCTGTCGTTCAACTCCGCCACCATGACGGCCTCACAGATCACCGATTATATCACCCGCGTGGTGCAGCCAGGCCTGCAAACGCTCGATGGCGTCGGCGAGGCGCAGATTCTGGGCGGTCAGACCTTCGCCATGCGCATCTGGCTTGATCCCGAACGCATGGCGGCGCGCGGCGTGACTCCCGCCGATGTGCGCAATGCGCTCGCCGCCAACAACTTCACCTCCGCCGCCGGCCAGATCAAGGGCGACTGGGTGCAGACCAGCATCAACGCCCAGACCTCGCTCGACACCGCCCAGGCTTTTTCCCAGCTCGTCATCGCGGCGCGCGGGGATTCGCTCATTCGCCTCGGCAACATCGCCCGCGTGGAGCTCGGCCCCGAAAGCGTCGACGCTTCCTCCGTCTTCGACGGTCTGAAAGCCGTGTTCATCGGCGTCTACTCGACGCCGACCGCCAATCCGTTGACCGTGATCAACAATGTGCGCGAGGCTTTTCCGCAGTTGCAGGCCAATCTGCCGCCGGGCCTTGACGCGGCGATCGCTTATGACGCCACCGCCTTCATCCGTGCGTCCATCTCCGAGGTCGCCAAGACGCTCGGAGAGGCCGCGCTGATCGTCGTGGTGGTGATCTTCCTGTTCCTGGGGAACATGCGCTCCACGCTGATTCCCATCGTCACGATTCCGCTGTCGCTGGTGGGCGTGATGATCATGCTGCTGGCGCTGGGCTATTCCATCAATCTGCTCACCCTGCTGGCGCTGGTGCTCGCCATCGGCCTTGTCGTCGATGACGCCATCGTGGTGGTCGAGAACATCTACCGGCATATCGAAGATGGAATGACCCCTTTCGAGGCTTCGATCAAAGGCGCGCGGGAAATCGCGGGGCCGGTGATCGCGATGACGATCACGCTCATCGCGGTCTATGCGCCCATCGGCTTCGTATCGGGCGTCACGGGGGCGCTGTTCCGCGAATTCGCCTTCACGCTCGCGGGCTCGGTTTTCGTGTCGGGCTTCGTCGCGCTCACGCTCTCGCCCATGATGTGCTCGAAGCTGTTGAAGCCGCAAAGCGCGCAGGGTCCGGGGCGTTTCGCGCTTTTCCTTGACCGCATGTTCGATGGGCTGCGCAAGCGCTATGAGCGCAGACTGCATCGCACGCTCGATTTCCGCGCCATGAGCGTGCTGGTGCTGGTGGGCGTGCTGGCGCTCACCGCCATCATGTATCTGACCACTCCGCGCGAACTGGCGCCGGAGGAGGATCAGGGCTTCATCGTCAGCATCGTGAAGACGCCGCAATACGCCAACCTCGACTATCTCGAGGACATGACGGGCAAGCTTCAGACGGAAATCGCGAAAATTCCCGAAAACGCCCATGTGTTCGCGATCAATGGCTCAGCCGGCGTCCGGCAGGCTTTTGCGGGCCTCATCCTGAAGCCCTGGGACGAGCGCGAGCGCACGCAAAAGCAGGTGTTGCAGGATCTGCAATCCAAGCTCACCCTCATCCCCGGCGCGCAGGCCTTCGCCTTCGCGCCCCCCGCCTTGCCGGGCTCTGCTGGCGGCCCGCCCGTGCAATTCGTCATCCGCACGACAGGCGACTACCAGCAGCTCGCCGGGGTTCTGGCGGAGATGCAGACGGCGGCGCAGAAGAGCGGCATGTTCATCTTCACCGACTCGGATCTGAAATTCGATACGCCCCAGATCGAAATGAAGATTGACGCCGCGAAGGCCAATCGCCTTGGCGTCAGCATGCAGGATGTGGGCTCCTCGCTCGCCACCTTCCTGGGCGGCAACTATGTGAACCGCTTCAGCCTCTATGGCCGCAGCTATGAAGTGATTCCGCAGGCGCCGCGTGAGTTCCGCATCACGGGCGACTGGCTGCTGCGCTATCAGGTGCGCACGGCTTCAGGCGAATTGGTGCCGCTCTCGGCCATCGCGGCGGTGAGCCAGTCCGTGCAGCCCAATGCGCTGACGAATTTTCAGCAGCTCAGCTCGGCCACGCTTTCGGGCGTGCCCTTCCCCGGCCGCACCATCGGCGAGGCCATCGACTTTCTGACCGCCAAGTCGAAGGAGATCTTCCCCGAGGGTTACACCTATGACTTCCAGGGCGATGCGCGCCAATATGTGCAGGAAGGCAATTCGCTCGCGGTGACTTTCATCTTCGCGTTGATCGTCATCTTCCTCGTGCTGGCGGCGCAGTTCGAAAGCTTCCGCGATCCGCTGATCATCCTGATCGCCCTGCCGACCTCCATGTTCGGCGCGCTGTTGCCCCTGAACGTCTTGGGGGTCATCGGCGCAGCCTCGATCAATATCTACACGCAGATCGGACTGGTGACGCTCATCGGCCTCATCTCCAAACATGGCATCCTGATGGTGGAATTCGCCAACCGGATGCAGGAGGAGCAAGGCATGACCCGCCGTGAGGCGATCGAACATGCGGCGGGCGTTCGTTTGCGCCCCATCCTGATGACCACGGCCGCCATGGTTGCGGGCATGTTGCCGCTCATGCTGGCCCATGGCGCTGGCGCGCGCAGCCGCTTCGACATCGGTCTCGTGATCGGCTTCGGCATGGCCATCGGCACGCTCTTCACCATTTTCATCACCCCCGCGATCTACACGTTCCTCGCGCGCGACCATGCGCGCGAGGCGGCGGATCGGGCGGCGCTGATGCAGGTGACCGAGGCCAAGGCCGCCGAATAGCCGGGCCGCCGCCGGGCGCCTTCGGGGATTGTTTGCACAAGCCCCCTCGCATTTGTTAAGCCCCTAGCGGCCCGCCCCTCCGGCGGGCCGTGGATTTCAGGACCATGACCGCAGACACAGACCCCGTTTCCAAGCGGCGCACCTTCGCCATCATCTCCCATCCGGACGCGGGCAAGACCACGCTGACCGAAAAGCTGCTGCTGTTCGGCGGCGCGATTCAGCTGGCGGGCGAGGTGCGCGCCAAGGCCAACCGTCGCCAGACCCGGTCCGACTGGATGGGCATCGAGCGCGAGCGCGGCATTTCGGTCGTCACCTCGGTCATGACCTTCGAATATGACGGGCGCGTCTTCAACCTGCTGGACACGCCGGGCCATGAAGACTTTTCCGAAGACACCTATCGCACGCTGACCGCCGTCGATTCGGCGATCATGGTGATCGACGCGGCCAAGGGCATCGAGGCGCGCACGCGCAAGCTGTTCGAGGTCTGCCGCCTGCGCGACATTCCCATCGTCACCTTCATCAACAAGCTCGACCGCGACACGCGCGATCCTTTCGATCTGCTCGACGAGATCGAGAAGACGTTGGCGCTCGACACCGCGCCCCTCACCTGGCCCATCGGCCGCGGCCGCGATTTCGCCGGCACCTATGATTTGCGCGCCAGCGCCATCCGCCACGTGGATTCCGACGCGCCCATGCAGAAGGTGAATGGTCCCGACGATCCGGCGGTGGCGGACCTTCTGCCCGAGCATCAGCGCGAGGCTTTCCGCGAAGAGCTGGGGCTGGCGGTCGAAGCCTGCAAGCCGTTCGATCTCGACAGTTTCCGCGAAGGTCACCTGACGCCGGTGTTCTGGGGCAGCGCGCTGCGCACCTTCGGCGTGCAGGATCTCATTGATGGCCTTGGCGAATTCGCGCCGCCGCCGCGCGGGCAGGATTCCGCCAGCCGGCGCGTCGAGCCGCGCGAGGCGAAGATGACCGGCTTCGTGTTCAAGATTCAGGCGAACATGGATCCCAACCACCGGGACCGCATCGCCTTCACCCGGATCTGCTCCGGCAAGCTGACGCGCGGCATGAAGGCCAAGTTGGTGCGCACCGGCAAGCCGCTTCCCATCAACGCGCCGCAGTTCTTTTTCGCCCAGGATCGCCAGATCGCCGAAGAGGCCTATGCGGGCGATGTGGTGGGCATTCCCAACCACGGCACCCTGCGCATCGGCGACACGCTGACCGAGGGCGAGGATATCATTTTTCGCGGCGTGCCCAGCTTCGCGCCCGAGATTTTGCGCCGCGTGAAACTGGGCGACGCCATGAAGGCCAAGAAGCTGCGCGAATCCTTGCAGCAACTGGCCGAAGAGGGCGTGGTGCAGGTTTTCGTGCCCAATGACGGCTCAGGCGCCATCGTGGGCGTGGTCGGCGCCTTGCAGCTCGACGTGCTGGCCGAGCGGTTACAGGCGGAATACGGCCTGCCCGTGAGCTTCGAGCAGAGCCGCTTCGAGGTCTGCCGCTGGATCAGCGCGGATGATCCGCTCGATCTCGACAAATTCCAGCGCGCATTCCCGGCCTCCATCGCCGAGGATCTCGATCATGCGCCGGTCTATTTGGCGCAATCGGCCTGGGCCCTGCGTTACGAGCAGGAAAAGTGGCCGCAGATTCAGTTTAATGACGTGAAGGATTATCAGAAGAAGGCGCAATAGCCGATTTCAAGGCTGCAATGGTCAAGCTGTACGTTGACCCTGGTTGTCGCTCGACGCATCGTGGCCTCTCAAGGTGGAGAGGCCCGACATGAATCGCGTAATCGTTGCCATCCTGCTCGCCCTCTTTGGGGCGTCTCTCCCGCTTGCGGCGGCCGCCGAGACCCGCCCGCTGACGCCCGCCGAGCATCGCTACCTGCCCTGGACCGGCGAGGTTCCCGCTTGCGACACGCCCGAGGTGCTTTTCAACATCCAGACCCGCTTTTCCGATACGGAAAGCGAATACTGGAAGTCCGGGCTGGAGATGGCGGGTTTTGATCGGTTCCACGAGATCGGCTACCGCACCAATGGCGCCGATTATATCCCGCGCCGCTATTGCACGGCGCGCGTCTATTTCAATGACGGCAAGGTGCGGCAAGTCACCTATTGGATCGGCGAGGAGCTCGGTTTCGCCGGGGGCGATTTTTTTGGCTTGCTTCCGCTCACCGGCCGCACCAATCTGTTCAATAACTGGGGCGTGACCTATTGCGTCAACGGCCTGGATCGTAACTACGCCTATGGTCAGGGGTGCATGGCCGCGCGCCCCTGAGTGGTTTCAGGAGGGTGTGCGTGACTTCTCTTCCTTTGATTTCAAGGCGTTGCTGGGCCGCCGTCGCCCTTCTCGCCGCCCTTTGGGGCTTTTCCACGCCTTCCGTCGCCCAGGGCGCGCCAGATTGCGTTCTGGACCATTGCGAGGATCGGGCCTCTCCCGCCGGTGGCGATGGCGCCATGGAACGGGCGTTCCGTCGCCCCACGCCCGGCGGCGAATTCGATTTCTACGTGCTGTCCCTGTCCTGGTCGCCCGGCTTTTGCGCCGCCGGAGGGGCGCAGAAGTCGCCGGACCAATGCCAGGCGGGCATCGGGCTTGGTTTTGTCGTCCATGGTCTGTGGCCTCAGTTCGAGCGGGGCTTCCCCAGCGATTGCGACGCGGCGGGCCGCACGGTTTCGCGCGTTGCGCTGGACGCCGCCAAGGATCTGTTTCCGAACGAGGGGCTCGCCCGCTATGAATGGCGCAAGCATGGCAGCTGTTCTGGCCGTTCGCCCCAGGATTACTTCGCCGACGTGCGGGCGGCGCGCGACCTGGTGCGCGTGCCCCCCGAGTTCGAGCGCCTGCGGCATGAAGAGGAGGTTGCGCCGGCCGAGATTTTGCGCGCTTTTGGCCGGGCCAATCCACGGCTGCGGGCGGGCATGGCCTCGGTTGGCTGCGCCAAGGGTTATCTTCAGGACGTGCGCATTTGCCTGACCAAGGATTTGCGCGAGTTTCGGGCCTGTCCTGAAGTGACGCGAAATTCGTGTCGGGGGCAGGCGATCAAGGTGACGCCGAGCCTCTGAGGGGGTAAGCCTTCGCACATGAATTACAGGCACGCCTTCCACGCCGGCAATTTCGCAGATGTTTTCAAACATGCGTTGTTGACCCGCATCCTGCTCTACCTGATGCGCAAGGATGCGCCGCTGCGCTATCTCGACACCCATAGCGGCGTCGGGCGCTATGATCTGTCCTCCGAGGAGGCGCTGCGCACCGGGGAATGGCGTGATGGGATCGGCCGCCTGCTTGGCGCCGACCTGCCGCCCGCCACAGCCGCTCTTCTGGAGCCCTATCTGCGGCTTGTGCCGGGCACGGCGCAGGCGCCGGGGGCCTATCCAGGGTCGCCGCTGATCGCCCAGCGGCTGTTGCGGCCGCAGGATCGGATGACCTTCAGCGAGCTGCACGAACATGACTCGCGTCGCCTCGTGCGCTCGCTCGGCCTGGAAAAACGCTGCAAGATCCTGACGATGGATGGCTATCAGGCCCTCAGGGCGGGCGTGCCGCCCGTTGAGCGCCGGGGCCTCGTGCTCATGGATCCGCCCTTCGAGGAGCGCGACGAGTTCGAGCGCATGGCCCGCGCCCTCGAAAACGCCTGGGAGAAATGGCCGACAGGAACCTATGCGCTCTGGTATCCGCTGAAGGTTGCTGGCGGGGTGGACGATTTCCGCCAATATCTTGCCGATGGGCCGATCCGCAAGGTTCTGTGTCTGGAACTCGACGTCGATCATCTGCGTGAGGTGGGCGCGCTCAAGGGGTGCGGATTGGTCGTCGTCAACCCGCCCTTCGTGCTGGAGGAGGAGGCCCGCGAACTGCTGCCCGCCCTTGCGGCTCGCCTCGCCCAAGGCCCCGGCGCCGCCTATCGGATTTCCTGGCTCACCGGCGAGTAAGGCGGCGCAAAGCCCTGTCCGGCGCGTCGGCGCGCCCCATATTCCACAACCGGAGCGAGGACTGGAAAGGAAACCAGCCATGACGCAGAAGGGTGTGGTGAAGTTCTTCAACGCGGAAAAGGGCTACGGTTTCATCAAGCCCGAGGACGGGAGCAGCGATATTTTCGTCCACATCACAGCCATAGAACATGCCGGACTGCGCTCTCTCAACGAGGGGCAGAAGGTCGCTTATGAAATCGAGCCGGACAAGAAGGGCAAAGGGCCGAAGGCGGTCAATTTGCGCCTCGAATGACAGCGGCGCCTCTAAAAAGGTGAGGCCCGACGGGGTTGCCGCCGGGCCTCGGGTCTTCTCGCTGGAGGGCGATCAGAAGCGGTAGTTCACGCCCATGCGGACGGTGTTCTGGGTCACGCCGGCGTGCGAGATCGCCGTGTCGGTCTTCGAGGAGAGGTCCGTATAGAGATATTCGGCCTTCGCGGAGACGTTGTTGGTGATGGCGTATTCCATGCCGCCGCCCAGCACGTAGCCGTTGTGCCAGTCGTTCGCCGCATTCACGCCATCGGTGCGGTCGACCGTACCGCCCGCATAGCCGCCGGTCGTGAAGAGCAAGACGCGATCAACCGCATAGCCCACGCGGCCGCGTGCGGTCATCTCATTGGTCAGCTTGGAGACGTTGGCGCCATTGGTGTGCTTGGCGTTGCTCCAGTCCCAGTCGCCTTCCACGCCGAACACCAGCGCGCCAACCTGCTGGTTGTAGCCAGCGGTGCCGCCGACCTGCGCGCCGTCAAGCGAGCCGAAGGCCGCGTTTGCCGTGGACTTCTGCTGACCCCAGCCGTAGCCGGCGTTCACGCCCGCGTAGAAACCGGTCCAGGTGAAGACCGGAACTGGCGCCACATAGGGAGCGGGCGCCGTGGCCCGGCGCGGCAGATCGGCGGCGACGGCGCTGCCGAGAGCGAGAACCGACAGGGCGGCGGCGAGGGAAAGCTTGGCGTTCATCAGATCTACTCCTAAGGGCCACGTTCCGGGCCAACATGTAGCTGTTCTCGGCGGAAAAGGTTTAAGAAGACTTAAGGTCATCCGCTTTGATGAGTTAGTATCTTTTCTAAATATGGCGTCAGTTGGGCGATATATATTCAAGTGATCATAGGGAATTTTGCGGTTAACAGTGCGTTAAGTGCTTGAATTATTGAAACTACATTTTGAAATATGGCACGATTGCGGCGAATAACGTGATTAAAAGGGAATTAATAATGGCGACTTTACGTCAATCGGGGGCTGTAAAAGTCGCCGCTGCGCTTTCGCTCTTGATCCTTTCGCCCATAGCGGCAAATAAAGCACAGTGAGGGCGATATGAACGAGGCATTGCATCTTGGTACGGCGCTGGTGACGGGGGCTTCGCGGCGCCTCGGGCTGGCGATCGCGCGGGCGCTGGCGCAAAAAGGCTATGCGGTGGCGCTTCATGCGAGCGCGCGCTCCAGCGCCGAGGCGGAGGCGGCCTGCGCCGACATCGGCGTCGCTGGCGGGCGCGCCTGCGTGCTGAGCGCCGATCTGGCGGACCCGGTCGCGGTCGCCGGTCTCATGGCGGGCGCGCGGGCGGCGCTGGGGCCGGTGACCCTGCTCGTCAACAACGCCTCCCTGTTCGAAGCCGACAGCGCGGGCGCCTTCGATCCCGCGCTCTTTGATCGACATATGGCGATCAATTTGCGGGCGCCCTTGCAGCTCGCGAGCGATTTCGCCGCGCAGTCGCCGCAGGGGGGCGAGGGGCTGATCGTCAATCTGCTGGACCAGCGGGTCTGGCGCCTCAACCCGCTTTTCTTCTCCTATACGCTCTCGAAATCCGCCCTCTGGACGGCGACGCAGACCATGGCGCAGGCTTTCGCGCCGCGCATTCGCGTCAACGGGATCGGGCCGGGACCGACCTTGGCCAACCACATGCAGCAAAATGCGGATTTCCTGCGCGAGGCGGGCGCCATTCCCTTGCAGCGCGCCATAGATCCGCGCGAAATCGCAGCGGCTGTGCTGTTTCTGGCGGAGGCGCGCAGCGTCACCGGGCAGATGATCGCGGTGGACGGCGGGCAGCATCTGGCGTGGAAGACGCCGGATGTAGAGCATTAATCAGCGGTGGACAGACGCCGCATGGTGAATTCGATCTGGTCGCCGGAGAGTTCGCGCCAGGATTCGATTTCCGTCATATAGGCCGCCTTGGGATAAAGCTCGAACCATTCACGCGCTTTGGCGCGGGCGTCGGGGCGGGGCAGGGTGAAGGTTTCGCGACGCCACGTTCCCGCCTGCATCTTGGCGCGCGCATGGTTGCGGCTGCGCTCCGCAAGGGAGCGGGCGACATCGCGGGGACTCTTGCGCTCGAAACTCATACGCTGCTCCAGACACAGCGATGACTTTAGGGCGCCTTTGCCTCCGCGAGGAGTCCATTTGTGAAAAAAGCTCAGGGCCGCCGCGTCAGCGCTTCGTCGAGCAGCTGCGCGAGCGCCGCCGGATCGGTCGGGAAGTCGGCGCGGACCCATAGCGCCTCGATCGCTTTCAGCGCCTCGCCCATGTCGCGCCCCGGCGAGAGGCCCCGCGCCAGCAGGTCCGCGCCGCTGAAGGGCGGGCGCGGCTTTGGCGTTTGCGCCAGAAGCGCGTCGGCGCCCGCCCAGCGGGGGTCGTCCGCGCTGACGCCCGCCTCCGCCTGCGCCAGCAGAAGGGCGTCGCGCGCCGCCTCCCGGCCATGCATATGGAGAAAGGCGCGCAGGGCCTTCGCGTCTGGCGGGGCCGTGCGGCCGTGCAATGTCTCCAGCGCCCGTGCGGCGCCAAGGGCGCGCTGGGCCTCGGCGTTGGAGAGGCGCAGCTCCGCGCGCAGCCGCTCGGCGTCTTCGCGCACCAGCACGCAGAGCGCGATCAGCCGCAGCACGGGATCGGCGCTCGCCCCGCGCGTGGTCTCGATGCCGATCACCCGCGCCAGCCTTGCGGGAACGGCGACGCCCGCCAGCACCGGCAGCAACAGGCCCGCGCCGCACATGATGGCGATGGTGGGCGCGCAGCGGCGGGCGGCGAGCAGCTTGAGCAGCTCCGCACGGATGCGCTCGCGCGACAGATTGTGCATGCCTTCACGCTCATTCACCGCCGCGTGAAAGGCCTCTTCATCCAGCGGCCCTTCGCCATAGGCCGCATGAAAACGGAAGAAACGCAGGATGCGCAGAAAATCTTCGCGCACCCTTTGCCGAGCGTCGCCGATGAAGCGCACCCGCCGGGCGTCCATATCCGCAAGCCCACCGGCGTAATCGAAGATGCGCCCCTCGCGGTCGCAGGACAGCGCGTTGATGGTGAAGTCGCGGCGTAGCGCGTCCTGTTCGAAATTGCGGCCAAACAGCACTTTGGCGCGGCGGCCGTCGGTCTCCACATCTTCGCGAAGGGTCGTGATCTCGAAAGGCTGGCCCTCCACGATCACCGTCACCGTGCCATGTTCGAAGCCTGTGGGAATGGCGCGCAGCTTTGCGGCCCTCGCGCGGTCCATCGTCACCTGTGGCGGGGCGGTGGTGGCGAAATCGACGTCGCTGACGGGCGCGCCCAGCAAAGCGTTGCGCAAGGCGCCGCCGACCGCGCGCGTCTCCTCGCCCGCGCAATCGAACACCTCGAAGATACGGCGCACCTTCGGCTCGTCGAGGAAGGAGAGGGCTTCGATCCGGGCGGGGTTCAATCGCAATAGAGCCTCGCGTGAAGGTTCTTCAACATGCCTGCGGTGGCGCCCCAGATGAAGCGCCCTTCCCAGGGCATGGCGTGGAAATGGCGCGCGACCCCTGCGGCCTCGCGGGTGTGAAGCTGGTGGTTGGCGGGATCCATCAGGAAGCGCACGGGCACTTCGAAGACATCGTCGACCTCGTCGGGGTTGAGCGTCAGCTCGAAGGGCGGCTGCACGATGGCGACCAGCGGGAAGATGCGGAAGCCCGTCCCCGTGGCGTAAATGTCGAGATAGCCCAGCGGATCCACATGGCTGGC
The DNA here is from genome assembly GCA_903902915.1 of uncultured Hyphomicrobiales bacterium. Classification (GTDB taxonomy): domain Bacteria; phylum Pseudomonadota; class Alphaproteobacteria; order Rhizobiales; family Beijerinckiaceae; genus Terripilifer. Next base: position 215,717 of record CAIUWR010000045.1, on the reverse strand, counting down.
GTGCAGGCCGATCTCCTCCCACGCCTCGCGCAGCGCCGCTGCGATGGGGCTTTCGTCCTGCGGGTCGATCTTGCCGCCGGGAAAGGCGATCTGGCCCGAATGCTGGCGCAGCCGCGCGGCGCGTTTGGTGAGCAGGACGGTGGCGCCTTCCGCCCGCGCCACAATGGGCACCAGCACGGCGGCGGGACGGCCCGGCTTGCCCACATCGGGGGGGAAGGCCTCTGGCGACAGCACATGGTCGCCTGCGCTCACCGGGGCCAGCAGGGCGTCTGGCGCAATGTCGAGGCGCAGGCTCTTCAGGGCGCGCTCGCGCACGTCTTCGGCTGAGAAGGGCGGGGAAGGCGACATCAGGCGAGGCCCTCCAGCGCGTCCGCCGGGCACATGGGGAAGAAGGCGCCGCCGGAGGCCACGCCGAATAGCTCCCGCCCCTCGACCTGTCGCACCTCGCCCAACGCCGCCAGTTCATAAAAGACAGGCCGGGCCACCAGCGCCCACAGCGCATCGCGCACCAGCACATAAGGCTTCAGCCCGCCGGAGGGGCCAGGCTCGAAGCGCAGCGGATGGGCGGCGTCCACATGCACCCAATCGTCCACATGGGTGCGCAGCCGCAGCGCCCGCGCCTCGCCTTCGCCCTCCACCTGCATCTCCACTGCGACAAAAGGCGCGTCTTCGACCTCCACGGAAACTTTTTCCACCGGCGTCACGAGCACATGGCCCTGCGGATCCTTGCGCAGGATGGAGGAAAACAGCCGCACCATGGCGGGTCGCCCGATGGGCGAGCCTTGATGGAACCATGTCCCGTCCCGCCCGATCTTCAGGCCGATATCGCCGCAATGGGGCGGATTCCATTGATGAACGGGCGGAAACCCCGCTGTTTTGACGCGCGCGGCGGCCTTCGCCAGACCGTCAAGGCCGGGGCTGATCGAAGGAGACGGGACTGTGTCATCGGTCATATTCTGGCGCCAATGGGATTGCGTAATGGAAAGGTCTATCCTGTTTTGATCCGCGCATGGATCGACAAGCGTCCTGCGCGGCCTAAACTAGTCCTGTTCATGGTCTGCGCCTACAGTGGCCCGAGATTTTGGAACGCCCGCGAGGAGATGTGATGAGCGCGACCCTGGACATATCAGCCGCATCGCTGGAAAGCGCCATCGCCCAGACCGCCGAGCGCGCGCTGGAGCGTGTCCATGCGGCGCGCGAGGCCATTGGCGCGGTCATCTTCGGGCAGGAGAAGGTCGTCGAAGAGGTGCTGGTCACATTGATGGCGGGCGGCCACGGTCTGCTGGTGGGCGTGCCCGGCCTCGCCAAGACCAAGCTGGTGGATACGCTGGGGATCGTGCTGGGTCTTGACGCCCGGCGCGTGCAGTTCACGCCCGACCTCATGCCCGCCGATATTCTGGGCTCGGAAATCATGGAGGAGGGCGAGGGCGGCCGTCGCGCCTTCCGCTTCGTGCGCGGCCCGATCTTCGCGCAATTGCTGATGGCGGACGAGATCAACCGCGCCAGCCCGCGCACCCAGTCGGCGCTTTTGCAGTCCATGCAGGAATATCATGTGACGGTGGCTGGCGAGCGCCATGACCTGCCGCGCCCCTTCCATGTGCTGGCGACGCAAAATCCGCTGGAGCAGGAAGGCACCTATCCGCTTCCCGAAGCCCAGCTCGACCGCTTCCTGATGCAGATCGACGTGACCTATCCCGACCGCGCGGCGGAGCGGCGCATCCTCATCGAAACGACAGGCGAGAATGACGCCCGCGCCCGCTCCGCCATGACCGCCGAAGAGCTGATGACCATCCAGCGCCTCGTGCGCCGCCTGCCGGTGGGCGACAGCGTGGTGGACGCCATCCTCGATCTCGTGCGCTCCGCCCGTCCCGGCGAGGGCGAGCCCGCCGTCACCAAGCATATTTCCTGGGGTCCGGGGCCACGCGCGGCGCAGTCGCTGATGCTCGCCACCCGCGCGAGGGCGCTGGTGGACGGACGTCTCGCCCCCTCCATCGACGATGTGCGCGCGCTGGCCGAGCCGATCCTGAAGCACCGCATGGCCCTGACCTTCGCGGCGCGTGCGGAGGGGGAGACCATCTCCGGCGTCATCGCGCGCCTCGCCGCGCGGCTTGGCTGAGCCGATGGTGGACGCCCGCCTGCTTGACCCCAGCGAACGAGCGGCGGACGCCCGCCACCAGCGCGGCGCGCTGGATCTGGCGCGGCGCCTGCCCGCCTTGCTCGTCGCGGCCAAGGACGTGGCGGCGACCGTGATGCATGGCGTGCATGGTCGCAAGCGCGCTGGCGTGGGCGAGACCTTCTGGCAGTTCCGCCCCTTCGTCTGGGGCGAATCGACCACCCGAATCGACTGGCGCCGCTCCGCCCGCGATGACCGGATCTATGTGCGCGAGCGCGAGTGGGAGGCCGCCCATACGGTCTGGATCTGGATGGATCGCTCGGCGTCCATGGCCTATGCCTCGACCCTCGCCATGCAGCCCAAACTCGACCGCGCGCTGGTGCTGGGCCTGGCTCTGGCCGACCTTCTGGTGCGCGGCGGCGAGCGGGTGGGCCTGCCGGGCCTGACGCGGGCGCTGGCGACGCGCGGCATCGTGGAGCGTTTCGCGCAGGTGCTGATCGAGGACGAGCGCACCACTGGAGCAAACCCCGCCGAACTGCCCCCCGCCGATGCGCTGCCCCCGCGCACCCAAGCGGTGCTGATCGGCGATTTTCTGTCTGCGCTTAACGACATCCGCGCCGCGATCCATGGCATGGCCTCGCGCGGCGCGCGGGGTCATGTGGTGATGATCGCCGATCCGGTGGAAGAGACGTTCCCCTTCACCGGCCACACCGAATTTCTCGACGTGGATTCCAGCGCCACCCTGCGCGTGGGCGAAGCGCAGAGCTTTCGCGCCGATTATATCGCGCGTCTCGCCGCCCATCGGGACGCCGTGCGCGAAATCTGCCTGTCGCGTGGCTGGAGCTTCACGCTGCATCGCACCGACAAGCCCGCCGCGCAGGCGCTGCTGGCCCTGCGGATGCGGCTCGAAGCCGGACAGGGGGCCGCCTGATGTTCGGTCTCCCGCTCGCTTTCGCCGCTCCCCTCGTGCTTGGCGCTCTGGCGCTGTTGCCCGCGCTCTATCTGCTGCTGCGCATCACGCCGCCGCGCCCGCGCCAGATCGCCTTTCCGCCCCTGCGGCTGATCCTCGATCTGCCGCCGCGCGAGGAGACGCCCGCCCGCACGCCCTGGTGGCTGCTGCTGCTGCGCCTCGCCATCGCGGCTTTCGTCATCCTGGCGATGGCGGGCCCCATCTGGAATCCCCTGCCGCCGGGCGAGGGTGGACGCGGGCCGCTGCTGCTGATCGTCGACGACGGTTGGCCAGCCGCGCCCACCTGGCCGCAGCGCATTCAGGCGGCGAGCGAGCGGGCGCAGACGGCGGGCCGCGATGGACGCACCATGGGCCTGCTGCTTGCCTCGGAAGGCGGACGCGACGTTTTGCTGGCGGATGCGGGCAAGACCATCGAACGCCTGCGCGCCCTCAAGCCCGCGCCTTTCATTCCGGATCGCCTCGCGGCTCTCCCCGCGCTGCAACTGTTCCTGAGCGTCAATCAAGAGGCCGAGATCGTCTGGCTCTCCGATGGTCTGGAGAATGGCGACGGCCGCGCCTTCGCTCAAGGGTTGCGTCAGGCTGCGGGCGATCATGACGTGCGCGTGCTGACGCAGGACAAGCCCGCATCGGCCCTCGCAGGGGCTGACAATGGCGCTGGCGCGCTGGAGGTGCGCGTGTTGCGCGCGCGTAGCGATGGGCATCCGCAGGGTCTGTTGCGCGCGTTCGACATGAAGGGCGTCGCGATTGGCGATGCGCCGTTCGATCTTGGCGCGGCGCGTGAGGCCAAGGCGCGCTTCGATCTGCCCATCGAGTTGCGCAACGAGATTGCGCGGGTCGAGATCGTGGACGAACATTCGGCGGGGGCGGTGACGCTGCTCGACGAACGCTGGAAGCGTCGTCGCGTTGGCGTCGTGTCGGGCGCTAGCGCTGACACGTCCCAACCGCTGCTCTCACCCTCCTACTATCTGGTGCGCGCGCTGACGCCCTTCGCGCAAGTGCGCGAGCCGCGCGCTGGCAAGGGCGATCCCATCCTCGCCATGCTGGACGACAGCGTATCCGTTCTGGCGCTGGCGGATGTGGGCGTCATCACCGGCCCCGCGCGGGATCGGCTCATCAAATTTGTGGAAGAGGGCGGCGTGTTGCTGCGCTTCGCAGGCACGAGGCTGGCGGCCTCTTCAGATGATCTGACCCCCGTGCGGCTGCGGCGCGGCGGGCGCGTGCTGGGCGGTTCGCTCTCATGGGATACGCCCAAGCGTCTCGCGCCCTTTGAACGCGAGAGCCCCTTCCATGGGCTGAACATATCCGACGAAATCACTGTGACGCGGCAAGTTCTGGCGGAGCCCGAAGCGGGGCTGCCCGCCAAGACCTGGGCGGCGCTGGCCGATGGCACGCCGCTGATCACGGCCGACCGGCGCGGCAAGGGCATGATCGTGCTGGTGCATGTGACGGCTGACACGACCTGGTCCAATCTGCCGCTGTCCGGCCTCTTCGTCGATCTGCTGCGCCGCACGGTCGCCATCGCCTCCGAAGGCGGCGCGGGGGCGAGCGCTGGCGATGGCTCCAACGCCGCCGCGCAAAAGGCGGAGAGCGTCGTTCCCACCCGCACGCTGGATGGGTTTGGCGTGCTGGGCGCGCCGCCGCTCTCCGCGCGGGCCATTCCGGTGAATTATGCGGGCGGCGCCAGCGCGGAACACCCGCCCGGTTTCTACGGCCCGCCCGATGCGTTGACGGCGGTCAACGCGCTGGCGCCCGACGCGCAACTCAACGCGGTCGATCTCACGGGACTAAAGCTCAAGGTGGACCCGTTGCAGACGACCGAGCCGCTGGATCTGCGTCCCACGCTGGTGACTTTGGCGCTGGCTCTGCTGATCGCCGACGCGCTGGTCTCGCTCTGGCTGGCGGGCGCTTTCAAGCGTGGCTGGCGCAGGCCCGCCGCAGCGGGCGCGCTGGTGCTGATGCTTGGCGGCTTTGCGCAACTGGCGCCGCAACCGGCGCAAGCGCAGACCACAGTCACCCCACGCGACCGTGAGGCCGCCTTGCAGACGCGGCTCGCTTATGTGGCGACCGGCGACGCACGTGTGGACGAGGCGAGTCAGCTCGGCCTGGCGGCGCTCTCGCGCGCCTTGGCCGCTCGCACGTCGCTGTCCCCGGGCGAGCCCATGGGCGTGGATCCTGCGCGCGATGAGTTGGCCTTCTATCCGCTGATCTATTGGCCCATCGTGGCCGACCGGCCCTTGCCGTCAGCCGAGGCTGTGACCCGCATTTCCAACTATATGAAGCAGGGCGGCACGGTGCTTTTCGACACGCGCGACGCGCTCACCGCGCGCTCGGGCGGCGAGTCTTCGCCCGAGCAATTATGGCTGCGCAAATTGCTCGCCAATGTGGACGTGCCAGAGCTTGAGCCCGTGCCGCGCGACCATGTGTTGACCAAGACTTTCTATCTTCTCGACAGTTTCGTGGGCCGCACCACCATCGGTCAGATGTGGATCGAGGCTTTGCCGCCCGATGCGGAAGAGCGCGCCAATCGGCCGGTGCGCTCGGGCGACGACGTCTCGCCCATCCTCATCACCTCGAATGATCTGGCGAGCGCCTGGGCGGTGTCGCGCAATGGCGAGCCGCTGTTTCCGCTGACGCCGGGCACGGAACGGCAGAGGGAGATGGCCCTGCGCGCGGGCGTCAACATCGTCATCTACACGCTCACCGGCAACTACAAGGCCGATCAGGTGCATGTGCGTGACCTTCTGGAGCGGCTGGCCCATTGACCTCCTTCAACCTCCAGATCGCCCCTCTGATCCCGATCCCGCTCCTGATCGCGCTGGCCTTCGGCGCCTTGCTCGTGGTGGGCCTTGGCCTTTGGGCGCGGCGGCGCGGCGCCTGGCTGCGGGCTCTGGGCCTTTGCCTCGTTCTCTTCGCCCTGACCGATCCCTCATTGGTGCGCGAGGATCGCAATCCCCTGAAAGATGTGGTCGCCGTGGTGCTCGACCGCAGCGCGAGCCAGACCATAGGCGAGCGCAAGGCGCAGACCGATGCGGCGCGCGTGCAGATTGAAAAGGCGCTCGAGGGCCTGGGCGACATCGAGCCGCGCTTCATCGACGGCGGCGCGACAGATACAGGCAATGACGGCACGAAGCTGTTTTCCTCGCTCAACGCCGCGCTGGCCGATGTGCCGCCCGAGCGCATCGGCGCCGCCATTCTCGTCACCGACGGCGTGGTGCATGACATCCCCGCGTCGGCTGGCGCTTTGGGCTTCAAGGCGCCGCTGCATGTTTTCGTCACCGGCCATGCGGGCGAGCGCGACCGGCGCATCGAACTTGTCGAGGCGCCGCGTTTCGGCATCGTCGGCAAGGAGCAGACGATTGCGGTGCGCGTGCTCGACACCGCCGACAAGGGCGAGCGCGTGGCGATCGCTCTGCGGCGCGATGGCGTCGTCATCGCCAATATCCGCGCCGCGCCCGGCCAGATCGTGCGCGCGCCGGTCATGATCGAACATGGCGGGCCGAATGTGGTGGAGCTGGAGATCGCGGCGCTGCCCGACGAGTTGACCACGCTGAACAATAAAGCCGTCGTCACCATCGAGGGCGTGCGCGATAAATTGAAAGTGTTGCTGGTGTCGGGCGAGCCCCATGCCGGGGAGCGCACCTGGCGCAATCTGCTGAAGTCCGACGCCAATGTGGAATTGGTGCATTTCACCATCTTGCGTCCGCCGGAAAAGCAGGATGGCACGCCCATCAATGAACTCTCGCTGATCGCATTCCCGACCGCCGATCTGTTCGGGCGCAAGATCAAGGAATTCGACCTCATCATCTTCGACCGCTATTCGAATCAGACCGTTCTGCCTCCGGTCTATTTCGAGAATATCGTGCGCTATGTGCGCGAGGGCGGCGCGCTGTTGATGGCGACCGGCCCCGATTATGCCGGACGCGACGGGCTCTATTATTCGCCGTTGGGCAAGATCGCGCCCGCGCGGCCGTCAGGCGCCCTTGTGGAGCGCCCCTTCCTGCCGCAAATCAGCGACGACGGCGCGAAACATCCCGTGACGCGCGGGCTGCCCGGCTCGCAACAGAACCCGCCCGCCTGGGGCGAATGGTTTCGGCAGGTGTCGGCTGAAAAGCTGCGCGGAGCGTCGGTGCTCTCAGGCGCCGACGACAAGCCGCTGCTGCTTCTTTCGCGCGAGGAAAAGGGCCGCGTGGGCCTGCTGCTGTCCGATCAGATCTGGCTCTGGGCGCGCGGCTATCAGGGCGGCGGGCCGCATCTCGACCTCATGCGCCGCCTCGCCCATTGGTTGATGAAGGAGCCGGAGCTGGAGGAGGAGGCCCTGCGCGCCAGCGCGCGCGGCCACGAACTCTCCATCGAGCGCCAGAGCCTCAAACCTGCGACGCCTGCGGTCACCATCACCTCGCCGACCGGCAAGACGCAGATGGTGACGCTGACGGCCGCCGAGCCCGGCCTGTCGCGCGCGCAAGTGAGCGTGGAGGAATTCGGCCTCTACAAATTGAGCGACGGCGACCTCTCGACGCTGGTCAATGTCGGCCCCGAGAACCCCCGCGAATTTCAGGACGTGGTCTCGACCCCCGATCTGCTGAACCCGCTGGCGCAAGCCACGGGCGGCACGGTGCGGCGCATCAGCGCCGGGGAAGGCGACGCCATCGCCCTGCCGCGCTTCGTCGCCATGCGCGACAGCCCGCTTTATGGCGGCCCCGATTATGTCGGGATCAAGCGCACCGGCGCCAGCGTGGTGACGGGCGTGGGCGTGGCGCCGTTGGCGATCGGATTTCTGGGCCTGATCGCGCTGCTGGGCAGCGTGCTCGCGGGCTGGTTGTGGGAAGGGCGGCGGCGGAGGGGGTGATCACGCCCGCGTGATCGCGCCCTTCAGCCCCTCGAACGCCCCTTCCACCAATTCGCAATAGAGCAGGCGAGCGGGATCGACCGGGCCGGGCATGGTCAGGCGGCCGTGGGGGACGCGTTTGAAGCCGACGCGATTGTAATAGGGTTCGTCGCCGACCAGAATCACCAGACGGTGGCCCCCGGCGCGGGCGGCGTCCATGGATTTGCCCATCAGCGCCTCGCCGATGCCGCGCGAGCGGAAGGGCGGATCCACGGTCAGCGGGCCGAGCAACAGGGCCGGGGCGCCGCCTGCCGTGATCGCCGTCATGCGGTTGGCGCCGACCAGCAACGTGCCTACATGGGCGACGAAAGACAAGTTCTCGTCCGGGCGCACGCCCTCGCGCAGCCGATAGGCGCTGAGCGCGAAGCGTCCGGGGCCGAAGGCGCGCTCGTCGAGTTTCTCGATGGCGGGCAGATCGGCGGGAGTGAGGGGGCTCAGGCTCAGGGAAAGGTCGGTCATGAATCTTCCGGCAGGCGGGACGCGCAGGGTCGGGCGGCGCTGGGGAGCGCTTCGATCAAAGGGTTTATCGTCGCTGGCGGGTCATCATGAACCCCCTTTAGCATGGGCGACGCCACGCGCAAACCGGATCAGCGCCGGGTCGGCCTGACCGTGGCGGTCATGTCGTCCGGCACGAAGACGCCATCGGCGCGCAGATAGCCGCGTGTGATCGGCCGGCTTGGCGGCACGGGCGCGTCGGGCAGGGACATGGGAGGCAAAAGCGGGGGCGGCGTCAGGGCCGCGCTGCGCATCGTCGGCGCCTGCGGCCTTGTCACGGGCGCCGGCGCTGGCAGGGCGGCGTCGAGGGTCATGGCGGTGCGGGAGGGCAGGCCCGCGCTTCCGGCCTGCGACACGTCGATATCGTCGTCGATGTCGGGCGCGTCGGGCAGATCGTCATGGCGCTGCGGAGCGGGCAGCAGTTGCGGCGAGGGCAGCGGCTTGCAGATGCGGCGCGGCCCGGTGGAGGTCTGCCCATGCATCGCCAGATCCAGATGCAGGTGATTGTAGTGGAAGGGATCCGAACCGGGCGCGAGGACCGTGGTGAAGATGTTGCAGGCGCCGGCCTGCACCTCGCGCAAGAAGGCCTTCTCCTGTTCGTCGCCGCGCGTCCAGCCCTTCACAAAGGTGATGCTGTGGCCATCGGCCAGACGAAAGCCGCCCACATCGACCGCATTGCCGAAGGCGTGTTCCGACAGGCGGTTGCCGCGCTGGCCGTCGATGGGGCGGCAGGAATAGGCGCCCATGGAGTCGATCTGCGTCACGGGTTGACCGAAGCGGGCCAAGGCGATGGGCTGCACCACATCGCGCATCCAATCGTCCAGCGCCGCCGTCATGGGGCAGTCCAGCGTCAGCGTCGAGTTCAGGGTCACGGTCGCGTCAGCCAGAGCCGTCACTTTGAGGGGTTGTTCAAGGCCGCAGATGCTGGGGCCGTCGATGGCCGCGGCAGGCTGCACATAGGGAGACAGGGTCACGCGTTTCTGCGCGAAACAGGCCTTCTCCGCCTGGGCGCGCCAGGCCGGGCGTTCAGGGCGCCGGAACAGGCCGCATCCCGCCAGAAGCAGGGCCAGACCCGTGATGAGAGCCAGGGAGAGTAGACGTCGCGCCATCCCCAAGGTCATGCGCGAAAATACTTAAATCCCGCTCAAGTTTCAGGGTTAATGAAGGGTTAGCGAGCGGGACAGACGGCGCTGGGACGATCCTGCGCCGCCTGTGCGCGAAGGCTTACGAAGCCTCGCCCGATTGTCGATTGTGGCGGGCGTTCATGAAGCGCTCGAACTCCTCGCGGTCGCGTGCGCGGCGCAGTTCCTCGATATGGGCTGCGAATTCGCGCTCCGCCTCTTCGAGCTTGCGGCGCTCCTCCTCGAGGCGGGCGAGTTCGGAGTCCCGCCATTCGTCGAAAGCTCTGTTGCCGGTGGGCCGCATGCCGCCGAAGGGCGACCAGCCGCCGCCCCGCGTGGGCGCCTCCCACGGGCTTCGCCAGGCGGAGGACTCCCATGTGGCGTTTCGCCAGCCGCTGCAAGCGCTTCGCAGAATGTCCGCCCGTTCGTGCAGGAAGCTGTGCAGGTCGCCCTGATAGCCGCTGCGGCGTTGCCAGATCTTGAAGCCGATCACCGCCAGCCCAATCGGCCAGAAGACGATGAAGCCCAGTACCAACGCCAGCAATTCGAAGGGACGCCAGACGTGGTCCGGGCGCACCGATCGCGCGCCACCATGATCGGAGCCTTGAGAGGAATTGTTTGAACAGCAGGTCATGGGCGTCTCCACCGGGCGTTAGCGTCCCCCACCTGCCTCCATGTGGGTAGGGGGCGCCGGGCTTGTCCAGAGGGGGGCGAAATAATCGTCCGGGACGTCGAGCGTCCTTAAAAAAGGCAATGATTGGCTCACCTATGCAAAAACGCTTGCGGGCGCCGTAAGATGTTGTTAAGGTTAAGTTTTTGTCGCGGAGCCGATTTGCTTTTGGCTTTGACTTATCAGTTCCAGCTCACCGGCGGCCGACCCGATGCGTTCTCTCGTCGGGTCGGTTTTTTTTTATGGGTTTGGCGGCGTCGGGTCTTCGTTGTCCCCCGGGGCCGCGAATGAGGTTCACGTTTCCGCGAAACCGGTTGTCTGATATGGTCGGGCGCCTGTTTAATTCCCCAGCGTTGCTCCCATATGATCTTGGCCAAGCGCTTCGTTCGGCTACTACGAGGGTCTTCCATGTCCTCCTTCTTCTATTTCTTGCGTGGCATAGTCTCTCGCAACGCCGCTCTCGCGCTGGGTCTGGCCGCAGCGCTGGCCTTTGCGCCCGCCGTCGCGGAGGCGCGCCTTGGCGGCGGTTCCAGCTTCGGCAGCCGTGGCGCCAAAACCTTTTCCGCGCCGCCGCCAACGGCGACTGCGCCCCATACGGTCGCGCCCATGGAGCGTTCCATGACGCCGCAGCCCTCTTATAGCCAGCCGTCCTACAGCCAGCCGACGCCCTCGCGCGGGTTGTTCGGCGGCATGTTCAGCGGTTTTGGCGGCGGCTTGATGGCGGGCTTTCTGGGCGCCGGTCTGGTCGGCATGCTGTTCGGGCATGGCATGATGGGCCATGGCGGAATCGGCTCGATCCTTGGCCTCCTGTTCCAGCTTGCGCTGCTCTTCTTCGTCGCCCGGTTCGTCTTGAGCTGGTTCGCCAACCGCAACCAACCCTCGATGGCCGGGTCGAGCGAGCGTTCCGCCTATGGGGCTTCGTCCGGGCCGATGGGCGGTTTTGGCGGCGCGCCGCAGCCCCAGCCGCCCGTGGTGACGCCGATCCAGCTGCAGGACGCCGACTTCAGCGCTTTCGAACGCCTGCTCGGCGACACCCAGAGCGCCTATAGCGACGAAAATCTTGAACGCCTGCGCGCGCTGGCCACCTCGGAAATGGTCTCCTACTTCTCGCAGGAGATCGCCGAACATGTCCGCAGTGGCGTGATCAACAAGATCTCCGGCGTGAAGCTGCTGCAGGGCGACCTGTCCGAGGCCTGGCGCGAGGACAATGACGATTACGCCACCTTGGCCATGCGGTTCTCGCTCATCGACGTGATGCAGGATCGCGCCACCGGCCGCATCGTGTCGGGCAATCCGTCCGTCGCGGAGCAGGCCACCGAGGTCTGGACCTTCCAGCGCATCGCCGGGGCGAGCGCGCTGGGCTGGAAGCTTTCGGCCATTCAACAGGCCTCCTGAACCTGAACCAGAGCGGCGAGGCTTTTCAACCTCGCCGCTCTGCTGCATCATCCCGTCAGGACCGGCATCAAGTCGGCGTTCGGGAGGATGACATGAGAGCCATTTACGGCGCGCTTGCGGGCGCCTTCGGCCTTTTGGCCGTTTCAGCGGGCGCTCAGGCCCAGCAAAGCCTCGACACATTCCGCATCGCCATCGGCGGCTTCGGCCTCTGGGCTACAGAGGCGCCGCGCCTTGGCCAGCAGGCGGGCATATTCAGGAAACACGGCGTCAACGTCGAATATTACGCCACCGCAGGGGCTGGCGAATCCTTGCAGGCCGTTATTTCCGGCTCCGCCGATCTCAGCATCGCTGTCGGCACGACGGGCGTCATGGGCGCCTTCGCCAAGGGCGCGCCGGTGCGCATCATCGGCGCGAATTTCACAGGCGCAGGCGACCTCTACTGGTATGCGCGCGCGGATTCGCCGCTCAAGAGCCTGAAAGACGCCACAGACAAGACCGTTCTGGGCTTCTCGTCGAATGGGTCGAGCAGCAACACGGTCGCGGTGGCTTTGGCGCAGGAGACCGGGGCCAAGATGAAGCTGCTGGCCGCGGGCGATCAGGCGAGCACCTTCGCGCAGGTCATGTCCGGCCAGATCGACATGGGCTGGGCGGCCCCGCCCTTCGGCCTCAAGGAGATCGCCGAGGGCAAGATCCGCATCATCGCCACCGGCGACGACGCGCCCTCGCTGCGCGACCAGACCGTGCGCGTGGATATCGCCAGCGTGAAAGTGATGACCGAGCGCAAGGAGGCGTTGGCGCGCTATGTGACAGCCTATCGCGAGACGCTCGACTGGATGTATGCGGATCCCAAAGCCATCGAGATGTGGGCCGCAAATATCAATGCGCCCGTGGAATATGCCCGCAAGGCGGCGTTCGACTTTCAGCCCAGGGCCGCGCGCGATTTCGACGTGATCACCGGCCTCGACAAGCTGATGGACGGCGCCGTGCGGCAGAAGTTCCTCGCCGCGCCGCTGACCAGGGACCAGTTGTCGACGCTGATCCAGATCGTGAAATAGCGCCCTAGCCGTAGCCCGGCCAGGCCAGGTTCATCGGGCCGAGATCGCCGATCTCGCGGGTTCCCGGCAGAAGGCCGCGCGCGCGGGCCTCAAGGGCCCAGCCAGCCTGCGTCTGCGTCACCTTGAACAGGTGATAGGCGGCCCTGTGGCGGGGTGTGCCGGGCACGGCGGAGGCTGAGGCGACACCCACCACGGGGGCGCGCCCCTCTGGTGTGGGCAGATGGGTCAGGGAGGCCCGGTGGTTGTGGCCATGCACGATCAGCTCCGCCCCGTGGCGCGAGATGATCCGCTCGAAGGCGCCCACATCCGACAGGCCGCGCCCGGCGCTGGCGCCGGTGCGGAACGGCGGGTGGTGGATCATCACCACGCGCATCAGCCCTCGCGCCCTGGTCTCGTCGAGCACGGTCTTGAAGGCCTTGCGCTGCGTCCGGCCCAGCTTGCCCGAGGCGATGAAGAAAGGCGTGGGCACGCCCGACGACAGGCCGATGAAGGCGATGTTTCCGCGCACGCGCAGATAAGGATAAGCGGTCTCGTGACCGCCGTCCGGCGAGGTCCAGGGCGCGAAGGTGCGCAGCAGATAGGGCATCGAGCTGCGCACATAGGCGTCGTGATTGCCCGGCACGAAGCTCACGTCATGGGGCTCGCCCAATGTGTGCAGCCAGGCGGCGGCGAGCGGAAACTCGGCGGGCAGGCCGATATTGAGCACATCGCCGGTCATCATGATGTGATCGGGCTTGTGCGCCCGCATGTCGGCCACCAGACGGGTCAGCACGTCCATGTCGTGGATGCGGTCGCGGCGCTTCCAGTTGAGATAGCCGGTCAGCCGCTTGCCGATCAGCTCGCGCGCGCGCGGCTCGGGCAGGGGGCCGATATGGGCGTCGGACAGGTGGGCGATGAGGAAGCTGGTCACGCGGGCTCTGTCGCCGGTCGCGGCCTGCGCGTCAAGGGCTCAATCGCTGGAGCAATGGGCGATGAGGCGGGTCAGGAACTGGCCGCAGGCGGTCAGCTCGCTGATGGCGATGAATTCGTCCGCCTTGTGCGCCTGTTCGATGGAGCCCGGCCCGATGACGACCGCCGGAATCCCCGCCATGGCCATGAATAGCCCCGCTTCCGTGCCATAGGCGACCTTGCCGTGGCCGTTGCGGCCCGCCAGCTGCTTGGTCAGGGTTATGAGCGGCGCCTGTGGGTCGGTGTCGAGGCCCGGATAAGATTGTATCTCGGCGAAGTCGATGCCGCAGGCGGGGTCGGCGGCGCGCATGGCCGCAGCGATTTCGGTCTCGGCGCGTTGCATGACGCCGGCCATGATGATTTTTGGATCATGGGCGCCGATGGCGCGAATCTCCATCTCCAGTTCGCATAGATCGGGCACGATGTTCAGCGCCCGCCCGCCGTGGGCCACGCTGGTCAGCCCGGTCGTGTAGGGAATTTCATGAAGCGGATCGCGCGGGCCGTCAGCGGCGAGGTCGCGCGCGGTCTCCCGCATCAGCATGATCAGATCGGCGGCATATTCCACCGCGTTGACGCCGTGCGGCGCGAGCGCGGAATGGCAAGTCTTGCCGCGCAGGCTGGCGCGCACGGCGTGTTTGGCCTTGTGGCCGACGACGACATTCATCGAGGTGGGCTCGCCGACAAAGCAACCCAGCGGCAGTATCGGGTTTTGCGCCAGCCGTTCGATCATGGGCCGCACGCCGGTGCAGCCGGTCTCCTCGTCATAGGAAAAGGCGAGGTGTATCGGCAGGCGCAACCGCGCCGCCGCCATTTCAGGCGCAAGCGCGAGGCAGGCGGCGACAAAGCCTTTCATGTCGCAAGCGCCGCGCCCATGCAGCCGTCCGTCGCGTTGTGTGAGGGTGAAGGGATCGTTGGTCCAGGCCTGTCCCTCCACCGGCACGACGTCCGTGTGGCCCGACAGGATGTAGCCGCTTGTGTCGCCGGGTCCAATGGTGGCGAAGAGCGAGGCCTTCTGGCCGGTCTTGTCGAGGATGCGCTCGCTGGCCACGCCCAGATCCGCCAGATAACGCTCGATGTAAGCGATCAGCGGCAGATTGGACTTGTGGCTCACCGTGTCGAAGGCGACGAGGTCGGTCAGGATGCGCGTGATGCGATCCGTCATGGGCGCGAGAGGCATGCGCTTTAACTTTCACACGTTGAGGGCGACCCCGTGGCCCTTCTGCACAATCATGGGCCACGCTGCATAAGGTCTGCGCAATCGGATGATAGGCTTTGCAGTCGCTATTTAGCATTTGCATGCACAAATTTTGCATGCAAGCTTGGAGCCAGCAAATGGCGTCTTAGAGCCTGACAGGAGCCCGCCTCATGATCCGCCGTCGCGTTGTTCAAGCCTTGTTCGCCAGCGCCCTCGCGCTCACGTGCTTCACAGGCGCCGCCCGCGCCGAGGCGCTCGATGACATCCTTTCCGCCAAGGTCATTCGCATCGCGGTGCCGACCGACTATCCGCCTTTCGGCGCCATCGGCGCCGACATGCAGCCCCAGGGTCTCGACATCGACATGGCCAGGCTGATCGGCAAGGAGCTTGGCGTGCGCACCGAGCTGGTGGCGGTCTCCAGCGCCAACCGGATTCCCTATCTGCAATCGAAGAAAGTCGATCTGGTCATCTCGACGCTGGGCAAGAACGCCGATCGCGAAAAGGTGATTGATTTTTCCACCGCCTATGCGCCGTTCTTCATGGGCGTGTTTGGTGTGAAGTCCGCTGCGGTCGCCAAGCCCGAAGACCTTGCGGGCAAGACGATCGGCGCCACGCGCGGCGCGCTGGAAGAGCAGGAACTCTCAAAGCTCGCCCCCGCCGACGCCACCATCAAACGCTATGACGACAATAACGCCACCATCACCGCCTTTGTCTCCGGGCAGATTGATATTTTCGCCTCCGGCAATGCGGTCGCCGCCGTCATCGCGGACCGTGACGCGGCGCGCGCGCCTGAACTGAAGTTCGTCATGAAGAACAGTCCCTGTTTCATCGGCCTGAACAAGGATGAGCCGAAGCTGCTCGCCAAAGTCAATGAGATCATCGCCAAGGCGCGCGCCGACGGCGAGTCCGAGAAGCTCTCGCAGACCTGGCTGAGGGCGCCCCTGCCGCCCGGCTTCTGAAGCCGCGCATGATCTACAAACTGCAATTTGCGGACTTGCTGCCCTATTGGGACGTGCTGGCCCGCGGTTTCGTCTTCACCGTCGCGCTCACCGTCGTCTCGACGATGGCGGGCGTGCTGGTGGGGACGCTGGGCGCCTGCGCGCGCACCTTCGGGCCGCGTTGGCTCGCGGGGCTTCTGGGCGCCTATGTGGAGCTGATCCGCAACACGCCGTTTCTGGTGCAATTGTTCTTCGTCTATTTCGGCCTGCCTGCGGCGGGGTTGAAACTTACCGAAACGCAGGCGGCCTTCATCGCCATGACGATCAACCTTGGCGCCTATTCCACCGAAATCATCCGCGCTGGAAGCGAGGCGACGCCCAAGGGCGTGATAGAGGCGGGGGTGAGCCTTGCGATGACGCGCTTGCAGGTGCTGCGTCACGTCGTCTTGAAACCAGCCTTCCAGAAGGTCTGGCCTGCGCTCGCCTCGCAGATCATCATCGTGATGCTGGGCTCCTCCGTGGTCTCGCAGATCTCGGCGGAGGATCTGACCTATGCGGCGAATTTCATCCAGTCGCGCAATTTCCGCGCCTTCGAATCCTATTTCGTCGTGGCGCTGGCCTATCTCCTGCTCGCCGTGCTCACCCGCGCCATCCTGCGCGCGCTGGGCTCGCGCCTGTTTCCGAAGGCCTGACGCGTGGCGGATTTCTCCCTCTGGGTCATCACCTCCAATCTCCTGCTGGCGACTCGCTGGACCATCGCGCTGTCCTTGGTGGCTTTCGTGTCGGGCGGTGCGGTGGGGCTGCTGCTGCTGCTGGCCCGCATGTCCGCCAGCGGGGCGCTTCGACGCTTCGTGTCGCTTTACGTCGAGTTCTTTCAGGGCACGCCTCTGTTGATGCAGCTCTTCATGCTGTGCTTCGGCGCCGCCTTGTTCGGCGTCGAGATCAGCCCGTGGATGGCGGCTTCTCTGGCGCTCACTTTCTGGACCAGCGCCTTCCTCACGGAGATCTGGCGCGGCTGTGTGGAGTCCGTGCCGAAGGGACAGTGGGAGGCGGGCTCCAGCGTGGCGCTGACCTATGTTGAGCAGATGCGCTACGTGATCCTGCCGCAAGCCCTGCGCATCGCCGTGCCGCCGACGGTGGGTTTTTCGGTGCAGGTCATCAAGGGCACGGCGCTGGCCTCCATCATCGGCTTTGTGGAATTGTCGCGCGCGGGCGCGATGATCAACAACGCCACCTTTCGCCCCTTTCTCGTGTATTCGATCACGGGCCTGATCTATTTCGCGCTTTGCTATCCGCTTTCGCTTCTGGCGAAATCACTTGAAAGACGCCTCAATGCCGCTGGTTAGCATCGTCGATGTCCGCAAGAGCTTCGGCGCCAACGAGGTGCTGAAAGGCGTTTCGCTCCCCGTGGAAAAGGGCGACGTCGTCGCCATCATCGGGCGTTCGGGGTCGGGCAAGAGCACGCTGCTGCGCTGCGTCAACGGGCTGGAGACCCATGACGCGGGCTCCATCATGGTCGATGGGTTGGAGGTCGGCGGCGCGAAGACCGACATGCGCGCCCTGCGCCGTCATGTTGGCATGGTGTTTCAGCAGTTCAATCTGTTTCCCCATCTGACTGCGCTGGGCAATGTGACGCTGGCGCCGCGCGTGGTGGAAAAGATGGGCGAGGGGCGGGCGCGCGAACTGGGTCTTGAAATGCTCGCCAAGGTGGGGCTCGCGGAGAAGCGCGACGCCTATCCCAGCCAGCTCTCGGGGGGCCAGCAACAACGGGTCGCCATCGCCCGCGCGCTGGCCATGCGGCCCAAGGCGCTGCTCTGCGACGAGATCACCTCGGCGCTGGATCCCGAACTCGTCAACGAAGTTTTGCGCGTGGTGGAGAAACTGGCGGGCGAGGACATGACGCTGATCCTCGTCACCCACGAAATGCGCTTCGCGCGCGATGTCGGCACAAAGCTGGTCTTCATGCATCAGGGCCGGGTGCATGAACAGGGGGCGCCCAAGGCGCTCTTTGCGGCGCCTCAGACGGCGGAGTTGCAGCAGTTCATCGGGGCGAGTTTCAAGTAGTTTTTAACTTCAGAGCTCGACTGATCTGGTCCACGCTAACGCCGGAGCCGCCTGGACCCCCACCCCGCACCCCTCCCCACAAGGGGGATGGGATCGGCAGGCGTTTCATATAGATAATTCAGATCGTTGGCGCCTTCACCCTCCCCCCTGTGGGGAGGGTCGGCTCGCGTCAGCGAGACGGGGTGGGGGTCGCGCGCTTCTTATCGCTGGCGTTGTTCAGCGCGCCCTAAGCCCCGCCGATCAGGATCCCCGCCGCCAGCACGATGGCGCCGCCCAGCACGATCTGGAAGACCGCTTGCAGGAAAGGCGTGTCCATGTAGCGGGCGCGCACCCAGGCGATGGCCCACAATTCGATGAAGACGATGACGCCCGCAATCGCGGTGGCGATCCAGAAGGCGTTGTTCCAGCCGTCGGGCACCAGATAGGGCATGGTGTGGCCGATGCCGCCCACGGTGGTCATCAAGCCGCAGATGCCGCCACGCAGCCAGGGCGAGCCGCGCCCGGTGAGCGAGCCATCATCCGACAGGGCCTCGGCGAAGCCCATGCTGATGCCCGCGCCGATGGAGGCTGCGAGACCCACCAGAAAAGTCTGCCAGTTGCTGTGGGTGGCGAAAGCGGCGGCGAAGAGCGGCGCCAGGGTGGAGACCGATCCATCCATCAGGCCCGCGAGGCCCGGCTGCACATATTGCAGCACGAACATGCGGTGGCGCGTCTTGTCCTCTTCCTCCAGCGCCTCTTCGGTGAGCAGGGCCTGTTCCAGCTTGTGGGCGTGGGTCTTGTGGCCCTTCTCGACTTCCGCCAGATCGCCCAGCAGCTTGCGCACCTCCACATCGGTGGTGCGTTCGGCGGCGCGCTCATAGAAGCGGGCGGCCTGAAATTCCATGTTCTCCGCTTCCTTGCGGATGGTCTCCAGCGGCAGATTCGCGGTCAGCCAGATCGGGCGGCGGCGCAGAAAGCCCTTCACGTCCTCGCGGCGGATGGGCGGCAACACCTTGCCAAAGCGCGTCTCGTAGATTCCGAGCAGCATGTGCCTATGGCTGGTCTCCTCCTCGGCCATCTCCTCGAAGACCTTGGCGGAGGTGGGATAACGCTCGCGCAGATCTTCGGCGAAGGCCATATAGATGCGCGAGTCCTCTTCCTCGGACGAAATGGCGAGGGCGAGAATTTCGCGCGGGGTCAGTTCGGAAAAGCTTTTCACCGGCGGCTCCAGGGCATCTTAGAATTCTTCTAATCTTCAGGTTTCCTGAGTCAACCAGCCAAGCCGCCGCCGCGTCAAATGGCCCCAAAGACCTGTGCAAGGCGGACGGCGGGGCGTAGGTTCGGTCCATGCTCGGCCATCTCCCCCGTCCGCTCCTGCGCGCCCTCCAGCACGCCTCGCATCTGTGGTTCCGGCTCGCCCGGCCGCTGACCATGGGCGTGCGCGCGGTGGCGCTGGATAAGCAGGGCTGCGTGTTTCTTGTGCGCCATTCCTACCTGCCCGGCTGGCATTTGCCGGGCGGGGGCGTGGAGGTTGGGGAGACGGCGCTGGAAGCTCTGGCGCGGGAGCTGCGGGAAGAGGGTCATATCGAGCTGACCGGCGCGCCCGTGCTGCATGGGGTCTATCTCAACACATTCGTGACGAAGCGCGACCATGTGCTGGTCTATGTGGCGCGCGACGTCGCGCAGACCCATCCGCGCGGGGCGGATTGGGAAATCGCCGAGAGCGGCTTTTTCCCTGTGGACCATTTGCCCGAGGGAACCGCGCGGGCGAGCCGCGCGCGCCTCAAGGAGGTTCTGGAAGGGGCGCCCGTCTCAGCGGTTTGGTGATGCGGCCCGGAAGGCGCCGTAGCGCCGGGCGATTTCGCCTGCGATGCGGGAGGTGGCGTCGAGAGGGGGATTGTCCCAGCGCTCCAGCTGGCCCGCCCAGCGCCGCACATGGCCCGCCTGCGCCAGCTTCTCGACGAAACCCGCGATCTTGGGATGGCCGCCGCTGGGCTCATAGACTTGCACGGGCACGCCCGCCGCCAGCGCCTCGCCCACCATGTTGACGCTGTCGCCGGTCACCACGATGGCGTCCGCCAGCGCGATCATGGCGGCATAGGGATTGTCGCCCGCCCCGTCCCAGACGAAGGCGGCCTTGCCCGCCAGCGCCTCCGCCAGCGCCGTGGTGAGGCGCTCGGGCGTGCGGCGCGAGGGGGTGACCATGACGCCGCACCCTGAGGCCGCGAGATCCGTCGCGATGCCCACCAGCGCGGCCACATCCTTGTCCTCGAAGCGATGATGGGCGCTCGGCCCGCCCAGCACCATGGCGACGCGCGGGTGGGGCAGGCTGGCGAGGCGCGGATCGGGAGCGGCCCGAGCGGCCGCCAGCACATGGGGCCGCAGCGGATGGGGGGAGGTGAGCGTCACCACCACGTTTTCGCCGCGCAATTTGTCGTGCTCGGGCGCCCATAGCAGATCCGCCGTGCCCGCGCCCGTGCGCGGGTCTTGCAGGAAAATGGTGAAGCTGCGTCCGCCCGAGGCCCGGCGCAGATGGCGCAGATAGGGCACGGTGACGCGCCCGGCGGCGAACACCAGGTCGGGAAAGGGGGGCGCCGCCAGCAGGCTGCCGGGCCTGTGGGCGGAATCGCGCGGGTCGATGGGACCAAAGGGCGAGAGCGCCGCGAAGAGGGCGCGGGGCCGCACCTGCTTCAGCACTGGCTCCAGCCCCAGCTCGCGGGCGATGCCGATGCAATGCACCTCGTGGCCCACCTTGCCGGAGGCGAGCACCCAGGCGGTGGTTCCCTGCGGCAAGGTCGGAGTGGAGCTTTCAGAGAGGGGGGAAGTCATGTCCGGGCTGTAGCGCCAGACGACGCCGAAGCCAAGGGGCGGGTTCAACGAAAGCCGCCGCGATGGTCGAACGACACGCGGGCGAAGCATTCGGATGACAATTAATACATTGTTTTAAAATGATTTTTCTATTTTTAAGTCTTGCCGAAGGCCTTGTTTAAGCGTCAAGTGCGCTCAGAAAAAGAAAAGCTATTTGATCTCGCGTCCATCGCCGATCCGACCCGTCCAACGAGTGTTCCCACTCGTTTTCCAGCCCTCCGGGGCTTGATCGATTGCGTGGAGTTCGCATGGAGAAGATCGAAAAGCGCAAACGCGGCCTCGCTTGCCTGTCGCCCGAACGCCGGAGCGAAATCGCCCGCATGGGCGGCAAATCCGTCCCGCCTGAAAAGCGCGCTTTCTCGCGCGATGCGACGCTTGCTGCGGAGGCCGGGCGCATCGGCGGATCGGCGGTCCCGCCTGAGCACCGGATGTTTCATCAGGACAAGGATCTGGCGCGTCGCGCCGCGCAGGCTTCCGTGGTGAGCCGGGCCAAGAAGCCCGAATAAAATCGGCCCGCGAATGCGGGCCGAAATGACGTCCCAAGGACGGGCGAGGACGCCTGCGCGCGCCCTCAGCCTCAGACGAAAACGACCTTCAGCACTTCATAGCTCTTGCCGCCGCCCGGTGTGTTCACCTCGACGGTGTCGCCAACTTTTTTGCCGATGAGGGCACGGGCGATGGGGGAGGTGATGGAGACCTTGCCGCTCTTCACATCCGCCTCGGCCTCGCCGACGATCTGGTAGATCTTCTCCTCCTCGGTGTCCTCGTCGATGAGGGTGAGGGTGGCGCCAAATTTCACGGTGGCGCCTGAGAGCTTGGTCACGTCGATCACTTCGGCGCGGGACAATTTGTCCTCGAGCTCGGCGATCCGCCCCTCGTTGAGCGATTGGGACTCCTTGGCCGCGTGATATTCGGCGTTCTCCGAGAGGTCGCCATGGGAGCGCGCTTCCGAGATCGCCTGAATGATGCGTGGCCGCTCCTCTTGCTGGCGGCGCTTCAGCTCCGCCTCAAGTGCCGCAAAGCCGGGGACGGTCATAGGGACTTTGTCCATCTTCGAATCTCTTTCCAATCTCGCATGCGGCGTTCGGGAGCTCCACCTTCCGGAAGCGCCACAATGCCGACGCTCGCGGGAGGCGATCCCGCGAACAGGTCCGGTTCTGCCTGATCAGGCGAAGTAGTCTTGCAACGCCCGCACTTCGAGGTCGCCGCCCTTGTAGGCCTTGATCCCCTGCGCAGCCGCCACGGCTCCGGCTAGAGTGGTGTAGTAGGGCGCCTTATGCAAGAGGGCCGCGCGCCGCAGGGACCGGCTATCCGCAAGAGCCTGCGCGCCCTCCGTCGTGTTGAACACGAGCTGGATGCCGCCGTTCTTGATCATGTCCACCACATGGGGGCGACCTTCGGAGACCTTGTTGATCTTCAGGGCCGGAACGCCGTTCTTCTCCAGAAAGCGGGCCGTGCCGCCCGTCGCGACGATCTTGAAGCCGAGGCCGGAGAGCATGCGCATGGTCTCCAGAACGCGGGGCTTGTCGGCCTCGCGCACGGAAACGAAGACCGTGCCGGAGGTCGGCACCTTCACCCCGCCGCCGAGCTGGCTCTTGGCGAAGGCCACCTCGAAGCTGCGGTCGAGGCCCATGACCTCGCCGGTGGAGCGCATTTCAGGCCCCAGAACCGTATCGACGCCCGGGAAGCGGGCGAAGGGAAAGACGGCTTCCTTCACCGCCACATGGCCCAGCTCTTCAGCCTTCAGGCCGAAGCTCGCCAGCGATTCCCCCGCCATGATGCGCGAGGCGATCTTGGCGATGGGCTTGCCGATGACCTTGGCCACGAAGGGCACCGTGCGCGAGGCGCGCGGGTTCACTTCCAGCACATAGATGTCGCCGTCCTTGAGGGCGTATTGCACATTCATCAGGCCGCCGACCTCGAGGGCCAGCGCCATCTTGCGCGTCTGCTCTTCAAGGGTCGCCAGCGTCTCCTTGCTGAGCGAGCGGGGGGGCAGCGAACAGGCCGAGTCGCCCGAGTGAATGCCGGCCTCCTCGATATGCTCCATGATGCCCGCGATGAAGACGTCCTTGCCGTCGCACAGGCAATCCACGTCGATCTCGATGGCGTCCGCCAGATAGCGGTCGAACAGCAGCGGGTTCTTGCCGAGCACCGTGTTGATCTGGCCGGTCTTGTCGTTGGGATAGCGCGACTTCACCTCGGCGGGAATCAGGCTGGGCAGGGTGTCGAGCAGATAGTCCTGCAAGGCGCCTTCGTCGCGGATGATCGCCATGGCGCGGCCGCCCAGCACATAGGAGGGCCGCACGACCAGCGGCAGGCCCAGTTCCGCCGCGATGATGCGGGCCTGTTCGACCGAATAGGCGATGCCGTTCTTCGGCTGCTTGAGGCCGAGGCGATCCAGCAGACGCTTGAAGCGGTCGCGGTCTTCGGCGAGGTCGATGGAGTCGACCGAGGTGCCGAGGATCGGGATGCCCGCTTCCTGCAAGGCGTGGGCGAGCTTCAGCGGCGTCTGGCCGCCGAACTGCACGATGACGCCGACCAGTTCGCCGTTCTGCTTTTCCTTGGCGAGGATTTCGAGCACGTCTTCTTGCGTCAGCGGCTCGAAATAGAGGCGGTCCGAGGTGTCATAGTCGGTGGAGACCGTCTCGGGATTGCAGTTGATCATGATTGTCTCGAACCCGGCGTCCGAGAGCGCGAAACAGGCGTGGCAGCAGCAATAATCGAACTCGATGCCCTGGCCGATGCGGTTGGGTCCGCCGCCAAGAATCACGATCTTGCGCTTGTCCGTGGGGCGCGACTCGCAGGCGGGCTCGCCCGCGAAAGGCGTCTCATAGGTCGAATACATATAGGCGGTGGGCGAGGCGAATTCGGCCGCGCAGGTGTCGATGCGCTTGAACACCGGCCGCACGTCCAGCTTGTGGCGCAGGGCGCGCACGTCATTTTCCTGCACGCCCGCCAGCGACGCCAGCCGCATGTCGGAGAAACCGGCGGCCTTCACCATCCGCAGGCTGGCCGCGTTGTCCGGCAAGCCGTGCTTGCGCACCTTGGCTTCGAGATCGACGATCTCCTTGAGGCGCGCGATGAACCACGGGTCGATCTTGCAGGCCTCGAAAATCTCTTCGCTGCTCATGCCCATGCGCAGGGCCTGGCCGACGACGAGCAGCCGGTCGGGAGTCTGCTTGCTGAGGCGCGCGCGCAGCACGTTCCAGTCGTCGCCCATGCCCAGCCCCTCGATCTCGACCTCGTCGAGACCGTTCAGCCCGGTTTCCAAAGAACGCAGGGCCTTCTGGAGGGATTCGGCGAAGGTGCGGCCGATGGCCATGGATTCGCCTACGGATTTCATGGCGGTGGTGAGCACCGGCTCGGCGCCGGGGAATTTCTCGAAGGCGAAACGCGGCACCTTCGTCACCACATAGTCGATGGTGGGCTCGAAGGAGGCCGGGGTCGCGCCGCCTGTGATGTCGTTCTCGATCTCGTCGAGCGTGTAGCCCACCGCGAGCTTGGCGGCGACCTTGGCGATGGGAAAGCCCGTGGCCTTGGAGGCCAGCGCCGAGGAGCGCGACACGCGCGGGTTCATCTCGATGACGATCATGCGTCCGTCGGCGGGATTAACCGCGAACTGCACGTTCGAGCCGCCCGTCTCCACGCCGATCTCGCGCAGCACCGCCAGCGAGGCGTCGCGCATGATCTGATATTCCTTGTCGGTCAGCGTGAGGGCTGGCGCGACGGTGATGGAATCGCCGGTATGGACGCCCATCGGGTCGATGTTTTCGATGGAGCAGACGATGATGCAATTGTCCGCCTTGTCGCGGACGACCTCCATCTCATACTCCTTCCAGCCAAGCACGCTTTCCTCGATGAGGACTTCGGTGGTGGGGGAGGCGTCGAGGCCGTTCTGCACGATGTCGATATATTCTTCGCGGTCATAGGCGATGCCGCCGCCCGTGCCGCCCATGGTGAAGGAGGGGCGGATGATGGCGGGCAGGCCGATCTCGTCGATGGCCTCGATGGCCTCGGTCAGGCCCTTGGAAATATAGCGACGCTTGCGCTCGGGCTCGTTGGATTCCCAGTCGCGCTTGAAGGCGTCCAGCGCCTTTTCGCGCAGGACCGCGTCCGCATGTTCGGCGGTGACGCGCTCGATCTGGCGGTTATACTCTTCCTTGTGCGCCTTCTTCACGTCGGAGGCGTTGGCGAGGCGGGACTTGGGCGTGTCGAGGCCGATCTTCGTCATGGCCTGGCGAAACAGCTCGCGGTCCTCGGCCTTGTCGATGGCGTGGGCGGTCGCGCCGATCATTTCCACGTCGTATTTCTCGAGCACGCCCAGTTGCTGGAGCGACAGGGCGCAGTTCAGCGCCGTCTGGCCGCCCATTGTGGGCAGCAGGGCGAAACCCTTCGAGCGGTCGCCGCGCTCCTTCTCGATGATCTTCGCCACGATTTCGGGCGTGATCGGCTCGACATAGGTGCGGTCGGCCATGTCCGGGTCGGTCATGATCGTCGCGGGATTGGAATTGACGAGGACGATCCGGTAGCCCTCTTCGCGCAGGGCTTTGCAGGCCTGGGTTCCCGAGTAGTCGAACTCGCAGGCCTGGCCGATGATGATCGGACCCGCGCCGATGATCAGGATGGTCGAGATGTCTGTGCGTTTGGGCATGGTCACTCGTTCTGGAGCGCCGGGGTCCGGCGAGCCGGCTGCTCCGGCGATGCTGGGCACACAAAAAAAGGCCGCGCTATCGGCCCTTCCGTCGGGCCCGAGCGCGTCCTTTTACGAAAACCCTGGTGGGCGGAAACCCTGATGGGGAATTCGAGCGGGAGGCGCCCCGGCCCGAAATGTCCACGCTACCTAGACGAGAATCGAGCCCTTGGGAAGCCCCGCCGCAGGTTGCCAACAGCCTGGAGCGCCAAGCCCGCGTTGAATCGCCGGGGTGACAAGCGCCGCGCCCGAGTCTAGAGCAGGCGCATGTCGCTTCCTCGCCAGATCTCAACTTTTTTCGGCGTCGGCCTCGTTTCGCTTGTGGCGGATTACGGGGTGTTCGCGCTGGCGAGCGAAGTCTTCGGGGTCAACCCGGTCATTGGCGCGCTGGTGGGTTACCTGGTGGGGGGACTGGTCAATTACCTGCTCAACCGCGCCCACACCTTCGCGACCGAGCGCGACCATGTGCAAGCTGGCCTGCGCTTCGCGGGCGTGATGGCGGTCGGGTTCTCGCTGACCGGATTGTTCATGTGGGTTTTCGCCGAGCAGATCGGGATTCCCTTTCTTATCGCCCGGGTCGCCACGACAGGCATCGTCTTCTTCTGGAACTTCGCCGCCCACAAGTTGTGGACCTTCGGGGAGCGGGGAGCGGGCGGCTAGGCGGAGCCGGGCGTTGAGGCCTGTCGGGCTGCTCCGATTGACAATTGATAGGCTTCAGCTGTTCATTACATAAATGTAACGATTTGCAAAAATCCAGCGCAACGAACCTGTTTCATGTAGCGCCGCATTGCTCCTTGCCGGGGAACGCTTTATATGAAGTTAGTCGGCTTGGACCTCATTGTGGAGGCGCAGAAGCGGCATTCCCCTGTCGCCCGGCGGCTGGCGGCGTGGATCGTTGTGGTTGGGTCGCAAGCGACGGTCTGGTCCTCCTTTCAGGATGTCCGAAAATCCTATCCCGCAGCTGACAAGGTCGGCGACAGATATGTCTTTGACATTGACGGCAACCGGTTCCGGTTGATCGCGAAGATCAATTTCCCGGCTGGCATTGTCGCTGTTCGATGGTTCGGCACTCATTCCGAATATGACAAGATCGATGTGGAGAAGGTCTAGACATGGCGCGCATCACCCCGATCCGGACGGAAGCAGACCACCAGGCGGCGCTTGCGCGGATCGACGCGCTCATGGATGCGCAGGCGGGTTCTCCTGAAATCGACGAACTTTCCGTGCTTGCCGATCTGGTGGGAGCCTACGAGGCTAGACAGTTTCCCATCGAGCTGCCAACCCCATTGGAAGCGATCCGCTTTCGCATGGAACAGGCCGGGCTCGCGCCGCGCGATCTCGAGCCTTACATTGGCGACCGGAGCAGGGTCTCAGAGGTGCTCTCGGGCAAGCGGCCGCTGACCCCCGCCATGATCCGGGCGCTCCACAAGCATCTGGGCATTCCTGCCGAAATTCTGATCGGCGCCGCCGCCACTCCACCGCGCACGCTTGCCGATCAACGGGCCCATCAAGCTGAGGTCGGTTTGCCCGGTCGCATCAGCCAAAGCGGCAGGTTTTGATCCGATTCATAAATTGATGACGCGGCGCGGCCGACGTAAAGGCGGCTCTTGCGGCCTTGCGTCGCGACGCTCCCTAATCCTCGTCCTCATCCTCGTCATCGGCGAGGTCGATATGGTCGAGCGCGGCGGCGGGGATCAGAGCGGAGCAGAGAGCTTCGGCGGACTGGCTGTGCCAGATGCAGCGCACATCGGTCTTTTCCAATGCGACGACGGTCATCAGGGGACCGCCGGACTTCAGTTGCACGACATCGCCAGGTACCAACGCCATGATGCTTTCTCCGCTTTTGCCGAGCGTGGGGTGAAGAATCAGCCAAAATGTTAGCATAATCGCGCATCAGGGCCAGCGGGCCGGACGGCTTTATTCGCCGCCGGTCGCCATCGCTGGATAGAGGCCGGTCTGGCGCAGCGCCTCCCCCAGCGCCATGGCCGCGCAGACCGCCACATTGAGCGAGCGCATGCCCGGGCGGATGGGGATCAGGATGCGGGCGTCGGCGACCGCATGAACGTCCTCCGGCGCGCCTGCCGATTCGCGGCCCACCATGAGAATGTCGTCCGGCGCGAAGGCGAAATCGGTGAAGGGCAGGGCGGCGCTTGTGGATAAAAGGACAAGCCTGCGGCCCGTGGGCGCGCGCCACGCCTCAAAAGCGCGCCAGGAAACGTGGCGGGTCACATTGACCGCATCAAGATAATCCATCCCCGAGCGGCGGAAATGCCGGTCGCTGACCGGGAAGCCGGCCGGCTCTATGATGGACGCCTCCACGCCAAGGCAGGCGCAAAGGCGCAACATGGTCCCGCAATTCTGGGGAATATCTGGCTGGTAGAGGGCGAGAGCGAGCGACATGGAATGCGTCGTATCATCGAGGCGCCGCAAGGTCGACCAAAGAGAGGGGCGAGCCTTTGCGCCGGGGCCTCGCCGCAGCGTCGCCGCTATGGACAAGCGGGGCGAAGGGTGCGAAATACCGCGCGCTCATTTCACGTCCGCGAAAGCCGGGCCGCCTCGCGCGTCTGGCCTCGGGCTGTCGCACAAGCGGCGATGGGTCGCATTGCGGCGCGCGAGCGCTGCAAATAGGCACACACGATGCCGGGTTGTCCGGCAAAGTCAGAAAGCCCACCGCCACGCCCGGTTCGCCGGTTCTGGCGGACGAACCAGGTTTTGGGGGTCCATCGTGGCAAATGCATCGTCGGTCGAACCGACTCGCAGGGATATGCTCTTCATCGCGACGGGCGCCGCTGGCGCTGTCGCCGTCGGCTCGGTCGCCTGGCCGCTGATCAGCCAGATGAACCCGGACGCCTCGACCATCGCGGCGGGCGCGCCGATCGACGTCGATCTTTCGGCCATCGGCGAAGGCGTCATCGTCACTGTGAAGTGGCGCGGCAAGCCGATCTTCGTGCGCCATCGCACGAAGAAGGAAATCGAGGAGGCGGCCGATGCGCCGCTGGCCCAGTTGCCTGATCCTCAGACGGACGCCCAGCGCGTCAAGAAGCCGGAATGGCTCGTTGTGATCGGCGTCTGCACCCATCTGGGCTGCATTCCGCTCGGCCATCAGGGCGAATACGAGGGTTGGTTCTGCCCGTGCCACGGCTCGGTCTATGACACCTCCGGCCGCATTCGTAAGGGCCCTGCGCCGAAAAACCTCGAAGTGCCGAATTACGTCTTCGCCTCCGACACCAAGCTGACCATCGGCTAAGCGCCGCGAGCGGGGATCCGCCCCGCGCGCCACCCAGCCTTCCAGCTTTTTGCAAGAGATCATCACATGAGCGGACATTCCACTTACGTTCCCAAAAGCGCCATCGGCCGCTGGTTCGAGAGCCGCCTGCCCATCATGGGGCTCATCCATTCGTCGTTCGTGGCCTATCCGACGCCGCGAAACCTCAACTACTGGTGGACCTTCGGCGGCATCCTCAGCGTAATGCTGGTGGTGCAGATCCTCACCGGCATCGTGCTCGTCATGCACTACACGCCGCATGTGGATTACGCCTTCAACTCCGTCGAGCACATCATGCGCGACGTGAACTGGGGCTGGATGCTGCGCTACACCCACGCCAACGGCGCCTCGATGTTCTTCGTGGCCGTCTATATCCATATGCTGCGCGGCCTCTATTACGGCTCCTACAAGGCGCCCCGCGAGGTGCTCTGGATCCTCGGCGTGATCATTTACCTGCTGATGATGGCCACCGGCTTCATGGGCTATGTGCTTCCCTGGGGCCAGATGAGCTTCTGGGGCGCCACCGTGATCACCAATCTGTTCTCGGCGATCCCCCTCGTGGGCGAGTCGATCACCACCTGGCTGTGGGGCGGCTACTCGGTCGACAATCCGACCCTGAACCGCTTCTTCTCGCTCCACTATCTGCTCCCCTTCATGATCGCGGGCGTCGTCGTCCTGCATGTGTGGGCGCTGCATGTGGTCGGCCAGAACAATCCTGATGGCGTCGAAGTGAAGAATGTGGCGCGCGACACGCTCCCCTTCACCCCCTACGCGACCATCAAGGATGGTTTCGCGATGGTCTGCTTCATGATTTTCTTCGCCTGGTGGGTCTTCTACGTGCCGAATTATCTCGGTCATGCGGACAACTATATCGAGGCGAACCCGCTTTCGACGCCCTCGCACATCGTGCCGGAATGGTATTATCTGCCCTTCTACGCGATCCTGCGCGCCGTGCCTTCGAAGCTTGGCGGCGTGATGGCGATGTTCTCCGCCATCCTCGTGCTCTGCTTCCTGCCCTGGCTCGACACCTCGCGGGTCCGTTCGGCGAAATATCGTCCGGTCTACAAGGTGTTCTTCTGGCTCTTCGTCGCCACGGCCGTCGGCCTTGGCTATCTCGGCGCCATGCCGGCCGAGGGCGGCTATGTGCTCGCGTCGCGGTTGTTGGCGGTTTACTACTTCGCCTTCTTCCTTGTCGTGATGCCGTTGCTCGGCTTGTTCGAGACTCCGCGAGCCGTGCCGGCCTCCATCGCCGATGCGGTGCTCAAGAACGCGCACAGCGCCAAAGCCTGACCGAGGGACTGATCATGATCCGTTTGAAGACACTCGGTCTCGCCGCCCTTCTGGCAGCTGCGACCGCTCTGCCCGCCGCAGCGCAGCATGAGCACGAAACGAAAACCCCGGTGCGCCAGTCCTGGAGCTTCGCAGGCCCCTTCGGCACGTTTGATCGTGGCGAGTTGCAGCGTGGCTTCCACGTGTTCCGTGAGGTCTGCTCCAACTGCCACTCGGCCAAGGCGCTGGCTTTCCGTAATCTGGCGCAGCCCGGCGGTCCGGAATTCTCCGAGGCGCAGGTCAGGGCCCTGGCGGCTGAATACAAGGTGCAGGACGGCCCGGGCGACGACGGCAAGATGTTCGAGCGTCCGGCTCGCCCGGCCGATCACTTCCCGTCGAACTACCCCAATCCGGAAGCCGCCAAGGCTGTGCTGGGCGCCGCGCCGCCGGATATGTCGGTGCTCGCCAAGGCCCGCAGCTACAGCCGTGGTTTCCCGCTCTTCCTGGTGGATCCCTTCATCCAGTATCAGGAGCACGGCGTCGATTACATCTACTCGCTGATCGCGCTGGGCTATACGGACGACAAGGACCCGAACGCCAACCAATATTTCCCCGGCGGCCATATCGCCATGGCCAAGCCCCTCAGCGACGGGCAGGTGGAATATACGGACGGTTCGCCCGAGACCGTGGAGCAGTACACGCACGACGTCGCGGCTTACTTGATGTGGATGGCCGAGCCGAAGCTGGAAGAGCGCAAGAAGACCGGGTTCAAGGTCATGGCCTTCCTGATCCTCTTCGCCGGTCTGCTCTTCTTCGCCAAGAAGCGCGTCTGGGCCAAGGCCCACGGCCAGGACCACGCATAAGCGTCACGGCTTAGTTGGAAATGACGCCAAAAGGCCCCGCGAGGGGCCTTTTTTGGTTTTGGGGGTGGGGCGGAATTCTGCGCCTGCCGGGAGGGGCGACGTCCCGTCGCCCAACTGGTTCACGCACGGCGGTAGGTTGGCCGGCGTCTTGCGCTCGCCCTCAAGCGTTCGTCAGGAGGCGTTGGCGCCGCGCAGATCCAGCTCGAGATCGCCGATGGCGGGCATGAGGTCGTTATGCTCCTCGATCCGCAACATCCGGATGTCCGAGACCGTCTTCGCGAACCAGCCATGGCGCTTCTGAACGGCCTGCACCGCCATGACGCAGGTCACGGGCGTGACATGTTCGTTGCCGAAATAGACGCTGCCCTGCTGGCGGACAAAGCCGAAGGCCTCCAGCTCGCGACGAATCGCCTCGTAAGCGTTCGTCGGGATATTTCCAGGATAATGGATCCGCAATTGTTCCTGATCCAGATCGAAGGCAATCGCATACATGCGCCCGCCTTTTCGTGAAAATAGTCGCGTCCAAAATGAATTATGACCAAAGCGATCTTCCCCGGCGGGTGAGCCGACGAGCGTGCTGCGTCGCGTCGTTTGAAGTTTCATCGCGGGCGCCTTTGGCTAGGATTGGCGGACTTTGAATTTCGCGGCTCTTACTGTCAACCGGCGCCGGAATAGCGCGCGCGCTCTCCCGGCCCCGTCTGTTGCGCGTCTCAGGCCATCGCGTGCCTATGGTTCACGATGGCCTCCGCCGCCTTGCCCGCCAGTTCCGACATATGGTCGAAATGCGCGGCGTAGGACCCCACCCCCGCTGTGGCCGAGCGTAGCTCCACGATCAAGCCGTCCATGTCCGCTTCCGGGATCAGGGCGCTGATCGTGTCCCAGCCATCCCATCCCGGTCGCGCGTCGAAGCCGAGGATCTGGCCGCGTCGGGCGGGGATGATCTGGCTGGCGCGCGACATGAACTCCGCAGGCACATGGATTTCAACCGCCAGAATCGGTTCGAGCAGCACGGGCCGCGCCTTGGACAGGGCCTCCGTCATGGCGATGCGGCCAGCGGCGCGGAAGGCCATATCGGAGGAATCGACCGTATGGAACGACCCGTCCGTAAGGGTCGCCGCCACATCCACCACGGGAAAGCCCAGTGGCCCGCGCGTCAGTCCATCGCGGCAGCCTGCCTCCACCGAG
Source organism: uncultured Hyphomicrobiales bacterium (assembly GCA_903902915.1). Taxonomy (GTDB): domain Bacteria; phylum Pseudomonadota; class Alphaproteobacteria; order Rhizobiales; family Beijerinckiaceae; genus Terripilifer. Next base: position 183,749 of record CAIUWR010000045.1, on the reverse strand, counting down.
CTGAAATATTGCCGGGGCACCGCCCCGCCATGCACGGTTTCGAGGAAGCGGAAGCCCGCCCCGCGTTCGACTGGCTCGATTTCCATCACCACGTCGCCATATTGCCCATGGCCGCCGGATTGTTTCTTGTGGCGTCCGCGCACGCTCACCCGATCACGGATGCTTTCGCGATAGGCCACGGCGGGGCGCCGCGCCTGAACGTTGACGCCAAAGCGCGCGGCGAGCCGTTCCATGGCGACGCGCAAATGCATCTCGCCCTGCCCAAAGAGCTTCATCTCGCCGGAGTCCTGGTCCTGCACGAAGATGAGCGAGGGATCTTCCTCCACGAGTTTCGCCACGGCCGCCGCCAATCGCACCTCGTCCTTGCGGTCCTTCACGCTCAGGGCGAAGGCCTGCACGGGTTGGGGCGGCGGCGCGTGGGGGATGGCCTGCGCGACCGGCCCCGCCTTGGCCTCGCCAAGGCTGTCGCCGGTATTGACGCTTTCCAGCCGCCCGAAGGCGCCGGCGTCCCCCTCCTCAAGCTTCGCCTGTTTCGAGCTTGCCGCGCCCATGAGCCGCGAGATTCCCGCAATGCGCTCCTCCTGTCCGCGCGAGCCCGCGACGACGCCGCCATCCTGAAAGGCGCCGCGCAACACGCGGACGAGGGAAAGCTTGCCCCCATGAGCGGTATGGATGGAGCGCACCACATGGGCGAGGGCCGGTCCCTCGCCAATCCCGAGCCGGGCGCGTGTGGAGGCGACGCCGGGCGCCTCGTGGCGGAGCGCCTTCCAAAGCCGCGTGACGCCATTGCCGCGATCCGCACAGCCGATCAGCACGGGCGCCACTTGGCCCTGCTGCAATTCGCGGGCGAGATCGTCGAAGATCTGGTCGCGCGGCGGGTCGATGTCGGCGATCAGCTCCTCCATCAGGGCGTCGTCATAGTCTGCGAGGCGTTCAAGCATCGAATAGCGCGCCTGCTTTTCGCTTGGCAGTTCGCCGTCCGGCACATGGATGATGGTGGAGGGCGCATGTTCGCGATAGATGAAGCCGCGCTCCAGAGCCAGATCAATGAAGCCGGTGGCGATGCCGTTCTCCCACAGGGGCAGCTGGCGCAGGACCAGCGGGGTGCGCGAGGCCGGTTGCAACAGGCTCAGGGCGTCGCCCAGGGTCGCGGAGGCCTGATCAATCTTGTTGAGGAAGAGGAAGCGGGGAATCCGCAACTCCTCCAGCTCGCGCAGGATCAATTGCAAGGCGGGACGCTTGCGGGGATCGGCCTCGCAAACCACCACGGCGGCGTCGCAGACCGGCAGCACATTGCGCATGTCTTGCAGGAACTCGACCGAGCCCGGCAGGTCGACGAACGTATAGCGGTCGCCCAGATAATCGGCGGAGGCCACATTGGCCTCCACGCTCATGGCGTGGGCGCGGGCCTCGGGGCTGGTGTCGCCCACGGCGGTTCCCTCGCGCACGCTGCCCTGACGCTGAAGGGCGCCAGCGCGGGCGAGCAGGGCTTCGAGGAGGGTCGTCTTGCCGCTCTGGAAGGGGCCAACGAGCGCGATGAGCCGTGGCCCCGACGCTCGTCTACCGTGGTTTGCAGTCCCGTTCTGTGTGTTTCCACCCGTCATGGCGCGCTCCCTTGTTCGGCGCGCCGGGCGGAAACCCGTGGTCGGCGCCCGGCGCCGTTCCTTTGACATAGGGATGTTTTCACGGGACGGGCGAGGCCGCAAGCCCCGAATTTGCGCACCTCGGCGCCTTGTTCTCCGTCGTCCGGCGTGGGACAAGGCGACATCCTTAACAATGGACTACACCAATGAGCCAGTTCAAGATCTGCGCCCTGTCGGGCAGCCTGCGCAAGACGTCCTACAATACCGCCGCGCTCCGCGCCGCCCAGGAATTGGCGCCTGCAGGCGTCAGTATCGAGATCGCCGATTTGTCGGACATCCCGCTCTACGACGAAGACCTTCGCCATGAAGGCTCGTTTCCGGCTCCCGTGATGCGCCTGCGCGCCCAGATCGCCGCAGCCGACGCGGTCCTCTTCGCCTCGCCGGAATATAATTATTCCCTCAGCGGCGTCCTCAAGAACGCCATCGACTGGGCTTCGCGCCCCGCCAACCAGCCCTTCGACGGCAAGGCCTATGCGATTCTCGGCGCTTCTGGCGGCGTCCTCGGCACGTCGCGCGGCCAGTGGCATCTGCGCCAGATCATGGTGGGCGCCAACGCTTATGGCGTGAACAATCCGCAGGTCTATATCGGCAATTCCGCGCAGAAATTCGACGCCGATGGCCGCTTCACCGATGAGGCCGGCCGCGTGTTGATCACCCAGCTCATCGAAGCTCTGGTGAAGCTTGGCACGAAGCTGAAGGCGTAAAAACTGGCAATCTGGTTGCCCGACCGGGGGCGGGGCGCTAGGGTGCGCCGCTTCCGGGGGCCAAGCCCCGCAGCGCCGCCTGCGCCGCGCTTCAAGAGGTCAACCGATGACAAGCCTTTCCACTGACGACGCCGGGATGATCGCCGACGCCTTTTGCGCGTCCATGGTGAAGCGCAAGAGCTTCGCCGCCCCCTATCCCTGGCACCTCGTGGAGGACGTTTTCCCGGCGCAGGTCAGCCATGCGCTCGCCACGCTGCCCTTCGCCGCGCCTTCGCTGGAGGGCGTGTCAGGCCGCCGCGAGCTGCACAACGATACGCGCAGCTATTTCGACGTCGGGCAGATGGCGAAATATCCTGTGATGCGCGCGGTGGCTGAGGCGCTGCAATCGCAACAGGTCGCGCGCTGCGTCGCCGAGCAATTTGAGGCGCCGGTGGACGACACCTTCCTGCGGCTTGAATATGCGCAGGACATCGACGGCTTCTGGCTGGAGCCGCATACCGACCTTGGCGTGAAGAAATTCACCTGCCTGATCTATCTCACGGAAGGCCATGAGGATCTGGGCACCGATCTTTATCGCTCCAGGGACGAGCATTTCGGCCGCTCGCCCTTCGTGCCCAACACCGCGATGATCTTCGTGCCGTCAGACAAGACCTGGCACGGCTTCGAGCCGCGCCCCATCAAAGGCGTGCGCAAATCGGTGATCCTGAATTACGTCACCCACGACTGGCTCGCCCGCGAGCAGCTGTCGTATCCGGATGCGCCGGTCAGGGTGTGATTTGGCGCCCTACCTCGGCAGATTGAAATGCCCCTCCACAAAACCCAGATCCAGCGTCGTCGCGGGATCGACGGTTGCGTTGACGAGCTTTTGCTCTTTCATCCAGCCGATCTGTTTGTGGATGTCGCCCACGTCGAGCCGCGCCTGGCTGTCGGCCGGGAAGGCGCTCGCCTCCACCAGCGCGACGGCCTTGGCCTCCGGCTCTGAGGGATAGACATATTTCGCGATCAGCCGCGCCGCCGCGTGGGATTGTTCGTCGAAGATGCGCTGGCCCTGCGCGTCCTTCTTCATGAAGGCGCTGGCGTAATCACCGGCGCCTTTCTGATAGGCGCGCACGAAACGCTGCGTCAGCTCGCGCCGTCCCTGCGCGGTCTTGGTGGCGGTGAACACGCCGCCGAATTGATATTCGTCGAAATCCGAATACCAGCCAATCAGCTTCGCTTTGCCCTCGGCGATCAGCGGCTTGGCGATATGGGGCGCGATGATGATGGCGTCGATATGCCCGCCCTCCAGCGCCGCGACCATGTTGGGCAGGGTCTTGAGCCCTCTGATGTCCACGCTGTCGAGCGCAAAGCCCGCCACGCGCGCCAGTTGCCCGATCTGGTAATGGAAGGAAGAGCCCGTTTGGGTGATGCCCAAAGTATGGCCGGGGAAATCCGCCATGCGGCGAAATCCCTTGTCATAAGCGGCGTTGGAGGCGAGCACTGCATTGCCCTCGAACCCCCGGGCCTCTTTCGCCTGCGCTGCGATGATCTTCAACTGGCCCTCGCCCGCCAGATTGAAGAAGCCGCCGGTGAAGGCGGTGACGCCGAAATCCACGTCGCCGGTCACGGCGGCCAGCGCGATGGGCTGCGCCGCTTCGAAATATTGCAGGGTGACGTCGAGCCCCTGTTCGCCAAAATAGCCGCGCTCCACCGCCAGAAACAGCGGGCCCGAGGAGACGTAGCGCAACACGCCGACGCTGATCTTGTCCGCCGCCAGCGCGGGGGTGGCGAGCGTAGCGGCGGCGAGCCCGCCCAGAAGTCGGCGCCGCGACAGGCGGGAGCAGGGCAGGTTCATGGGATCGCCTCCAGTTGATTGCTTCGCCGAAGGTTAAGCAGGCCTGGGGCGCGATGCAAATGGGCGCGCTTCACCGCAGCAAATGGCCTTGCCACAAACGCGCGAGGGGATCATATTGCTGATGCGCGTGACACGGTGAATCTCCAGGCCGTAGCTGAGCCTTTCAGGCTTGTGCATCATGTGGGGGAATATTGGAGTCCCCACCGCGCTATCGGGGCGGCTATGCCGCCCCTTTTTATTTGTGCAACCTCAACAAGGGTTTACCCTTGAGTTGCCGCAGCTTTCTTTCAAATTCCTGAAGTCTGATCTTGTGAAAGGTGCATAGCAGAATTTCTTCGTGAGAGGCTGTCACCTTGATCGAGGCCTTGAAATGCTGCTTCTCGGAGTTTCGGTAAAAAAATGTAATGTGCCGGTCTTCGTCTTGAATGGCGACGCCCCGTTGGATCGCCAACCGGATCAACGGTAAATGCTCAATCGAAATATGATGTGTTTGAAAGAGCTTATCAACATAAGCCCGATCGATGAACACGGCCAAAGTTCTTGCGCGCAAATGCGCTGCGAGTTCCGGGTCGAGCAAGCAAATCTGGAAATATCCAGGCTCCTTGCGGGCAAGATATGTTCGCCATTCCTGTTCCAACCTGGTGGTCTCAAACTTACATCGAGAAAACGCCAGTTTGAGCCTGAATTTGTCGATGCGCAATCAGGTCAAGAAGCTGCGCCTCGTCCCCCCGGAGAGTGACATCCCTACCGCCCCTTCTTCCCCCGCATCGGCTTCGAGCCGCTCTTGCCCGCCGAACTGCGCGGGCGGGCTTCGCCGCCGCCGAAATTGTGCGGGCCCATGTCGGCGTCGGTGGGTTTGTGCGGGCGGCTGCTTGGCAGGTTGGCGGCGGAGCCGTATTTTTTCTCGCCCGCATAGGCGCCCGCGCGGTCTTCCACCTCGGCCTGTCGCGCCATCGGATCGTCGCCGATGGCCAGCTCCACCGCCTGCAAGCGCTTGATCTCGTCGCGCAGCCGCGCGGCGGTTTCGAAGTCGAGATTGGCGGCGGCTTCGCGCATGCGCTTTTCCAGATCGCTGAGCGTCGCCTTCATATTGTGGCCGGCCTTCGGCGTATCGGCGAGGCCGGTGTCCACGGTGACGTGATCCTGCTCGTAGACCGAGCCCAGAATGTCCTGAATGCCGCGCCGGATGGTGGCGGGGGTGATGTTGTTTTCCAGATTATACTGCTGTTGCCGCTGGCGGCGGCGCGTCGTCTCGTCCATGGCGCGCTGCATGGAGCCGGTGACGCGATCCGCATAGAGGATCACCTTGCCGTCCACATTGCGCGCGGCGCGGCCGATGGTCTGGATCAGCGAGGTCTCGCTGCGCAGGAAGCCTTCCTTGTCCGCATCCAGAATGGCCACCAGCGCGCATTCGGGAATGTCGAGCCCCTCGCGCAACAGGTTGATGCCCACCAGCACGTCGAAAGCGCCGAGGCGCAGATCCCTGATGATCTCGATGCGCTCGATCGTGTCGATGTCGGAGTGCATGTAGCGCACGCGCACGCCGTTCTCGTGCAGATATTCGGTGAGATCTTCGGCCATGCGCTTGGTCAGAACCGTGACGAGGGTGCGGAACCCCTTTTGCGCCATGTCGCGGATTTCGCCCAGCACATCGTCCACCTGCGCGCGGGCGGGGCGGATTTCGACAGGCGGGTCGATGAGGCCCGTGGGGCGAATGACCTGCTCGACGAAGACGCCGCCGGTGCGCTCCATTTCCCATGCGCCGGGGGTCGCGGAGACATGCACGGTCTGCGGCCGCATGGCCTCCCATTCCTCGAAGCGCAGCGGGCGATTGTCGAGGCAGGAGGGCAGGCGGAAGCCATATTCGGCGAGCGTCGCCTTGCGCCGAAAATCGCCTTTGTACATGGCGCCGATCTGCGGCACGGTGACATGGGATTCATCGGTGAAGACCAGCGCATTGTCGGGCAGATATTCGAACAGGGTCGGCGGCGGCTCACCCGGCTTGCGGCCCGTGAGATAGCGCGAATAATTCTCGATGCCCGCGCAGGAGCCCGTCGATTCCAGCATCTCGATGTCGAAGATGGTGCGCTGCTCAAGCCGCTGCGCTTCCAGCAGACGGCCCGCATTGTTCAGCTCCGTGAGGCGCTGCTTCAACTCGCTCTTGATGGAGTTCACCGCCTGCAACAGGGTGGGGCGCGGCGTGACGTAATGGGAATTGGCGTAGACCTTCACGAATTCCAGATCCTGCGCCTTGCGTCCCGTCAGCGGGTCGAATTCCGCAATGCTTTCGATCTCGTCGCCGAAGAAGCTGATGCGCCAGGCGCGGTCTTCATAATGGGCGGGGAAGAGTTCGATCGTGTCGCCGCGCACGCGGAAAATGCCGCGTGCGAAATCGCCGCCGCTGCGCTTGTATTGCAGGGCCACCAGATCGGCGAGGAGCTGGCGCTGATTGATCTTCTCGCCCACCTTCAGGGAGAAGGTCATGGCCGTATAGGTTTCGACCGAACCAATGCCGTAGATGCAGGAAACGGAGGCCACGATGATGACGTCGTCGCGCTCCAGCAGGGCGCGCGTGGCCGCATGGCGCATGCGGTCGATCTGCTCGTTGATGGAGCTTTCCTTCTCGATATAGGTGTCGGTGCGCGGCACATAGGCTTCGGGCTGATAGTAATCGTAGTAGGAAACGAAATATTCCACGGCGTTGTCGGGGAAGAAGGATTTGAACTCGCCATAGAGCTGCGCCGCCAGCGTCTTGTTGGGCGCGAGAATCAGTGCGGGGCGGTTGGTGCGGGCGATCACCTGCGCCATGGTGAAGGTCTTGCCCGAGCCCGTGACGCCCAGCAGCACCTGATCGCGCTCATGCACGTCGATGGCGCTGACCAGCTCCTCGATGGCGCGGGGCTGGTCGCCCTTGGGTTCATATTCGCTGACGATCTTGAAAGCGATGCCGCCTTCGGACTTGTCGGGCCGGGGCGGGCGATGGGGCGCCCAGGGTTTGCTCTCGCGCAGATTGGGATCGCCCTGTTCGAGCAGCGCCTTCAGGCTGTCGAGCGTGGCCGAAGCGCCGGTGACGGCCTCGCCGCGCGGGCGCACCCGGCGCACCTCGTCAGTGGGCAGAGCATAGTCCGGCCCGCCATTGCGGCGGCTGAGGGATCGGGCGAGGGCTTGCGCCGCCTCGCTGGCCTCGCCGGAGTCGAAGCCCGCCTGCGGCGCCTCCTCCAGCCCGGGACGCCGCTCATTGAGGGCCGGGTTCAGCAGGGCGGCCAGATGCTCGCCGAGCGGATGCACATCGGGCCGGGACGCCTTGGAGCGGGGAGCGCTGGTGGTGGATTTGGTGGATTTCGTCGATTTCGCCATGCGGGGAATATGGGCCGAGTCTGCTCACTTTGAAAGTTGCAAAGCGCCGCGCCTCACTCCCGCCGCATGTTCTGCGCGTGCTTGACGTGGACCATCTGAGGCGTCTGCACGGTGAGGCGGGACTGCCTCAGGTGCAAAGGCGCAGGCCGCAGGCTCAAACCCGCTCCGGCGGCTAAAGCCAGCGCGCCCAGCAGGGCCAGCGACATGTGGAGCTGGCGCCGCGCCGACTGCGGGTCCATGGCGTGGATGAGCCCATTCGAGGAAGTCCGGCCTTGGAGATGCGACATGGGAAACCCTTGATCCGCCTTGTGCTTGCCCATAGCCAACGGGGTCGGCGGCGGAAGGTTTCAGCTTCGCTGTGAGTTTGGCGCCCGGGCGCTCGTTTTCCATGCTCTTTGGCGTTGCTCTTGGAGGCCGCCGCGCCTATGTTCGCGCCGCAAAATCAGCCTTACCGGAGCAATGTCCATGTCGTTCCTCGCCGGAGCCGTCACCCGCGTCAAGCCGTCCGCCACCATGGTGGCGACCCAGCGTGCGCGCGATCTGAAAAATAGCGGGCGCGACATCATCTCGCTCTCGGTCGGCGAGCCCGACTTCGACACGCCTGACCACATCAAGGAAGCCGCCATCGACGCCATCCGTCGCGGCGAGACGAAATATCCCCCCGTTCTGGGCATCGTGCCCCTGCGCGAGGCCATCGCGGCCAAGTTCAAGCGCGAGAACAACCTTGACTACAAGGCCAGCCAGACCATCGTGGGCACCGGCGGCAAGCAGATCCTGTTCAACACCTTCCTGGCCACCTGCGATCAGGGCGACGAGGTCATCATTCCCGCGCCCTATTGGGTCAGCTATCCCGACATGGTGATCATCGCCAACGGCAAGCCGGTCATCGTGCCGACGAAGCTGGAGAACGGCTTCAAGATCAAGCCGGAGGATCTGGAGCGCGCCATCACGCCGCGCACCAAGTGGCTGCTGCTCAACTCCCCCTCCAACCCGACCGGCGCCGCCTATACGCGCGACGAGTTGAAGGCGCTGACCGACGTGCTGATGCGCCCCCAGAACAAGCATGTCTGGGTGCTCACCGACGACATTTACGAGCATCTGACCTATGGGGACTTCAAGTTCACCACGGTCTGCGAGGTCGAGCCCAATCTGATGGACCGCACGCTGACTCTCAACGGCATGTCGAAGAGCTACGCCATGACCGGCTGGCGCATCGGCTATGCGGCTGGTCCCGACTCGCTGATCAAGGCGCTCGACCTGTTGCAGGGCCAGCAGACCTCCGGTTCCTGCACCATCGCCCAATGGGCGTCAGTGCAGGCCCTCAACGGCCCGCAGGACCATCTGCCGATCTTCCGCGACGCTTTTGAGAAGCGCCGCGATCTGGTCGTCTCGATGCTGAATCAGGCTGCGCTCATCAAGTGCCCGGTGCCCGAGGGCGCCTTCTATGTCTATCCCGATTGCTCGCAGGCCATCGGCAAGAAGACGCAGAGCGGCAAGCTGATCGCCACCGACGAGGATTTCATCTCGAATCTGCTGGATCAGGAAGGCGTCGCCGTCGTGCATGGCACGGCTTTCGGCCAGGGCCCGAACTTCCGCATCTCCTATGCGGCCAAGACCGAGCAGCTCGAAGACGCCTGCCGCCGCATCCAGAGGTTCACGGCGAGCCTCGTCTGAGGGCAGGGGGCTTCGGCCTTTGTTGAATGAAGTAAAACGGCGGTCCGATGTTCGGGCCGCCGTTTTTGTTTTGGTGGGTAAGCGAAACTAACGGAAAGCGCCAACGCCGGAGTCGCGTGGACCCCCACCCCTCACCCCTCCCCACAGGGGGGAGGGGACGCGGTGGGCGTTTCTGTTCGATAAGTCAGACTGTTGGCGCTGCATACCCTCCCCCCTGTGGGGAGGGTCGGCCGCGTCAGCGGACGGTGTGGGGGTCGGGGAATGCTGATCGGGAGCGCGCTTGCAAAGGGCGCTAACGCCGACGTCGCGTGGTCAATCAAACAATCCCTTCAGCGGCACGAACAGCTCCTCCACCGGCATGCGGCGGGCGATCATGTGCTGTTGGTGCAGGAACAGGATGAGCGCCTCCAGCGTCGAGCGGTTCGGTTCGATTCCATAGGGCCAGGGGTCGCCCCCCATCAGCTGCTCGATCTCGTCGAATTCGCTAAGATGCCAGGGGAACATGGTCGACTGGGTGATCGACACGCGCATGCGGTCCACGGCCCAGTCCTTGGCCTCGTTGAAGGCCTTGTAGAGGCTCGCCGCGATCCATGGGTTGCGCTCATAGACGTCGCGGCGAATCGCCAGCACATGCATGGCCGGGTGGATCTTCGCGCGCACATACATCTCGCGCTCGATCTCGCGGAAGTTCGGAAACAGCCGGACGATGTCCGGGTTCTTGCCAAAGCCCGGCGGACGGCGCGCGGGGATCATCGCGTCGATCTCGCCGCGCGCCAATAGCTCCGCCAGTGAATAAGGGCTCTCGTTTTCCGTTATGTCCACGGGCTGGAGCAGCGGGCGCGTCGAGGGTTGACCATGCGGTCCAGCTTTCTCGATGGCGCCTTGCACCCATTTCACCTTGGAGAAGTCGACGCCAAAATCATTTTGCAGATGGCCGCGAATATAGACGGCGGCGGTCTGCGTGTAGAGGCCCGTGCCGATGCGCTTGCCTTCCAGATCCTTCGGCGTGCGAATGCCCGCGTTGCGATTGATGAAGATGAAGCCGTGGCGAAAGGCGCGCGAGGGAAAGACGGGAATCGCCACGAAGGGCGCCTTGCCGCCATCCACCATGCGGATGAATTCGGAGCTGGAGAGTTCCGCGCAATCGAATTCGCGGTTGCCGACCATGCGGTCGAAGATCTCGCGCGAGGCTTCGATGGGAATGTAGTTGAGCGCGATTCCCTCGGGCTGGATCTCGCCCGTGCGCAGGGCTTCCGTGCGGTCATAGCGACCGCATGCGAATGTGAGCGGCAGACGATTCATGGACGCTTCCCCTTGCGGCTGATTTGGCTTCGTTGCGTCTTTTCGGCGATTTTCACCCGCCCCGCAAGCGTTCGCCGCCGCGTCAAACCCTGGAAACGCGGCCTTGGTTTGAGATCCGGACATGGACAATCCACAGGCTGCGAAACGGGCTGTGAAGTGTTGGCCAAGTCCTGTTCCCCATGAGAGTCGTTTGCTGCATATATTGGCTCATGGAGTTGATTCGTCGGCGGGGTTTTCGCCGCCGCTCCAGAGTGTCAGGTCCGGGTAGCGCCCGCGTCATTGTGTGTTCCGTCGCGTTCCGCCCCCGCATCCAAGGCAATAGCAAACATGTCGATAACTGAGACCGAGTCCCGCCGCACCGCGAATCCGGTGGACGTTGTGGAACATATGGCCTCGTTGAACCATTGGTCCTTCGACCGCGAAGACGACGATGAGATTTCCATCTCCGTCTCTGGCGGCTGGACGGATTATCACGTCGCCTTCACCTGGTTGCCTGATCTTGAAGCCATGCATGTCGGCTGCGCTTTCGACATCAAGTTCAACGACCGCCGCCGCGCCGAGATTCTGAATCTCATCGCCATCATGAACGAGCAGCTCTGGGTCGGCCACTTTGGCCTTTGGGAACGTGAAAGCGTGGTGATCTTCCGCCACGCCATCGTTCTGGCCGGCGGAGCCGAGCCGAGCCGCAGCCAATGCGAAGCGATTTTGCAGGCCGCCATCGCCGCCTGCGAGCGCTATTATCAGGCCTTCCAGTTCGTGATCTGGGCCGGGCGCAATGCGCGCGAGGCGCTGGACGCCGCCCTCTTCGAGACCGCAGGCGAGGCTTGAACATGATGCAAACGGATCTTCCCACCTCGCTCGTGCTCGTTGGCGCCGGCAAGATGGGCGGCGCCATGCTGCAAGGCTGGCTGGCCCTCGGGCTGGCGCCAGCTGCGGTGTCGGTGCTTGATCCGTTCGCGGCGCAGGAGTTGAAGGATCTATGTGCGGCCAGGGGCGTGGCGCTGAATCCGCCGCTGGCGAGCCTGAGCGCGCCGCAGGTTCTGGTGCTCGCCGTCAAGCCGCAGATGCTGGATCAGGCGGCGCCTGACATCGCGCCCCTCGTCGGCCCCGATACGCTTGTCGTCTCCATCATGGCTGGCAAGACCATGGGCAATATCGCCGCCCGCCTGCCCGCAGCTGCAATCGTGCGCGCCATGCCCAATACGCCAGCCGCTGTCGGCCGGGGCATAACAGGCGTCGCCGCCAGCGCAGGCGTCACCCCGGTCCAGCGCGCCATGGCCGACGCCCTGTTGCGCGCCATAGGCGCCGTGGAATGGGTCGCGACCGAAGATCTGATCGACGCCGTCACCGCCGTTTCGGGCTCCGGTCCCGCCTATGTCTTCCATCTCGTGGAAGCACTGGCGACGGCGGGCGAGGCGGCTGGTCTGCCTGCCGACATCGCCCTGCGGCTGGCGCGGGCCACCGTCGAAGGCTCCGGCGAATTGATGTTCCGCGAGCCTGACGTCAGCGCCGCCCAGTTGCGCAAGAATGTCACCTCGCCCGGCGGGACCACCGCCGCCGCGCTTGAGGTGTTGATGGCGCCCGATGGGCTCGCAGCGCTCATGGAGCGGGCCGTGGCTGCGGCAAAGCGGCGCGCGGGCCAGCTTTCGGGCTGACTTTTCGGCTTTTTCGAGCGGCAGGCTTGGCCGCGACCCCGGTGGTCCCTAAATAGAGGGGACCATATCGGAGTTGACCCATGCCCGCTGACTCGCAGACCGCCGCTCCCTCAGGCGATACGAAGGGCAAGATCATCGAGGCGCTGATGCAGCTCGCCGCCGAGCGCGCTTTCGAGGACATCACCCTCACCGACATCGCCCGCCACGCCGGGGTCACCCTTGGCCAGTTTCGCGACGCCTTCCCCTCCAAGGGGGCTGTGCTGGGGGCTTTCACGCGGCGTATCGACAAAATCGTGCTCGACGAAACCACCGACGACCTTCTGGGCGAGCCCGCCAAGGAGCGGCTTTTTGACGTGCTGATGCGCCGTCTGGACGCTATGGCGCCCTACAAGCGTGGACTTGAGGGCGTCATGGACTGGGCGCGGCGCGATCCGCTCTCGGCCGCGGCGTTGAACCGCGAAGTCATGAACTCCATGCGCTTCATGCTGGAGGCGGCGGAGATCGATTCGGAAGGCGCCGTCGGCGCCATCAAGTTGCAGGGTCTGGCGCTGGCCTGGGCGCGGGTGCTGGAGGTCTGGCTGCATGACGAAGACCCCGGCCTGGCGCCCACCATGGCGGCGCTGGACAAGGAGTTGACGCGAGGCGGGCGCATCCTCGCCCGTGTCGAGGATCTCGACCGGCTCGCCTCGCCCCTGCGCTCCATGGTGCGCGCCATGTTTGACGCGAGGCGCAGCTTCGAGGGCCGTGTGCGCGAACGCGCCCGCCAGCGCGACGATGGCGACGACATCGAAGCCGCCTGAAGGCCCCGGCGGAACGGGCCATCATGTTTCGCGTTGCTGTGAGGACTTTACAGTCTTCACAAGGAGCGCAGCATGGATACGGATCGCATCAAGGGCGGAGCGCGTGATCTTTACGGACGCGGCGAAGAGGCCGTGGGCTCCCTGATGGGAGACAAGGAGACGCGCGCCAGGGGCATGGTGGATCAGGCGGCCGGCAAGGCGCAGTCCACGGTGGGGCGGGCCGGAGAGGCTGTTCGCGACGTGGCCGAGCAGGCTGTGGAGACCGGGCGAGAGTATTTGGGGCGCGGTCGCCAGTTGGGGCGCGAAGGCATGATGCGGACCCCGCCCATCGGCGCCTTGCTCATCGCCGCTTCAGCGGGCTTCGCGCTGGCATGGATGCTCCAGGCGCCGAACGATTGATCAGACCGGCAGGCGCACGCTCGCCCGCAGTCCACCCATGGGGCTCTGGGAGAGGATGATTTCCCCGCCGTGGGAACGGGCGATGTCACGAGCGATGGCCAGACCCAGCCCCGTGCCGCCCTCGTCCTGATTGCGCGCCTCGTCGAGGCGGAAGAAGGGCCGGAAGACCTCCTCCCGTTGCTCCGGGGGGATGCCCGGCCCGTCGTCATCCACAGTGACGGTGAGAAACCGCTGGTCGCAGGCGGCCTCGATGACGATGCTGTCGCCGTAGCGCTGGGCGTTGCTCACCAGATTGAACAGGCAGCGCTTGAAGGCGTCCGCGCGCACGGTCACGGTCGGCTCGCCCGAGATGCGAATCTCGGTGGTATGGCCATGGCGCTCCGCGTCGGTCTTGAGCTCTTCCAGCAGGCCGCCGATGTCGGTGGGGCTCGCCGCCTCGCCCGCATCGCCGCGCGCGAAGGCCAGATAGGCCTCCAGCATCCGCTGCATCTCATCGACGTCCTTGATCAACGCCTCCGTCTCCGGCCCCTCCTCCAGAAGGGCGAGAGAGAGTTTGAAGCGCGTCAGGATGGTGCGCAGATCGTGGCTCACGCCATTGAGCATGGCGATGCGCTGCTCCATGGCGCGCTCGATGCGGCGCTTCATTTCAAAGAAGGCGAAGGTGGCCTGCCGCACCTCGCGCGCGCCCTGGGGGCGCAAGTCCAGATCGCGCCCCTTGCCGAAATCCTCCGCCGCTGCGGCCAGCCGCAAGATGGGGCGGATCTGGTTGCGCAGAAAGGCGATGGCGACGCCCAGCAGCACCAGCGAGGCGCCGATCATCCACATCAGGAAAATATGCGAATTGGAGGCATAGACGGAGTTTCGATGGGTGAGGACGCGCAGCACGCCGTCGTCGAGCAGAACCTGTATTTCCACGAGGCTGGAGCGGCCAACGGTGTCGATCCAGAAAGGCCGCTTGATCTGCTGGGCGAGTTCGCGCGACAGGGCGCTGTCGAGCAGGGAGAAAAACGGCTTGGGGAGCGTGGGCGGCAAGTCCTGTTTGGGCAACAGGTCCACATCCAGCTGCAACCGCTGGGCTGCGATCCTGCGAAGATCCGAACGGTCGCGCTGATCGGGCAGGATCTTGTACAGATCAATCACGGCGCCAATGTCATGCACCACGCCAGCCGAAAGCCGGAAGGTGACCGTCTGCCAATGCCGCTCCATGAAAAAATAGGCGACGACCGATTGCAGGATCACCATGGGCAGGATGACGATCAGCAGGGAGCGGGCATAGAGGCCCTTGGGCATCAACCCGGCGACCCAACGCGCGAAATCCCGCCAGCGCGCCCGCCAATGTGGAAGGGTGAGAAAAATATGCGCGAGGCGCGCCTGATCGCTCATCTATCCACCACCAGCCGGTAGCCGGCGCCGCGCGCGGTCTGGAGAAAGGCGGGGTCGGCCGGGTCGCGCTCGATCTTGCGGCGCAGTCGGTTCATCTGCACGTCGATGGTGCGCTCGTTGCCGGACGCGACATCGCCCGCCAGAGCCTCGCGGGACACAGGCTCGCCCGGCGTCTGGGCCAGCAGCTTGAGCATGTAGCGCTCGCGATCCGTCAATTTGAGGATCTCCTCGCCCTGGCGCAGTTCGGCGCGGTCCACATCGAAGATGAAATCGCCGAAGCGCACCATCTGCACGAAACTCGTCTCCGGCTGGGGCTGGGCGGAGGTGCGGCGCAGGATGGAGGCGATGCGCAGCGACAGTTCTTTCGGTTCGAAAGGCTTGGAGAGGTAATCGTCGGCGCCCGCCTCGAAGCCGCGCACCCGGTCCTCGGCCTCCGAACGCGCGGTGAGCATGATGATCGGCACCTGCGACTCCTTGCGCAGCGACACCGCCAGATCGAAACCGTTTTCGCCGGGCATCATGACGTCGAGAATGAGGAGGTCGAACGAGAAGCTGGCGATATGTTTGCGCGCTTCGGCCGCGTCCTGCGCGGTGGTGACGCGGTAGCCCTGTGCGCCAAGATAGCGCGACATCAGCGCGCGGATGCGTCGATCATCGTCGACAAGCAGCAGATGGGCGGCGTCGTCGGCGGGCGTGGCGCGGCGGGCGAAGCTTTCGCTTGGGCTGGTCTTGTCCATCACGGCGTCGTCCTTTGTCCTGCGAGGGCTCCATCGGACCAGACGAGCTGCGCGACCTTCTCGCGCTCCTCCGGATCAATCATGCCGAACAGAAACTCGATCGCCGTCGGGCGCGCCCCGGGGCTCAGTCCCGCCAGCGCACGCGCGAAGCGCTCGGTTTGCAACCGCGCGAGGTCGCGGGCGAGGCGTCGCCCCTCCGGGGTGGGAAACAGCAGCCTCTGGCGACGGTCGCTCACCCCTGCGCGCTGCTCCACATAGTTCTGGTCGAGCAATTCCTTCAGCACCCGGCTGAGGCTCTGCTTGGTGATGCGCAGAATATCCAGCAATTCGGCGATGGTGAGGCCGGGTTGGCGATCGACGAAATGAAGCACCCGATGATGGGCGCGGCCAAAGCCGATGTTCTCAAGCATACGGTCGGGATCGCCGACAAAGTCGCGATAGGCGAAAAACAGCAGTTCGATCAGATCGAACATGGGTTCGGGCTCTTCGACCGTGGGCGGAGCCGGACGCTGTTCCGCTTTTTGCACGGCTGACACCATTGAGGAAACCCACCTTTATGTCAGTGATATTGACATATTTCAGGTTGATTGTTAGTCGTCAAGGTCAGATAAGTCATCAATACGGGCGGAATTCCGGCCTTTCCCGAACCGCCCCCTGCCGCAAGCCGCCCCGAGGAGGCAAATTCATGTCAGTTCTTCCCTTTGACCAGCGCGACGGTTTCATCTGGATGAATGGCGCGCTCGTGCCGTGGAAGGACGCGCAACTGCATGTGCTCTCCCATGGGCTTCACTATGGCAGCAGCGTGTTCGAGGGCGAACGCGCCTATGGCGGCAAGATCTTCAAGATCACGGAACATTCCGAGCGCTTCCGCGCCTCGGCGCAGGTTCTCGACTTCGAAATCCCCTACAGCGTCGCCGAACTCGACGCGGCAAAGCAGCTGGTCGTCGAAAAGAACGGCTTCCAGAGCTGCTATGTGCGCCCTGTGGCCTGGCGCGGCAGCGAGATGATGGCGGTCTCCGCCCAGAACGCCACCATCAACGTCGCCATCGCCGTGTGGGATTGGCCCAGCATGTTCGATGTGAACGAGAAGATGCGCGGCATCCGTCTCGACATCGCCGAATATCGCCGTCCCGATCCGATGACCGCGCCCTGCCACGCCAAGGCCGCCGGTCTCTATATGATCTGCACGATCTCCAAGCATCGCGCCGAGCGTCGGGGCTTCGCCGACGCGCTCATGCTCGACTGGCAGGGCCGGGTCGCCGAATGCACGGGCGCCAATGTGTTCTTCACCAAGGATGGCGTCATCCACACGCCCATCGCCGACTGCTTCCTCGACGGCATCACCCGCCGCACGGTCATTGATCTGGCCAAGCGCCGGGGCATAGAAGTCGTGCAGCGCCGCATCATGCCCGATGAGCTGGCCTCGCTTGAGGAATGCTTCCTGTGCGGCACAGGCGCGGAAGTGACGCCGGTCTCGGGCATCGGCGACTACACCTTCACGCCAGGCCAGATCTCGCGCACGCTGATGGAAGATTATACGGCGGAAGTGAACAAGTGAGGGGATGAGGCGCGCAACGCCCGCCGATCCCCTCCACCTCGGGGGAAGTACGCTTTATTTCAATAAGTTGTGCGGGGTGCTGACCCCGCTCAGACCAGCTCCACCCGCAGATGGCGCCCTACCGCATGGGCGGCGCGGGTGAGGGTTGAGAGCGTGACGGACTCGTTTTGCGGGTCCAGCAGCCGATCAAGTTGCGCGCGGCTGGTTTTCATGCGGCGCGCCAATTCGGCTTTCGTGATCTTCTGTTCGACCATCAGCGCATCGAGCCGCCGCGCAAGCACGCGCTTGATGGCGCGGGCGCTGACCTCTTCATAAATGCCTTCCTCCTTGAGGAAGTCGTCGAAGGGGGAGCCGATGCGGGCGTTGGCCATGGTGGTGTCTCCTGAATTTGTGTACCTAAATTGGTACAGAAATTCAAGTTCCCCACCGCCCCGCAGCGACATCATCCGCCTCGGTCGCGGCCACCCACTCCCCGGACGTGCCGTTCTTGTGGTGTTCCTTCTTCCAGAAGGGGGCGCGGGTTTTCAGGTAGTCCATCAGAAAGGTCGCCGCCTCGAAAGCCGCCACGCGGTGGCTGGAGGCGGTGACGACCAGCACGATCTGCGCGCCCGGAGCGATCTTGCCGAAGCGGTGGATGGCGGTGACGCCTTGCAGGGGCCAGCGGGCGCAGGCCTGCGCGGCCACGCGGCTGATCTCTTCTTCGGCCATGCCGGGGTAATGTTCCAGCTCCAGCGCCGCCAGCCGCCCGCCCTCGTCGCGGCAAAGGCCGGTGAAGGTGACGACCGCGCCGATGTCCGTGCGCCCTTGCGTCAAGAGCGCAGCTTCCGCCGCAGCGTCGAAATCGTCGGCCTGCACGCGCACAGTAGGCATCACTTGGGCCGTCACGTCAGCCCCCTGTCATGGGCGGGAAGAAGGCGGCCTCGCGGGCTTCGCCCAAGGGGGCGTCATGTTTTACATGGGCGCGGTCCAGCGCCACGCGGATCACCGATGGATTCTCGAAAGCATAGGCGTATTCCTCGCCCTGCGCGGAAAGCCACGCGATCAGCTCGCCCGCCGTGCGCACCTGCGCCGGGGGCGAAATGTCTTCTTCGGTCTTGCCGATGCGCTCGCGCACCCAGGCGAAATAGATGGCTTTCATGCTCAGTCCTCGACGTATTTCATGCCGGCTTTCATATAGTCCCAGCCGGTGTAGAGCGTGAGGGTGGCGGCGATCCAGAGCAAGGTCATGCCGATCATGATGTTGCCGGGCAGCACTTGTTCGCCCGCAGGGCCAACGATGAGAAAGCCCAGAGCCAGAAGCTGGACCGTCGTCTTCCATTTGGCGACGGTGGAGACCGGCAGGCCGACCCGCAGCTCGGCCAGAAATTCGCGCATGCCCGAGACCAGAATTTCGCGGCACAGGATCACGATGGCCGCCCAGATTGAAAAACCCGTAATGTCATGATTAGCGACAAGCATCATGAGGCAGGCTGAGACCAGCAGCTTGTCGGCTATGGGGTCCAGCATGCGGCCCAGGGCCGATTGCTGCGACCAGATGCGCGCAAGATAGCCGTCGAAGAAATCGGTGATGGCGGCGACGGCGTAGATGCCCAGCGCCGTCCAGCGCATCCAGGATTCTTCAGGCCAGAACATCAGGCCGACCACGATGGGCACCGCCACCACCCGACCATAGGTCAGGAGGTTTGGAAGGGCCCAACGTGAACTGGTTCTGGAAATCGACATGACCATCGCTGCAAGGAACAGACTTGGGGGCCGCTCGTCAACCTCGGACTTGGACGACTACTCCAGTTTGGCGCCGGAGACGTGCGCCACCTCGGCCCATTTCTTCTCTTCCGACAGGATGTAAGCCCTGAATTCGTCGGGCGAATTCCCAACCAGGACGGCGCCGATGGGGACAAGTTTTTCCCGCACTTGCGGGGAGCCCAGAGCGGCGACGATGGTCGCGTTGAGCCGCGCGACGATGGCGGGCGGGGTCGCGGCGGGGGCGACGATTCCATACCAGTTCTCAGCCTCCACCGCAGGCAGGCCCATCTCGGCGGTCGTGGGCACGTCGGGCAGCATGGACACGCGCTGCGCGCTGCCGACCGCCAGAGGCCGCAGGCTGCCCGCCTGCACATGCGGCAACAGCACGGGGATGTCGGCGAACATCATGTCCGTGCGCGCGCCCAGCAAATCGGTCACGGCGGGCGCCGCGCCGCTATAGGGCACATGCACCATGTCGATCTTCGCGATGGCCTTCAGCAGTTCGGCGGAGAGATGCGGCATGCCGCCGGGGCCGGTGGAGGCGAAGTTGAAGGCGCCCGGTTTGGACTTGGCCGCCGCGATGAAATCCTCCAGCGTCTTCGAAGGCGACGTCGCAGGCACCACCAGCAGCTCCGGCACCTTGGCCACGAGCGTGATCGGCGCGAGATCCTTCGTCGAATTGTAGGGCATGCGTTGCAGGGACGGGGAGATGGACAGCGCGCCTGCGCTCGTCAGCGCCAGCGTGTAGCCGTCCGGCGCGGCGCGGGCGACCTGATCGGTCCCCGTGACCCCGCCAGCCCCGCCGCGATTGTCGATCACGACAGGCTGGCCCAGCGCCTCGGCCATGGCCTGGCCGACCACGCGGGCGATGATGTCGGTCGGCCCGCCCGCAGGGAAGGGGACGACAAGGCGGATCGCATGATCCGGCCAGGTCTGGGCCAGAGCGGGAGCAGGCATCAGCAACGCGAGCGTCGCAAGAGCGGTATTGAACCGGCGCATTGGGGCTTTTCCTCCGAAGATGCGCAGGACCATGCCTGATTCAGATCAGCTTTTGAAGCGGGGCGTCAGTTGGCGAAGCGGAAATGCAGCACGTCGCCGTCCTGCACCACATAGTCCTTGCCTTCGAGCCGGAACTTGCCGGCCTCACGCGCCCCCGTCTCGCCCTTGTGCGCGACATAATCCTCATAGGCGATGGTTTCAGCGCGGATGAAGCCCTTTTCGAAATCCGTGTGGATGACGCCAGCGGCGGCGGGGCCGCGCGTGCCCTTCTCGATGGTCCAGGCGCGGGCTTCTTTCGGGCCGACGGTGAAATAGGTCACCAGATGCAGCAGCTCATAGCCAGCGCGGATGACGCGGTTGAGGCCGGGCTCGGCGAGGCCCACGGCGTCGAGATAATCCTTCTGGTCTTCCAGCGGCAGAACCGCGATCTCGCTCTCGATCTTGGCGGAGACGACGACACCCACGGCGCCCTCTGACGCCGCATGGGCCTTCACCTTGTTGGAGAAGTCATTGCCCTGATCGGCGGCGCCCTCTTCCACATTGCAGACATAGAGCACGGGCTTGGACGACAGCAGGCCGAGGCCCGCGAAGGCCTTGCGCTCGTCGGCGGCGATGGCGGCGGTTCGGGCGGGCTTGCCCTCGCGCAGGGGGATCAGGCAGCGCGACATGAGGTCGAACAGCTCCTTGGCGTCCTTGTCGCCGCCCTTGGCCTTCTTTTCGAGCGGCACGATGCGCTTTTCGAGGCTTTCCAGATCGGCCAGCATCAGCTCGGTCTCGATGATCTCGATGTCGCCGATGGGGTCGATCTTGCCTTCCACATGGGTGATGTCGGAATCTTCAAAGCAGCGCACCACATGGGCGATGGCGTCGCATTCGCGGATATTGGCCAGGAATTGGTTGCCGAGGCCCTCGCCCTTCGAGGCGCCGCGCACCAGCCCGGCGATGTCCACGAAGGTGAGGCGGGTCGGGATGATCTCTTTCGAGCCCGCGATCTGCGCCAGAGACTCGAGGCGCACATCCGGCACCGCCACGTCGCCTACATTGGGCTCGATGGTGCAGAATGGATAATTCGCCGCCTGCGCCGCCGCCGTCTGGGTCAGCGCGTTGAAGAGGGTGGACTTGCCGACGTTCGGCAGGCCGACAATGCCGCATTTGAAGCCCATGACGCATCCATAGATCAAGGAGGAGGCGCCAGGCGCCGGTTGGGGCCGTAATGGAGCCGTGGGCGGGAAAAGGCAAGACCTGCCGCCTTCTGCGCTGCGCCCCACTTGCCCCCGCGCCCCGCTACAGGCTATGTGCGCGCATGGATATGACCATCTGCCCCTGCCGCAAGTCGGCCTCCGCCCAGCGCTCCTACGCCGAGTGCTGCCAGTCCTATGTCGAGGGCCGCGCCCAGGCGCCAAGCCCCGAGGCGCTCATGCGCGCCCGCTATTCGGCCTTCGCCGTCGGCGCCATCGACTACCTGATCGACACGGTCGCCCCCGAGGCGCGTTCGGACATGGAGCGCGGCTCGCTGGAAGCCTGGTCGCGCGAATCCGACTGGCTGGGTCTCGACATCGTGGAGACCGTGGACGGCAAGCCCGGCGACAAGACGGGCATCGTGGAGTTCACCGCCCATTTCAGCCGTCTGGGCAAGCGCGAGGCGCATTACGAGCGCTCCAACTTCCGTTTCGACGAGGCGGGCCAGCGCTGGTATTTCGTGGAAGGCGCCAAGCCCAAGGGCAAGACGGTGGTCAAGGGCGCGCAGGTCGGCCGCAATGATCCTTGCCCCTGCGGCTCCGGCAAGAAGTTCAAGAAGTGCTGTGGGGCGGCGGCCTGACGACAGGTCGCGTCACTGGCATTGAAAATTGATGGTGAAATAATTTCTGCCCGCGTTGCTGCTGGACGATGTGGACGTTGTCCGCGTCGTCAGTCCCATGTTTGAGCAGGTCGCTGCGGCCTGTTGCAGTGCGGCTCCATTTGCGACAGGAGCGCTGACGTCGTCCGCCGTCAGGGTGAAGTTGCCCGGCGATGTTTGAACTGCGGAGCCGACATTGAGCGGCTGGTCAAAGGCGGAGCGCAGGGTGGCGGGCAAGCCGCAGCCCGCCAGCGCGGCGCAGGCCGTCAACGCCAAAATGGTCATCGTGATGCGCACTGGCCGCTCCCGTTTTGCTGAACGATCTAAAAAAGCTCGTGTTTTTTGGCCAAATTTTTCCAATAGGGCAAAACCAGCATGGCCAGCCGGGTGGACAGCAGGATGGATGTCATTGGCTGTGGGTTGAGTTCGAGTTGCTTGATGATGTGATCTGAATTGTAGGTGGCGCTGCCATTGGCCAGACCTGCCCGCAAGAGTTTTGTATGGGTCAGGAAACGCTCGACGAGAATGGGGGCCAAGGGCGTATGTGACTGATTTATTTTAACCAGCATCTCCGACCTGACGCGCTTGAACGTTTCGTCGCCCCAGATATTCTGGACGGGTTCAATGCCCAGCGCCCATACGGCGGGCATCGTTTCCATGTAGATCGCCTCTGCAAAGGGGCAATCCTCGTCATAGGCGTTGCGGAAGATATCCAGTATCGCGTCGTAGTTCTCTTCAAAAGCGGAAGCGACTTGCGCGTAAAACTCCGTCGTTGCGACGACAACGGAGATTGGAGTTTTTCCAAATGGCCACATCGCCGCCTCGCTTTGTCAGCTATCCTTTTGATACTTTATCAAAATTCGTCAAATGGCAAAGCTTAATAAACAGGTTGCGTCAAGCCGCGTTGAACCCCGCCGCCGCCATGGCGAGATGCGCCTTGTTCTGGAAGCCTGCGTCGTCGCCCTTGGCCAGCAGTTCGGCGTTGCGGGCGACCGCCTCGCAGAGCGCGCTCACCCAGCCCTGCTGTTCGGCCTTGGAGAAATCGCTCAGCACATGGTTATGGACCAGCGCCTTGTCGCCGGGATGGCCGATGCCCAGCCGCACGCGCTTGTAGTCATTGCCCAGATGCGCGGTGATCGAACGCAGGCCGTTATGGCCCGCATTGCCGCCACCGATCTTCACCCGCAGCTTGCCGGGGGCGAGATCAAGCTCATCGTGGAACACCACGATATCGCCAAGGGCGATCTTGTAGAATTTTGCGGCCTCATTCACCGCCCGGCCCGACTCGTTCATGAACGTAGTGGGCTTGAGCAGGATGACGCGCTCCGCGCCAATGGCGCCTTCGCTTGCAAACCCCTGAAAACGGGCGCGGAAGGGTGGGAAATTCGCTGTGCGCGCAATCTCGTCGAGGGCCATGAAGCCGATGTTGTGACGATTGCCCGCATAGGCTTTGCCGGGATTGCCGAGGCCGACGAACAAGAGCATGGGCATATCCTGGAGGGTCGCTCCCGCCCATCAAGGGGCGGGAGCGGGATCTTCTTACTTCTTGGCGGCGGGCTTGGCGGCGGGAGCCGCCTTGGCTGCCGGAGCGGCCTTGCCACCCTTGCCGGCGGGCGCGGCGGCGGCGGCGGGCGCCTCTTCCACGATCGCCGGGGGCGTGATGTTCGCGATGGTCGCGTCGCGATCCGTACCGCGCACGATGGGCTTGCAGCCCTCGGGCAGGGTCACGGACGACAGATGCAGCGAATCGTTGATGTCAGCCTTCGACAGATCCACCGTGATCGAGTCGGGGATATTGTCGGCGGGGACGCGCATCTCGACGGAATGCAGCACGATGTTCAGCGCGCCGCCCTTCTTGATGCCGGGGCAGGTGTCCTGATTGATGAAATGCACGGGCACGTCCACGCGCAGGGTGGAGCCGGCCTTCAGGCGTAGGAAGTCCACATGCTTGGGGGTGTCGCGCACGACGTCGAGCTGGTAGTCGCGCGGAATGACGCGCTCCTTGCGGCCGTCGATGTCGATGTCGAAAATCGTGGTCAGGAAGTGACCAGCGTAGATGAGCTTGTTCAGCTCCTTGTAGTCGAGAGAGATCGTCTCGGGTGCGTCGCCGCCGCCATAAATGACAGCAGGAGTGCGGCCTTCACGGCGAACGCTGCGTGCGGCCCCCTTGCCGCTCCCGCTGCGCACCGCGGCGGCGAGTGTCTTTACCTCAGCCATGTCGGTGTCCTTTCAAGAAAAAACCCGCCCTCGCCTCCAGGGGTGTCGGAAACGGGCGGGTCGCGCGGTCTATAGCCGCGTTGGGCCTTGCAGGCAACAGGCTGGGACGCGTTCGAGCCTCAGTCGAAGAGGCTGGACACGCTTTCTTCGCGCGCGGTGCGGGCGATGGCCTCGCCGATCAGCGGCGCGATGGAGATCACGCGGATATTGGCGGCGACCCGCATGGCTTCCGTCGGCTGGATGGAATCGGTGACCACCAGCTCTTTCAGCTTGGAGCTGGAGACGCGGGCGACCGCGCCGCCCGATAGCACGCCATGGGTGATATAGGCGCGCACTTCCTTGGCGCCGTTCTTCAGCAGGGCCTCGGCGGCGTTGCACAGGGTGCCGCCGGAATCCACGATGTCATCCACCAGAATGCAGCTTTTGCCCTGCACGTCGCCGATGATGTTCATGACTTCGGATTCGCCCGCCCGCTCGCGGCGCTTGTCCACGATGGCCAGCGGCGCGTCGATGCGCTTGGCCAGCGCCCGCGCGCGCACCACGCCGCCCACGTCCGGGGAGACGACCATCACATCCTTGAGGTCAAGCCGCTCCTTGATGTCGCGCACCATGACGGGCGCGGCGAAGAGATTGTCGGTGGGGATGTCGAAGAAGCCCTGGATCTGGCCTGCGTGCAGATCGACGGTCAGCACGCGGTCGGCGCCCGCGCGGGTGATGAGGTTGGCGACCAGCTTGGCCGAGATCGGGGTGCGGGGACCGGGTTTGCGATCTTGCCGGGCGTAGCCGAAATAGGGGAGCACGGCGGTGATGCGGCGAGCCGAAGCGCGGCGCAGCGCATCGGTCATGATCAGCAGCTCCATCAGGTGATCATTGGTGGGAAACGAGGTGGACTGCACGATGAAGGCGTCGGCCCCGCGCACGTTTTCCTGAATTTCGACGAAAATTTCCATATCGGCGAAGCGCCGCACCTGCGCCTTGCACAGGGGCAGGCCCAGATAGGCGGCCACCGCATCGGTGAGCGCGCGGTTCGAGTTGCCTGCCAGGATCTTCATGCTGTCGGCCATTTGAAAACCCCTGAGTTCCGAGACATCCGCGCGCGGGTCTTAGCAAGGTTGCGGCGGCCGAACAATATGACGGAGATGTGAAGTCCCACACTTTGGGAAAAAAGCGGGCGATTGTCGCATGGCGTCCCGCCATCAGTGCAGCGCGCTGGTCGCTGCAAGGGACGGGCGCGGCCCTTGCGAGGCAGCGTTTCCGGTCGTCAGAGAGCTGGCCTCTGCGGCCTCGGGCATGGTGGAGAGCAGCGCGGCCAGGTCGTTTGCGCTTCTGACCGCAAGATTCGTCAGCGCTTTGTCATCCGCCAGGCTCCACGGGTCGGCAGCTGCGCCCGGCACGGTGATCTGGTCCTCAATGCGTTGAATGCGCGCCTTGTGGCTGTCGAAGACGTCCCAGACATAGCCCAGCGTCACGCCGCCCGAGGCCCGCGCGGCGCTCAGGTAGCCATGAATGATATATTTCGCCGCGTCCGGCTGCACCGGCGTGATGTCCCGCCCTTTCGTTTCGGCGGCGAGCTTCTGGATGAAGCGCTCCAGAACGGGGCCGGGCGCGCCCTCGAGCTGGGTGAAAGCCGCCGTCGCGGCGCGCGGGCTGCCCACAGGACGAGCCACAGCCGCCACCGGCGCCGTGGCGCCAGCATCGACGTCGCCTGCGGTCTCCACGCAACCCGCCAGGGTTGCGGCGAGGCTTGCGGCCAGAATGCACGCCGTGAGCCGGGAAACCGGCGAGCGACGGGTCAGTTCGGCGCCAAACGTCATCGCGGCTCCTCTCCGCCCGGGGGCATCCCTGCGGTTCTGAAGAAGCGTTAACGGGAAATTAAGGGTTGGTCCAGACGGGGGGCGATTTGTGGTGAACGGTGATAGAGCGTCCAATCCAACCCCGAGAGCGGCGCAGCAGGGTAGTGGGCCACCCGCTGGAAGGTGGCCGGGCATTCGGCGGGGCCAAAGCTTTCGACCTCGCGGCCATCTGGATATCTTCGGTCTGTCGT
The DNA here is from genome assembly GCA_903902915.1 of uncultured Hyphomicrobiales bacterium. Taxonomy (GTDB): domain Bacteria; phylum Pseudomonadota; class Alphaproteobacteria; order Rhizobiales; family Beijerinckiaceae; genus Terripilifer. Next base: position 157,863 of record CAIUWR010000045.1, on the reverse strand, counting down.
GAGCACATACCAATCTGCTGGCGTGTCGCAAGCCGCCTCGGGAGAAGTTGTCGTTAGACTTTTCACGCCCAGCCGCCGAAGCTGGAATTCAATCACCCATCGCGTTTCCGGCGCATTTGTTTCATAGCGCGCCGGACCCGCACGCATCATTTGGGCGATCGCATCCGCACTGGCGCCGCGGCCAACCAGCAAGAGGTGCGACAACAACGCCGCATGTCCCACAAGCCCGGCTGCTGCCAGCGCGACTGCGGCGTTTTTTCGCCAGCCGCCGTAAGACCATAAGACCCCGACCGCCGCGCCTGTCAAAAGGGCGAGAAAGCAGGCGGCGGGCAGGTGAAAGCGCGCGTAACGAAGGTTGGACGGCTCGAACCAGAGCTCAACGGCTGGGAGGAGGAGAAGGGCGAACACCGACACCGCCAGCAGACGGGGCGGGCAGACCCGTAACGCAGCGCAGATCACAATCGTGGTGATGGCGATGATCGGGAAATCCGGCATGGCCGCCGGGAGCCCGAGCGTTGAACGGGCTGCGCCTGCAAGTCCTTCCGTGAGATCAATTAACGAGAAGGGCTCCTGCGCCCCGAGCACGACGTAACCTTTGAGGCTCGCCGCAATGTGCAGACATGCGATCGCTGGCGAAATCCCCACCAGGGCCGCGACCGCCAGCCGCAGGAGCGGCAGGCCTTTGTCGCGAAATCGCGCCGGGTTCAGCAAGAGCATGAATGTCGCCGCTCCGCATATGATGCTCACGGAAACGATCATGATGAGATGAAAAAACGTTCCCAGCGCGGCATAGAGCGCAAACTGGAAAACCGGGCCTCTGCGTTGCGGCGCCGCGATGAAGCGATCCGCCGCATCGGCGCAGAGAACCGTCATCAAGATCAAGCCGGAATAGCCCCTCGCCTCCGACCCATAATGCACGAAGATATGGCCGCAGGCGAAAATGAGCGCCGTGGCGACGCCAGCGGCCTCGCCCGCATGTCGTCTGGCGAACAGGGCGGCGGCGGGTATGGCGCCAGTCCCCAACAGGATGGAGGCGAACCTTTGCCAGATCGGATGCGCATCCTCGCCAACCAACCAAAGCCAGAGGCTGTTCAGCATATGATTGTTGACGTTTGGAATTTTCCAGAAGACTTCATGCCACGAAGAAATCTCCTCAAGAAGCGTCAGCGACCAGATTTCATCGAGCCATAGCTCGCCCCGCGCCGCCAGGACGCGCAGGAGAAATCCGACGAGGGTGATGACAACCAGGCTTCGGGAAAAAAGGGGAATTTGGTGCTTGGAAAAGGTGAAGCTCATGCTTGGGTTCTACTGATGGGCTCATGCTGACGCAAGCCGCCCGCCCATTGCGCCATTGCATCCTGCCCGGGCTCGTCTAAATCTCTGGCATGCGCAGCAAGCCCACAGCCCCCCCTGACCAGCCCGGCCCCGATGCGGATCTCCTTGATGAGGACATCGCTGGCGAGGACGAAGATCTGGGCGAGGCGCTTGCGCTCGAGCTTGACCTGACCAGCGAGGAGGCCTCGCCCGGCGCCGTCCAGAAAGGGACTGCGGTCATCCGCGCCCATCTGCGCGACGCGCCCAAGGGGCCGGGCGTCTATCGCATGCTCAGCGAGAGCGGCGAGGTTCTCTACGTCGGCAAGGCGCGCAGCATCCGCAAGCGCATCGCCAGCTATGCGCGGGGCGTCGGCCATTCCAACCGCATCGCGCGGATGATCTCGCTCACCTCGTCCATGCTCTTCGTCTCCACTGGAACGGAGACCGAGGCGCTGTTGCTGGAAGCCAATTACATCAAGCAGATGAAGCCGCGCTTCAATGTGCTGCTGCGCGACGACAAGTCGTTTCCCTACATTCTGCTGACCGGCGATCATGACGCGCCGCAACTCACCAAGCATCGCGGCGCGCGCAATCGCAAGGGCGACTTCTTCGGCCCCTTCGCCAGCGTCTGGGCGGTGAACCGCACCCTCAACGCGCTGCAACGGGCTTTTCTGCTGCGCTCCTGCACGGACAGCTATTACGAGAACCGCACGCGGCCCTGTCTGCTCTGGCAGATCAAGCGCTGCTCAGGCCCCTGCACGGGCGAGGTGTCGAAGGAAGATTACGGCTTGCTGGTGGAGGAGGCGCGCGACTTCCTCTCTGGCAAGAGCCGCGCCGTGCGCGACCGATTGGCCCATGATATGGGCGAGGCTGCCGAGGCGCTGGAGTTCGAACGCGCCGCGCGCCTGCGCGACCGCATCGCGGCCCTCTCGGCCATTCAGGGCCAGCAGGGAATCAATCCGCGCAATACGGAGGAGGCGGATGTCTTCGCCATCACCGATCAGGCCGGGCAATTCGCCATCGAGGTGTTCTTTTTCCGCACGTTCCAGAACTGGGGCAACCGCACCTATTATCCGCGCGCCGACCGCAGCCTGAGCCCGGGCGAGGTGCTCGACGCCTTTCTGGCGCAGTTCTACGCCGACAAACCCGCCCCGCGCCTCGTGCTGCTCTCCCACGAGATTGAAAATCGCGAGGTGTTGGCCGAGGCTTTGAGCATTCGGGTGGGTCATAAAGTCGAGATCGCCACGCCCCAGCGCGGCGAGAAGAAGGAGCTGGTGGACCACGCCGCGCAGAATGGCCGCGAGGCTTTGGCCCGCAAGCTGGCGGACGCCGCGAGCCAGGAGAAGCTCTTGATCGCGCTGGGCGAGTCGCTTGGCGTGCCGCGCACGATCCGCCGGGTGGAAGTCTATGACAATTCCCACATCATGGGCACGAATGCGGTGGGCGGCATGGTGGTGGCGGGGCCGGCGGGCTTCATGAAGAGCCACTACCGCACCTTCAACATCAAATCGGACGACATCACGCCGGGCGACGATTTCGGCATGATGCGCGAGGTGCTGCGTCGCCGCTTCTCCCGCTTGCTGAAAGAGGAACAGGGCGAGGGCGCAGCGCCTGCGGATGTCGAAACCTTTCCCTCCCGGCCCGATCTGGTAGTGATCGACGGCGGGCGGGGGCAGTTCGAGGCGGCGCGGCAGATCTTCGCGGAGCTGGGCGTCGAGGGCGTGTCGCTGATCTCCATCGCCAAGGGCGTGGACCGCGACGCCGGACGCGAGACCTTCTTTGTAGAGGGGCGCGAGCCCTTCCGCCTGCCGCCGCGCGATCCCGCGCTCTATTTCGTGCAGCGCCTGCGCGACGAGGCCCATCGCTTCGCCATCGGCACGCACCGCGCGCGGCGCAAGAAGGATTTCACCAAGAGCCCGCTCGACGACATCGCGGGCATCGGCCCGACCCGCAAGCGGGCGCTGCTGAACGCATTCGGCACCGCCAAGGCTATCTCGCGGGCAGGATTGGGCGATCTGGAAAAAGTCCCCGGCATCAACGCCGCCACGGCGAAACTGGTCTACGATCATTTCAACGACCGCAGCTGAGCGGGGCTTGTGTATTGCGTGTGAACCGGTATTTGCTTTGTTTGAACGGGCGCTGACGATCGGCATTCCCCGACCCCCACCCCGTCCGCTAGCGCGGCCGACCCTCCCCACAGGGGGGAGGGTTTGCAGCGCAAGCGGTCTGAAGTGAGGCGCTGCGCCAGCAGCTTCTCTCCCCCTTGTGGGGAGAGATCAGAGAGTGGGGGTCGCTCGATCTCGGGCGTTAGCGCCTTTCCGCGCCAACGATCAACATACGCAGACCCTCACCCCGTTCGCTGGCGCGGCCGACCCTCCCCACAGGGGGGAGGGTATGCAGCGCTGACGATCTGATGAGTCGCATGTATCAAGGCGCAACGCTTAGGGAGACGATCACGTGGCGGGCGCCAGGGATAAAATCATCAACTGGCTCTCGCTGAAGACCCTGCCGGGCGAATGCGCGACGCTCGCCGTCGGCGCCTTGGGCGGATCGCTTTTCATTTTCCTGCATATTCCCGGCGGCTCCATGTCCGGCTCGGTGGTGGCGATTGCGCTGTTGACGACTTTCGCGCGGCCGACGCCGCTGGGCGGCCCGCTGCGCGTGCTGGCGCTTTCCACCATGGGCATGGCGATCGGCTCGGTGGTGGGGCCGGACACATTCTCCAACATGGCGGCCTATCCCGGCACCATGGCGCTGATGGTTCTGTGCGTCATTTGCATGACGCTGGCCTCGACGATCGTCTGGTCGCTGTTCATGGGTTGGCCGCCCGCCATGGCGTTGCTGTCCTCCGTGCCAGGCTCCATGTCCTATATCGTGTCGGTGTCGATGAGCCTTGGCGCCGACGCCGCGCGGATCGCCGTGGTGCAGATGTCGCGGGTGATTTTCCTCGTCACGGTGCTGCCCTTCATCGTCGTGTGGGAATCCGGCGGGCATCTCGGCGCCATCGTGCAGGATCATACCGATCCGCTCCATGTGCTGGCGCCGACGCTGGCCATCGGCATCATGGTCGGGGCGCTTCTGACAAGGCTGGGCATGGGCGGCGGCATGTTGTTTGGCTCGCTGGTCGCCTCGGGCGCGATCCATTATCTGGGCTATGGCGAGGGGCGGGTTCCCACATGGGCGCTCAATAGCGGGCAGATCCTGCTGGGCTCCTGGGTCGGCACGCGGTTCATCGGGTTCGACTGGCGCCTGTTCGGCAAGATCTGCATCGGCACCACCGCGTCCGTGGGCGCCGCCATGGCGGTGTCGGTGCTCTTCTCCATGTTCGTCTCGACCTTCTTCGGCGTCTCTTTCGGCACGGCGCTGATCGCCTATGCGCCGGGCGGGCAGGATGCGATGATGGTGCTGGCGCTGTCTTTGGGCGTTGATCCGATCTTTGTGAGCGCGCATCATCTGGCGCGCTATTTTCTCATCAACCTGACGCTGCCCTTTCTGGTGGCGCGCATGCAACGCGCCAAGGCGGCGCCAACGAGTGGAGACGCGGCATGATGATCCTGCGCACGACCGACACTTCCCCCTTTGGACGCAAGCCGCGCATCGCCGCGCTGCATCTGGGCCTGATGGATCAGATCAAGACCGAAACCGCCGACGCGCTGGAGCCCGACAGCGCCTTGCGGCGCGAGAATCCGCTGGGCAAGATTCCCGTGCTGACGCTGCAAGACGGGCGGCGCATCTATGACAGCCGCGTGATCCTCGAACATTTCGATCATCTGGTCGGCGGCGGGCGGCTGATCCCCAGCGATTGGGACGCGCGCCTCGCCGTGCTGACGGCGCAGGCGCTGGCCGATGGCGTCATGGATGCGGCGGTGCTGATCGTCTACGAGGGCCGCCATCGCCCTGCGCAGCTGCATCACCAGCCCTGGCTCGATTATCAGCGCGGCAAGATCGAGCGGGCGCTGGCGCAACTGGCGCTGACCCCGCCGGACCCGCAACAGGTGAATGTGGGAACCATCGCCTCCGCCTGCATGCTGGGCTATCTGGACTGGCGCAAACAGGTCGACTGGCGCGCGACGACGCCCGCCCTCGTGGACTGGCTGAGCGCTTTCCGCGCGGCCTGTCCCGCCTTCGACGCGACGGCGGCGAGCGGCGCATGAGCAAGAAGACCTTCGAGGATTTTCCTGCCGGGACCGTGCTGCGGTTTGGCGGTTATGAAGTGACGGAAGCGGAGATCGTCGCCTTCGCGCGAGATTTCGATCCGCAGCCCATGCATCTGGACGCGGAGGCGGCGAAGGCCACGCGGATGCAGGGGCTCACGGCGCCGGGCATGCTCACCTGCTGCATGGTCATGCGCCGCTATTGCGACGCGGTGCTCAATGACGCCGAGGGCCTTGGCGCCCCCGGCGTCGATGAAACGCGCTGGTTGCAGCCGGTGCGGCCCGGCATGGTGCTGCAGGCGGAGCTGCGCATCACCTCCGCCCGCGTCTCGCAATCGCGCCCCGATATGGGGCTGGCGGGCGTCGAAATAGACACCCGCGACCAGACGGGACAGCTGGTGATGACCCAGCGCTACACGGGCCTCTTCGCCCGTCGCGACAAGACGCCGCCGCCGCCCGAGGCCGCGCCGACGGTCAGGCCCGCCCGTGTGGTTCCGGTCGAACCGCCCCGCTTCGAGGATCCCCTGGTGAACCTCACGCGCTTCGCCCATCGTCATGCGGATGTGGTGATCGGCGCGCGGGTGGAGCTGGGCTCGAAACTGTTCACGCGCGAGGACATCATCGACTTCGCGACGAAATATGATCCGCAGCCGTTCCATCTGTCGGATGAGGGCGCCGCGAACAGCCATTTCGGCAAGCTGGCCTCGTCAGGCTGGCAGACGGCGGCGAATTACATGCGTCTGTTCATCGACACGCGCGACAGGGTGCGTGCGGGGGCGGCCTCGCTGCCCTTCGCGCTCAACCCCGGCGGCCCTTCGCCGGGCTTCCGCAACTTGCGATGGTTCAGGCCCGTGCATGCGGGCGACGTCATCGCCTATGACACCACCGTCATCGCCAAGGAGCCGCATCCCACAAGGCCCGGCCTTGGGATCGCGCGCAACCGGGCGACGGGCGTCAATCAGAACGGCGTGAAAGTGTTCGAGATCGAGGGGTCTTCGCTGACGGTCGTTTAAAGCGCTATCCGATCCATTTGCATGGAACTGGCGACAGCATGACATGACGAACACGGGAGGGGCGACGTCTCGTCGCCCTCACTACCGGGAGGGGACGACGTCCTCGTCGTCCCCATGACGACGACGCGCGGGTGGTCGGCCATTCCTGGGTAACCAGGGCGACGGGACGTCGCCCTGCCCGATGTGGACGACGGGACGTCGTCCCTCCCGGGTTCGGTGCAACATGATCGGATGCCGCACTAATGACCGTCAAAGCTGACCAGCGTGCGCACGGGCACGCCAAGATCGCGGATTTTCTGGGCGCCGCCGAGTTCCGGCAGGTCGATCACGAAACAGGCGGCGACCACGTCCGCGCCGATCTGCTTCAACAGTTTCACCGCGCCTTCCGCCGTGCCGCCGGTCGCGATGAGGTCATCCACGAGAATCACGCGCTGGCCGGGCGCGATGGCGTCTTCGTGCATCTCCATTTCGTCGATCCCATATTCCAGCGAATAGGCGATGGAGACCTTGGTGTGCGGCAGTTTGCCCTTCTTGCGGATGGGCGCGAAGCCGGCCGAGAGCTGATGCGCCACCGCGCCGCCCAGAATGAAGCCGCGCGCCTCCATGCCCGCCACCATGTCGATCTTCGTGCCCGCCCAGGGCTGCACCAATTCGTCGATGGCGCGGCGGAAGGCGCGGGCGTCGCCCAGAAGGGTTGTGATGTCGCGGAAGAGGATGCCGGGCTTGGGATAGTCGGGAATCGTGCGGATCGAGGACTTGAGGTCGGGGGTCATGAGTCTGTCCGGGTGAGGGGGCGGATCAATTCTGGCGCAATAGACGGCCCATGATGGCGTCGAGCTTGGCCATGAGGGCGGGGTCGCGCATGTCGGGATGGGTCATCACGGCGCCGTCGAGGGCGCGGTCGGAGCCGATGGGGCAGGGCTCGTGACCGCTGGGGAAATCGCGCAGCACGCGGGCGATGAGGCGGCCCGCTTTTTCGGCGTTTTCATGCACGGTCTTGATGACGGAGGCCACGTCAACCGCGTCGTGATCGGGATGCCAGCAGTCGAAATCCGTCACCATGGCGATGGTGGCGTAGGATATTTCCGCTTCGCGGGCCAATTTGGCCTCGGGCATGGCCGTCATGCCGATCACATCGAAGCCCTGGCCCTTGTAGCCGAGGGATTCGGCTTGCGAGGAAAACTGCGGACCCTCCATGCAGACATAGGTTCCGCCCCTCACGCAGGCGATGTCTTCCGCCCGCGCCGCCGCATGAATGCGCGCCACGAGGTTCGGCGCCACCGGATGGGCCATGGAAACATGGGCCACGCAGCCGTCGCCGAAAAAGCTGGAGGCGCGTCCCCAGGTGCGGTCAACATATTGATCGACGAGCACGAATGTCCCAGGCGCAAGCTCCGCCTTGAAGGAGCCGCAAGCGGAGACGGAGATGAGGTCGGTGACGCCGACGCGCTTCAGCGCGTCGATATTCGCCCGGTAGTTGATGCCCGATGGCGAAAAACGGTGCCCGCGCCCGTGGCGTGGCAGGAAGACCGCCTGCGTCTGCCCGATGCGCCCGAAGCGCAGCGCGTCCGAGGGCTCGCCCCAGGGTGTCGCGATCCGCTCCTCGCGGGTGACTTTGAGGCCGGGCAGGTCATAAACCCCCGATCCGCCGATGATTCCGACAATCGCTACGCTCATGACCGCTCCTGCGTCGAATGGTACCGCTTTGTGCCCGGCCCAGCGCCCTGGCGCAAGGGTGGCGGCGCGATTCTGCCGCAACGGAACCATGGCGCCGACTTATGGGTTCGGTGGTCATTGGCTTCGGCGATGGGCCGGAGTTTTTGTCAGGAGCGCCACATGCGAAAGCTCGCCCTCGCCCTTTGCGCCGCCACCGCCCTTGTGGGCGTCAACGCCACAAGCCGCTCGGCCATGGCTGCTCCAGTGGCGGGAGCGATCCCAAGTCTGCCGGACTATGGAGTCGAGCAGGCGCAGTATCGCTGGCATGGGCAGGACTATTGCTTCTATCCCGGCGGCTGGCATGGGCCGGGATGGTATCGCTGCGGCTGGCAGCGGCGTCGGGGAATGGGCTGGGGCGGCCCCATGGGCTGGCATCGCTGGGAAGCGCCGGGGGGCGGCATGGGGCGAGAAAGGGGCCGGGGTCACGACATGGATCATGGCCGGGACATGGATCGCGGCGGGGATCGCAGCCAGCAACGCGGCATGGATCACGGCGACAAGGGAGCCGGACAGGCGCCCGAACGAGGCGCAGGGACGGGATCAGGGACCGGGGCCGGGACGGGGTCTCGCTCGGGCTCCGGCGGGGATCGCAGCTCAGCCCCCGGCGGCGAGCGGCCCCGCGACGTGCGGCCTCCTTCGGGAACGTCTGGCGGCGGCGCTCCCGCCCCCAACTGAACGCCTGTTGCCGCAGCTGTGACAAAACTTAAATGCCGGGACGGCTTGTCGGCCGCCTCGGCGCGGGCCACCTTCAGGCGAGACGCAGGAGGGTGAGATGCACGTCATTCATCGCAAGGGTTGGGAAATTCCAGAGCGGGAAGCCACACCGGAGCAACTGTTTCTCAATCGCCGTTCGTTGTTGAAAGCGGGCGCCGCCCTGGGCGCCGGGACCATCGCGCCGAGCCTGTCGAGCCGCGTCATGGCGGCGGAGGATCCAGCCGCCGGGCTTTATCCAGCGAAAGCCAGCGATGTCTTCAAAGGCGCCTTCACGCCCGAGGATGTGGGCTCGCGATATAATAATTTCTATGAATTCGGCATGTCGAAGAAGGTCTATGTGACCGCCGAAGCCCTCAAGCCGCGGCCCTGGACGCTGAAAATCGATGGCCTCGTCGAAAAGCCCATCGAGATGAGCGCTGACGAACTTATCAAACGCATGCCGCTGGAGGAGCGGGTATACCGTCATCGCTGCGTGGAGGCCTGGTCCATGACCTTGCCCTGGACCGGCTTTCCGCTCAAGAAGCTGGTGGATTATGCGCGTCCATTGTCGGGGGCGAAATATGTGCGCTTCGAAACCTTCTTGGATCCGAAGATGGCTTCAGGCCAGCGCAGCTTCTTCGCATGGCCCTATGTGGAAGGGCTCACCATGGCGGAAGCGACCAATGATCTGGCTTTGATGGTGACGGGCGCCTATGGCAAGCCGCTCGCCAATGTCTTCGGCGCGCCGATCCGCCTGCATACGCCGTGGAAATATGGCTTCAAGTCGATCAAGTCGATCACGAAGATCAGCTTCGTCGCGGAGCGGCCGAAGACTTTCTGGGAAGAATCAGGCCCCGGTGAATATGGCTTCTGGGCCAATGTGAATCCGCAGGTTCCCCATCCCCGCTGGAGCCAGGCCAGCGAAGAGGTGATCGGCACTGGCGAGCGCAAGCCTACGCAACTCTTCAACGGCTACGGCGAGTTCGTCGCCGATCTCTACAAGGGCCTGGAGGGCGAGAAGCTCTATATCTGAGCGTCCGGGCGGCGCTATTTCTTCACGTAAGGCCCAAGATCCTGCACGGCCCAGTCCACGAAACTCGTGTCGAGCGCTTTTTCGAGTTCAATCGGAACCTCGATGAGGCCCTGCTGGCGCCAGATGGCGAGGTCTTCCTTCATGCTGGGCACATGCAGCGTCCCATCGGGGCCGCAAGCGCTGAACACGAAGGAGCGCCACACCTTCGGATCCTTGAAGGCGCCATATTCGGTGAGGATTGCAACGATCTCGTCGCCTTTCTCGCCAACAAAGGCGCCGTCCGGGCCGAGCGCGTCGTTGTGCGCGCGCACGCCGCGCAGGAAGGCGCGCATGAATTTGCGCGCAACCTCGGGCCTCTCGGTGGCGAATTTGCCTGCGTAGAGAATTTCCGAAATCTGATGCACCGGATAGACGTCGTAATCGTTCGCCACCGCGACGATGCCGCCAAGGCGCAGCGCCGAACTCACAGCAGGCTCCGCTGGCAGGGCGGCGTCCACGGCGCCGTTCTGCAAGGCGACGCCCATCTGCGGGAAAGCCATGTAGACATTGGTGATGTCGTCCGAGGTTACGCCGCCCTTCTCCAGAAATTTCAGAATGACGGTGGAGGCGGCGCTGCCGGGCGCCGAGCCTGCGATCTTCATGCCCTTGAGGTCGGCGAAAGTCTTGTAGCGGCCCGAATCGACCAGGTCCTTGCGCACCAGCAATTTCTGGCTGCCGCGTCCGGTCACGTTCTGGCTCTTGTCGGCGACGATGCGAATGTCGATGCCGCGCGCGACCGCGTTGAAGAGGCCCGCCGAATGACCGCCCGCGCCCACATCCAGCTCATTTGCGCCCAAGAGCGAAATCATGCGGGCTGCGGAATCGAACGTGTTGAAGGTGACCTCGATCCCTTCCTCGCGGAAGAATCCCTTCTTGTCGGCGACCCAAAGGCCAACGTCGGTGGCCGATCCGGTGACGCCCACGGAGACCTTCGACTGCGCGGCCGCTTGCCCGGTCCAGCTGAGCGCAGCGGCGAAGGCGAGGGCGGCGAACCTGGCGAATTTCATGATCTCTCCCCTGGGTTTATCGCCGGAGGCTTATCACGCGCCTGCGCTGCGCCAAAGGGGTTGGCCGCCTAAAAGTCCCAGCGCTGGGCGTTGGACACCAGGAAGTCCCGGAACACCTGCACGCGCGCAAGGGTTTTCAGCTCTTCGGGGTAAACCAGAAAACATTCCATCTCCGGCATGTCCGCTTCCGGCAGGATGCGCAGCAGCTCGGACTGGTTCTGCACGAGATAGTCGGGCAGCACCGCGATGCCCACTCCCGCCGTCACGGCGTTGCGCACCGCCGTCAGATTGTTGATCGTCAGGGCGGAGACGCGCGGCGCCCGGGAGTCGCGCCCCGTATATTGTAGCGAATTGATATTGTTGAGATAGTTTCCGGCCGAGGCGCCGTAGATCAGGATCCTGTGCTTGTCGAGATCCTCCAGCGAGCGCGGCTGGCCGTGACGCTTCACATAGGCGGGCGAGGCATAGGCGTGGAAATGCATGGTGAAGAGGCGGCGGCGAATCAGGTCCGGCTGTTGCGGCTCGCGCACGCGGATCGCCATGTCCGCCTCGCGCATGCCCAGATCCAGATCGTCGTCGGACAGGATCACATTCACGGTGATGTCGGGATAAAGCTCGACGAATTCGCCAAGGCGGGGCGCCAGCCAGTTGGTGCCGATGCCCACCGTGGTGGTGATGCGCAGCTCGCCATGGGGCCGGTCGCGGCTGTCGGTGAGGCGCATGCGGGTCGCCGCGAGCTTCTGCACCACGTCCTGCACCGTGCGGAACAATTGCTCGCCCTGTTCGGTCAGGATGAGGCCGCGCGCATGGCGATGGAACAGCGGCGTTTGCAGGTCCAGCTCCAGTGCGCTGACCTGACGGCTCACGGCGGATTGGCTGAGGCCCAGCACCTCGCCCGCATGGGTGAAGGAGCCCGCTTCCGCAGCCGCATTGAAGATGCGCAGCTTGTCCCAGTCCATGTCAGGCCCCCTTGGTGGGGCGGATCACTCCGCCGCCGCGCGCGCATTCTCCTCGCCCGCCAGCCAGCGCTCGGCCTCCAGCGCGGCCATGCAGCCCATGCCTGCGGCGGTCACCGCCTGCCGGTAGATGTCGTCGGTCACATCGCCCGCCGCGAAGACGCCGGGAATGTTGGTGGCGGTGGAATCGGCCGCCGTGCGGATATAGCCATTGGGCTTGATGTCGAGCTGGCCCACAAACAGCTCCGAAGCGGGCTGGTGGCCGATGGCGACGAAGACGCCATGCACGGGACGCTCGCTGGCCTCGCCGGTCTTCACATTGCGCAGCTTCACATGGGTGACGCCGGGCGGCTGTTCGTCGCCGCAGATCTCGTCCACCACCGTATCCCAGACCACCTCGACCTTGGGGTGACGGAACAGGCGCTCCTGCAAGATGCGCTCGGAGCGGAAATGATCGCGCCTGTGGACAACCGTCACCTTCGAGGCGAGATTGGCCAGATAGAGCGCCTCTTCGACGGCGGAATTGCCGCCGCCCACCACGATGACCTCCTTGCCGCGATAGAAGAAGCCGTCGCAAGTGGCGCAGGCGGAGACGCCATAGCCCTTGAACTTTTCTTCCGACGGGGTGCCCAGCCACTTGGCCTTGGCGCCGGTGGCGATCACCAAGGTATCGCAGGTGTAGGACTTGCCGCTGTCGCCCTCCAGACGGAAGGGGCGCTTCGAGAGGTCGACGCTGGTGATGTGGTCGGAGACCATGCGGGTTCCCACATGTTCGGCTTGCGCCTTCATCTGCTCCATCAGCCATGGGCCCTGGATCGGATCCTTGAAGCCCGGATAATTTTCCACATCCGTGGTGATCATGAGCTGCCCGCCGGGCTCGAAGCCGGCGATCATCATGGGCTCCAGCATGGCGCGGGCAGCGTAGATGGCCGCCGTATAGCCCGCCGGGCCGGAGCCGACGATGATCATGCGGGCGTGCGAGGGGGAGGTTTCAGCGGACATGGAGGTCTCCGGAGGCGCATGGCTCATGCGCGCCGTTCAAATACGAGCGTTCGTTCGGGTATTTATGCCCGGGCGAGCCGCCCGGCTCAAGCCTTGAGGTCGAGCCTGGATTCCAGCGCGGCGATGCGGGCGGCCAGACGCTCGTTCTCGTCGCGGGCGGCCGCAGCCATTTCCTTGACGGCCTCGTGCTCCTCGCGGGTCACCATATCCATGGTGGACAGCAGGCGCTCGAGCTGGGTCTTGAGGAGGGTTTCGGCCTCGCGGCGCATGCCGGTGGCCACCCCCGCCGCGTCGCTGGCCAGACGGGCGAATTCCTCGACGAGGGAGTTGCGGGACTGGGACATGCTTCAAGCTCCTGGTGTGCGGGCCGCGCCAAGGCACAGATGGTCCGCCGCAGCCTTTGATGCAAGCGCAAAGAGCGCGCGGGGTCTCGACAGCGTGGCGCCAAGGGGTGAAGATCATGCGACGGTCTGCGCGCGGCACGCTCGATGCAAGCATGGCGGCATCGTCATCCAGACCATAACCGGGACGTTCCGCCATGCCCTCCAAGCCCGCCCGCCGCAGCTTCATCGCAGCCCATCCCGCCTTCGCCGGGGGACAGGACACGCCGCGCGCTTTTCTGGAGCGTTGCCTCGAACAGATCGACGCGCGGGAGGCTGATGTGCTGGCCTTCGTCGAGACGGCCATTCCCGCCGCCCGCAGCGCCGCTGATGCGGCCACTGTGCGCTGGCGTGAAAACAGGCAGTTATCTTCTGTGGACGGCATGCCGGTCGGAGTCAAAGACGTCATCGAAACCGCCGACATGGCCACCGGCAAGGGCTCGCCTCTGTTCACCGGCTGGCGCTCAGGTTGGGATTCGGCCAGCGTGATGGCCCTGCGCGAGGCGGGAGCCCTCATCCTTGGCAAGACCGTCACCACCGAGTTCGCGGCCTCCGTGCCCGGCCCCACCCGCAACCCCCACGATCTCGCGCGAACCCCCGGCGGCTCCTCCAGCGGCTCGGCGGCGGGCGTGGCGGCTGGCTTCATCAGCGCGGGGCTGGGCACGCAGGTGGTGGGCTCCATCGTGCGCCCGTCGAGCTTCTGCGGCGTCTACGGTTTCAAGCCCTCGTTGGGGGGGATCAACCGTGGCGGCAGCCATGATTACATGAGCCAGAGCTGCCAGGGCGTGCTCGCGGCCAGCCTCGACGATGTCTGGCGGACCGCTATCGAGATCGCCGTCCGCGCGGGTGGGGATCCCGGCTATCCGGGCCTCGCAGGCCCCATGACGACGCCGGAGGCCAAGAAGCCCCGCCGCCTCGTGTTTCTGGAGACGCCCGGTTGGGGGGCTGTCTCCGCGCCGTTGAAGGCTGCCTTCGAGGGCTCGCTGGCGCGGCTGCGGGCCTCGGGAATCGAGATCGTCGGCCGGGTGAACGCCTCGGAGGTCGCCGATGTCGAGGCCGCGCTTGGCGACGCCCTCAAGGTGACGCGCGACATCAACGGCCGGGAATCCATCTGGCCGCTGAACATCTACGCGGAGCGCGACGCCTCCAAGCTGAGCCCCCAGATGCGCGACCGCCTGACAGAATCGCAGGCCATGACGCCGGACGAATATCGCCAGTCGCTCGCCCGCCGCGCGCAGATCCGCGCGCTCTACGCCAGACTCGCGAGCGGGGCGGATGGCTGCATCGCGCTTTCGGCGACGGGCGCCGCCCCCCTGGGCCTGTCGTCCACCGGCGATCCATCCTTCGCGGCGCCCGGCTCCCTGCTGGGCGTGCCCGCCCTGTCGCTGCCGCTGCTGTCGGAAGGCGGGCTGCCGGTTGGCGTGCAGCTGCTGGGCTTCGAGCAGAAGGATGCGGACCTTTTCGCCATCGCAGGTTTCGTGGAGCAGATCCTGGGGTGACCGGGGGCGACGTCGGCTCCCCGAAGACCAGAGGTTGACGGCGGAGCTTGGGACGCGCATCACGGCGAACCATTTCGTGCGGATTCTCAAATGCTCCCAGCGGTGATCGCCTATCCGGAGATTAACCCCGTGGCGGTCAGCCTCGGTCCACTCCCCATTCGCTGGTATGCGCTGGCCTATATCACGGGCCTCATCCTCGGCTGGGCCTATGCGCGCAAGCTGGCGGGCGACGACCGGCTCTGGGGCGCCGTCGCGCGCCCGAGCGTCATCAGCCTCGACGATCTGCTGGTCTATGCGGCGCTGGGCGTCGTCGTCGGCGGGCGGCTGGGCTATGTGCTGTTTTATAATCCGGCTTATTACCTCGCCAATCCGCAAGAGATCATCGCGGTCTGGCGTGGCGGCATGTCCTTCCATGGGGGGCTTGCGGGCGCGGCGCTTGGGGTGTGGTATTTCTCCCGGCGAACGCAGGTCTCCGCCCTGACGGTCGCGGATATCTGTTCGGCCGTCGTGCCCATCGGCTTGTTTCTTGGCCGCATCGCCAATTTCATCAAGCCCGAACTGTGGGGCCGCGAGAGCGATGTGGCCTGGGCCATGGTCTTTCCGGACGCGGGCCCGCTGCCGCGCCATCCCAGCCAGCTTTATGAGGCCGGGCTCGAGGGCGTCGCGCTGTTCATCCTCATGTTCACCGTCGTGAAGATGGGCGGCCTGCGGCGTCCGGGCCTTGCGACCGGCGTCTTCGCCATCGGCTACGGCCTTGCGCGCATCTTCTGCGAATTTTTCCGCGAGCCCGATCCCCAGCTTGGCTTTCTGTTCGGCGGCGCCACCATGGGCATGCTGCTGTCCCTGCCGCTGATCGCGATTGGCGTCGGCTTTGTCGTCCAAGCATCGCGTAAGGCCAGAGCCCCATGAGCGCGCTGGCCCGACATCTGCGTGAGTTGATCGCGCAGGAAGGCCCCCTGACGCTGGAGCGCTTCATGGGTCTGGCGCTCGGCCATCCCACCATGGGCTATTACATCACCCGCGATCCCTTCGGTGTTGAAGGCGATTTCACCACCGCTCCCGAAATCAGCCAGATGTTCGGCGAGTTGATCGGGCTCTGGGCGGCGGAAACCTGGGTCGCCATGGGCGCGCCGCCGCGCATTCGTCTGGTGGAGCTTGGTCCTGGACGCGGCACGCTCATGCAGGACGCCTTGCGCGCGGCCAGCGTGGTGCCCGCCTTCGCGCAGGCTATCGACGTGCATCTGGTGGAGACCTCGCCAGTTCTGGCGCAAGCGCAGAAGGCGACCCTCGGGCGGCTCGCCATTCCCGTCACCTGGCATGGCGGGATCGAGACCATCCCGCCAGGACCGGCCATCGTCATCGCCAATGAGTTCTTCGACGCCTTGCCGGTGCGCCACTATGTGAATCAGGCGGGCGCGTGGCGCGAACGTCTCGTGGGCCTTGATCAGGGGAACCGTTTCACCTTCGGCGTTTCGCGCGAGGCCGAGACCAGCATCAAGGCGCAAGCGCCCGAGGGGGCCGTGATCGAGATCGGCGCCGTGGGCCAGCGGATCATGAGCGCCCTCGCCGGCCGTCTCGTGGCGCAGGGCGGGGCCGCGCTGATCATCGACTATGGCTATACGCAGACCAGCATCGGCGAAACCTTGCAGGCCTTGCGGGGCCATCGTTTCGTTGACCCGCTTGATCAACCCGGCGAGGCCGATCTGACGACCCATGTGGATTTCGCGGCGCTCGGCCGCGCGGCGCGCGCTGCTGGCGCCGGGGTCCACGGACCCATCACGCAAGGCGTCCTGTTGACCGGGCTGGGGATCCTCGACCGAGCGCGGGCGTTGACCCGGCGCGCGGATGCGGCGCAGGAAGGCCAGATCGAGGCCGCGCTGGCGCGGCTCATCTCCGCGCAGGCGGGCATCGTGGTGGGAGGCGGCGTGGTGGACGGCATGGGCCAACTCTTCAAGGCGATCTGCGTTACGGCCCCCGGCATGGCGACGCCCGCCGGTTTCGAGCATAGGCAGTCATGAGCGGGGCGCCTTTCCTGCGCTCCGACGCCTTGATCGCTGCGGGCGTCGTCCATGCGTTCTTCACCCGCCAGGGCGGCGTCTCCACGGGCGTCTATGAGAGCTTGAATGGCGGCGTCGGCTCGCAGGACGATCCGGCCTGCGTCGCGGAAAATCGCGCGCGCATGGCGCAGGCTATGGGCGTCGCGCCCGCCCATCTTCTCGTGCCCTACCAGATCCATTCGCCGGAGGTGCTGAGTCTGCGCACCCCCTGGCCTCCCGACGCCCGCCCGCGCTGCGATGGGCTCGTCACGGATGTGCCCGGTCTGGCGCTTGGCGTCACGGGCGCTGATTGCGGCATGATTCTGTTTGCTGACGTGCAGTCGCGGGTGGTTGGCGCCTGCCATGCGGGCTGGAAGGGCGCTTTCGCGGGCGTGCTGGAATCGACGCTGGACGCCATGGAGGCGCTGGGCGCCAGCCGCAGTCGGATCACCGCCGTTCTGGGGCCGACCATTGGCGATGCGAGCTATGAAGTGGGGCGGGAATTCGTTGCGCGCTTTCGTGACGCGGATGCTGACCATATGCGTTTCTTCGCGCCCTCTAGCCGCGATGGCTTCGCCATGTTCGATCTGCCGGGCTTCATCGGCATGCGTTTGCAAAGGGCTGGCGTGGGGCGCTTCGAGGATATGGGCCTCGACACCTATGCCGATCCCGCGCGCTTCTTCAGCTACCGCCGCACGACCCATCGCGACGAGCCCGACTATGGCCGTCTGGTGTCCGCCATCGCTCTGGCGTGAGCGTCTGCGCTTTGAGGTAAGGCGGGGGCAGGGGGCGCCTCACCCCGTCAGGCGCGCCACGATCATCATGCGGCGCTGGTTGTGGCCGAGATTCTGCGGGGCGCGGGTCGCTTCGAAGCCGCGGTCGCAAAGCAGCGCGCGCAGATCGGATTCCGCATAGCTCGTCAGGCCGAGATTGCAACGCAGCTTGCGATAGTCGGAGAACCAGGTCGCCACGAGGCCTGCGCAAGCTGCGAAGAAGAAGCCGCCGCGCCAGGCGAAGCGGAGCAGGGCGCGCACATCGTTCAGGGCGTTGGTCCCGGGCGGCAGGACATCCGCCAGCACCAGTTTGCCGTCTGGTTTCAGCTTGCCGCGCCAGAAATCGAGCAGCGCCTCGCATTCCGCGCGGGACAGATATTGCAGCAGCGAATTGGCCACAACCATATCGAGGGAACCATCCGGCAGGGCGTCCAGCGCCTCGCTGGTGAGCACGACAATCGTTTGATTGGCCGCAAAGCGCAGGCGTTGACGGTCCTGGATATTGGGCGCCGCGTCGAAGAGGTAGAGCCGGGCGCAGCGGCGCGCCACGAGATCGGAGGAGATCGCCTCTCCCGCGCCATGGTCGAGCACGCTCCAGCCGGGCGCCTCGACGAGATCCGCGATTCCGCGCGCGATCCGATCATAATGCAGCGCCCGATGCCGCCCATTCACATAGATCGGGTTTTCGCGGTTCCAGAAATCGCGCCAGTTCATGCAAGGATCCGATGAGCGCTCACCAGCGCGTGACGCATCCTAACGACGACCCGCATGAAAACAATGGCGCCGATTGGACCCTCGTCTGCCGCTTTATGCGTAGACCCTGGGTCAGGCGGCCTTGTGTTTCTCCATCAGCGCCACGAAGCGCTTGAAAAGATAGTGACTATCCTGCGGGCCGGGTGCGGCTTCGGGGTGATGCTGCACCGAGAAGGCGGGACGGTCGGTCAGAGCGATTCCGCAATTCGATCCATCGAAGAGCGAGCGATGGGTCTCCTTGGCGTTGGCTGGCAGGGAAGCGGCGTCCACCGCAAAGCCATGATTCATGGAGACGATCTCGACCTTGTCGGTCGTGTAATCCATCACCGGATGATTCGCGCCATGATGGCCCTGGTGCATCTTGGTGGTCTTCGCGCCCACCGCCAGCGCCATCATCTGATGGCCAAGGCAGATGCCGAAGGTCGGGACCATGCTCGCGAGAAGATCGCGAATGACGGGCACGGCATATTTGCCGGTCTCGGCGGGGTCGCCGGGGCCGTTCGACAGGAACACGCCATCAGGTTTCAGGCTCATGATCTCTTGCGCTGACGCAGTGGCGGGCACCACGGTCACGTCGCAGCCTTCCGCCGCCAGCAGGCGCAGGATGTTGCGCTTCACGCCGTAGTCGATGGCGACGACCTTGTATTTCGCCGCGCCGCGCTGGCCGTATCCCTCGCCAAGAGTCCAGGTGGACTCGGTCCAGTCATAGCGCTGGGCTGCGGTGACAGAGGGCACGAGATCCATGCCGTCGATGCCGGGCCAGCCAGCGGCTTCCCGCTTCAGCGCGGGCAGATCGAACACGCCGTCCGGCGCATGGGCGATGACCGCATTGGGCATGCCGTTTTCGCGGATCAGCGCGGTCAGCGCGCGGGTGTCGATTCCCGACAGGCCGACGATGTTGCGGGCCTTCAACCACTGATCGAGATGACGGGTGGCGCGATGGTTCGAGGGATCGGTGATCGGTGCGTGAATGATCATGCCGCGCACGCCAGCGCTCGCCGCCATGTTCACCGTCTCGATGTCTTCCTCATTCGCGCCGACATTGCCGATATGGGGGAAGGTGAAGGTGATGATCTGGCCTGCGTAGGAGGGGTCCGTCAGGATCTCCTCATAGCCGGTCATGGCCGTGTTGAAGCAGACCTCGCCCACCGCCTGGCCGGTGGCGCCCAGCCCGAAACCCTCGATGACCGTGCCATCGGCGAGAACGAGAAGGGCTGTGGGGATGGGCTGCGCCCAGGCATTGGCTTGATGTGCGGACATGGTCGCTCTACACGTTTCGCGCGACCTCGCGCGCGCCGTCGTAGGCGAACCGGGGCGCACTGATAGGTCTTAGGAACTCGCGGCGGAAGCTAGGGGACGCGCAAGGCGCCGTCAACCCCGCAGCATTTCTTGAAAATTGAGATATATCAGTCATTTGGTTCATAGGCGTCGCTTAAGGCCACGGTTTTCCACCGGTCCGGCGCGTCCAAACGGCGAGGATATGCCATGCGCGAAGAGTTTACTGCCCAGCTCAAGACCGCCATGAAGGCCGGCGACAAGCAGCGGGTCAACACCATTCGCCTGATCACCGCAGCCCTGAAGGACCGCGACATCGAGGCGCGCGGCCAGGGCAAGGAGGTCTCCGACGCCGACATCATGGCCCTGCTCCAGAAGATGGTGAAGAGCCGTCAGGAGTCCATGGAGATCTATGACAAGAACGCCCGCCCGGAGCTGGCCCAGCAGGAGCGTGAGGAAATCGCGATCATCCAGAGCTTCCTGCCCAGTCAGATGAGCGACGACGACGTGAAGGCCGCCATCTCAGCCGCCATCGCGCAAACCGGCGCCGCCTCGATCAAGGACATGGGCAAGGTGGTCGCCGCCCTGAAGACGAAATTCGCCGGCCAGATGGATTTCGCCAAGGCCAGCGGCGTCGTGAAGGGGTTGCTTGGGGGGTGAGGCCTCACGCCACCCCCGCATAGGCCTCACGCATCAGCGCGATGTCGCGCAGCTTCTCTTCAAACAGCGACCAGTCGTCGTCCGCCGCTATAGGCGCCCAGATCGCCTCGACCTCGTCGATGATCATGGTGCAGGGCGAGGAGCGGGCGAAACAGGGGTGGTCGAGGCGTAGGTCTGGCGCGCTGGCGTGGGCCGCGAGAGCGGCGACGACGGGCTCGAAGGCCGCTTGCGCATAAAAGGCGGCGCTGGGGCTGCGGGCGGCGCGTTCGCGCGACGCCAGCCCCCCACGCCAATCGAAAAAGCACTGCTCGAAGGGCGCCTTGGTGGAGACCAGAAACGCCACCATGGCGCCCGCGAGCTTGGCGTCCGCCTCGGGGCCTGCGGAGGCCAATCCCAGCTTGCGCAGAAGTCCCGCCGCGAAGGCGGTTTGCACGGTGGGCTCGAACGCCGCCAGCGCCTCTTCCAGCGCCTCGCGCGGGGCCAGCGGCAGCAGGCATTCGGCCAGCCGTCCGAGGTTCCACAACAGCGCGCCGGGTTGGCGTCCGAAGGCGTAGAGGCCGCTCTCGTCGAAATAGGCGGCGGTCAGTCCCGCATCAAAGGTGGGCGCAAAACGCCACGGGCCATAGTCGAAGCTCTCGCCGGTGATGTTGATATTGTCCGAGTTCAGCACCCCATGGACGAAGCCCGCCACCATCCATTGCGCGCCCATCTGCGCCACGCGGGCGCAGACGTCGGCCAGAAACAGCGGCGCCAGCTCCTCCGGCGGCGCCTTCGCGTCGCGTTCAGGCAGGTAATGTTCGACGCTATGGGCGAGCAGATGGGCCAGCGAGGCCTTGTCCTCGACATAGGCGAGGCGCTGGAAGGTGCCGATGCGGATATGGGAATGGCTGAGGCGCACCAGCACGCTGGAACGGGTGGGCGAGGGCTCGTCGCCGCGCATGAGGGCCTCTCCGGTCTCGATGAGGCTGAAGCTTTTGGACGTGTTCACGCCCAAGGCCTCCAGCATTTCGGTGGCCAGCACCTCGCGCAGGCCTCCCTTCAGCGTCAGGCGCCCGTCGCCCCGGCGCGACCATGGAGTCTGGCCGCTGCCCTTCGTGCCAAGATCCAGCAATCGGCCATCGTCATCGCGCAACTGGGCGAAGAGGAAGCCGCGCCCATCGCCCAGATCGGGATTGTAATGGCGGAACTGGTGGCCGTGGTAGCGCAGGGCTAGCGGCTGCGGAAAACTCCCCGGCAGAGGCTCGAACCGGCCGAAATGGGCGATCCACTCATCGTCCGTCAGGCCGCCCAGGCCCAATGGGGTGGCGCAGCGCTGGTTGCGATGGCGAAGGATATGTTTGGGAAAGGACGCCGCCACGACGGGGTCGAAAAATTCCGGCCCCAGACGGCCATGGAGCGTTTCGGGGCGATAGGCGCTGGAAAACGGCATCGAGGATCCTTGATATTTCTCGCAGGAGGTAATGTCAGGCTTTAGCGCAGCCTGTGAATTGCGGGCATAAGCGGATTGATTCGTTTCTGGTCTGTTCCAAGACGACCGGACACTGTATGAACGGCGAGACCCCTGCGGACAACGATGCGATTTACCCCTTCCTTTCTCGACGAGATCAAGGCCCGGCTTCCCGTTTCGGAGGTTGTGCGTCGCCGCGTCAAATTGGCGAAGGCCGGACGGGAATGGAAGGGGCTTTCCCCCTTCAACGCCGAAAAGAGCCCCTCGTTTTTCGTCAATGACCAGAAAATGGCCTGGTTCGACTTCTCGTCAGGCCAGAACGGCAACATTTTCGATTTCGTCATGCGCACCGAGGGTCTTTCCTTTCCCGAGGCCGTCGAGCGGCTGGCGGGGGAGGCGGGGCTGCAACTGCCTGTCGTCTCTCGCGAAAGCGAGCAGCGGGAGCGCGAACGGGCGACCCTTCAGGAGGTGATGGAGCTGGCGGCGGTCTTCTTCGAGGGCCAGCTGCAAGCCCGCGAGGGCGCCCGCGCGCGCGGCTATCTGGCGGATCGCGGCATTGCGCCCGCCACGCAGCGCCAGTTCCGCATCGGCTATTCCCCGTCCGAGCGTTACGCCCTGCGCGACCATCTGGCGGGCAAGGGCGTGCTGGCCGAGCAGATGATCGAGGCCGGACTGCTGTTCCACGGGGAAGACATCGCGGTCCCCTATGACCGGTTTCGCGACCGGCTGATGTTCCCGATCTGCGACCGCTCCGGCCGGGTGATCGCCTTCGGCGGTCGCGCCATGGACAAGGAAGTCTCGGCGAAATATCTGAATTCGCCGGAAACGCCGCTCTTTCACAAGAGCCATGTGCTGTACAATCACCACAACGCCCGCAAGGCGGCCCATGATCGCGGCGTGGTCATCGCGGTCGAGGGCTATGTGGACGTCATCTCCATGACGGCCGTCGGCTTCGCCAATGTTGTGGCGTCCATGGGCACCGCGCTGACGCCCGAGCAATGCGAGCTGATGTGGCGCATGGCGGAGGAGCCGGTGCTTTGCTTTGATGGCGACAGGGCGGGCCGCAAGGCGGCCTACCGGGCCATCGAGACCGCTTTGCCCTTGATCGGGGCGGGCAAGAGCCTGCGTTTCGCCTTTCTGCCCGATGGGCAGGATCCCGACGATCTCGCCCGCTCCGGCGGCGCAGAAGCCATCGAGGCGGTGCTGGGCGCCGCGCGCCCGCTGGTGGATGTGTTGTGGACGCGGGAAACCGAGGCGGGCCAGCTCGACACGCCGGAGCGCCGCGCCGCTCTGGAGCGCCGCCTGTTCGAGACGATCAAGGCGATCGCCGACGAGACCCTTCGTCGCCACTACCGTCAGGACATCGAGGCGCGTCTGGGCGCGCTCTTTGGTCGGGCGCCGGGGGGCGGGGGCGGCGGGCGCTCCTATGGCCGACAGGGCGGGCAGCCGGGTCTGGGCGGCGGTTTCCGGCCGCAGGGCGGGCGTTTCGGCGCGCCGCCGCCGCCGCGCGGCTATCTCGATCAGGCGGTTCCCGCGAGCCCCAGCCTCGCCCGGTCGTCGCTCTTTGCGGCGGGGCGGGCGGTCATTTCCCAGCGCGAAGCCCTGATCACGTTGATCGCGGTGAACCATCCGGGTCTGGCGGCCAGCTATGCGGAGGATCTGGCGGGGGTGGACTTCGCCAGCCGGGACGTGGCGGGTCTGCTGGATTTCGTGCTTGGCCGTTTGTCCGACCCCTATATAGATGCGCCCGCGATAAGGGCCGCGCTCGCCGCCGCCGGGCAGGGGGAGTTGCTGGGCCGGGTGGAGCGGGCGGCGGGCCAGTCCACAGCCTGGTGCGTGCGCCCGGATGCGGAAGAACGTGACGCCGAGGAGGTTCTCAAACAGGCCTTGGCCTTGCATCGGCGGGCGCGGGCGCTACATAAGGAGCTGAGATCAGCCGAAATGGCTCTCGGCGCTGACGCTACGGACGAAAACCTCAACCGGTTGAGGGAAATTCAGGCCGAATTGTCGGGCGTCGAGGGACGAGAAGCCATGATCGAGGGGTTCGGCCTGTCGGTTGGTCGGCAGAGCACAGGTTTGTAGGCGACGGGCTTGGTTAAGCTGAGCTTAATCCAGCGAGGCCAAAGTGTCTTGCGAATCAGGGCGGCTCCATATGGGCCGTCCGCTTATTTTGTGACGTGGCGCTCGTCGCGACGCATCGGAGTTGGGCGAAATGGCAAAGAAGGAAGAGAAGTCCGAAGGACAGGGCGCTGCGGTCGAGACCATCGACAGCCCGCTCCTCGATCTCTCCGACGCCGCTGTCAAGCGGATGATCAAGCAGGCCAAGAAGCGCGGCTTCGTCACCCATGACGAGCTGAACGCCGTTTTGCCCCCCGAAGAGTTTTCGTCGGACCAGATCGAGGACATCTATACGATGCTCAGCGAAATGGGCATCAGCGTGCAGGACGGTGAGGGCGACGAGGCTGACCCCGAGAACGCCGAGGAGGAGGCCGAACAGGAGCCCGCCGGCGATCTGGTCGAGGCCGCTCGCCCCACGGCTGTGGTCGCCACGACCCGCGCCGAGCCCACCGACCGCACGGATGACCCCGTGCGCATGTATCTGCGCGAGATGGGCTCGGTGGAGCTGCTGTCGCGCGAGGGCGAAATCGCCATCGCCAAGCGCATCGAGGCTGGCCGCGAGGCCATGATCGCGGGCCTGTGCGAGAGCCCGCTCACCTTTCAGGCCATCATCATCTGGCGCGACGAGTTGAACGACGCGAAGGTGCTGCTGCGCGACATCATCGACCTTGAAGCGACCTATGCCGGTCCCGACGGCAAGCGCGTCGACATGACCGCGCCCGGCGCGGAACTGGCGCCTTCCACCGCGCCGCGCAGCCCGCCCGCCGGGCTCGAAGGCGACCTGCCGCCGCCCGAGGAATTTTCCGAGGAAGAGGACGACATGGAAAATTCCGTGTCGCTCTCCGCCATGGAAGCGGAGCTGAAGCCCAAGGTGCTCGACACCTTCGACCGCATCGCCGACGCCTACAAGAAGCTGCGCCGGTTGCAGGACCAGAATGTCGAGAACAAGCTCAAGAACGAGACCCTGACGCCCGCTCAGGAGCGCAAGTACAAGTCGCTCAAGAAGGAGATCGTGGCGGATGTGAAGTCGCTGTCGCTCAACCAGAACCGCATCGACGCGCTGGTGGAGCAGCTCTACGACATCAACAAGCGCCTGATCGGGCTGGAGACGAGGCTGTTCCGCCTCGCCGAGACCTTCGGCGTGGGGCGCGAGGATTTCCTGCGCAACTATCAGAATTCCGAGCTGGATCCCAAGTGGGTGCTGCGCGTCTCCAAGCTGGGCTCGCGCGGCTGGCGCGATTTCGTGGCCAAGGAGAAGGATGGCATCAAGTTCATCCGCTCGGACATCCACGCGCTGGCGACCGAGACCGGGCTTGAAATTCAGGAATTCCGCAAGATCGTCCAGATGGTGCAGAAGGGCGAGCGCGAAGCCCGCCAGGCCAAGAAGGAGATGGTCGAGGCCAACCTGCGCCTCGTGATCTCCATCGCCAAGAAATACACCAACCGCGGCTTGCAGTTCCTCGACCTCATTCAGGAAGGCAACATCGGCCTGATGAAGGCGGTCGATAAATTCGAATATCGTCGCGGCTACAAGTTCTCGACCTACGCGACCTGGTGGATCCGTCAGGCGATCACCCGCTCCATCGCCGATCAGGCCCGCACGATCCGCATTCCGGTGCATATGATCGAGACGATCAACAAGATCGTGCGCACCTCGCGCCAGATGCTGCACGAGATCGGCCGCGAGCCGACCCCGGAGGAATTGGCCGAAAAGCTCGCCATGCCGCTGGAGAAGGTGCGCAAGGTGCTGAAAATCGCCAAGGAGCCCATCTCCCTCGAAACGCCCATCGGCGACGAGGAGGATTCGCATCTGGGCGACTTCATCGAGGACAAGAACGCCATCCTGCCCATCGACGCGGCGATCCAGAGCAACCTGCGCGAAACCACGACCCGCGTGCTGGCCTCGCTCACCCCGCGCGAAGAGCGCGTGCTGCGCATGCGCTTCGGCATCGGCATGAACACCGACCACACGCTGGAAGAAGTCGGCCAGCAGTTCTCGGTGACCCGCGAGCGCATTCGCCAGATCGAGGCCAAGGCGCTTCGCAAGCTGAAGCATCCGTCAAGGTCGCGGAAGCTGCGGTCGTTTTTGGATAATTGAGCGCCAGAAGGTGATGAAAAGCGCGGGCCTTCTGGTCCGCGTTTTTGTTTCACGCCGCCAGCAAGCGCTCCACTTCCTGCGCGAATGCAAAGCACAATTGTGCGGCCTCGTCCTCGGGCAGCCAGCGGGACATCTGCGGGAAGACGGTCTGGTGGTAGCGCAGGGCCTCCATCGACCACGGCAGGCTTGACGCCGCCTGCGCCTTGGCGAGCACAGCTTGCAGCTCAAGGCGAACCTTCTGCGGATCGGCGCGATAGACCAGCGCGGGACGATCCTCGTCGAGGAGATCCAATTGCGGGTTCGTATCGAAAAGGTCTGGCTGGCGCATGGGTCTCTGTCGCAAGTGAAGGCGTATCATAGCGTCGCGCGCGGCCTCATGCGAGGCAGGCGCGACGGTTGTCTACAGGATCAGGCGACTGGCTCGTCCGCCACGGTCGCCGTCTCCAAAAGCCCGGCGGCGGCGAGAGCGGTCCTCGTCATCAGCGGGCCCACGCAAATGGCGTCCAGCATACTGGCTTGCACGGGCTCCAGCGCGATCACTCGGCCCAGAACGTTCAACAGATTGATGAGGTCGCTTGTATATTCGGCGAGCCAGCCGTCGGGCTGGATTTTTTCCAGCGGCGAGGGCGGGCGCCGGTCGCCGATCATGGGGCGCGAACGGTCGGCTTTGCGATAGCTGAACCAGTGCCACAGCACCGGTTTGCCGGACACTTCATAATCCCACATGGCCTTGGTGACATTGTCGATATAGCCCTCGCCCACATGCAGGCGGTTCTTCGCCGCATCATGGTCCATCGTGTCGGGCAGGGAGGCGGAGGGTATGGCGCCCTTTGCCGGCATGGTGGGGCGCTGTCCTGCGGGCAGGCGCGGCGGGCCCTTGGGGCGGCCGGCGGCGGGGTCGACGAAACGCTCCCCATAGCTATGCAGCCAAACCACCTCACGGCCCAGCGCGACCGCCTTCCAGAACAGTTCGGCGTCGGCGGTGAGGGGCAGGCGCAGGCCGGGCTGGATGAGGTCCGCCGCGAAACGCGCGGTGAAGGCGGGATGCGCCATGACCCCCGCCATATAGGCGAACAGATCCTCCGGCCCCACGGGCTCCCCATAGGTCTGCGCCAGAAGATGCAGCGCCTGCACCTTGATATTGGGCTGCGTGGCGCGGGCGTCGGCCCAGAGGGGGTAAACGCGGCCGCCGCGACCGTTGTAGTGGTCGAGGTCGGGGATCAGATTGGTGAGCGTGATGGCGGGGCCAGCTTTGGGCGCCGTGCGCTCGATGGCGGTGATGTAGATTTGGGTTTTGGAGTGATGCGCCCAGAGGCGCGGGCGCGCCCTGCTCAGCAAGCGATGATCGGGAATGATCCATTGCCGGTCGAAGGAACGGAAAGCATAGCGAACCGGCGGTTCAACGCTCCCTTTGTCATCTGCAACTGTGATCCGCCGAACGGTGTGAGCGCCCAGGTCGGCTCTGACCAATTTTGTCACATCGCGATCACTGTCAGCATGAAAGAGGTGCGCTTTTGTCTTGAGGTCTTTGCTTTTTATAATGGCGTCCCATCGTTTTTCCAATGTCTGCACATCCGGCGCGATGGGCCATGTGCGATGGGGCGTGACGCCTGAACCTGCCCAGTCGAACAGGCTCTGAAGTGAGGCGTAGCTGGACCACACCGAAGCGGCCATAGGAAGAAACGGTTCTCGCCATCCCGAGGGGCCAAGGCGCCAGCTTTGATCATTAAGCGAAAGATTGGCGAGCGCCTTGAATTTTTCGGCCCGGCGTCCCTCGGCCAGTCGTGTGAACCTGACCTGCGCGGGCTGGCTTCGCGTTTTATTGGCGGCGCGCGCCAGCATCACGATGCACACCGGCTGCTGCACGCCTTGAAAGATGCGGGTTGGAACATCGGGCTGATGTCCCTCTGGCGAGCAGTCGATGACCCAGATTTGGCTGGCGTCGCGGCGAAGTTCCTCGCGCATTTTTTGAAATGCGTCGCCCGCGATAAACCCGGCTGCGGAAATAAAGCAAACCAGCCCGTGTCGATCTGGTTCTGCTTCGCCGGTGGCTGCATTCCAGCCGCTTCCAAAGACCTTCAGTGTCGCCCAGCGCCAGAAATAGATATAGAGGTTTCTGAGGTGGTGCGTATGGACCGAGAGCCCCCATGCAGCAGGCGGCTGCCAGTGATCTAGCGGGTTCGATCTGCCGGTCGATCCTTTCTCGATCCAGCCACCAAGTCCCATTGCGCGATTTTTATACGGCGGGTTCCCGATCACCACCGTGATCGGCTGCGCGCGTTTCATGCGGTTGGCTTCGCGGCGCGATTTGGCGACCGCTTCCACCACCTGCGGCAATTGTTCGTCTTCCACAAAGGGATTGTCGAGCGTGTCGGTGATGTAGAGACGCAGATTCTTCGACAGCTCCGCATCGTCCTCGTTCACCGCCGCCAGCGCGCGCCATTCGGCGATGACGCGCAATTGCGCCACCGCGAAGGGCCCAAATTGCAGCTCGAAGCCGAAGATGCGCTTCATGGCCGCGAGCAACTCCGCATGAACCGCGCCCTTGCCCTGATCCGCCTCCACATTGGCGGCGATCTGGCGCATCACCCCCAGCAGGAAGGTGCCCGTGCCCACCGCAGGATCGGCCACGGTGACGTCCGGCGAGGCGATGCCCATGGGCCGCTCGAACAGCGGCCCGCGCAATGCCTCGTCCACCAACCGCACCATGGCGCTCACCACTTCAGGCGGCGTATAATAGGAGCCTGTGAGCTTGCGAAGCCGGTTGTCGTAGACTTCCAGAAAATCTTCGTAGAAATTCAACCAGGCGTCCTTGTCCGCATTGATCTTCGCCCAGTTCACCGCATCGAACACCCGCGTCATCGTCTTGAGGGACGTGCCGAGCGCCTTTTGCAGATCCTCGTTTTCGGTCAGCAGCGACAGCGCCGTGCCGATGAGGGAATTCGATTTCTTCAGCTTCACCGCCGCAAGGTCGACGCCGTCCGTCAGCGCGATGTCGAAGGCGCGGGCGATGAGCAGGCCGAAGGTGACGGCCTGCGCATAGCCATCGGCGAATTGCTCGTCGCTGGCGTTGGGAAACAGTAGATGGCGCCAGTCCTGCGCCAGCGCCGCAAGGCTGGCGTCGCCGAGCGCGATCAGCTCCAGCGCTTCATCGCGCAGCAGGCGGCAGAGGCGGGCGGAAACCTCCGCGAGGCCTTTGGCGTTTTGCGGCGGCTGGGGCGCCCAGGACAGAAAGTCGTTGAGCAGCGGGGGCAGGCCATCAGGTGCGGCGAGCTTTGATCCGGCGCTGCGGAGGTCGCCTTGAAGTTCGATGATCTTGCTCGCCAGCTCCCCATTGCGCCACAGGCTGAAACTGGCGCCGTCCGTATAAAGCAGGTTTGGCAGGGCCTTGAGCTTGGCCCATTGCGCCTTGTCATGGGGATCGGTGAACTTGCGGGCATCGGCGCCCTTGCCCGGCGCTTTCACCTCGATGAAGCCGACCAAAGCCTTTCCCACCGACACCGCGTAATCGGGCCTTATGGCGAGGTGGGAGAGAGTAGTCTCTCCCACCAGATCAACGTCGCCATTTATGCCGCCAAGCACGGCGAGAGTTTTGACCAGGGCTTCAAGGGGCGCCCGCAACTGATCTTCCGGCGCGCCCTTGATGGAGGGATTGGAGAGTTTGGCCTTTGCGCTGAGGCCGAAGTTCGAGACCGCATCCGCCAGTGTGGGAGCTTTCGCCAAGGCTATGTCCTGAAAGTTACATAAAGATCAATAAACGTAACTGATTCGCCTTTGCGACGTAAGCAGGGCTTTTCGCGAAGGGTGCATCGGGGCGCGCGATCCGCTATGCTGCGCGCTTCCCCGAACGGAACGAGCACCATGTCCTTCCTCAAGAAACTCCTCGGCATCGGCGGGTCAGGCCCGGCGAGCAAGGCCTTGCCGGAGCGGGTCGAGCCCTATGAGGGCTTCGAGATTCGCGCCACGCCCTATGAGGAAGAGGGCAAGTTCCAGCTTTGCGGGGTGATCTCCCGCGAGGTGGACGGGGTGCGCCGCGAGCATCGTTATGTGCGCGCCGACCGTTTCTCCACCGTGGACGACGCCATCGAAATGACTCTGTTCAAGGGTCGTCAGATCATCGACCAGACGGGCGCGCGCCTGTTTGCAGGGGCTGCGGACTGAGGGCCGCGCTCCGTTCACGTTTTCGCGTCTTGCAGGTGGGCGCGGGGAGGGGCACAGTTAGCCGCCTTTTTATTGTGAGATTTGATCATGGCTTCATCTGTCCAGCATAACGGCCCTCCGCGCGGCCAATTGACCGTGCGCACCATCGCCATGCCCGCCGACACCAACGCCAATGGCGATATTTTCGGCGGCTGGGTCATGTCGCAGATGGATCAGGCGGGCGGCATCGCGGGCGTGGAGCGGGCGCAGGGGCGCGTGGCGACCGTCAAGGTGGACGCCATGACCTTCATCGCCCCCATGAAGGTGGGCGACGTGCTGGAGGTCTATACGGAGGTGGAGAGCATCGGCCGCACGTCGATGAAGATCCATATCGAAGCCTTCGCCCAGCGCTTCCAGACCACGCGGCGCGAAAAGGTCACCTTCGCCACCTTCACCTTCGTCGCCATCGACGACAGCGGCCGCCCGCGCCCCATCCCGCCCCTGGCGCAGCCTGACAGTTGAACTCCCGGCCAGTTATGGCTATCTGAACGCACGATCCCATGGGTTCGCTCATGGGCCGGTAGCTCAATGGTTAGAGCCGACCGCTCATAACGGTCTGGTTGCAGGTTCGAGTCCTGCCCGGCCCACCACTCAACCTGATGATGATAGGAAGAAAGCTGGTAGGCTAAGCCGCCCGTAGCCGGTTTCGAAGCTTGACCCGTCAAGCCCCGCCAGATGCGTGTCCAGCGCCGACGCCAGGACCCTCCCGCGCTCTTCCAACGAAGTTAATTTTTTAAATCGTATTGAGATCAGAACATTAGCTTTCGCCCCTCATGTTTGGAGCCAAAGCGCCGAACATTAATTGATTCAATCATCTTTAAATAAGACACAAAACCTGATTAGGTCGCCTTTAGAGTTGAGTGAAGTTTGGGACGCTTGATGGCGAACATTCTCGTTGTTGACGATGAAGTTGATGTCGAGCCGTTGATCCGTCAGCGCTTTCGGCACGCCGTGCGCGCGGGGAAAATCAATCTGTTGTTTGCCCACGATGGCGAACAAGCGCTTGAAATCATTGATGCGACGCCCGATATCGAACTCATCATCACCGACATCAACATGCCGGTCATGGATGGATTGACGCTCCTGGAGCGCCTGTCGGAACGCGCCCATCTGACGGCGAAGTCCATTATCGTGTCGGCTTACGGCGATATGGCCAATATTCGCGCGGGCATGAACCGCGGCGCGTTTGATTTCATTACCAAGCCGATCTCCTTCGAGGATCTGGAACGGACGATGGAGCGGGCGCTCGACAAGGGCCGCATGGATCGGCTCGCGCGCGAGGCTCACGTGCAGGTGTTGGAGATACAAAAGGAGTTCGACCTCGCGCGTCGCGTCCAGATGGGCATTCTGCCTCGCCCATGGCCGCTTGGCGGCCCGGAGGATCTTGTCGGCTTCATGCGGCCGGCGCGTGAAGTGGGCGGCGACGCCTTTGATTTCATTCCGATCAACGAGGACCATGTCGGCTTCGCCATCGCCGACGTCGCGGGCAAGGGAATCGCGGCGGCGATGGTCGCCTCCGTCACCCACGCGCTCGTGCGCGTGCTGGCGAGCGACCTGCTCGATCCAGCGGAATGCGTCGCCAGACTCAATCAATTCATGGCGGCCCATAATCCGGAAATGCTTTTCGTGACCATGCTTTACTGCGTTCTGGACCGACGGACTGGCGTCGTATCCTACGCCAATGCCGGCCACCCGTGGCCGCTGATGGTGAATAGCGAGGGCGTGGTCTCTCCCCTGACCGGGACGATCAGCATACCGGTGGGAATTACCAACAAGGCGAACTGGTCGACCATGACCGTGGCGCTGAAGCCCGGCGAGCGGCTTTTCCTCTTCACTGATGGTTTGACCGAAGCGGTGGGCGCCTCCGGCGAACATTACGGCGAAGAACGCCTCAGCCAAAACCTGCAGGCGTTGGCCCATGAGGCGCCTGGCGAGCTGATGCGAAAATTGATCGTCGCCATTGATGAATTCACCGGAAGCGAGCAGGCGTCGGACGACATGACCTGCCTCATGCTCGATTGGCATGGTCGCGGCCATGCGGAGGCGACAGCTCTCTCAGACATACGCTGACAAAAATATTTGCAGTGACATTGCGCAGGTTTGATTGGGAGATGGCGGCCATGGTGACCCCGAAGCTCGGCGTAGGTTACAGCGAGATCGAAGACAGTTTCGCGGCCGGCCAGGAGATGGCGCGCGTGGCCATGGCGCAAGGCGGCGTCGACAGTTGCGATCTGGCGCTGCTGTTCTCGACTTGCCAACATCAGCCCCAGGCGTTGCGCGACGGCGTGCGCTCGGTGATCGGGCCTGACGCACGGCTGGCGGGCGGATGGGCTGTCGGCACAATGTCCAACGAGCAGTTGGGCTACGGCGGTTTTCAGAGCGGCATCGCGTGCTTCTCGATTGCATCGTCGGATTTCTCGCTGTTTCGGGCGGACGGTCTTGCTGACCACGAGGCCGATGTTGGCGAGGCGCTCGGCAAGCAACTCGTGGCCGCTGGAGCGGACGGCGCAGACATTCCCAAGCTCCTCCTTTACGACAGCGTCAATCGGCTTTCAGGGCGCACGAAGCTGAATATGGCGACGCCGCTGCTCGCCGGCATCCGCGATGCGATCCCCCAGCTCAGCAATCTTGTGGGGGCGGGCCTTGTCGGCGACATGGCGGGGCAGCCGACGTTCCAATGGTTTGATGACGATATCAGCCAGCAGTCCGCCATCGCCCTCACCTTTTCTCCACAGATCGGGATGCATACGGCCGTTCTGCGCGGCGCCTCGCCGGTCGGCGGCTATCATACTGTGACGCAGGCGGAGGGCGCCGCCGTCATGGAGATTGACGGACGCCCCGCAGTGGACGTGATTTCCGAGCTTCTCGGCGGTTCGAGAGATCCGTCCGAATTCGCTTTCTACGTCATGCTTGGCGTCAACCAAGGCGACGCCTGGGCGCCCTATGAAGAGGAGAACTACAGTAACTGCATGTGTTTGCGCACGGATCTGAAGCGCAATCACCTGATCATGTTCGAGCCGGAGCTCGTCACCGGCACGCGGTTCCAGCTCATGAGCCGCAACCATGACTTTGGTTATATCGCGTGCAAGGTGAACGATCTTTTCACGCAGATCGGCGACGAGGAGCCCTTCTTCGCGCTCTATATCAACTGCGCCGGTCGGGCCGGCGTCTATGCAGGCATTGATGACGAAGATGCGCGCTTCGTGCAGAACGCCATCGACGGACGGGCGCCGTTGCTGGGCTTTTACAGCGGCATTGAAATCGGGCCGATCCGGGGCGAGGCCAAGCCCATGGATTGGACCGGCCTGCTGTGCCTGTTCACCACAAAGAAATCCTGACGACTCCCATGAGGAGAGGTGAAATGACGAATATTGTGAATGGCGTAAACCTTGAGGCGCTCGGCGGATTCGTCGATGCGGTGAAGACCGGCGCGGTGTCGCCCGAGATCCGCTTCACCGCGAAGTCGAGCTGGACCGGCGGCACGCGGACCGAGGTCACGATCGACCAGTTTTCCGCTGGCGGCGTCAATGCGGCGCCGGCCGAGCGCAGCTTCAAGCTTGTCGTGGACGAGCCTGCCGCTTTGGGCGGACAGGACACGGCGCCCAACCCGGTCGAATATCTTGCCGCAGGCCTTTGTGGCTGCATCACGGCGGGCATTGTCACCAACGCCGCGATGTTCGGGGCGAAGGTCGAGCTGCTGGAGGTGACCGTTGATGCGGATATCAATGTGCTCGGCCTCTTCGGGCTCGACCGCAGCGTTCCCTCGCACTGCAACCGCATCACCTACACCGTCAGGCTGAACGGCGAGGATCCAGCCGCGCTCCTTAAATCGAAGCAGATCATTGATGGCAAATCGCCAGTCAGAAACACCCTCGCCAATACGATCGAAATCGTCACGCAGGTCGTGTGAGCGCGGGCGAGCTGAGTTTTCTGCGACCGGAGCCTGGGCGCCGCTTGAACGAGCAAACGAACAAACTGCCTGAAGCAGCAACGCCATTCGGCGAGATCGACGATATCGTCGAACTGCGCCGGATGGCCGCCTATTTTCGTGATGTTGCGGACAAGAACGGCGCGCGGCTGCTGGTCGCGGAGACCAGCGCCTCGAAGAACAGGCAGAGGCTCGAACAGAAAATACGTGGCTTCTCGCTTTTGGCGCGCCTGACCTCGGACGCCTCCGCGACCGAGGAGCCGCCTGTCATGGCGCGGATTCTGGCGGGCCATCTCAACAGCATGCTCAACATGAACCGCACGGTCGTGCTGATGCGCGACCCGCAAAGCGTCCGGTTCAACGTTCTGAGTTCGGCAGGTTATGCGGATGCGGACCGGGAACGACTGGCGAGTCTCAGCCTTGATCTGCCCAAGCATGTCACTGCGGAGCACCGCGCCGTCTCCACACGCGAACGTCTTGAGGACGAGGACAGGCGGGCTTTCGGCCCCCTCGACATACGCTACTTCATGGCCATACCAGTCCTGGTCGACGATCATGTCATGGCCGTCATCGTCACAGGCCGCATGCGCGAACAGCGCCCGTTCTCCCCGCCACTCGAAGAAAGCAATCTTGAAACCGTCAGCGCCATCAGCGGGTTCTTCGGCGCCTATCTGGCGCGCCACTTATTGATCGAGCGTGACCGTGAGCAGAACCGCGACCGCATCGCCGAGGTGGAACGGCTCGTCACCGAACGCACGGCGGAAATCGAGCGGCAGCGCGGCCTTCTGGACGAGTCGCTCAGGAAACTGCATGAGACGCAGCAACAGCTGATCATGCGCGAGAAGCTGGCGTCCCTTGGCCAACTGACGGCGGGCGTCGCCCATGAAATCCAGAATCCCCTGAATTTCATCAACAATTTTTCGGAGCTGTCGAGCGAGCTGGTTGGAGAGATCAGGGAGATCATTGATGAGACGATCGAGAAACTCGACGTCGAAACACGTAAGGAAGTCGGATATCTCTTTGTCATGCTGCGGTCCAATCTCGACAAGATCACCTTGCATGGAAAGCGCGCCGACAGCATCGTGCGCAATATGTTGCAGCATTCGCGTGGCGACGCCGGCGATGCTCAAACTTGCGATTTGAACACGCTCCTCACAGAATCCGTGGACTTCGCCTATCATGCGGCGCGCGCTCAGGATCCTCAATTCAACGTCGCCATCACGCGCGACCTTGACGCCACAGTTGGCGAAATAAACCTCGTGCCGCAGCAAATTTCGCGCGTGTTCGTTAACCTTTTGAGCAATGCGTTCTATGCGCTGAAGAAGCGTCGCCTTGCTTTGGAAAACGACTATCAACCGACCATTTCCATATCGAGCCGCCGCCTTGAGGGCGTAGTGGAAATCTGCCTGCGCGATAATGGGATCGGCATTCCCGCCGACATGTGCGCCAACATTTTCATTCCATTCTTCACGACCAAGCCAACGGGCGAGGGGACGGGCCTTGGCCTTTCGTTGAGCTACGACATCATCGTCAACGGGCACGGCGGAAACATCGAGGTGGAGTCGCGCGAAAATCAATTCACCAAATTCCGCATTTGCTTACCTCTATGATGGCTCATGCGCTCGCGGCGTCCCGGTTTCGGCTTTACCAATGCGTCAAACAAAATGTATACAAGTTGGATAGCGGATAAGATTGTTGTCGCAGCAAGGCTCGAAATTGCGTTGAAGGAGGTTTGATTGTGGAAATAGAGAGCGAAGTCCTGGACAATGGGATCCTGCTCATCTCCTTGGATGGCCGAATGAATCTGAAGGACATTCAGGAATTCGAACAAAGCTTGAGAGCGCTCGTGAAGGGTCATCGCGCCGTCATCATCGATCTGAGCGGGCTCGATTACCTTTACTCGATGGGTTTGAGATCCCTCATAAAATGCGCGCAAATGGTGCAGTTGAAATGTGGGCGGCTGGTTCTGATGGCGCCGAGCAAGGAAGTTTTGGCGGTGCTCACGGCAAGCGGCGCCTCAACGTTGATGCCGATTTGTCGCAACCGGGCGGAGGCTATAGCCGCCGTACATTCATAATCGCAGCCTGTTGCTCAGGCCTGATCGGAAGCGGCGGATGAATTCCTATCAATATGAGATGTCGGCCACCATCGAGGCGATGCTGGAATTTGCCGGCTGGGCGGAGGGGGCGGCGCTGGATCATGCCGATCTGGCGCCCGAGACGATCAATGTCATGCTGGTGTGTCTGCATGAACTCGTCAGCAATGTCGCGCTGCACGCCCGGCGCAAAAGCGGCAATCCGACAGTCAAGGTTTGCTTGCAATTTGCAGCTGGACAGATCGCCGTTTTGATCGAAGACGACGGCCAGCCTTTTGATCCGCTCACGGACACGCCGGTGCGGGCCGACACTGATCTGGCCTCCGCATATCCGGGCGGACGCGGGGTGCGGATCGTCCGCCAATTGACGAGCGCGATGTCTTACAAACGTTCGGGCGAATGGAATTGCCTTCGGCTTGAAATCGCCGCACGGTCCGTCTGAAGAGTCCTTTGGTGGCGCGCGCCGTCCCGCATGGCGCCCAGCAGGGCTCTCGTTTGCGCCGCCAGAACCATCGGCAGGCCGCATACAAGTGCGTCGATCATGGCTTGCCGCTGGTAGTGCCCGTTGATCGGCACGCGCGGAAGACTGGTCAATCCGGCAATGTCGGTCTGGGTCAAAACGCCCCTGCGTGTGGTGACGGCAGTGGCGAAGCCCGCCGTTCGCGCCAGCGTGAATTCGCGCTGTTCGCAGGCTCCGGCGACGCCATAGGGATAGGAGAAATGCCTGGCTTCGATCCCCAGACGCTTGCGAATGACGTCACGCGGTTCGCCTATCTCCTGCATGACGGCCGCTTCGTCGAGGTCCGCGAGCCTGGCGTGGCTTTCCGTATGCGCGCCAATGGCGCAGCCCGGCAGCGCGGCGATTTCGACCAGTTCCCGCCAGTCCATGTATAATTCACGGGTGAGAGCGTGCAGATCAAGCCCCGCCTGCGCCGCCAGCGCCGCAGTCTGCTGCGCGCGCATCGGTTCGCAGGCGCGCCACAAGATGCCTTGCAGAGCCTCTGCGGCTCGCTTTTTTTTAAACGGGCTCGCGGTGTCGAACCATTGGCGTCCGGCGTTGGTCTCGACCGTGAGGGACGTGGCGGCGAGCGCCGCCCGCTCCACCACATGCCACCACGGCGCGACATGGCCTGAAGCGAAGCCGGTGGTGACATAGATGGTGAAGGGGACGCCGTGACGCACGAGCACGGGCGCGGCATGGAGGAGCGTGTCGCGACAGCCGTCGTCGAACGTCAGGGCGGCGAAGCGCCGTCTCCCCGCAGATGCTTGCGCCAGGCGCTCGGGCACAGCGTCCATCGGGACGATGTCGTAATCCTGCGCCATCAGGCTGGACACGACCCGATCCAGCGTTTCGGGCGTGACCTCTAATCCCCGATTGATCGACAATCTCCCGCTGCGTGGCGGCGCCACATGATGAAACATCAGGATCATGCCGACATGATCCATGGAACCGCGCGCCAGTTGGCGAACGCCCCGCAAGCCGAGCAGGCTCAGGCTGGATCTGATCGCTGCGATCCTGGCTGTGCTGGCGGCGCGATGAAGAAGCTGGCTCATGAGCGTTCGGCCGCCTTCCGGTTGCGTTGAGCGTCGAGGGCGACGATCAGGAATGTTGTGAGCGTCAGCATGACGGGATGGGCCGCAATTTCCACTTCCGTGAAGCCCAGGATGATCAGATAGCTCGCAAGCATGCGGGTGAGCGAGCGCCTGTCGGTGAAGCATCGCCGGATCAGTTCCACGTGGAAGCAGACGAAGGGAATCGTTCCAACCACGCCAACGATGAGCAGGGATTGCAGCCAGGTGTTGTGGGCGCCGACGCTGGCGTCCGGCGCGCCCCACCATTGTGGGCTCAGGACGGCGTCGGCGGCGCCAAAGCCGTGGCCGAGAACTGGCGCTTCGAGGATCTTGTCCCAGACAAAACCCCATAATTCCGTCCGACCGGTCAGGGTGAGAATCTCGCTGGCGTCGCTGGATCGGCTGGCGCCGTCCAGCAGAGGCCGCAAGTCGGGCACGAAGCCGATCGCGATGGCCAACGACGCCGCGCCGATCACCGCTACGAGCGCCCACCCGAGGGGCCGCGCCACCTGCGGGCGGATCAGGAAGGGCAGGACGAGAGCTATTGCAAGCGCCCCGAGCGAGGTCCGGCTCTGGGTCGCGAGAATGACGCCAAAGCCCAGCGAGACGAGCGCAAGGGCGGTCCGCCGTTTTCCATAGGCGAGGGCGAGCGGCAGGAAGAGGCAGATGAACGAGGCTATTTCCTTGCCCAGAATGTTGGGATGGCTCGATATGCCCTGGAGCCGCTGGGAGTCGCTTTCGCCATAGGACGCGAGCCAGGCGATGTCGGGCAAGGCGAAGGCCGCCGCGATGTTCAACGCCAGGTAAATCACGAAGGAGATGACGATGGTGCGATAGACCACGCCTTCGGAAAGCTCCGTCGCCACCGCGCAGGCGAACAGCAGGGCGGCGAGGAATCCCATGGCGCCAATGGCCGAATAAACGGGCACGGGCGACCACAGCGCCGAGGCTATGGCGATGAGCGCGAACAGGCCGACGGCCATGAGCGCGCGGTCGTTCAAGAGCGGCCAAAATCGCGGCAGGCGGGCGAGCCCGACCAAGCCCATCGCAGCCCAGAGCACAAGCTTCAGACCGTTCTGCGCGTTGAAGCTGACGGTCTCGTGAAGCTCTTGTCGCTGGAAGTAGATGTTGGGAACCACCATCGCGAAACCCAGCATGCCCGCCAGCGCCCAGGACTTTCCGCGCGCAGCGCAAGCGACGATCCAGACGCCCCCTGCGGCGATCAGCAGAGCGAAGGGCGCAAGATAACCGGCAGGGCCGACAGCCGACAGGACTGCCAACCAGACGAGCGCGATCAGCGCCGAAAGGGCGATGGGCGACGTCAGGCTTTGCGGCGTCTGTGCGAGCGGCTCGGCGGTCGTCATTCCATGGGCCTCGTTGCTTTTCGCGCCTATCGGGCGGCGGCGGCCGCCGCCAATGGGTCGATCATGACTTCGATGAGATCGCCGGGAAGGATTTCGCTATCCTGATCGGCGGCAAAGGACGTTTTCTCACCATCGACAACCCTGTGGATCACGATGTCGGGCGCGGCGGCGCGTCCGATCTGCGCTTTGAGCGCCCCGGCGTAGAGAAGTTTTTCCGCCGATGCGCGCAGGTCGAACTTGATTTTCTCACGCTCGACCGAGACGGATTCATAGGCCTTTTGCAGGCCGGCCGCCCTGTCGCTGGTCATCCGCTCCAGTTCGCGCACGGCGCTCGCGAGGTCTGTGTTGGCGCTGGCGAGCCGCGACCGCGTGTCCGTTTCTGTAGCCTTCATCTGCGCCAGACTGCGGCGCTCCTCATCGCCGCGATTGATGGCGGTCACCCCCTTCAGGACATTCGCCGTCGTGCGCTCCAAGGCCGCTTTCTGATATTTCGCCGCCTCGCTTTGCTGTTCCAGACTGCCGCTCAACGCGGCGACCTGTTCGCGCGCCTGCTCCACCTTGAGGCGCTGGAATTCAAATTGTTTGCTCCACTCCTGAAGGCGGGCGGCGAGGGACTGGCGCTCCGCTTTGGCGATTTCCTCCAACACTTTGGGTGAGGCGGCTTGCTGGACCGTGGAGGGCGCGATCTGGAAATCGGCGCGATTGTCGATCTCGGCCTGCACGCTCGCGATGCGGGCTTCGGCCCGCGCGAGGTCCAGCAGCAGGGCCTGGTTCTTGCTGCGCAATTCCGGCGCCGCCATCAGCGGATTTTCAGAGCGAAAGCGGAGCGCGTCGAAGCCGCCGGACAGAGCGATGGCATGGCGCACCGTCAGGCCCTTGCGATAGGCGATGGCGCCGGGGCGCGACACGTCTCCGCTGATATAGAATGGCCGATGTTCGGCGATCTCCACGGTCACCTGCGGACTTTGCATGGCGCCGACGCCAACGAGGCCCGCACCGATGGAAGACCGCAGCTCGGCCAGCGAAAGCCCGGAGGCGTGCAGGCCGCCAACGAAGGGGATCGCCACCTCGCCGTCGATGTCCACGGTGACGCGGCGCTTGAAGTCGGGCATGCCGAAAATGTCGATTTCCACGATGTCGCCGGTATCGAGCTTGTAGGCCGTGTTCGCCGCCCAGGCCGACCAGGACGAGGACAAGGCGGCGCATAAAACCGCAAGGCGCAGGCCGCGCATGGGGCGAGAGATCATCGCGAAGTCTCCGTGGTGGCGTCCAGCCGGTAGGCCTGAACGCGTTGCACATGAAAGGTGGCGGGAAAGGTGGTCGTGCTGTCCGGGTCGCCCGGCCATTTGCCGCCGACGGCGAGGTTCACGAGCATGTACATGGGCTTGCGCATGGACTGCGGGGTTTGCGCGCGCGCCACCACTTCGCCGTCGAAGGTCCACAGAATGAGCTCGGGGCCCCATTCCACGCCGTAGTCGTGAAAATCCTCGCTCAGGTCCGGCGTGCTGATCCTGAACCCCTGTTCTTGCGGGGCTCCGCCTGCTTCGCGCCAATGAATGGTCGCCCAATAGCCGTCGACCAGATGTCCGTGGGCTTCCATGACGTCTATTTCCGGCGGCCATGAACGGTCAGCCGGCGCCAGCCAGAAAGCCGGCCAGAGGCCGCGGCCCCTCGGGACCTTCGCGCGGATTTCGAAATAGCCATAGGTTTGGGAGAATGAGCGGGCGGTGGTCAGCAAGCCGGAGGCGTAGGACAGGCCTGCGGTCAGCGCGCGGGCGTCGGCGGGGATTGGACGGGCCGTGATGACCAGTCCGCTATCCAGCGAAAATGGCGCGAGGCGGGCGATGCTGGGTGGGTCGATGCGCGCGTCCACATAGAATTGACGCTCGCGGTTGGTCGGGATGGTGCGTCCGCCCCAAGGGAGGCTGGGCTGCCAGACGCCCGATTTGCCGTTCCATAGGCGCAGATCGCTGAAGGAGTCCTCGAACGCCAGGGCGCTGGCTGGCGGCTTTTGATAGGGCGTGCGCTCGTTCGCCGTGGCGACCGAAATCGTGGCCCACAGCGCGAGCGAAAGGCCGCCCATGAGCGTCAGGCAACGACCCGCGCCAGGCAGGGTCAGCGCGCCCGCGCGGCGCAGCCGGTCGAGTTGGAGGCCAGCGAGCAGGGCGCTCACAAAAGCGCAGGCCCAGGCCTGTCCGCGCAGTCCATCGAACCTCTCGCCAAGCCACATGGCCGGACCCAGCAGCGCAAGCGGCAGGGCGAAAACCGCCAGCGCGTCGCGCCAGGGATGACGTGACAGGCTGA
This sequence comes from uncultured Hyphomicrobiales bacterium, assembly GCA_903902915.1. Taxonomy (GTDB): domain Bacteria; phylum Pseudomonadota; class Alphaproteobacteria; order Rhizobiales; family Beijerinckiaceae; genus Terripilifer. Next base: position 116,434 of record CAIUWR010000045.1, on the reverse strand, counting down.
TCGACACCGGCAGGCTCCAGGCGACCATGGCGAGGGGGATGGCCGAGGTCGCCAGCGCCAGCGCCGACGGCGTCGCGGCCACATAGCGCGGGAACAGGCGGCCGACGACATGGTCGGCCAAGGGTATCGCCGCGGCGACGCAGAGCGCGGTGGCCAAGGCGAGGCGCGTGAGGTCGCCCGCCAACAGCCGGGCGCCCGCTTCTGGCGAAACGGCCACTTGCGCGACAATGCGGGGATAGCGGACCTGGCTGATGTTGGAAACGACGCCGACCCCCACCAATAGAAAACCTGCGCCGAAGGCGAAGAGGCCGAAATCAGTTTCCGTGCGCGACACGAACCAGGAGATCCAGCGGTTCGCCGAAATGAACAGCAGCCATGCGCCGTAAAAGGCGAAAAGCGGCAGGGATTCCCCCAGCAAGGAGCCGACGCTGGCCGTCGGTCCGCGCGGCGGCCGGGCGAGCAGCAGCGCCACGCCGACATACCAGAGCGCAAGCGCGGCGAAACAGCCGGTGACGCCGCCAAGGCTCAGCCCGGCCAGACGCGGCAGGGTCATGCCGAACTGGAGGACCAGAGCCGCGAGCGTGAAGCGGCCGATGCGCGCGGCCGCCCGATGAATGGAGACCGGGCCATTGGCGGCCATGAACGCGGCGCCGGCGAGGATCGCAAGCCCGGTCGCGACCACGGGCAGGGATCCCGACCACCACGCGAATCCGGCGGCGGCGGGGGCGCCGACGCCCGCGATCAGCAGGGACATGCGCCAGCGCGCGCGCAAGATCGCAGCCGCATTGTCGGTGCGGCGCGCGGCGAGGCGATCCGCCAGCTGGGACAGGCCAAGGTCGGCCGCCGCCGTATATTGGAACAGGATGGAGAGCAGGGCGAAAGCGCCGAAGGCGACCGGGTCGAGCAGCATGGGCGCAAGCAGGGTCGTCCCGGCGCCAGCGAGGGTGAGCACAGGCACGAGCGCGCTGAAAGCCACCGGATTCTCCATCCAGGCGACAGCGGGGTGGCGCAGCGGCGCCTGCCGCTCAAGCTGGTCCTGCGCCGCCATCAAGCCGTCTCCTTCAGGCTTGTGTGGCGAAGGACGACGTCTCTGGCCGCCTCCACCATTCGGCTGGCGATGCTGTCCCAGCCGAGATCCTCCCGCGCATGGGCCAAAGCGCCAGCCGAGCACCTTTCATAGAGGGCGGGATCCTCGAGGAGACGGCGGATCGCGTGAGCGAGGCCGGACGCAGTCGTCTGCGCGGCGATCAGTCCCGTTTCCTCGTGTCGGACCTGCTCCGCCAGACCGCCGACCGGGGTCGCCACAGTCGGCATTCCGCAGGAGGCCGCCGCCGCCGCGACCCCCGACTGGCTCGCCTCGATATAAGGCAGCACCATGATATCGGTATTGGCGAGCGCGGGGCCGATCTCCGCATCGTCCATCCAGCGGTTGGTGAGGCGGACGCCGTCCAGACGGGCCAGTTTCGCTGCATAGGGGCTGATGTCGCCGGAGCCCATGATGTCCAGCTCGACGCGCAGGCCATCCTCCCGGAGCAGGCGGTAGGCGTCCAGCAGCAGGCTCAGCCCCTTGTAGGCGAGGATGCGCCCGAAGAAGAGCAGGCGTGGCGGACGGTCCTGCGGCAGGCTCCGCAGGCCGCTCACGCCGAAGTCGAACGATCCGTGCGGGATGGTCCAGATCCGGTCATTGGCCAAGCCATGGCATTGGATGGCTTGCTGGCGGATATGATCCGTCAAGACCACAACGCCGTTGGCCGCCGCAATTTCGCGCCTCATGGCGAGACGTCGAAACGGGTAGCTGTCTCCGGGGTGCGGATTGGCGTCGTGCAGCACAAGCACGAAGGGCGTCCGCAGGCGCCGCAGCGCCGACAGGACGGCGATGTCCCAGATCGACAGCATGGTGCAAACCACCACGTCGATCTGGTTGTCCTTGATGAAGGCCTCGAACTGGCGGCCAATCCGCAGCAGGCCGGCGAGCCCGCGCGCCGCGGCCAGCTTTCCGGCCAGCGTGTCCTTGGCGCCGGAGAAGGTCTCGATTTCGCAGACCGGCGCCGCCAGAGGCAAGCCCTGGATTAGCCCCGCCAATTCGCAGTTCTTCACCGCCGAAACAAAGGGCTGGGCCGCCCCGCTGGACGCGACCGCGCGCACCAGTTCGAAGGTGAACTTCGATCCGGCGCCGCCTCGGCCCCAGTGCCAGAACAGCACCCGCAACGGCGCCGCCTGCGCGGTGGCCGAAGCCTGCGGCGCGGCGAGGGGAGAGGTGAGGAGAGAGACTTCGGTCATGCGGAGGCTCCAGGCTTCGGTCCCCGCAAGAACTCGGCCCACTGGCGGACCGATTGGACCGCCCGTTCGAGGGCGCCCGGCCGCGCGGCGGCGAGGACTCCGGCGAGGCCAGCCAGCAACAGGGTTCCCAGCGCGGCCAGGACGAAGTTGGGGAAGGCGGCGGCGCGCGGGCGTTCGGCGCGGGCCACGAGATCGGCGTCGGGCTGGATGGCCTGTGTGCGGCCAAGCTGACCCTTCAGTTTGGTCAGGGCGTCAGTCAGCGCCGTTTCGTCCGAGGTCGCCTCCCGGCGCAATTCGTCGAGACGCAATTCGTCGAGGCGCCGACGCACCATTTCGCTGCGCACGCTGGCGACTTCGTCGCGCAACATGTCCTCGCGCGCGCGCCAGCCTGCGGCGTCCTGTTCGGCGGCATAGACCACGCGCTGCGCTTCTTCCTCCACCTGCGCTTGCAGACCATTGGTCTCGGCGGCGAGACTGGCGGGCTTGGCCCTTGCGGTCGCATACATGTCGCGCGCCCTTTGCACGGAGGGCGAGGACACGACCTCGGGCGCATTGAGCAAGGCGCCTGAGCGCTGCATGCGCGAAAGCCCCTCGAAACGAACCCGGGCCTCGATGGCCCTTGCGCGTGATTGCGCCAGTTCGCCGCTCAGCGTGGTCAGCTCGCTTTGCAGTTCGGATCCGTCGCCATGGTCGCTGATGCCGGTTTGCGACATGAAGGCGCGCACGGCCTCCTGCGCGCTCTGATGGCTGCCCCGCAGCGAGGCGACGCGCCGTTCGAGGCGCAGGCTCTGGGCTTCGATAGCCTCCCGCTTGCGGCTGATCTGGTCCTGAATGTAGACCTCGACCAGCGCATTGGCGATGGCGGCGGCGCGGTCCGCGTCGCGGTCCCAGACCGCTACTTTCAAGGTGTAGGAGCGACGCTCGCGGACGACGGAAATGCGGTCACGCAATGTGTCGCGCAATTTGGCGAGGTCCACTGCGGATGGTCGCCAGCCCGGGACCACATGGGAGAGAACGAGCGAGACGAGGCCTGCGCCGGCGAACTCTGGGTCTGCGCCAAGCCCGATACGGGCCATGGCCAGATCGACGATCACGGGCGACGACATGCGATCCATTTCCGACTGAATGGCGCCGTCGTCCAGAATGCCTTGCTTGAGGCCCGTCTGCGCCTCGTCCTGTTCGGACGCATGCAAAATCACGGAAGACGAGGCTTCATAACGCCGGGGCAGCAGAGGCCAGACCAGCAGCGCTGTCGCCACTACCGCACCAAAACCAATGAGAAAGCGCAAGACGCGTTCACGCCCTGCGGAGGCGACATAAGCGCGTGTTTCGTCGGCGCCAGACGGCGTCCGAAAAGATGCGGCTTGGACGGAAGACAATTTGGCTGGATCGGTCACGAGCATTTCTTTCAAGACCTTGCCATGGCGTACAAACGCTTGCGCATGGCGCCAGATGTGAGCCGGAAGAGCAGGTAGAGACCGGCGGTGGCGGCGAATTGGTGCAGGCGAAGGAAGCCCGCCCGCTTGCATTCCCAACGGAAGGCCATTTCTTTCAGGCCATAGCGCCAGCCGCCGCGGCGGCTGCGTTGCTCGATGCTGGAGCGAACGCGGACAAGGGTTTTCGGGATGACATGGAAGCGAAACCCTTTCACGGCGAGGCGCACGAACAGGTCATAATCCTCGAGCTGGCCAAATTCGCTGCGGTAGCCGCCGACCTCGCGCAAGGCGCTGGATTTCACCAGAATCGTCGGGTGCACGAGGACGTTGCGCCAGCGCAGGGCGGTTGTGATGTGTTCGTGAGCGACCGGCGACACCTTGATCTGCGGAGCGTGTCCATCGTCGAAAAATTCCTCGCTCCAGGAGGAGACGATATCCACGTTCAGGTTGGCCAGCGCATAGCGCATCTGGAGTTCGAGCCGGTCCGGCGTGCAGATGTCGTCGGAGTCCATCCGCATGACATAAGTTCCGACGCAGGCCTTCAGCCCAGCGTTCATGGCGGCGGCGAGCCCGCCTTGATCGGGCAGATGAAGCACCGTGAAGTCAGCCACGCGCGGGTCGCCATAAAAGCTTTTGATCACGAAGTCCTGGGCTGGCGGAATCGGCCCGTCGACGACCAGAACGAGCTGCTCTGGTGGGCGTGTCTGAGCGAAAACGCTTTCCAGCGACTGCGCCAGATTGGACGCCTTCTCTGCGGCGTAAGTCGACATGAGCGCGCTTACCGTGGGCGCTGCGGACTTTGTCGCCGGGGGATTTTGCGGGCTCATCGGGCGCCGGTCCGGGACAGGACGACCTGCGGGGTTTTCAGCAAAATGCCGATGTCGCGCCAGAAGCCCTGCTCCTTGACGTAACGTGCATCCAGATCCACACGCTGCTCATAGGACAAGTCGTTGCGGCCGCTGATCTGCCACAGTCCCGTAATGCCGGGGCGCACCGCACGATAAAGCCCGGCGCTGTCGCCATAGTAAGTGAGTTCAGGGCTCGTGACCGGGCGCGGCCCGACAAGGCTCATGTCGCCGGCAAGCACGTTGAAAAGCTGCGGGAGCTCATCAAGGCTGGTCCGGCGAAGCAGGCGTCCCACCGCAGTGGTGCGTGGATCGAAGGTCAGCTTGCGCGCGCTCTCCCATTCCTCCCGCTCGGCGGGATGATAGGCCAGATATTCGTCAAGGCACTCCCCCGCGCCCAGGATCATCGTGCGAAATTTCAGGCAATCAAACGGCGCGCCATCCATTCCGATCCTGCGATGACGGTAAAGGACAGGGCCGCCGTCAGTGGCGACGAGGGTCGCGATCAGGAGGAAAAGGGGCCATAAAACCAGCAGGCCTAAAATCACGAGGATGACGTCCGTGGTCCGTTTGGCGACAGCGCCGAGCGGCGTTCGTCGAACGGCCGCATGGCCGACAAGGCAATCGTTTGCAATTTCACTTTGCATGTTGATCGCTCCCGTTTTTTGGAAAGCTTGCGTCGTGAAATGGTGGGCGCACCGTTTGACGCTGCACTATGAAACCCGGAACGCTGGCGTATGTTCCCTGACTTTCTTCAGACAGCCTGCGGTATGTCGCCTTCTTCAATAGGGACGACGCCGCGAAGTCGAACCTGGCCCCAGCTGACGCAGCGTCCATTTACTTCTTATGCATGATGTCTTTATTCGGGATGTCATCCTGTCGGGCGATGCGGCGCGGCGCCATGCATCAATGGCGGCGCGGCGCCGATCAAAAGTGGTAAAATACATCTTCTCGAAAAGAACCGATGTCCTGGAAAGCCCCATTCAATGAAGAGATCAGCAAATTTGCAACTTAAGATATGTTTTAGATGATAAATGAGCGGACATGATTCTGGTTGTGGAACCGACCTGTCAGCTTCGCTGTTTGCTTGAAACAATCATTCGCTCGTTCAGCTCCAGCCTGCAATTCGCGTCTGTGGCGGGCGGCTCTTCCCTTCCGTGATGTTTCAGTTATCGGGGCTTGTAAATGAGCTGCTCGTTGACCCGCCTCAGAAGCTGCTTGGGAAATGATGCCGATGTCCGACGCTAATCGGGGCGCTATCCAGAACATCCAGTTCCTGCGGGGCTTTTCGGCCTTGCTCGTGGTGCTGTTTCATCTCGGCCCCATCTATGAGCCGCTGGGCGTTCCGCAATTTGGCGGCGGCGGCGTCGATGTTTTTTTCGTCATAAGCGGGTTCCTGATGGCTTATACGAATAACGCGGATTCCATCAGCGGCGCGGCGTTCTTCAAGAACCGCATCCGACGAATCGTGCCCTTGTACTGGCTGATCACATTATTTTTTTTCTGCCTGGCTCTCATGACGACCGGGTTGATGAAGAGCGTCCACACATCCTGGACGGAACTCCTCCAGTCGCTCTTCTTCATCTCATTCACCAGAGATGGCGCGCTGGCCGGGCCGGTCCTTTTTCTGGGCTGGACACTCAATTATGAAATGCTCTTCTACCTCATATTCGCGACTGGCTTGCTGCTGCCAAGGCGGCTTGGCCTTCAATTCACGATGCTGAGCATAACCGCGTTGATCGCCGCAGGCTGGATCTTTGACCTAAATTCACCCTTGGCCAAATTCTACACGGACCCGATCATGTTTGAATTTTGTTTCGGCATGGGTTTGGCGATCATTCATGATCGGATTCCCCGCGATGTTTCCCATGCGGTCAAATGCGCGGTCCTGGCGCTTGCAAGCCTCGGGGTGTTCCTTGTCATTTTCATCCCTGTGTTTTGGCGGGATGTCGCCCGAGCGTTCCTTTCCGGATCACCCGCTTTATTGGTCGTGGGGACCGCCATCGCGCTGGAAAAATGGAATTGGCGCATCACGTCGAAATTGGCCTTGCTGCTGGGGGCCGCGAGTTACTCGCTTTATCTCACGCATATTTTCGTGACCGAGTTTGCAATAAAAATATTCAATGTCCTCAAGCCTGGCGACATGACGGCTTTATTGCTCGTTGGCGCGGCGACAGCAACCGCCTGCGGCGCAAGCCTTCTTGTGTATCAATATATAGAAAGGCCGCTCCAGCGAATGAATCTGGGCTTTGCGAGAACCACGCTCAAAAAATGAAGGCGGCGGCTTCATGTTTCGCCCTTGCAGGGCGATACGCATGGCGCATCGCTTCTGCGAAGGACGGTTTGGCGTGAGCGGGACGAAGCGCCTGTCCGCTTACTGCTTTTTATAATAATCCTTGAACAGATCATCCAGCTGCTCTTTGCTGAGCGGCTTCTGCATCATCTTCATTTCGACAGCGTCGGTCATGGCGTCTTCGACGCCAGAGAGCCGCTCCAGCAGCATGTTCTTCTTCGGGAAATATTCGTCTCGCATGCCCTGCGCCACATCGAGTGGCGTCTGCGTCCAGTCCGCCCAGCGCTTGATGGCGTCGGGGTCCGAATACATCCAGTCGAGCGTTTCGTTATAGGCGGCCAGGAATTTGTCGATGGCGCCCTTGCGTCTGGCGATGGTGTCCAGATTTGAGATGTTGACGCGCACCGTCATGTTCTGGAATTTCGGCACTTCGCTTTCGCGCACCAGCATGCGAATGCGGCCTTCCTTCAGATCCTTCAATTGCAGCGGCGCTGAGGACCAGCCAATGTCGACCTGGTTCGACATGGTCTGGGCGAAGGAGGCGGAGGGGCCGCCCACCGGAGTCGGCTTCATGTCGACCTTGAAATAGTTGATGAAGCCGAGCACGGCGATATGGGTCGAGGATCCGCGCGTGGAATAGGAGATTGTTTTGCCCACCGCGTCCTTGATGGTCTTGATCGGCGAGTCCGCAGGAACATACCAGTAGAGGTCGTCGGCGCCGGTCATCGAATTGCTGACGGGCCGCACGGGCGCGCCCTTTTCGAAGGCGCCCATGACGCCGGTGAGGCCTGCGGCCAGGCCCATGTCCACGGAGCCGGAAATAACGGCCTGGATCGTCTCGCCGCTGCCTTGCGTGTAAAGCACCTCAAGATCGAGGCCATGCTTTTGGAAGATGCCCTTTTGCATCCCCAATTCAGGAATGGCCGTATCCCAATTGCCACGCTGGCCGACCGCCAGTTTCAGCTTTTCCTGAGCGATGGACGGGGCGGCGATCAAGCAAGCGACGAGCGCCAGCAGCGGGACGGGCAGTTTCCTCATGATTTCGTCACCTATATTTTAGCGGAACATGATGTTTCGGTTGCGCCACGATAATTGAGCCGCCAAAGTCATGCAACCTGAGCTGACCTTAACGGGGCCGTCGCGCCTGCTCGATCATCGCAAGTCAGTTCCGTTTATCACGCCGTTCTGTTCAAGATATTGAAATTGTTTAAAAATATGCACAAGCCATTTGCGCAGCGCAGACCTGGCGAGGATCGACATGTCGAAGGGCGGATCGTTCAGAAAATCAGTATAGGAAAAGGTCTCTTTGTTTATCGTTCGAGATACCTGAGCATCGAGTTCGCGAATATGTAAATTCAGCCGTGTTGGAAAGTCGGCCATGAGGCGATGGACGTCCCCCTGAAATTCGGCTGCGCCCTCATTCACGGCGGCGATCATCGGCGCGTCCGGCCAAAGTTGCGATATCTGTCGCGCCGTCACCAGGCTCGCGGGCAACTCGTCGGCGCAGTAAAGAATGACGACGTCGATGGACAGGCGTTTCGCTTCCTCAACAAAGCCGGTCTCTTGCAGGATCGTGTAAAACTTCTGAAACGAGCGATTCCAGACATCGACGACCTTCGGCCGTCCATCGCAAACAAGAAGCTGATCAAAGAGCGAAATCTGGCCCTGCGTCGTCGAAATGTCCGTTACCCGGGCCTGTCCGGCAAACCGGTTCGCGAAAGCGCTCTCGTAGGGGTCCGTGTCGAAGCCCTCGGGCTGCAGACCGCGCCAGGTCAGATATTCCGTCAACAGGATCGCCGTGGTCGTCACGCCGGCGCGCGGGTGCGGCGCGCAGACGATAAAAACATTGTGTCCCGGTCTCACGGCAATGCTCCCGAGGCGACAACGCTCAACCGACCGCTCCTGAAGGGGCCGCTGACAACAGGGAAATCATGGCTTTGATCGTTGCGCAAAGCCATGGTCGATTGCATGTGGGGTATGGCTAGCGGGAACGTTTCGAGAGCGTCACCCCCATGGCGTTCAGCAACCCGACCCGGTCGAAATCCGCAGCGATGTTGCGTAGCCATGTGCGTACATAACCGCGAAGGACAAAAGAGAAATCCGCGTTGCCGCCAGCGGCGTTCTTGTTGTTCACGAAGGAGGCGAAGGGCACGCCCGCCAATTCCACCTGCTCGTAGGCCATCTCGTTCAATTTGGGGATCGTGATGTCGCCCAAACGTTTGATCTTTTTGAAATAGGCGGCCGACGTGCGCGGATCCCATTCGAAAAAGGTTGTGTCGTTGATGAAGTTCTTCACCAGAAAGTAATTGGCGTCCGAGGCGTAGGGCGCGATGTCGGCGATTTCATCCAGTGACGAAATCGAAGGTCCGATGACATGGAATACGAGGAAGTTGAACTGTCCGGCCACGACCGCGTCCAGGAAGCCGACTTCCTCCAGCATCCGCAACGTGAGGCTGAGCTGCCCCGCGCGGACGTCGATGATCGAGACCGATGGACCCGCGTTCGACAAAGTGTCGAGGATCTTCATCTGGTCGGACGAACTTGTGACGTCCACAATCTCGGTCACCGACGGATGAAATCTCTTGAGGGTTCCCCGGGGATATTCGGTGTCGAAGGCGCGCGCGCTGATCTTGAGAGCCCCAAGATGATCCAGCAGAACGCGCGAAACAGTCGTCTTGCCAACGCCGCCCTTGTCGGCACCGACCAAAATAACGGTTGGATTCATAAGGTTTACTCCAAATTTGGAGGAAAACCCTCCAATCGCTAATGGCTGAACTCAAAATATCATCGAATGTGGTTGGAAGCTACCTTTTGGTCAACCAGCGTAAACCGGCCGCCGCAAGGGCCTCAAGGGGTCGCCTGGGAGCGGCTTCACGGCGGCGCCCAGGCGTTCAGGACATGTCCACAGAAGCGATCGACGCCGCCGGTCAGCGGTTGGTGGAGGACCCCATTGAATATTTGAATTCCGGCGCCGCCCTCAGTTGCTCCTTGGTCATGTTGAGCAGGGCGTGGTCGGGGTATCCGCGCGTCGCCATGTCGCTGGCCGTGGAGCCGATGGTGCCCGTGACGTCCTCGGCAGGCGTCGTCGTCGAAGATCTTGCGCTGCGCACCGGCTCATTGCTCCACCGGATCTGGTCGAAGGGCACCGCCACATTGTGTTCGCCCATCCCCAGGAAGCCGCCTACGCCGATGACGACGGCTTCGATTTTCCCCGATTGGTCGAGAATGAGCTCGCTGACGTCACCGATTTTGTCGTTGCCGTTGTTATACACATTCACGCCGTCCAGCTTCGAGGCGCGCCACATGCCGGCTCTCATTTCTGTCATAAAGGCTCGCGTATTGACCGCCGGGGCGCTGGCGGGTGGCGCATTGGTTGCGCCAGAGGGCGCTTGCGCCAAAGCGGGAAGGCTGGTCAAGGCAAGGCCTGCCAGGGCCAGGGTGTAACGGTTCATTGGCATGAGAGCCTCCATGCGTTGTTCGCCCTCTGAGGGCGACAATACAACGATGCCGCATGGGAACGGGTTGCCTGATGGGGAAAGTTGTCGCTCGCATGAAAAAGGGCGCACCTTTCGATGCGCCCCTTTTCGTCAGAGGTCTGAAAAATCAGACGGCTTCCTTGAGTTCCTTGGCGGCGCGGAACGCCACTTTCTTGCTGGCCTTGATCTTGATGGCCTCGCCGGTGGCGGGGTTGCGGCCCATGCGGGCGGCGCGCTTGCGCACCTGCAAGATGCCGAGGCCGCCGATGCGCACGCGAGCGCCCTTCTTCAGGTGCTTCGTCACGTTGACGACGAGGTCGTCGAGAATGGCGTTGGCCGCCTTCTTCGAAAGCTCATGCGACTCGGCGAGAGCCGTCGCGAGCTGGCGCAGGGTGATGGTCTCGACCTTCACCTTGGCGGGCTCGGCCTTCGCCTCTGCGGCCTTGGCCTTCGGCTTGGCTTCCGCCTTCACCTTAGGCTCGGCCTTGGGTTTTGCTGCAGCCTTCGCCGCAGGTTTGGCGGCAGCTTTCGCTGCGGGTTTTGCGGCGGTTTTCGCGGCGGCTTTAGCCATGTCGATCTCCTCCAGAGAATCAATGAACCTGCCGAACGATACAACGGGGCGGATATCAATTTAAGTCCCAAAAGCCCAATAAACTGGAATAAAACAGGCTTCTTTGGTCTCGAAGTCCCGGTTTCACGGGGCTTTTGGCGCGGTTGCCCCTGCGGAGGCCGCGACCGCACGCATGCCAAGCCCTCTTGCAGGCGAGAAAAACCCCCGCCGAACCTTGATTCGACGGGGTGTTTGGACAGGGGACCCTGCGAGAGGCTAATGACGCCGCTCAGGCGCCTGCCTCACAGATGGCGCACATGCGGCGCCACGCGATCCCGGAACAGCTCCATGCCGCGCGTGACCGCTGCGTCGGGCATGTCGCCGATCTTCATGGTCATGTTGAACACGCCATGGCCCAGCGCCTTGTGGATGTTCTTCATCTGCTTCACCACGCTTTCGGGGCTGCCGCACAGCACGGTGCCAGCCTCGATCTGCTCTTCCAGCGTGCGCTCGCGCAGGGTCGCCAGACGCTTGTCGAAATATTGCTTCGCCGCGTCGTTGGCGTAATAATTCGACTGCGTGAGCACCTTCGTCTGCGCTTCGCGCTGCGGGCGCATCAGCACCTGATGGAAATATTTGAGGCCATTGCTCATGATTTCGCGGGCCTCTTCGTCGGTCTCGGCGATCACCGTCTGATGGCCGCTGAGCCTGTGTTGGACGGTCGGCTCCCATCCGTAAGCGTGGGCGGATTTGACATAGTGGTCCATGTTCTGGCGCGCCACATCAAGATCGGCGATCAACGTCATGCCCATGATGGCCTTGTGCCGCGCGGCGAATTCCGCCGCTTCGGGATTGGACGCGGACATGAGGATCGGCGGGGGATTCTGCATCGGGCGCGGCCAGATCGAGACGGAGGGATAGTTGTAATAGGTTCCCTCCCAGCGGAAGGGCTCCGTCGAAGTCCAGCATTTCATGATGAGCCGCACGGCTTCATCAAGCCGCCCGAGGGATTCGTCGGGGTTGATGTTGTAGGAATAATATTCGTGCGGAATGCCGCGCATCATGCCCGCGATCAGGCGTCCGCCGCTCATCACGTCGATCATGGCGTATTCTTCGGCCACGCGCACGGGATTGAGCAGCGGCACGAGATTGCCGAGCATGCCAAGCTTGATCTTCTTGGTGCGGGCGACGAGCGCCGCGCCGATCAGATTGCAATTCGACATCAGCCCATAGGGGCTGAAATGATGTTCGTTGCAGCCGACCCAATCAAAGCCGCAGTCCTCCGCATAGGCCATGGCGTCGATATAGGTCTCATAAAGCGCCTTCGCCTTCACGGCGTCGAAGCTTGCGTTGGGCACCGGCCAGCTGGTCGGCGGCTCCTCGCAATAGGGCCAGGGCATCAGATGGAAGAAATTGAATTTCATGGGGCTTCACCAGACATTGGATCGACGAACATAGGTCTATTTGCGCTTGAGCTGGCTCGATGAATTCACCAGCGCATGGAGGCTGCGGGCGAAGTGGACGGCCTTGGGCATGTCGATGGGCTGCGCGTTGACGCCATATTCCTTCACCGCAAGAACGGCGGGCTTTGCGGAATCCGCGAGGCGCTTGACCAGCGCGCTCACCTTGTCCGCAAGCTCTGCGGCGGGCGCGATGTCGCTGACGGCGCCGATGGCCAGCGCCCGCTCGGGGCTGATCATCTGGCTCGTCCAGACATTGTACATCAGCGCCTTCAGGGGCACCCGGTCGATCATGGACGACATGACCATGGTCGGCATGATGTTGTGGTTGAACTCGGGCACCTGGAATTGCGCGGTGTCGGCGCAGATGGTGATGTCGGCGGCTGCGGCGAGCGCGAAGCCGAAGCCCAGCGCACGGCCCTGCACCTGCGCGATGACAGGCGCCTTGGAGGCCCGCAGCAGGCCATAGCAGCGGAACACGTGATCGGAGAAGTCGCGCACCTCCAGCGCTTCGGGCGCCGTGGCGCGGGCGCCGCCGGTGTTGAAGCGGCCAGCGCAGAAATCGTCGCCATGTCCCCGCAGCACGATCAGCCGCACCTTCTCGTGCTCGCGCTCCACGATGTCGCCGAGATCGCGGATCATCTGGTCGGACATGGCGTTGCCACGCTCGGGACGGTTCAGGGTGATCTCCAGAACGTCGCCAGTCAGACTGACGAGAATGTCCTCGCTCATGTTTCCTCCGGAATTAAACGGCCATTGTTTGCAAACGCCGACCGTCGATAGTGGTTTGGCGTCGCCATCGCAAGCGGTCTGTCCGCATGGTCAGGGCTCTTGCGTCTCGTAGACGGGGCCTTTTTCAAGGTCGATGATCTCGATCACGTTGCGGTCGGGGTCGTGGAAATAGGCGCTGCGGCCCTGGAATGTGCCGGTCCTGCGGTCCTCTTCCTTGAAGATGCGCACATTGTGCTGCGCCAGAACCTGCTTGGCGCGGTCATAATCCGCGCCCGTGACGAGGAAGGCCGTGTGAATCTCGTGCCGGTCTCCCTTGTTGGGGTCGATGGGATTTTCCGAGAGGGTGAGGACGAAACTCGTTTCGCCGCAGCGCATGAACAGCATATGCCCCGTGCGTCGCACCCGCTCCAGGCCGAGCAGCGTCACATAGAACTGTTCCGAACGGTCGAGATCCTTCACCGGAATCGTGAAATGAACGAGTTTGCTCAGTCTCAACATGGGCGCCTCCCGGGCTTTTGTTTGTCTCGATATCAGAAAACATCGGGGCGCCGATGTCCAGCGCCCCTTGTCGTCGCCTGATCAGGCCTGTTCAAGCGCGGGAAGCGGCGCTTGCCCACGGATCATGTCCGCCGCCTTTTCCGCCATCATCAGCACGCAGGCGTTGATGTGGGCGCCCACCATGTCGGGCATGGCCGAGGCGTCGACGACGCGCAGTCCTTCCACGCCGCGCACGCGCAGGGTGGGATCAAGCACGCTGTCGGGGCCGATGCCCATGGCGCAGGTTCCGGCGGGATGATGGGCGGTGATCACGGTCTTGCGGATCCAGGCGTCGATCTCGGCGTCTGTCTTCACTGTCTCGCCGGGCGTTTTCTCGACGCCGCGATAGGGCTCCAGCGGCTTGCTATAGGCCACCTCGCGCGCGAGCTTGAAGCCTTCGCGCAGCTTGGGCAGATCGGTGGGCGCGGAGAAGAAATTGTACATGATGCGCGGGGTGTCGAGCGGGTCGGACGAGCGCAGCAGAATCTTGCCCCGACTGTCGGGATGCAGCAGGGCGGGGCGGATGCCATAGCCGTCCTCATAGGCCGGGCGCAGCATCGGGAACCACATATGCGCATTGGTGGGCAGACCGCGGAACATGAATTCGATGTCGGGAACCGCCAGTTCCGGATTGGTCTTGATGAAGGCGTGCAAACCGCCGGGCACAACCGTGCCGGGGCCCTTGCCGGTAAAGTGGGCGCGCAGCATGTTGAAGGCCATGCGGTCGAAGCGCATGTTGTCGCGGAAGGCGCTGGGGTTGGTCGGGCGCGTGAACATGATCAGCACCGCCAGATGGTCCTGCAAATTCTCGCCCACCGGCAGATCGACCACCGGCGCCACGCCCATTTCGCGCAGATGCGCAGCCGGGCCGATGCCTGACAGCATCAACAATTGCGGCGTGTTGAACGTGCCGCTGGCGAGGATCACTTCCTTGCGCGCTTCGGCCTGAACGATCAAGCTGTCCTTCACATATTCGACGCCCGTCGCATGCGTGCCGCGCATCATCACGCGCGTCACCTGCGCGCGCACATCCACGGTAAGGTTGCCGCGCTTGCGGGCGGGATGCAGATAGGCGACGGCGGAGGAGGAGCGCTTGCCGGCGCCGATCGTATATTGGCTGCGCCCGAAGCCCTCGTTCTGCTGGCCGTTATAATCGTCGGTCACCGGCAGGCCCGTGGCGCGCGCGGCCTCGATCCAGGCGTCGAACAGTGGATCGCGCGTGGAGGCGAATTGCACCTGCAAGGGGCCGCCGCCGCCGCGCCAGGTGTCGCCGCCTTCGGCGAAGGTTTCGCCGCGTTTGAAATAGGGCAGAACGTCCGCATAGGACCAGCCCTTGCAGCCCTTTTGCGCCCAGCGGTCATAGTCGCCGCGATGGCCGCGCGTATAGGCCATGACATTGATCGAGGACGAGCCGCCCAGCACCTTGCCGCGCGAGGCCTCGATGGTGCGGTTGTTCAGATTGGGTTCCGGCTCGGTGTGATAGCCCCAGTTATGCAGGCCATGCTCGTGAATCTTGCCCATGCCCAGTGGAATATGGATCAGGGGATCAATGTCGCGCCCGCCCGCCTCGATCAGCAGAACCGTGGCGCCTTCGTCTTCGCTCAGCCGGTTGGCGAGCACGCAGCCCGCCGAACCCGCGCCCACGATCACGTAATCATAGCTTCGCTGCATCGCCATCTGTTTCCCCTTGAAAGTCTGCGCCGTTCGGGCGCTGTTTAAGCGTTGTATATTGTTCAGCCGCGCTTGCTGACCGCGCGCGGCTTGCTCTCCGCCGTCGTCTTGGCGGGCGTGCGGGCGCGGTCGAGCAGGCTGGAGATCTGCCGCGTGGAGGGCATGCGTCGCTCTTCGCGCGATTGCTTTTCTTCGTCCGCCGCCAGATTCTGGATCATCGCCAGCAGCATGTCGCGCGTGGCGGCGATGGTGGCGGGGTCAATGCCTTCCAGCGCGATCTGGTTCACCTCCTCGGCCAGCGGCACGAGCTTGTCGCGCAAAGCCCGGCCCGTGTCGGTGAGGAACACATAGACCTTCTTGCGGCTGTCGGGTTGCTGGCGGCGCGCCACGTAACCCAGTTGCTCCATGGCCTTCAGCGCGGAGAACGTGGTGGGCTCCATGAGCCCTGCGCGTTCGCTGAGTTCGCGTTGCGTCAGGCCGTCCTCGACCCACAGAATGCGCAGAAAGGTCCAGTGGCCGAAGGAGACGGAATGTTCGGTCAGGCGCATCTGCAAGGCGCGGGTCAGGCCGCGACCGGCGTCCTTGACGAGATGCGCGAAGCGGTCGTCAGGCACAGCTTCGCGCCAGTGGCGCAGGATGAGGCCGGCGTCCTTGACCTTGTTCTTGCCTTCGCTCACGCCGCCAACTCCTTTGCGGGCCTCATGCGCCTGCGTCCAGCCTGCATTGGTGGAACAGCTTGACCTCGATCCCCCGCCGCGCCGAGTCCAGAATGGCGAAGCAGACCTCCATGGTGGCCATGGCCCATGGGCCCCCATGCAACGGCGCCTTATCTTCGAAGACAGCGGCGCAGAGTTCGTCCATCACCTCGCTGCGCGGCACGCGCGGCGGATCCAGCGCCTCGAAGCGGCGCGCGGAATCGCCATAGATCATGACGCCATGGGGCTGCGGACGCAAATCGCCCCGCTCGCAGGAGGCGACCAGCAGGCCGAAATGCTGATGCCAGCGGGTCGCGGAGCTCACGCCATGGGGCGGCGTATATTTCTCGCCGCCGTAGTTGAGTTGCTGCTTCAGGGCGAATTCGGCCTGCGGATCGACGCCGTTCAGGGCGGCGCGGGCGGCGCCATAGCGCTCGGGATCCTTGCGCTGGCCGCTTTCGGCGATCCAGCCGCAGAATTCATCCGTGTCGAAATGGCCGTAGCCGCTGTAGGAAATCGCGGCGGTGACGTCGTTTTCGAAGGTCAGGAAGGCCTGATAGGCGCCCTCGGTGGGGCGCGCCGGATCCCACACGCCAGCCGAAGCGCGCACGCTCAAAGTCCGCCCGCCAGCGATCAGCCGCACATTGTCCACCTGATGGGGCGCCTGATTGAAAATCACGCCGCCGCCCTGATCGGTTTGCAGCTCCTCGGGGCGCCTCGGGCGGTAGAGGAAATCGGTGAACTGCATGGCGTTGATCATGCGCAGGCGCCCGATCTCGCCAGACGCCACGATCTCGCGCGCGCGGGCGATGGGGCGGTCGAAACTGTGGCTGTGGCCAACCACCATATGCACGCCGCCGCGCTGGGCGGCCTCGATCATGGCGGCGCAATCCTCCACGCTCAGCGCCATCGGTTTTTCCACCAGCACATGTTTGCCATGGCGCGCCGCCGCCTCGACATTGGCGCGGTGGAACTGGTGCGGCGTGGAGATATAGACCGCGTCGATGTCGGCGCTCGCGCACATGGCCTCGACGCTGTCGAAACTACGCCCGGCGAAGTCGCGCTCGAACTGCGCGCGCGCCTCCATGCGAGGATCGGCGCCGGCGACGATCTGGATGCGCTCGTCGCCCGCGAGCGTCGGCAGCATGAGGCTGAAGGCGCGGCCAAGGCCTGCAATCCCCAGACGGAGCACTTGCTGTTGCATGGGCGTCGCCTTGCCTAGAGATCGAGGACGAGTTCGTCGGATTTGGCGCGGGACACGCAAATCATGATGTTGGAAGCGTGTTCGCGCTCGGTCAGCACGAGATCGCGATGCTCCGCCTCGCCTTCCAGCAGCTTCGTGCGGCAGGAGCCGCAAGTGCCGCTCTCGCAAGAGCTGGAAACGTTGACGCCCTCGGCGCGCAGGGCGTCGAGGATTGATACGTCCGCAGGGATTTCGACGCTGCGTCCCGAGCGGGCGAGGCGCACGGTGAAGGGCTTGTCATCGGCCTTGTGGGCGGGTTTGGAGGCGCCGAAATCTTCGAAATGCACGGCGGCGCTCGACCAATGGCCGCTCATGTCGCGTACAGCCTCCATCAGGGGGCGCGGGCCGCAGCAGTAGAGGTGGCGCCCCTGCGGCTTTTCGAGGATGGGCCAAAGGTCCAGCGACTTTTCGAGGTCGCCATGATCGTGGTGGATGACGACTTGTCCCGCATAGGCGGACGCTTTCAGCTCTTCGCGGAAGGCCGTCAGTTCGGGCGAGCGCGTGAGGTAATAGAGCTTGAAGCGCCCCGCGCCCGTGCTTTTCAAATGCTGCATCATGGACCAGATCGGCGTGATGCCGATGCCGCCCGCGATGAAGAGGTGATTGGGGATATTGGCCGCCAATGGGAAGTCATTGCGCGGTTCGCCCACTTCCACCACATCGCCCACTTGCGCGTCGCGCGTGAAGGACAGGGAGCCGCCTGCGCCCGGGTCTTCGCGCTTCACGGCGATGGCGTAACGGTCGCGGTCCTGCGGATCGTTGCAGAGCGAATATTTGCGGATCAGTCCATTGGGGGTGCGCAGGCTCACATGGGCGCCCGCCGTGAATTCCGGCAGATCGGCGCCATCGGCGCGCGCCAGTTCGAAGCGGAAGATATCGCGCGCGATTTCCTGCTTTGCGACGATGCGCAGCGGCAGCGTGGCGGTCTCGAAGGCGGGGCTCGACATGGGGCGCTCCAGCGGTGGAACCGGCTTTTCAAGCCGTTGTCCGGACGCGGAACTTAGAAGTCTAATTCGTCCTGTTCAAGGGGAATCCTGCGCAAAAATGCGCGCGGCGGTCGGCGCCCATATCGACAGGCGGATTGGCGCGTGGTAACTTGTCTTAGAGCCCTAAGATGTTGCGGCGCACAAAGTGCGCGGGCGCATGCCCCGGAGGAGCCCATGCTGACCAAAGAGGACAATGTCATCCTGACCCGCGTCACTGGCGACGCTCCCATGGGCGGCGTGATGCGCGCTCATTGGCTGCCCGCCTGCCTGTCCGAGGAGGTCGCCGAGCCTGACTGCGATCCGGTCAAGATCCGGCTGCTGGGCGAGAATCTCGTGGCCTTCCGCGACTCAGACGGCCGCGTGGGCGTGCTGGATGAGATGTGTCCGCACCGCAAGGCGTCGCTGGTCTTTGGCCGCAACGAGGAATGCGGGCTGCGCTGCCTCTACCATGGCTGGAAATTCGACGTGGAGGGCAATTGCGTCGACATGTCCTCGGAGCCCGGCGAAAGCGCGCTGAAGGAGAAGGTGAGGCAAAAGGCCTATCCGACCCATGAGGCGGCGGGCTTCATCTGGGTCTATATGGGCCCGGCCAATGAGAGGCCCGCCTTCGATCCGCCGGTGTTCCAGCCCACCCCCGATACGCGCATCGCCATTTCCAAGGTGATCGTGGATTGCAACTGGGCGCAGATCCTGGAAGGCGCCATCGACTCCGCCCATTCCTCGACCCTGCATTCCTCCGACATGGTGCCCGCCCGCGTCGATGGCGCGAAGGCGAATGACAGCAACTGGCTGCGCCCCTCCACCGACAAGGCGCCGCGCCTCTTCGTGGACCGCACCGCCTTCGGCTTCCGCTATTCGGCGATCCGGCGTCCCATCAACAACGCCGCCACCCATGATTACGTGCGCACGACGCTCTTCATTGCGCCCTATACGGTGCAGATCCCGTCGAACAACATGTACAATATCGCCATTCTGCATGTGCCCATCGACGACACCCATACGGCCTTCCATTTCATCGCCTGGGGCGGCGTGAACACGCCCAGCACGGAAAGCTGGCGCAAGTTCCTGCATGGGCAGGTGGGCATTGATGTGGACAAGAGCTTCCGCAAGGTGCGCACCCGCGCCAACAATTATCTGCAAGACCGGCAGGCGATGAAGCTGGGCAATTTCACCGGCGTTCCGGGCATTCCCAATCAGGATATCGTCATGTGGGAGACGATTGGGCCAATCGCTGATCGCGATGACGAAATTCTGGGCGCGAGCGATCTCGCCATCGTCGAGTTCCGCCGCCAGATGGTGGAGGCGGCCAAGGACTTCGCGCAGACCGGCAAGGCCATCGGCGCCCACGAGGGCCGCGTGCCCCATGGCAAGCTGCAGTCCTTCGAGGGAATCGTGGCCAAGGGCTACGACTGGCGCACGCTGGGTTGCTCGGCTGAGGAGCTGGCTTGGAATGCGGCGCAGCAAGCTGAGGCGAGTGCGGCGGAGTAAGCGGCGCAGCCTATAAATACGAAAGCCCCGACCGCAAAGCCGGGGCTTTCGCTTGTGTCTTCGCCTCCGCGATCAGGCGATCACGATATCCAGCCCCAAGTCCAGAATCGGCGCCGAATGGGTCAGCGCGCCTGACGACACCAGATCAACGCCCGTCTCGGCGATGGCCTTCACCGTATCGAGATGGACGCCGCCCGAGGCTTCCAGCTTCACGCGGCCAGCGGACATTTTCACCGCTTCGCGCATCATGTCGGCGCTCATATTGTCGAGCAGGCAGAAGTCCGCGCCCTCGTCGAGCACCTCCTGCAATTGCTCAAGCGTATCGACCTCGATCTCCACCTTCACCAGATGGCCCACGGCGGCCTTCGCCGCGCGCAGTGCCTCGCGGACGCCGCCGCAGACCGCGATATGGTTGTCCTTGATGAGCACGGCGTCGTCGAGGCCGAAGCGGTGGTTCATGGCGCCGCCGCAGCGCACGGCATATTTCTCGAAGGCGCGCAGGCCCGGCGTCGTTTTGCGGGTGCAGCAGATATTGGCGTTGGTATGGGCCACCAGCGCCACATATTGCGCCGTCAGGGTCGCCACGCCCGACATGCGCGACATGAAGTTCAGCGCGGTGCGCTCGGCTGTGAGGATCGCCCTTGCGTCGCCCGCCACGCGCGCCACCGGCGTGCGGTTTCCCGCCACGCTCGCGCCATCTTCCACCAGCGCTTCGAAGCGCACGCTGGGGTCGATCAGGCGGAAGACGGCCTCCGCGACGGGCAGGCCGCAGACCACGCCCGGCTTGCGCACGGCGAGCACGGCGGTGGCCTGCTTGCCCGCCGGGATCGTCGCCAGCGTGGTGATGTCGCCCGCGCGGCCGAGGTCTTCGTCAAGGGCGGCGCGCACGGCGTTTTCGAGATAGATCGGATTGAAGAAGGACATGGCCATGAGGGTTTCTCCGGGCGGTAAGGAAAATCAGACGCGGAAGCCGCCGCGCTTGCGGCCCTGGGACATGTTGAGGAACAGCTCCTCCAGCGGCCAGCGGCGCTTCAGCATGCCTTGCTCGTGGCTATAGCCGACGAGCGTGTCGAGATTGTTCCGGTTGCTGTCGGAGAGGCCGTATTCCCAGGGGTCTTCGCCCAGCAGCTTGCGCTGCTCTTCAAGGGCGTGGCGATACCAGGCCAGCGGGGCGATGCGCGGATTGTACATGCGCTTCATGCCGATCGCCTTGGCCTTGTCGAAGGCCTTGTAGAGATTGACCGGGATCCAGGGATAACGCTCCACGATGTCGCGCTTGATCCCCATCACATGCATGATCGGGAAGACGCCGGTCTTCTTGAAGTAGCGTTCTTCCTCGCCCTTGTAGTCGTCGAACAGGCGCGCGACATTCGGGTCGCCCTTCTCATAGGGCTCGATGATGTCGGAATGGATCACCGCGTCGAGCTCGCCCGACACCAGCATGGCTTCCAGCGTCTGGTCGTCGTTGAGGCGCGTCCATTGCAGATCTGGCGCGGGGGTGAATTCCACGTCTTCGTCGATCTCCGAATGCCAATGGATCGACTTGTGGGGCACGCCATATTCATGTTCCAGAATGCCGCGCATCCACAAGATTGCGCTGACCTGGAAGGACTTCACGCCGACCTTCTTGCCGATGAGGTCTTTCGGGCTCTTGATGCCCTTCTTCGTGTTCACGAAGACGAATTCGTGGCGGAAGCGGCGATGCAGGAAGACCGGGATTCCTTCGATCTCCATGCCCGCATCGCGCGCCAGCAGATAGGACGAGGCCGAGACCTCCGCCACGTCGAACTCGCGGTTGCGCAGGAAGCGCCAGTGGCGGGTGCTGGAATCGATGTCGGTGAGGACGGTCAGATCGACGCCATCCACTTTCACGGCGCCTTCCTTGAGCGCGCGAACGATCTCATAATCGCCGCAGGCGAGCGTCAGCTGGATATTCGGCATGAGTGTCCCCTTGGATCAACGCCGCATGTGTTAGCGCCTGGATACAGGCTCGGGCAAGCGGTTCAACAGGTTTCTTGAACGAACAAGGCTCCCCTCGGGGGGAGGGGAGCCAGTTTGGGAGGTCCGGGTCTCACTTGGCGAAGAATTTGTCCATCTTCTGCTCGACGCCGTACTTCTTCGTCTCCTCGACCCAGATCTGCTGGATGCGGGGATCCTGATCCTCATATTCGTACTGGTCGCCGCCTTCCTTGATGCTGGTCGAGACCGCGCCCTTTTCGCCGGGCTTCAGGCCCAGCAGGGAGCGGCGCTGCTGCACCGTCAGCGGGTAACGCAAGCCCCCCACGCCGGTCGCCAGATAGCGGGCGGGCTCGGGGCTGGTGTTGAAATGCTGGTGGAACTGCTGATCTGCGGGCGGGAATACGACGCCATGCTTCCAGTCGATGCGCAGATAGTCCTGATCCTTGTCGAACCAGAGGAGCGAATAGCCGTGGCCGGTCACGCACATGACGTGGAAGCCGGGGCCATGGCGATGGCCCTTCTTGTAGGTGCCGACCGGCATTTCCGAGATATGGGCGTGCATGGTGCCGTCCGCCAGCACGAACATGATGTTGGTGCCGCCAGCGCCCCGGTCGCCCCAGGTCTTCAGCTCGATGGCCGCCAGATCGGGGACGAAATTCGTCTCCCACATATGGTTGCCCGGACGCACCGTGATGAGATCGCCTTCGCCGCTGTAATAGCCGCTCTTGCCTGCGCGCTCGGTGAAGTCGAAGGTCGTGTCGAAGATGAATTTTTCATTGTGGAACGTGTTCATCACCAACGGCAGGTCGGTGGTGGTGACCAGCAGGGCGCGCTCGCGGCCGCTTGAGTTGAAGTGGCGATGCTTGGCGTTCAGCGGAATCGCGAAGAGGCTCCTCGGCCCCCATTCGAAGCTGCGCTTCGCGCCGTCCGCCATTTCGACCTGCGTCGAGCCGGACCCCTCCAGCACGTAATAGACGTCCTCATAGAGATGGCGCTGGGGCTCCGTCGAGCCGCCCGGCGCCAGTTCGACGAGGAACATGTTGCAGAAGTCGCCGCGGCCCTTGAGATGCACGGCGGCGCCCTTGGCGCCAATGCGCGGCCACAGCTTGGTTTCGACCGTGAAGAGGTCGATCCCGTAATCCTCGGTGACCGGCAGACCTTCTTTCGCGATCCAGTCGAGATAGGGGTCTATGCCGTAACGGGCGGGGGTCTCGTCGCTCATGGTTGTTTCCTCGTTTTTATGAAAACAGCAGTGACTTGATCACGACGGGCACGACGCCCGGAGGCGTGATCAGCTCCCCAACATCGACATAGTCGAGTTCCTGAAGCTGAACGCCGTCGATGGAGACAAGGTCGCCGGGGAAGTCGAGTTCCTTCACGAGCAGATTGCCCATGCTCTTGCCCACGTCGCCGTCGATCATCAGCAGCAAGAGGTCATGGCGTTTGCCGCCAGGCGCCGCGCCATCCATGATGCCCTTGGCGAGCGCGAAGAGGCGCTTGTATTCGGGATCGCCCGCGAAGGTGAAGGACACCGCCATGCGTCCGCCCGGCGCAATGTCGAGCTGCTCGGCCTTCTCGCGGATCGCCTGCGCGATGGCGGCGGAATCGATCTCGCCGGACAGGTCGAGGCCGATGGGCGCCACGGGAACGTTATGCACGGGCAGGGCGTCGCCCTTCGACAGAAAGATCGTCTTGCCGCTGACCTGCACGGTGAATTGCGAGGCGCCGATCACGGTGGCGCGGATGCGGTTGCCCGGGTCCACCACGGCCACCTTGCTGCGCGCGCCGAGCAGACGGCGCGTCTCCATGGCGAGCCCCTTGGCGATGTCGCCGAAATCGCGCGTCTCGGTCTCGAAAATATATTCCGACACGCCGCCAGAGAAGGTGATCGCGTCCGGGGGCAGACGACGCGCCAGCGGCTCCGTTAGTTGCAGTTCCCGGCCCAAAGCGTCGAGTTCGGCGCCGGTGATCTGGTCCACGGCGAGTTCCGCCAGCCTTGTGGCGATGCGCTGGCGATTGGCCGGGTCGCTGAGGGTGCGGGCGTCCGTGCCAAGGCCAAGGTCGCGCGCGACGAGCCATGCGGATTGATCGACGCGGGTCCAGTCGCCGTTGGTGTCGGCGGCGAGCAGGCGACCGCCCACGGCGAAAGCCGAGACGCTCTTGATGACGCCCTTCTCGATCTGGGCGAGCTTGGTGGTGCCGCCGCCGATGTCCACATGCAGCACGGTGCACTGGCGCTCGCGCGAGAGGGCGACGGCGCCCGAGCCATGGGCGGCCAGCGTGCATTCCAGCTTGTGGCCTGCGGTGGCGCAGACGAATTTGCCGGCCTCCGTCGCGAAGAGTTCGTCGATGGCGCGGGCGTTCTTGCGCTTGATCGCCTCGCCGGTGAGGATCACCGCGCCGCTGTCGATGTCGCCGCGCCGCACGCCCGCCTGTTGGTAGGCGTCGTGGATGAAATGATCGAGCGCGTGGGCGTCGATGGAGCCGTCGGTGACGAAGGGCGTCAGCATGATCGGCGAGCGCCAGATCACCTCGCGGTTGGTGACGACGAAGCGGCTCGAAAGGCCTTGCGACTGGCGCTGGAGCGTCACCTTGGCGAAGAGCAGGTGGGAGGTCGAGCTGCCGATGTCGATGCCGACCGTGTTCAGCTCGACGCTTTCCTGACTCCAGATGAACTTGGCCATCTCGGCCTTGTCAGCCTCGCTCAGCTGGGCGTGCTCGTGTTCGAAATCGATGTCGTGCATCCGTTCCACCCTTGGTTGGAGCCGATTCGATGATCGCTCCTTAACCATATATTTTACGCGCCGGAGGATCCCGCACGGCTTTCGATTAGGTCTCTAAGTTCTAGCGGGCGAGGGTCCGCTTGTCTACGGGGCCGCGCCTGTTTTCAGGCGGGCGCAGCCCCGGTTCCTGTCAGATCTGCCACTCGGTCGGGACCACGCCCGCCGTCTGCCAGCTCTCGACGTAATAGCGCCAGAGCTTGTCCACATGCCGGTCGCGCTTGAAATATTTGGCGAAGGATTCCATGTCGTCCTCGCTTAAGGGGACGAGGCGCCCCAGCACGCAGGCGTTGTGCATGGCCTGGGCGTTTTCCACGAAATGGATGGAATCGGTGAGCACCGCCTCCACCGATTCGGCGGTGATGACCTGCCCATGGGCGCGGATCTGCAAGGCGTGGTGGGGGCCAAGCGTATGGGCCACGGCCCGGCCCAGTTCCGGGGTCGCCACATGGGCGGGATCGGCATGGACGGGCATGCCGCTGCGCCAGCGGATCGCGTGGTTCTTGACGATGCGCAGGGGCATGTCCTCGACCAGAGTGAAGGAATTGGTTTGGTCGTGATGGAAATGCGCGACGGAGTTCACATCGGGGCGAGCGCGCAGAATTTCGGCGTGCAGCGCCACTTCCGCCGGGGCCTTGGAGCCGGCCCTGCCGCGCACCACCTGGCCATCAAGGTCGCAGACGAGCAGATCGTCGGGACGCAGGCCAGACCGTGGCACATCGATGGGCTGGATCAGGAATGTGTCGCCGCCGGGCAGGCGGCCGCTCACATGGCCCGAATAGTTCATGCATTTCTCGTTCACCAGCATCAGGGTGCAGGCGGCGACCTTCATGCGCAGCACATATTCGGCGTCGAGCGCGCTTTGTTCGGCTTCGTTCAAGGGGGTTCTCCCAAACGTTTTTACAAGGCGTTATCGCCTGATGAGCGGGACAATCGCCTCACCGCCCGATTTTGTCCAGAGCGCGCCCGCTTGCCGCAGGGCCGGATTGGCTGCACAACTGACGCCCATGGGCATCTTGCGTTTTCTCGAACCACTGCGGCAGGAAAAGCGACTGGCGCCGCTCCTTGTCATGATCGCCTGCATCATGATGGGCAGCGGCCTGGTGGCGCCGATTCTCTCGCTCTACGCCCAGACCTTTGGTGTGGCGGGCGCGCTGGTGGGCACGCTGATCACCGTGTTCGGCATTGGCCGCCTTCTGGCCAATCTGCCCTCGGGCTATCTGTCCCAGCGCTACGGGCGCCGCCCCTTGCTGGTCGGCGGCCCGTTGATCGTGGCGGCGGCCTCAGTCGGCGCCGCGCTGGCGGGGGATTTCACCGCGCTGCTGGTCTGGCGGTTTTTGCAAGGCGTGGGCTCGGGCGTCTATCTCACCGCCTCCCTGGCCGCCATGGCGGACATCAGCCCGCCCAACCGGCGGGCGCGGAACATGGCGCTCTATCAGTCGTCGCTGCAACTGGGCGCGAGCGTTGGGCCCGCAGTTGGCGGCTATGCCGCGCATTACTTTGGTTTTGCGTCGGTCTTCTGGTTTTACGCCGGGGTCGCCCTGCTCGCCTCGGCGGCGGCTGTGTTTTCCTTCGAGGATACGCTCAACAAGACGGAGGCGCGCAAGCCGCTTCCGTCATCGGTCAGCAGACGCGGCTTGATGACGGCGCCCTTCACGGCGGTCTGCATTCTTTCCTGTGTGGTTTTCTTCACGCGCACCGCGACCCTGTTCCAGTTGATCCCGATTCTTGGCGCGGAGACATTCGGCCTCGATCTGGGGGCGATCGGCCTTGCGGTCACCCTCAGCGCCTTCATGAATTTCGCCATGTTGCCGATCACCACACCGCTGATCGAACATTTCGGCCCCCGCGCCAATGTGCTCTGGTCGACGCTGGCCACAGCGGTGGCGCTGGCGACGCTCTATCTGTCCAGCTCGCAGATCGGGTTCTGGTTGGCGGTCGTGATGCTGGGCGCCGCCACGGGGGTCAATTATCCCGCCCTCAGCGCCTTCACCATCTCGGCGCTGCCGCGCGAGCGCTTCGGGCCGGGCATGGGCATGCAGCGCACCTTTGGCGACGTGGGCTTCGTTTTCGGTCCGGTCGTCGTCGGCGCCCTCAGCGATTTCACAGGGGGCGCGCATCTGGCCGGGGTGTCGTTGAACATCGCGCTGCTGGGCGCGGCGGCGCTCGTGTTTGCGGTCGGCAGCCGGGGAGAGCGGCTGGAGTCTCGTTGAATTCAGCCGAAAATGGCGCTCTTGAGCTTCTTCACGCGGGTCGAGAAGCGATGGCGCTGCTGCTCCCGGTCCACCACGTCCTGCGTTGTGACCCAGTTCATCTGGATGGCGCGGCGCGGGCCGGAATGGGGCTTGTGGCCGTGCCAGGAGTTTTCGGAGCGTCGGAACGCCAGCAAGGTGCCCCCATAGGGCGGCACTTCCGAGGAGAATTGCTCAAGATCGGTTCCCGAGCGCAGGATGCGCAGGCGCCCACCGTCCGATTCCCAACCCTCGTTCATGTAAAGCAGGATCGTCAGGATCTTGGTCTTCGAATCCGTATGGATCTCGCCGTCCTTTTCCCGCACGAAGCCGCGCACCGTATACATGGTGGGCCGCCCCGTGAGGTCGACGCCAAACTTCGCCTCCATGGCCTTGCGGAAGCGCTCTCCGTTGAGCTCCTCCATCATGCCGTTGAAATCGCCTTTTATTTCAAGTTCGGAGGGCGGATGGGAGCCGGGGCCCGGCACGGTCGGAAAGTCCGCCGACACTTTCTTGAATGCATCCGCCAAGATGAAGTTCTCGATCACCAGATGATCGTAGGGGTCGCATTCCAGCGGCTTGCGGTCGAGGGCGTCGAAATCGAGGTAGGTCATGGGCCTGTCTTGCGTTTTTCGGGCTGGGGCCGGGACTGCCAGGGTCAAAGCGCCCGCACACTGAACCAGAGCGGCCTTGTTTGCAACTTTCCGGCGTAAGCTTTGCTATTGCCATGGCGACGCTTGAGGCCCACTCTCGCAGACGTTGCCCAAGGTCGGATCATGCGTGGGTGCGGATGTTGCGTCGCTTGTTTTTCGCGTTGGCGTTCTGCCTGACGGCGCATCCTGCGCGGGCGGGGGCCTTCGTGCAGCCCGAAGAGATGTTGCTTGCGATTCATGAGGCCAGTTTCTCCGGCTCGCTTCGGGCCTTCGACAACAAGGGGCGGCTGATGCCGGTTTCGTCCTATCAGGCGTTCACGCTCGACACGGCGCTGGAATATGGCGCGCTGGACTGGCTGACCCTGCTCGGGCGCATGGAAGCTGTGAGCGATGATGATCAGGGTCCGCCCGGCTTCCATTACAGGGGGCCTGGCATGTCCGAGTTGGGCGCTAGGGTCGAACTTGGCCGCGCGATGGAGGAGGATCTCGTCTTCTCCGCCCAGGCCTTGCTGCGCTTGCCGGGCGCGCGAACGCCCGGCTCCGCCGCCGCTGGCATTGCGCAGACCGAGGCCGATGCGCGCCTCATGATGGGCGGATCCTTCGAACTGAACGAGTTGCCAGGCTTCTGGTCGGCGGAGGCTGGCTTGCGCAAAAAGGGCGGATTGGAGCCAGACGAAAGACGTCTCGAATTTGGAGTGGGCGTTTCCATTTTCGATCTGCTTCAGGCCGTCGCGCAGAGTTTCCATGTCTACACGGCGCCCACGGTCCTCGCCCCGCGAGGTCAGTCCCATAAAGTTCAGCTCAGCTTGTTGCTCAATCCGGGTCGCGCCTGGTCGTTGCAGGCGGGGGTTTTCCGGACGCTCGCCGGACAGAACGCCCGTCAGGAAAGCGGCGCGCTGGTCGCCTTCTGGCGACGGATGTAGGGTTGGCAGGGCAAGCGTTTCGTTCCGGGGTTCGTCATGGTGATCAAGCAGTTCGTTTATCTGGTCGCCCTCGCCCGCGAACAGCATTTCGGGCGGGCGGCGCAGAGCGCGCATGTGTCCCAGCCCACGTTATCGGCGGCCATTCGCAACCTTGAGGAAGAATTCGGCGTGCCCATCGTCGAACGGGGCCACAAGTTCAATGGATTGACGCGTGAGGGGTTGGTGGTGCTTGAGCACGCCCGGCGCGTGCTGGCCGACTGCGCGTCCATGCGGCAAGAACTCGACCAAATGGGCAAGGGCCTGACTGGACGATTAAGGCTGGGGGTCGTGCCTACCGCGCTTCCGGTGGTGTCCCATCTGACCGGCCCATTTTGCGCGCGCTACCCGGATGTGACGCTCACCATCATGTCCATGACGTCGTCCGACATCATCCGCGGCCTTGAAGACTTCGAGCTGGAGGCCGCACTGACCTATCTCGACAATGAAGCCCTGCCTGCGGTTCGATCCAAACCCGTCTATGTCGAGGAATATGTCTTTCTCACGCCTCGGCCCGGCCCCTATGCCGCGCTGGACTCGATCAGCTGGTCGCAGGCTGCGGAGGCCTCGCTTTGCCTGCTGACGCCTGACATGCAGAATCGCCGGGTCATAGACGGCATATTTCGATCCGTCGGCAAGGAGCCCAAGCCCGTGGTCGAAACCAATTCCATCTTCAATCTTTGCTCGCATCCCGCATCCGGCCCCTGGTCGAGCATCGTTCCGCGCCCGCTCCTGCATTTTTTTGGCATCCCGCAGCGCACCATAGCTGTGCCCCTGATCGAGCCTGACGCCAGCCGAACCATCGGCTTGATCATGTCCAGTCAGGATCCTCCATCGCCTTTGGCCCTCTCGTTTTTTAATCTCGTGCAACCGATCGATCCGGCGCAGGTTTTAAACCCGCCGACGCAATTTACGTCTGCTGCATCTGCGAAGTGATAGTTTTTTTCTATTGGGTGTTTTCAAATATTGATTTGATTTTCGATCGGCAACACGATCTTGACTTAAAGGTGAGGTCGAGGTTGAGATATGACGATGCAGGGGCAGGAACTTTCGGACTCATTCGATGAAGGACGAGCGGTCCGCATCATCGCGGGACTGGCGCATCTGGAAGGCGCCATGCTGCCCATTCTGCACGCCTTGCAGGAGGCTTTCGGCTGCATCGACCCGCGCGTGGTTCCGCTTCTCGCCGACGCGCTGAACGTCTCGCGCGCCGAAGTGCATGGGGTCATCAGTTTTTACCATGATTTCCGCGACGCTCCCGCCGGGCGCCATGTGCTGAAGATCTGCCGGGCGGAATCCTGTCAGTCCATGGGCGTCGAACATCTGGTGGAGCGTCTGCGCATGGCGCATCGGCTGGAGCCGGGCCAGACGAGCGGCAACGGCGCCCTGACCATCGAAAATGTCTATTGCCTCGGCCAATGCGCGCTGTCCCCCGCAGCCTTGCTGGACGACGAGCCCATCGGGCGGCTGGACGAGACGCGGCTCGACGCGCTGGTTCTGGAATTGACGGGAGCGCGGGCATGACGGTGCGCATCTTCGTTCCCATCGATTCATCCGCCCTCGCCGTGGGCGCTGAAGCCGTCGCGCGGGCCATCGCGAATGAGGCCAGCATGCGCGGGGCCGATGTCGCCATCATCCGCAACGGCTCGCGCGGCATGGTCTGGCTGGAGCCCCTGGTCGAGGTGGAGACGCCGGAGGGCCGCGTCGGCTATGGGCGCGTGAGCGCCCGTGACGTGCCCGCCCTTTTCGAAGCGGGCTTCCTGCAAGGAGGCGAACACGCCGCGCGCGTCGGCAAGGTCGATGATCTCGACTGGATGCACGCCCAGCAGCGTCTGACCTTCGCCCGCTGCGGCGTGATAGATCCCCTGTCGCTCAGCCATTACCGCGCCCACGGGGGCTATGAGGGCCTGACGCGCGCGCTTGCCATGACGTCGAGCGCTGTGGTCGAGGAAGTCGTCGCCTCGGGCCTGCGCGGACGCGGCGGGGCGGGTTTTCCAACCGGGATCAAATGGCGCACGGTGGCCGCCGCGCAGAGCGATCGGAAATATATCGTCTGCAATGCGGACGAGGGCGATAGCGGCACGTTCGCGGATCGCATGTTGATGGAGGGCGACCCTTTCACCCTCATCGAGGGCATGACCATCGCGGGCATCGCGACAGGCGCCACGAAGGGCTTCGTCTATATCCGCTCCGAATATCCGCACGCCTTCCGCACCATGCGGCGCGCCATCGAGATTGCGCGCGCGGGCGGTTGGCTCGGCGCAGATGTGGCTGGCTCCGGCTGCGCTTTCGACATGGAGGCGCGGCTGGGCGCCGGCGCTTATATCTGCGGCGAGGAGACCTCGTTGCTGGAGAGCCTGGAGGGGCGTCGCGGACAGGTGCGCGCCAAGCCGCCGCTGCCAGCCATCCATGGCCTGTTCGGCAAGCCGACCGCCATCAACAATGTGCTCTCGCTGGCCAGCGTGCCGTGGATCATGGCCCATGGCGCACCCGCCTATGCGGCCTTCGGCATGGGCCGCTCGCGCGGCACGCAGCCCTTCCAGATCGCGGGCAATGTGAAGCGCGGCGGCTTGGTGGAGCTGGCCTTCGGCGTGACGATCCGCCAACTGGTGGAGGATTTCGGCGGCGGCACGGCCAGCGGGCGCAAGCTGCGCGCGGTGCAGGTGGGCGGGCCTCTGGGCGCCTATTTCCCCGACGCCTTGCTCGACACGCCGCTCGATTACGAAGCCATGCTCGCCGTCAAGGGTATGCTCGGCCATGGCGGTCTGGTTGCCTTCGACGATAGCGTGGATCTGGCGAAGCAGGCCCGCTTCGCCATGCAGTTCTGCGCCATCGAGAGTTGCGGCAAATGCACGCCCTGCCGCATCGGCTCCACGCGCGGCGTCGAGGTGATCGACAAGATCATCGCCGGCGTGGCGCCCGAGCAGAACACGACTTTGCTGCACGATCTTTGCGAGACCATGACCGATGGGTCGCTTTGCGCGCTGGGCGGGCTCACGCCCATGCCCGTGCTGAGCGCGCTGACCCATTTCCCCCAGGATTTCGAGCGCCCCGCAGGCGCTCGCCACGCCGCTGAATAGGTGTCCGTCATGAGCCTCATCAAGGAAGTGGATTACGGAACGAAGCTGGCCGCCGGCGCCGCCACGGTCACGCTCACCATAGATGGCGAGCGCGTCACCGTGGCGCAGGGAACCTCCGTCATGGCGGCGGCCATGAGCATGGGCACGCAGATCCCAAAGCTCTGCGCCACCGACATGCTGGACGCCTTCGGCTCCTGCCGCCTGTGCCTCGTCGAGATCGAGGGGCGGCGCGGCACGCCCGCGTCCTGCACCACGCCCGCTGAAAACGGCATGGTGGTGCATACGCAAAACGCGCGCCTCGCCAAATTGCGCAAGGGCGTGATGGAGCTCTACATCTCCGATCACCCGCTCGATTGCCTCACCTGTCCCGCCAATGGCGATTGCGAATTGCAGGACATGGCGGGCGCGGTGGGCCTGCGCGACGTGCGCTATGGCTACAAAGGCGCCAACCACCTCGATGGCGCCAAGGACGAGAGCAATCCCTATTTCACCTTCGATGAATCCAAATGCATCGTCTGCTCGCGCTGCGTGCGCGCGTGTGAAGAGGTGCAGGGCACGTTCGCGCTGACCATTCAGGGGCGCGGCTTCGACTCGAAAGTGGCGTCCGGCGGCGTCGATTTCCTTTCCTCCGAATGCGTCTCCTGCGGCGCCTGCGTGCAGGCCTGCCCGACGGCGACGCTGACCGAGAAATCCATCATCGAAATGGGCCAGCCCGAGCATTCGAAGGTCACGACCTGCGCCTATTGCGGCGTTGGCTGCTCCTTCAAGGCCGAGATGCAGGGCGAGCGCGTGGTGCGCATGGTTCCCTACAAGGATGGCAAGGCCAATGAGGGCCATAGCTGCGTCAAGGGCCGCTTCGCCTATGGTTACGCCACCTCGAAAGACCGCATCACCAAGCCGATGATCCGCGCGGCGATCACCGATCCATGGCGCGAGGTTTCGTGGGACGAGGCCTTCGCTTACGCCGCCTCCGAATTCAAGCGCATTCAGGCCAAATATGGCCGCGATTCCGTGGGCGCCATCACCTCCTCGCGCTGCACCAACGAAGAAGTCTTCGTCATGCAGAAACTGGTGCGCGCGGGCTTCGGCAACAACAATGTCGACACCTGCGCCCGCGTCTGCCATTCGCCGACCGGCTATGGGTTGAAGATGACTTTCGGTACGTCGGCGGGCACGCAGGATTTCAAATCGGTCGAGAAGTCGGACGTCATTCTGGTGATCGGCGCCAATCCCACCGACGCCCATCCCGTCTTCGCCTCGCGCATGAAGAAGCGGCTGCGCGCGGGCGCCAGACTCATCGTGGCTGACCCGCGCCGCATCGACCTCGTCAAATCGCCCCATGTGCATGCGGATTATCATCTGCCGCTGCTGCCAGGATCCAACGTGGCGATGATCAATGCGCTGGCCCATGTCATCGTGACCGAAGGCCTCGTGGATGAAGCCTTCGTGCGCGAGCGCTGCGATCTGGCGGATTTCGAAAGCTGGGCGCGCTTCATCGCGGGCGAGGAAAACTCACCTGAAGCTGTCGAGCCAATCACCGGCGTCAAGCCCGCAGACGTGCGCGCCGCCGCGCGGCTCTTCGCCACGGGCGGCAATGGCGCCATCTATTACGGGTTGGGCGTGACCGAACATAGCCAGGGTTCGACCATGGTCATGGGCATGGCCAATCTCGCCATGGCGACGGGCAATCTGGGGCGCGACGGCGTGGGCGTGAATCCGCTGCGCGGGCAGAACAATGTGCAGGGCGCCTGCGATATGGGCTCCTTCCCCCACGAGCTCTCCGGCTACCGCCATGTGTCGGACGAGGCCACCCGCGAGATGTTCGAATCCCTGTGGGGCGTGAAGCTCGATCATGAGCCGGGCCTGCGCATTCCCAACATGCTCGACGAGGCCGTCAGCGGCGACTTCAAGGGGCTTTATGTGCAGGGCGAGGATATCGCCCAGTCGGATCCCGACACCAAACATGTGGTGGCGGGACTTGAAGGCATGGAATGCGTGATCGTGCAGGATCTGTTCCTGAACGAGACCGCGAAATACGCCCATGTGTTCTTCCCCGGCGCGTCGTTCCTTGAAAAGGACGGCACCTTCACCAATGCCGAGCGGCGCATCAATCGGGTGCGCAGGGTCATGACGCCCATGGCTGGCCTGGCCGATTGGGAAGTGACGCTGGGCTTCGCCAAGGCGCTGGGCTTCGAGATGGCCTATGCTCATCCCAGTGAGATCATGGACGAGGTCGCGCAGCTGACGCCCGGCTTCCGCGGCGTGTCCTATGCGCGGCTGGATGAGCTTGGCTCCGTGCAATGGCCTTGCAATGAGGAGGCGCCGCTTGGCACGCCGATCATGCATGTGGATCATTTCGTGCGCGGCAAGGGCCGCTTCATGATCACGCAATTCGTCGCCACCGAGGAGCGCACCGGGCCGCGCTTTCCGCTGCTGCTCACCACGGGGCGCATTCTCAGCCAGTACAATGTCGGCGCGCAGACACGGCGCACGCTCAACAATGTCTGGCATGAGGAAGACGTGCTCGAAATCCATCCCTTCGACGCCGAAAGCCGTGGCATTCGCGACGGCGATCTGGTCGCGCTGGCGAGCCGCATCGGCGAAGTGTCGCTGCGCGCCAGCATCAGCGACCGCATGCAGCCGGGCGTGGTCTACACCACGTTCCATCATCCCAATTCCGGCGCCAATGTCGTGACCACCGACAATTCCGATTGGGCCACCAATTGTCCTGAATATAAAGTCACCGCCGTGCAGGCGCGCCGCACGAACCAGGTCTCCGATTGGCAGGAGCAGGATCGTGAAACCGGCGTGTCGCTTCGCCGCATCGCGCGCGAGGCCGCTGATGCTGCCGAGTAAGGCCCCCGCCGCGCTCCCGCGCCCCATCACGCGCTTCACCTTCGGGGAAGCGCGGGAGCAGGGGGAGCGCGCCTGCGCGGTGGAAGTCCCCGTCAACATCGTCTATGCGCCCGTGCCCTATGCGGTGATGATGGCGACGCCGCAGGATCTGGACGATTTCGCGCTCGGCTTCAGCGTGAGCGAAGGCGTCATAGATCGCCCCGCCGATATTCGCTCCATCGTCGTGGAGGAGGCGGATAAAGGTTTGCGCCTTGTGGTGACGCTCGCCTCCGACAAGCTGCAACGCCATCTCGCGCGCAATCGCAATCTGGCGGGCCGCACGGGTTGCGGCCTTTGCGGCGTGGATGATCTGGGCGCGCTGCCCGTGGCGCGGCCGCCCGCGCATGGGCCGGGCCGCCTCCGACTTTCCAGCGTGCGCCGTGCGCTCACGGCGCTGGATGATCGGCAGACGCTCAATCGCGTCACGCGCGCGGTGCATGGCGCCGCCTGGGCGGATCATGCAGGCGAGTTGCTTGTGGTGCGCGAGGATGTCGGCCGCCACAACGCCCTCGACAAATTGATTGGCGCCTTGTTGCGCGCCGGCGTCGATCCGCTTTCCGGCTTCGTCGTCATCACCAGCCGCTGCTCTTACGAAATGGTGGAGAAGGCGGCGGTCTTTGGCGCGCGCGCGCTGGTGGCCGTCTCCGCACCCACCACTTTCGCCATTGAACGCGCACAGGCCAACGCCATGACCTTGCTGGCGCTGGGGCGCGCCGATGGCGCCATTTGCTTCACGGATCCCGCATTCGTGACCGATGATTTGCAGACTGAAGAAAGGCTCTCCGCATGAGCGATGCAGCGACCCATGCGGAGAAGCTCGTCAGCATGGCCAATCAAATCGCCCAATTTTTCAAGTCGCAGCCCCATGACGAGGCGGTTGCCAGCATTATGGATCATTTGCGCTCTTTCTGGACGCCGAAGATGCGCCGACAGATCGCTGAATATTTGGCGGCGGGTGGTCAGAGTTTCGACCCGTTGACCAAGGAGGCCGTCGCCAGACTGACGGATATTTAAGGCCAGACATTCTGGCGAATTCAATAGCCCGCAAAGGGCGGAGTGGGAGGCAATTATGGCCAGTATCACGCATGAGTCTGCGGAGCGTTCCGCAGGCCACGGTTTGCTTGACCGAGAACGCATCATCGCCAAACCTGGCTTCAATCGGTGGCTGGTTCCGCCAGCCGCGCTGGCCATTCATCTGTGTATTGGCATGGCCTATGGGTTCAGCGTTTTCTGGCTGCCGCTCAGCCAATCCATTGGCATTTCAAAATCCGTCGCCTGCCCGTCGGACATGACGATTTTCGGCGCGCTGGTCACGACGAGTTGCGACTGGAAAGTGGCCGATCTGGGTTGGATGTTCACGCTTTTCTTCGTGTTGCTCGGCTCTTCCGCCGCCATCTGGGGCGGCTGGCTCGAGCGCGCGGGCCCGCGCAAGGCCGGTTTCGTGGCGGCGCTCTGCTGGTGCGGCGGCCTGCTGTTTTCCGCCCTTGGCGTCTATGCCCATCAGCTCTGGATGTTGTGGCTTGGTTCTGGGGTCATTGGCGGCGTTGGCCTCGGGCTTGGCTACATCTCGCCTGTCTCGACTTTGGTGAAGTGGTTCCCCGACAGGCGCGGCATGGCGACCGGCATGGCCATCATGGGTTTTGGCGGCGGCGCGATGATTGGGTCGCCTTTGGCCAATATGCTCATGAACCATTTCAAAACCCCGACCTCGGTCGGCGTGTGGGAGACTTTCGTCGTCATGGCGGTGGTTTATTTCGCCTTCATGATGGCGGGCGCTTTCGGCTATCGCGTGCCGCCCGCTGGCTGGCGCCCGGACGGCTGGACGCCCCGGGAGGTGAACAACGCCATGATCACGTCCGGCCATGTGCATGTTCGAGACGTGCACAAGACGCCACAGTTCTGGTTGATCTGGGCGGTGCTATGCCTCAACGTTTCCGCAGGCATCGGAATTCTCGGCATGGCCTCTCCCATGTTGCAGGAGATCTTTGGCGGGTCGCTGATCGGCAAGCCGGAACTGGGCTTCGCCCAGCTTGACGCATCCCAGAAGACCGCTATCGCAGGCATCGCGGCGGGCTTTGCGGGGCTTCTGTCTCTGTTCAACATTGTCGGCCGATTTTTCTGGGCCTCGCTGTCGGACAAGATGGGCCGCAAGATGACTTATTATGTCTTCTTCGGTCTTGGCGTGTTGCTCTACGCCTCGGCGCCCACCTTCGCGCATATGGGCTCCAAGATGCTCTTCGTGCTGGCGTTGGGCGTCATTCTGTCCATGTATGGCGGCGGCTTCGCCACTGTGCCCGCCTATCTGGCGGATATGTTCGGCACGCAGTTCGTGGGCGCCATTCATGGGCGCTTGCTGACGGCCTGGTCGACTGCCGGCATCATCGGGCCGGTGGCCGTCAACTACATTCGCGAGTTCAACAAGAACGCGGGCGTCCCGGCCGACCGGCTCTATGACGTGACGATCTATATTCTCGCAGGCATGCTGGTTGTGGGCTTCATTTGCAACTGGATGATCAAGCCCGTCGACAAGAAGTGGTTCATGGCGGAGGACGAGGTCGCAGCGTTGCAGGCGAAAGCGGTGGCGAATCCCTCCGGCCCCATTGGCTCGCACGGCATCGGCCTTGGCGGGCTGGACGCCAGCGCCGCGCTGGCCTGGCTCGCCGTCTGCGTGCCCCTGGCCTGGGGCGTCTGGATCACTCTGCAGACGGCGCAACGCATCTTCGGCTGATGGTGGAAGATGGAGGCCGCCGCGCTTTTCGGGGCGCGGCGGCTTTTGATTGGGGCCGCTGTCAGGTTGTGGGAACGCCAAAATCCCGCGCCACCACCCATGCGGCATGCGCCTGTCCATTGGTCAGCGGCGACTGGCGCAAGGCGTTCACGGCGGTTAGCGCTGCCGCGAGGCGCGGCTCGCCGGGGTGAATGACGAGGGGCGCGTCGGGCGCCTCCAGATCCATCGCTGCGCCCATGGCCGCAAGTTCGCCAGCGGTCGCGCCATGATCGAGGGCCAGCATGAGCGCCAGCGCGCCGCCATCCTCCGTCAGGGGCCGCGCCAGGCGCCAAGTGTTGAGATAGCGCTTCACGGCGCGCGGCGTGTCGCCCGCAAAACGCGCCAGCTTGCCCAGAAGATGTGTTTCCACCGGCTTGATCGGATAATCGAGGGCGGAGCTTGACGCGTCGGGCGGAAGCTCCGCAACGTCGGGCGCCGCGCCGAGAATTTGATGGGCATAGGCTATGCTGGCCTGCTCATCGCGGAGCATCCGCACGGTGAACGGCGCCTGCACATAGCGCTCCATCCGCGTGGCCGCCTCGCCGCCGCCGCCCCAGCCCGCCGCCAGCCGTTCGGGATCTGCGGCCATCGTCAGCACGAAGCCGGGCCGGTCAAGGCGTCGATGCGCCACATCGACGACGGCGGCGGCTTGTTGAGCGGGCAGGGCCTCCAGACCGTCGAGGAAAACGAGAATCCGTTGCGGAGCCCCGCTCGTCCCAAGGCCGGCCTCGATAGCGTCGATATAGGCGCTTGGGCTGAGGGCGCGCGCCGATGCGCCGACGTCAGTTCGGGCCCCGGCGAAGAGGTCGGGCGCTGGCGTGGCGCCAGACGCGGTTCGTTCAAGCGCCCTCCGCTCGGCGGTCTGGGCGCGTTCGGTCTGCGTCTCCATCTCGCTGGCGAGCTGCGCGACCTTTTGCTCTTGCCATGCGATGTGGCCATCAAGTTCCTGGCCGCGCTTTTCGACCTCCCCCTTGAGCAGGCGCGCGCCCTGCAAGAGCGGAATGGTGAAGCGCGCCGCGCGCCAGATGTTGAGGGCGAGGCAGAGCAGACCGATGGTGAACGCCGCGTGCCCCAGGAAGGTTAGCCAGCTGGCATGTCCCTCCAGCCAGTTTGCGGGCTCCTTCGCGCCTTCCGCCGCATTGCGCAGACCGGTCAGCCAGTCGCCGCGTGTGCGCTCCGCGAGGTCGAGGAGATAGGCGAGGAGGAAGCAGCCGCCCGCCCAGATCAGCAGCCGCGCCTGCCCCCCATGGGTCCAGACGCTGCTCAGGAAGGCGGACAGGCGTGGCAGCGGCCCAGGACGGTCAGCCAGGTCGCCTACGAGGGTCTTGAAGACCGTTTTCGCATCGCCAGCGAAGCCGAAGTCGCTCAGTCTGCCTTCGATCTGTTTGCGATTGCGGCGGACGAAGTCATCCACCTGCGTGTTGGTCGCCTCAAAGAGCACAGCGTCATTGAGGCGCCCCCGGCGCGCCTTCAGATCCTCCAGACTGCGCTGTTCGGTTGCGAGCCGCTGGCGGGTGTCTTCCAATTGCTGGTTGGCGTCCTGGGCAGCGGCGTGCGGGTCGCTCGCCGCGTCGAGGGCTCTGGCGTCGAGCCTGGCGGCCAGACTTTTGGACCCACGGGCGAGAAGCCCTTCGCGCAGCGCGACCGCGAGGCCGCGTTCGGCGTCCGCCAGCAAGCTTTGCGCGTCCACCTCGATGGCGATGACATGATCCAGAAACGGGCTGTCCGCGCCTGCGGCCTCCGCCAGTCCCCGCGCGCGCTTGGCGATGACTTGCAGGGCATGGCTCTTGCCCGCCCCAGGGGCGCCGAAGAGACCGATGGTGAAAGGGGTCTGCGCCTGATCATGCACGGCGAGTTCGGCGAGAAGATCAAGGGCGCGATGGCGCGCGAGGGAGGGCGCCGCTGGCGCATCTGCATGAAACAGGGGCGTCCGCCTGTCTGGCGGGGCGGTCTGCTTGAGGGGCGCCGTCATCTGATCCACGCTGTCTCTCCCGGCTGGTTTTCCGGATGCGGCCTGTGGAGCCTCCGGGAATCAACGGGGAGATTATGAGCGCCAACGGCGGCGACAATCCAGCTTGTTGAGGCTTGGCCTCCCCATTTCGAGGAAGACCGCCCCGCGCGATGGCGAGACTGTCCCACGAAACGTGTCTGGACCATGCACGTTCTACCCTGAGACGGCGGCCGGCCGGGGCTTCGTGGGATTGTAGGCGAATTCCCAACATTCGCCCACTTGACCTTTGGTTTGAAAACGAGATAAACATATCTTTATATCTACCTTGGAAGATCCGAATGAACAAGCTCTCCGCCTCTTTCGCCATGACCCTCGATGCGCTGGAGGCCGCTGGCGAGATCACGCGCTTGCGCCTTCTGGCGCTGCTGGCCGACGCCGAGCTGACCGTCTCCGAGCTCATGACCATTCTGGGCCAGTCCCAGCCGCGCATCTCGCGCCATCTGCGCCTGCTGGTGGAGGCGGGGCTGGTGGATCGGCGGCGTGAGGGCGCCTGGGCGTTCTTTCGGGTCTCCGATCACGGCGCCGCCGCCGTCATCCTGCGCTCCGTCCTCAACGGCATGGACGAGAACGATCCCGTGCTTTCCAGCGACCGCTCGCGCCTCTCCGAGGTGCGCCGCGCCCGCGCTGAACAGGCGCAGCGCTATTTCGCCGAACAGGCGCGCAATTGGGACCGCATCCGTTCGCTGCATATCGCCGAGGACGTCGTTGAGGCGGCCGTGCGCGATATCGTGGGCGACAAGCCCCTCCACGCCGTGCTCGACCTTGGCACCGGCACGGGCCGCATGCTGGAGTTGCTGGCCCCGCTGGCCGAGCGCGCCGTGGGCGTGGACCAGAGCCCCGCCATGCTGAACGTGGCGCGCACCAATCTTGAGCAGGCGGGCCTGCGCCATGTGCAGGTGCGCCAGGGCGATCTTTATGCGTTGCCGGTGGAGCGCAACGGCTATGACCTC
This sequence comes from uncultured Hyphomicrobiales bacterium, assembly GCA_903902915.1. Classification (GTDB taxonomy): domain Bacteria; phylum Pseudomonadota; class Alphaproteobacteria; order Rhizobiales; family Beijerinckiaceae; genus Terripilifer. The sequence goes on along the minus strand of CAIUWR010000045.1, from coordinate 76,457 downwards.
GTGGTCGTCCATCAGGTGTTGCATTATCTCGACGATCCGGGCCGCGCGGTGCGCGAGGCCGCCCATGCGCTGCGGCCGGGCGGACGCCTGCTGATCATCGACTTCGCGCCGCACGCCCATGAATTTCTGCGCGAGCAGCACGCCCATCGCCGCCTCGGTTTTTCCGGCGAGGAGATCGCGGGTTTCATGGCGGAGGCGGGGCTGGTGGATTTCGCCCGCCGCGATCTTGGCCCCGGCGCCGGCGACAAGCTCACGGTCTCGCTTTGGGTCGCGCGCGATCCTCGCATGATCGCCGACGAGATGCAGCTGATGGAGTTGGCGTGATGGTTCATGATTTTTCGCGCGCCAGTCGCTCGCGCCTCGCCGATATCCGCGTCTCCTTCGAATTCTTTCCGCCGAGGACTGCGGAGATGGAGAGCGCGCTGTGGGAGTCCATCACCCGTCTCGCGCCGCTCGATCCCAGCTTTGTTTCGGTGACCTATGGCGCGGGCGGCTCCACGCGCGAGCGCACCCACGCGACCCTCGCGCGCATGGTGCGCGAAACCAACTTGAAGCCCGCCGCTCATCTCACCTGCGTCGCCGCCACGCGCGAGGAGGTCGATGACGTCGTGCGCTCTTACCATGATGCGGGCGTGCGCCATATCGTGGCGCTGCGGGGGGATCCGGCGACGGGGCCTGGCAGCGTTTACGAGCCCCATCCCGGCGGCTACGCCACCTCCACCGCCCTGATCGCGGGCATTCGGCGACTGGGCGATTTCGAGGTGACGGTTTCCGGTTATCCCGAAAAACATCCCGAAAGCGCCACGCTTGACGCTGACATCGACGTGCTGAAGGCCAAGGTGGATGCGGGCGCCACGCGCGCCATCACGCAGTTCTTCTTCGATAACGTGCATTACCTGCGCTATGTGGAGCGCGTGCGGGCGCGCGGAATCAACATCCCGATCGTGCCGGGCATCGTGCCCGTGCAGAATTTTCGCCAGACCGCGAGCTTCGCCAAAAAGACCGGCGCCAGCGTGCCGCAATGGCTCGCCGACCGCTTCGAGGGTCTCGACGACGATCCCGCCACGCGCCGCCTGATCGCCGCCGCCGTCGCTGCGGAGCAGGTGCTCGACCTCGTCGATCACGGCGTCACCGATTTCCATTTTTACACCATGAACAAGGCCGATCTTGTTTATGCGATCTGCCATTTGCTGGGATTGCGTCCGCAATTGACCAAGAGGGCCGCATGATGACGCGTTTCAAACTGGCCGACGGCAAGGCGGTGCGGGCCGCGCTGACGCAAGCTGCGCGTGAGCGCATCCTCGTGCTCGACGGCGCCATGGGCACGATGATTCAGGATCTGCGCCTCGATGAAGCCGCTTTTCGCGGCGCCCTGTTCAAGGATGCGGAGCGCGACCTGAAGGGTAATAACGACCTTCTGAATCTCACCCAGCCCGACGCGATCCGCGACATTCATCTCAGCTATTTTCTGGCGGGCGCGGATATGGTGGAGACGAACACGTTTTCGTCCACCAGCATCGCGCAAGCAGATTATGGGCTCGAAGCGCAAGTGGTCGAACTTAACCGCTCCGGCGCGCGTCTGGCGCGCGAGGCGGCCCAGCTAGCCGAGGCGCAGGATGGGCGCCGGCGCTTTGTCTGCGGCGCCATCGGCCCCACCAATCGCACAGCGTCGCTTTCGCCCGATGTGAATGATCCGGGCTTTCGCGCGGTGACTTTCGACGAGCTGCGCCTCTCCTATGGCCAGGCGGCCCATGCGCTGATCGAAGGCGGCAGCGACGTCATTTTGCTGGAGACGATCTTCGACACATTGAACGCCAAGGCCGCACTTTTCGGCGTTTGGGAGGCCTTTGACGCGCTGGGCGTGCGGTTGCCGATTCTGCTGTCGGGCACCATCACCGATCTTTCAGGGCGCACGCTGTCGGGCCAGACGCCCGCAGCGTTCTGGCATTCGCTGCGCCATGCCGAACCCTTCGCCGTCGGCTTCAACTGCGCGCTTGGCGCGCGCGAATTGCGCCAGCATGTGGCGGAGATTTCGCGCATCGCCGACACATTCACCCTCGCCTATCCCAACGCGGGCCTTCCCAATGAATTCGGCCTCTATGACGAGAGCCCCGAATATATGGCGAACATGCTCGGCGAATTCGCCGAAAGCGGTCTCGTCAACATCATCGGCGGCTGCTGCGGCACCACGCCCGCCCATGTGGCCGCGTTCAGCGCGCGCGTGAAGGGCCTGAGCCCGCGCCGTCCGCCCAAGGTCGAGCCCATGCTGCGCCTGTCAGGGCTTGAGCCGTTCACCCTGACGAAGGACTTTCGCTTCGTGAATGTGGGCGAGCGCACCAATGTCACGGGCTCCGCGCGTTTTCGCAAACTCATCAAGAACGGCGAACTCTCCGCCGCGCTCGATGTGGCGCGCGAACAGGTGGCGAATGGCGCGCAGATCATCGACATCAACATGGATGAAGGCCTGCTGGATTCGCAGCGCGCCATGGTTGATTTTCTGCATCTGGTGGCCGCCGAGCCGGACATCGCGCGCGCGCCCATCATGGTCGATTCCTCGAAATTCGAGGTGATCGAAGCGGGCCTGAAATGCATTCAGGGCAAGGCGGTTGTGAATTCCATTTCGCTCAAGGAGGGCGAAGATAAGTTCATTCAACAAGCGCGCCTCGTGCGCCGCTATGGCGCCGCCGTGGTGGTCATGGCATTCGATGAGCAGGGGCAGGCCGACACGTTCACGCGCAAGGTCGACATCTGCGCGCGCGCCTACAAGGCGCTGACGGAAGAGGTGGGGTTCCCGCCCGAGGACATCATCTTCGATCCCAACATTTTTGCGGTCGCGACAGGCATCGAGGAGCATGACAATTACGGCGTCGATTTCATCGAGGCCGCGCGCGCCATTCGCGCCCGTCTGCCCCATGCCCATGTGTCGGGCGGCGTCTCGAATCTCTCCTTCTCGTTTCGCGGCAACGATCCTGTGCGCGAGGCGATGCATTCTGTGTTTTTGTTCCACGCCATCAGCGCGGGGATGGACATGGGCATCGTCAATGCGGGCGCGCTTCAGGTCTATGAGAAGATTCCGCCCGAACTGCGCGAGGCCTGCGAAGACGTTGTGCTGAACCGCCGCGCCGATTCCACCGAGCGGTTGCTCGCCATCGCCGACCGTTTCAAGGGCAAGGGCGTAGAAGCCAAGGAGAAGGATCTCGCCTGGCGCGAACAGCCCATCGACAAGCGGCTCGAATATGCGCTGGTGAATGGCGTCACCGAATTCGTCGATGCGGATGTGGAGGAGGCGCGGCTCGCGTCGATCCGTCCGCTCGACGTTATTGAAGGTCCGCTCATGGCTGGCATGAATGTGGTGGGCGATCTGTTTGGCGCGGGCAAGATGTTCCTGCCGCAAGTGGTGAAATCCGCGCGTGTGATGAAGCAGGCTGTGGCCGTGCTGATGCCTTACATGGAGGCCGAGAAGGCGGCGGGCGGCGCGGGCCGCTCCAGCGCTGGCAAGATCCTCATGGCGACGGTGAAGGGCGATGTGCATGACATCGGCAAGAACATCGTGGGCGTGGTGCTCGCCTGCAACAATTACGAGATCATTGATCTGGGCGTGATGGTTCCCGCGTCCAGGATTCTGGAGACGGCGAAGCGCGAAAAGGTCGATGTGATCGGTCTGTCCGGCCTCATCACCCCTTCGCTCGATGAAATGTGTTTCGTGGCGAGCGAGATGGAGCGCGAGGGTTTCGATGTGCCGCTGCTCATCGGCGGCGCGACCACGAGCCGCGTGCACACGGCGGTGAAGATCCATCCCAACTACGAGCGTGGACAGTCCGTCTATGTCACCGACGCGAGCCGCGCGGTGGGCGTCGTTTCCGCTCTGCTCTCGCCCGACACGCGCGTGAGTTATGTGGAAACATTGCGCGCCGAATATCGCAAGGTGGCGGACGCCCATGCGCGCGCGGAAAGCGACAAGCAGCGTCTGCCGCTGGCCCGCGCCCGCGCCAACGCCATGCGCACGGATTGGGCGGCCTATCAGCCGCCAAAGCCCCTGTTCACGGGCACGCGCACCTTCCGTACTTATGATGTGGCGGAGCTGGTTCCCTATATCGACTGGACGCCGTTCTTCCAGACCTGGGAGCTGAAGGGCCGTTATCCCGCGCTGCTCGACGATCCCCGGCAAGGCGAGGCGGCGCGGCAGTTGTTCGATGATGCGCAGCAGATGTTGAAGCGCATCGTGGATGAACGCTGGTTCAATCCCAAGGCGGTGATCGGCTTCTGGCCCGCGCAGGCCGATGGCGACGACATCCAGCTTTACACGGGCGAATCGCGCAGCGACGGGCTCGCCACGTTGCACACATTGCGTCAGCAATTGCTGCGGCGGGATGGGCGGCCCAATATCGCTCTGTCCGATTTCGTCGCGCCCATCGGCGGGCCCGCCGATTGGGTCGGCGCCTTCGTGGTGACGGCGGGCGCGGAGGAGGAAAAGATCTCCGCCCGCTTCGCGCAGGCCAATGACGACTATGGCTCGATCATGGTGAAGGCGCTCGCCGACCGCATCGCCGAGGCTCTGGCCGAGCGGATGCACGAGCGCGTGCGCCGCGAATTCTGGGCCTATGCGGCGGAGGAGGCGCTGACGCCGGAGGAAGTCATTTCCGAAGCCTATCGCGGCATTCGCCCCGCGCCCGGCTATCCCGCGCAGCCCGACCATACGGAGAAGCGCACGATTTTCGATCTGCTGGGCGCAGAGCGCCGCACAGGCGTCACGCTGACGGAAAGCTTCGCCATGTGGCCGGGCTCATCCGTCAGCGGCCTCTATTTCTCGCATCCCGAAGCGCATTATTTCGGCGTGGCGAAAGTGGAGCGCGATCAGGTGGAGGATTATGCAGCCCGCAAGGGCATGAGCATTCTTGAGGTCGAACGCTGGCTGGCGCCAGTGCTGAATTATGATCCGGCGCGCATGAATGTGGCGGCGGAATAGGGCTCCGCCGCCGCTTTGTTCTATCGTCCCATGCCCTGCTTCACCCGCGCCACGACGGCGGGCGGCGTGGCGTACATGTCGGCGATGATCTGCTGCAATTCCGCGCCCGAGGTCGGCACGGCCTCGATGTTCATCTTGCGCGCGTCGGCCTGAAGCTCGGGGTCTGCGATGGTTTCGAGGAAGATCTTGCGCAGGGCCTCCACGCGGTCCGCAGGCACGCCAGGGGGCAGGATGAAGGGGCGGCTGAAGGCGTTCTGCGTGTAGAACATCTGCAAGGCCTGTTTGTCCTCCTCGGTCTTGGCGAGCGAATAGATGAGCGGCACATTCTGCGCGTTGAGTTCGGGGTGACCCTTCAGGTCTTCCTGCGCGAAGACGGTGGCGAACATGTCGCCTTTCAGAATGTCCGCATATTGCACCTTCACGGTGGACCAGCCGAGGCCGCAGATGCCTTGCACCTCGTTCTTCTCAACAGCGAGGGTGACTTCGCGCGAGCCCTGATAGCCGGTCACGAGGCGGAACTTCGCGCCGAGCAGGCCTTTCACGATCATCGGGAAGTCGGACGTCGTGCTGCCAGGCGCGGTGGCGCCGATGATGAGGTCGGCCTTGAGGAAATCTTCGAGGCTCTTCACGCCTGCGTCGCGGCGCAGCAGGCACACAAGCACTTCAGCGTTGGCGTTGCCCATATAGTTGAACTTCGTCGGATCATAACCGCGATGGTCCCCGCTGAGCAGGGGGTCGATGATCACGCTGGGAAAGGTGATGCCCATGTAAGTCCCGTCTTTCGGGGCCAGCGTATAGAGATTGTTGGCGAGCACGTTGCCGCCCGCGCCCGGAACATTGGAGACCACAACCGCGGGATGGCCGGGAATGTGATTGCCCATGTGGCGCGACAGCAGGCGCCCGAAGGTGTCGAGCCCGCCGCCGGGCGATGAGCCGACCGCGATGGTCACGGTCTTGTCCTTGTAGAATTTCGCCAGCGCCTCGTCGTCCAGCGCCATGGCGCTCGTGGCCGCGCCCAGCATGAGGGCGACCGCCGCCAGCCCGCCCCGTAAAATCCTTGAACCCATCGATAAAATCTCCCTTCCTGGACAGCGTTGCCTCGCAACCCGTCTGCCTGCATGATGCTTTACAACAAACTGAAAATATTCGGGAGGACCGTTATGCGCCGCTATATCGCCGCCGCCGCTCTGGCCGTCGCGCTCGCCTTGCCCACTTTGGCGCGTGGGCAGGATTATCCCACCCGCATGGTGCGCCTCATCGTCAATTCGCAGGCGGGCGGAACGGCGGACGCGACCACCCGCCTTCTGGCTGACGAATTGTCCCGTCGCTGGTCGCAATCCGTCATTGTGGACGATGTGACGGGGGCGGGCGGCAATATCGGGGCGGCGCAGGCCCTGCGGGCGGAGCCGGACGGCTATACGCTGTTGGTGAGCCATCCCGGGCCGCTGACCATCAACGGGCTGCTGTTCAAGTCCATGGCCTATGACCCCGCCAAGGTGGCCCCGATCTCGGTCCTCATCACCTTTCCCAATGTGCTGGTGGTCAGCAAGGCGCTGGGGATCAACACGCTGGCCGAGTTCATCGCCTACGCCAAGGCCAATCCGGGCAAGGTGACCTATGGATCGCAAGGCGTCGGCACGACCACCCATCTGGCGGGCAGCCTGCTGTCCGAGCGGCTCGGGGCGGGCATGATCCATGTGCCCTACCGGGGCAGCCCGGCGGCGATCATTGATCTGACGGGCGGGCGGCTCGATATGATGTTCGACAATCTGGGCACCGCCACGCCCCAGTACAAGGCGGGCGCGACCCGCATCATCGCGGTGGCCGACGACAGGCGCTCGCCGATCCTGCCGGATGTGCCGACCATGGCCGAGGCGGGCCTGCCGGGTTTCCGCTCGGTGACATGGTTCGGCCTGATGGCGCCGGAGCGCACGCCCAAGCCCATCGTGGACAAGATCCAGAAGGATGTGGCCGCCATCTTCGCCGATCCGGCGTTTCTGGAGCGGCTGAAGGCCCTCAGCGTCGATCCCGCCGCCATGACGCCGGCGGCCTCCGCCAAATTCATCGCCGAGGAGACCGTGCTGTGGAGCAAGGTGGTCAAGGACGCGAAGATCAACCCTGTGGAATAGCGGGCAGCGCCGCGATCAGGTCGCGCAGGGTCACGATGGTGGAGGCGTCGGCGATTCCATCCACGAGAGCCGGCCGATAATGGCGCTGGAAGGCGGCCACCACCGCCTCGGTCTGCGGGTCATAGAGGCCGGTCTGGGGGCAGGGATAGCCATAGAGCGCCAGCATGGCTTGCAGGGCCTCAACGGGTCGCCCTTGCTCGCCGGGCGACAGGAAGCGCCCTCCGGCGATGGGCGCTGGGGCGACCCAATGGCCGACTCCCATGGCGTGTAGCGCGGCCCAGGGAAAATGCTCGCCCGGATCGCGCTTGCGGCCGGGCGCTATGTCGGAATGGGCCAGCACCCGCTCGGGGGCTATGTTGTGGCGGGCGGCGATGTCGCGGCAGAGGGCCGCGACGGCCTCGATCTGGCCGTCAGGGTAGGGCGGCAGGGCGCCGTCGTGGCCGGGATTCACGATTTCGACGCCGATGGAGCTGGAATTGAGGTCCGCATCCTCCTTCCAGCGGCCCGCCCCCGCATGCCAGGCGCGCCGCGCCTCGGGGACGAGTTGCAGGATGCGGCCATTTTCGAAGATGAGATAATGGGAGGAGACCTCGGCTGCGGGATCGCAAAGCCGCGCCAGCGCCCCCTCGCCGGTGGGCATGCCAGTATAATGGAGCAGGATGCAGTCCGGCGTCCTGCCCTCGCGCCGCTCGCCATGGTTGGGCGAGGGGTGGACGCTGGCGGCAGGATGATCGGGGCGGAAGTTGCTCATGCCGATTGCTCTATCCCGCCCGCGCCCCAAAATGAAGGCCCGGCTTTGAGCCGGACCTTGCGCATTCAGTAGGCGTCGCGCGCGAAGCGGGCGCAATAGCGGTTGCCGTCATAATCATAGCGGAAGGTGATGCAGCGACGGGGCGGGGCGGGTTCCGAATTGGCGCCGAGGATGCCGCCAGCCGCCGCCCCGATGATGCCGCCCGCAAGCGCGCCGCCCGCCCGGCCCGAGGCCGCGCCGCCGATGATGGCGCCCGCTGCGCCGCCCACCAGGGCGCCATTGACGGCCCGGTCGTCCCGCGTCTGCCCGCAGCCGCCCAGGGCCAGGGCCGAGGTCAGGGCGAGGGTCAAAAGCAAGGTTCTTTTCATAACGCATCTCCACATCGCCGCCCACCGGGTCGGTCTTTCCTCAAGATTTCGTCGCGATGACGTATCGTAAAGCTGTCCGATCAAACCATGGGCGGGCTTGGCCGTCTATGAGCGCGACGGACACAGTTGATGTTTTTTAATTTTTTCTGATGAAAACCATCAAAGCTTAAGCATGTTCACGGATCGTAACAAGATTAAATAAAATGTCATCGCAGCCAATATATTTCGTGAAATGATGTTTTACAGAAATGGATCGAAGTAGATCACATTTTAGAATTCCAATTATGGGCCATTCATCGCCCGGTTATGGCCTCAATATCCGGTATTTTGCGCTTGCTGACAATCAATCAAAACGCAGGAACCTTTCTGGATGATGAAAAAGACTTTTGCCGCTAGCCTTTCCGTTGCGGCCATTCTCGCCCTCTCCGCTGTTTCCTCTGTCCCCGCGCAAGCGCGGCCCCACCATCGTCATGCCAATCGCCAGCACGCCCGCACCTTGGCCAGCGTGATCGATGCGCAGCCCTCCCTTGGCCAGAGCGCCGACCGTGGCGGGCTGCGCGCCATGGTGGCTCGCCATGCCGCTGAAAACGGCGTGCCCTTCGCTCTGGCCGATGCGGTCGTGAAGGTGGAGAGCAATTACAATCCCCACGCCACCAACCGCAGCGGCGCCATGGGCCTCATGCAGATCAAGACCCAGACGGCGCGGGGCGAGGGCTTTTCGGGCGGGCCTGCCGGGCTCTTGAACCCCGAAACCAACATCCGCTTCGCCATGCGCTATCTGGCGACGGCCTATCGCATGTCCGGCGGCGATCTGTGCGGCACGGTCATGCGCTATCAGTCCGGCCATGGCGCCCATCACATGTCGGCGGCCGACCACAGCTATTGCGCCAAGGCGCGAGGCCTGATGGCCAGCAACTGAACGGCTTGAACGGTTTGAACTGCGGGGGCGGAGTCCGAAAGGATTCCGCTCCTCGCCGTTTCGGCGGTTAAGTCATTGACGGTGAGTCCCGCCTGCCCCTATGTGAGGTTCGCCAGTCGGCTGGACGGCCGCTTCCGTGGGACACCATGGGGGAGGAAAGTCCGGGCTCCATGGAGACACGGTGCCGGATAACGTCCGGCGGGGGCGACCCCAGGGAAAGCGCCACAGAAAGTAAACCGCCCATTTTCGAATGGGTAAGGGTGAAAGGGTGCGGTAAGAGCGCACCGCGCTGGCGGTAACGCGAGCGGCACGGCAAGCCCCACCGGGAGCAAAACCGAATAGGGATGACACGAGGCCGCCAGGAAACTGGTTTGGCCTCAGGCCCGTCTCCGGGTCGTCGTCCGGGTTGGTTGCTCGAGGCGGTCGGCAACGACCGTCCCAGAGGAATGGCCGTCACGCGCGAACCGCAAGGTCCGCGCCATACAGAACCCGGCTTACAGGCCGACTGGCGACGTTTTAGCAGGCTGAGGGTTCTCGGCCTGGCGACGCAGGCTTTGCTGCGTTTCGACGTTCCTTGCATTTTTGGCATGGCTACCGTGACCGTGGCTTATCTCTTTGCTAAGGTTCCCTCGTGAAGTCTCCAAGCTTTTGGCGATGAGCGACAAGGAATCGAATTTTGATGAAGCGTTACAACGGGCTTTTTTCCCCCTTGCTTCTGGCCGTCCTGTTGAGCGCCAGCGCCGCTTGCGCGCAGACTGCGCCGCCTCAACAGCCACCGGCGGCCCCGCCCGCGCAAGCTCAGCCCGCGCCCCAGCCCGCACCGCAAATCCAGACCGGCCCCATCGACCGCAACGGCGCGTTTCTGTTGATGCGCAATGCGTTGATCGCGCTCGATCAGGCCAACAAGACCAATGAATACGCCGTCTTCCGCTCCATCGCCAGCGCCGCCTTTCAGGTCAACACCACTGCGAAATTGTCGGAGATTTTCGCTGCCCAGCGCCGTGAGGGGCTGAATCTGGCCTATGCGGCGATCCTGGAGCCCCGCTGGACTGTGGATCCGCAGATCGAGGCCTCGGGCATGATCCATATGGCGGGCTATTTCGAGGTGAAGCCGGTCCCTGTTTCCTTCGACCTGTTCTTTACCCAGCAGAGCGGCCAATGGCTTTTGTTCGGGATCTCGGTCGGTCTCGTGCAGCCAGCGCCGCAGGCCGCCGCCCCGGCGGCGCCCGCGCCCACGAAAGCCGTCGAGACGAAGCCCGCCGCCAAGGGAACGACCGCCGCGGCCAAGCCTGCGCCCAAATCGTCCGCCCCCAAACCGGCCACGTCCGAGCCTGCCGCCGAGACGGCCGAATAGGCGGAAACGAAAACGCCGGGCCTCCTGAGGGGGCCCGGCGCATCTGGCGTCTTGCTGGCCCGCTCCCTGTTCGGGGGCGGGCAGTCTTTGTTTTACCGGCTGAACTTCTTGTACTTCAACCGATGCGGGATGACGCTGTCGACGCCCAGACGCCGCTTCTTATCTTCCTCGTAATCGGCGAAGTTGCCCTCGAACCATTCCACATGGCTGTCGCCCTCGAAGGCGAGGATATGGGTGGCGATGCGGTCAAGGAAGAAGCGATCATGGGAGATGATGACCGCGCAGCCCGCGAAATCGGTCAAGGCGTCTTCCAGCGCGCGCAGGGTGTCCACGTCCAGATCGTTGGTGGGCTCATCGAGCAGCAGCAGATTGGCGCCGCTTTTCAGCATCTTGGCCAGATGAACGCGGTTGCGCTCGCCGCCCGACAGCATGCCCACCTTCTTCTGCTGGTCCGCGCCTTTGAAGTTGAAGGCGCTGCAATAGCCGCGTGAATTGATCTCGCGCTTGCCCAGATAGATCACGTCATAGCCGCCGGAGATTTCCTCCCAGACATTCTTCTTGTCGTCCAGCGCGTCGCGCGACTGGTCCACATAGCCCAGATGCACGCTCTCGCCGATGGCGATTTCGCCGGAATCCGGGGTCTCCTGCTTGGTGATCATGCGGAACAGGGTGGTCTTGCCCGCGCCGTTCGGTCCGATCACGCCCACGATGCCGCCGGGCGGCAGCTTGAAGGACAGATCGTCGATCAGCAGCTTGTCATTGAAGCCCTTGGACAGATGGGTGAAGTCGATGACATTCTGACCGAGGCGCTCGGCCACGGGGATGATGATCTGCGCCGAGGTGGGCGCCTTGTCGTTCTGCTTGGCGACCAGGTCCTCGTAGCGCTGGATGCGCGCTTTCGACTTGGCCTGGCGGGCCTTGGGCGAGGAGGAGATCCACTCGCTTTCCGCCTCCAGCGCGCGCTGGCGGGCCTCGTCCTCGCGGCCTTCCTGGGCGAGGCGCTTCTGCTTCTGCTGCAACCACGAGGAGTAATTGCCCTCATAGGGGATGCCGCGGCCGCGATCCAGCTCGAGAATCCAGCTCGTCACATTGTCGAGGAAGTAGCGATCATGGGTCACGATCAGGATCGCGCCCGGATAGTTGCGCAGATGGCCTTCCAGCCAGTTCACGGTCTCGGCGTCGAGATGGTTGGTGGGCTCGTCGAGCAGCAGCAGTTCGGGCTGTTCCAGCAGAAGCTTGCACAGGGCGACGCGGCGCTTTTCGCCGCCGGACAGCCGATCCACGGCCCAGTCGTCGGGCGGGCAGCCGAGCGCCTCCATGGCCTGATCGACCTGGCTGTCCAGATCCCACAGGCCCTGCGCCTCGATCTCGTCTTGCAGGCTGGTCATCTCGTCCGCCGTCTCGTCCGAATAGTTCATGGCGAGGTCGTTGTAACGATCGAGAATGTCCTTCTTCGGCTTCACGCCGAGCATGACATTGCCGCGCACGTCGAGGCTGTTGTCGAGTTGGGGCTCCTGGGGCAGGTAGCCCACGCGCGCGCCGTCGGCCGCCCAGCACTCGCCGTTATATTCGGCATCCATGCCGGCCATGATCTTCAGCAAGGTGGATTTGCCCGAGCCGTTGACGCCGAGCACGCCGATCTTGGCGTCGGGGTAGAAGGAGAGGTGGACATTCTCCAGCACCTTCTTGCCGCCGGGCCAGGTCTTGGAGAGGCCTTGCATGTGGTAGATGAATTGCCGCGCCATAGGCTGATGAATCCTGAAAAAGGAGAAAGTCGTTGCCCTCTTTTACCGACGCGCCGCGCGGGGGTCCAGCATCATCGGCGGCTGAGCCGGGCTATTTGCCGGGCGTCTCGACCTTGGGCGCATCCAGCTTCGGGGCCTCGCCCTTGGGCAAGTCCTTCTTGCGGACGAAAAGGTTGGCGATCACCGCATGGGCGATATGCTCGGCCATGCACTGATAGCCCATGTCGTTCAGGTGCAGCCCGTCCGTCGCCATTTCGACCGCGTTGGGATTCGTGCGGGCGATGAACTGCATGGCGTCGTAGCGGCGCACATAAAGCACGTTCTGTGCGGCGGCGACGCGCCGCAGGGCCTCCCGAATCGCGAAATAGTTATCATCGCGGGCGAATTGCGGCGTGTATTGGAGGCCGACGAGCACCACGTCGATGTTGTTGCTCTTCAGCCATTCAAGGGTGGAGCTGACCGTCCGCTCGAAGTCTTCGGGCTTGACGCGGGACAGCGCGTCATTGGTGCCGAGCTGCCAGAGGACGACGTCCGGCTTTTCCAGCGCCACTTCGGTGCGCAGACGGTCCGCTGTGGTTTGCGCCACCTCTCCCGATACGCCCCTGTTGGTGATGACCGCTTCCGTCCCCTTCAAGGTCGCTTCGAGGATGCCGCGCAGCTGGGCGGGATAGGCCTTGCGCCGCGAGGACGCGCCAACGCCATAGGTCGAGGAGGATCCGATCGCCAGGATGCGCAGGCTGCCGCCCTTCTCGAGCCTTTCGGCGAGATGGGGCAGGGGGGCCGTCGTCGAGATGTCGGCGCCGGGCGCCTCGCATTGCGGGCTCAGTGGCGGCGGTCCGGTCTGAGCGCTTGCGGGCCAGCAAGCGATCACCATCAGCAAGGTGGCTGCGAAGCTCCTCATGATGCGCGGCTACGCCCCCTCCACTCGACGACCCAGGCGGTGACGCCCATGCATGTCGCCCCCATCAGTACCACTGCTGTGTCGACGAGGATACTCCCCTCCATGACGTAGCGACCGAATTGAGAGGTCAGCGCCACCAGCGAGCCGACGCAAAAGACATAGAGCGAGTTGCGCCCGAGCATGGACAGGAACAGCGCCGCAGGGCGCATCCAGTAATGGATGTGGCGATAGAGACCATTGAAGAGAGCCACCAGCGCCAGCAGATGGAAGATCCGGGCAGGCGTCACGAAGGTTTTGTCGAACATGAAGAAGAGCTTGGGGTCCGGGACCATCAGCGGATCGGGAGAGTAGTCGCTCACGCCCACGGCCACCCCCGCCGCCACGCCTGCGAGCCCCAGCCAGCGCAGCTTGCCCCTGTGGCGGCGCAGCGCGGCTGCAGGCCCTTTGGAGTCGGCCAGCATGAAGCCCAGCACAAACACGGCCTGCCAGGCCAAGGGATTGAAATACCAGCGCCCTTCCACCGGCCAGGTCGGCAAATTGATGCCGGTCCACAGGACTGTGGCGTAAAGGGTCATCGACAGGAGGAGCGGCAACCATTTCCAGATGCGGTCGCTGATCACCCACAGCGGCGCCCCCGCTATGATGACGACATAGAGGGGCAGGATATCGAAGAAGCCGAGCTGATGGCTCAGCATGACGATGGCCACTTGCGTCTCAAGGGGATCCTCGAAAGCGGCGGCGGCGTTGTTCCATTCGAGGAAAAGCGGGTTTTCGAGCAGAATCGCTCCCGCCGCCGTAAGGGCGAGCGCCATCTGGGTAATGATGAGCTGGGCGAAGAAGATCGTCAGGGCGCGGGTTTCAAGCCGCATGATGGCGTTGGGCAGGCCCATCCGCCCCTTTTTGCTGTCCACGAGCAACCGCATGGACCAGCCAGCCAGAAAGACGAAGAGTTCGGCGGCGTCCGAAACGCCAAAGTGCCGCATCGTGTAATTTTCGAAGAAAAGCCCGGGGACATGATCAATGAAGATCGTGAGGAGCGCGAATCCCCGCCAGAAATCAATTTCGTTCGGGCCGCGCATGTCTGATTCTGGTCCCAGCGTGAGGGTTCGAGCCGTATGGGCCCCAGACCTATCATGGTGCGGGCGAGAGGCAACCGAACGCTGTCATTTCCTTGTCAGCGCAGGGGATATTCTGCCCGCGGCCCCAGATCTGAACCATTCCTTAACACTAACAATCTCTAATCGTCGACAGCGCGGGCCTGTCCCGTTTCGACTCATCAATGCGTTGACGCCCATAAAATCCCATGTTATCCCACATCATCCCGTTCAGAGTTGTGTCCGCGTCAGCGTCGCAATCGCGCCGTTTTCCAACGGCGTGCGCAGGATATGGGCTGGCCATGGTGGCTCGCCGGGTGAGTTTGTCGCTTGGATCGTTTCGTCTCCCATGTCACCAGCCGGCTCGATGCGAAGGGCCGGGTGTCGATACCAGCGTCCTTTCGGGGCGTTCTGGGGCGCGATGGATTCGAGGGGCTGTACGTCCATCCCTCTCTCGAGGCGGAGGCGCTCGACTGCGGCGGCCATGGGCTGCTGCGGGAGATCGACGAGTTGCTGGAGAGGCTCTCTCCCTTTTCGGAGGAGCGCGATGCGTTCTCGACGGCGCTGCTCGGCGCCAGCGAGGTGTTGAAGGTGGATCCGGAGGGCCGGGTCATCCTGACGGAGCGGTTGAAGGCCTATGCGGGGCTCACCGGGGAGGTGACTTTCGTGGGTCTGGGTCAGAAATTTCAAATCTGGGAGCCTGGGCGGTTCCGTGCGCATCTGGTGGAGGCCAGAAACCGGGTGCGCGACCTGCGGAAGCAACTCAGCGCCAGACATGCGGCCGACGCGCCGCATCCTCGAGGAGCACGGGAATGAAATCGGGCGGCGGCGATGACAAGGATCTCGCCGCAGGCGGACCTGCCCGGCACATTCCTGTGCTCCTGGACGAGGTGCTCACAGCGCTCGCCCCCCATGAAGGCGGCGCCTTCCTCGACGGCACCTTTGGCGCGGGCGGCTACGCGCGGGCGCTCCTTGCGACCCCCCAGGTCCGCGTCCTTGGCCTTGATCGCGATCCCGACGCCATCGCTGGCGCTGCGCCGCTGGTCAGCGAAGCCGCCGGACGGCTGCGCATCGAGCAGGCGCGCTTCGGCGATCTGGCCGAGGTCGCCCGGCGCACGGGTTTTGCGCCGCTGGACGGCGTGACGCTTGATATCGGCGTCTCCTCCATGCAGCTCGACGAGGCTGCGCGCGGCTTCTCCTTCCGTCAGGATGGCCCGCTCGACATGCGCATGGAGCAGGCCGGACGTAGCGCCGCCGACATCGTGAACGAAGCCAGCGAGGAAGAGCTGGCGGACATCTTCTATTATTATGGCGAAGAGCGGATGGCGCGCCGCATCGCCCGCGCCATCGTGGCTGACCGCGTCGCCAAGCCCTTCCTCACCACCCGTCCGCTGGCCGAACTGATTGGCCGCCTCGTGCCCCACAAGCCGACGGAAATCCATCCCGCCACCCGCAGCTTTCAGGGCCTGCGCATCGCGGTCAACGATGAGCTCGGCGAACTGGTGCGTGCGCTGGCGGGCGCCGAGGAGATCCTCAAGGACGGCGGCCGCCTGGCGGTGGTCACCTTCCATTCGCTTGAGGACCGCATCGTGAAGCAGTTCTTCGCGGCCCGCTCCGGCCGTGGCCAGGCGCGCTCGCGTCTCCTGCCCGGCGAGCCAGTGCCCCCGCCCGCAACGTTCGACATGGTGGGCAAGCAGCCCGTCATCGCTGGCGCGCAGGAGCTTGCGCGCAATCCGCGCGCCCGTTCGGCCAAGCTGCGCACGGGCCAGCGCACGCAAGCGCCCGCCCGCGGCCTAGACGCCGACCTCGTCGCCCTGGCGGCTTTGCCCGCAAACTCAGGAAAGGGTCGCTGACATGCTTCGCTACCTCAACGTCCTTTCCGTCGCCGCGCTCGTGGGGCCAGCGATCTTCGCCTATTCGATCAAATATGAAACGATGCACTATTCAGCCGAGATCGTGAAATTGCAGCATTCCATCGAGAGCGAACATGACCGCATGGGCATGCTTCGCGCCGATTGGGCGCATCTGGTTCGGCCCGGGCGCGTGCAGGCGCTGGCGGATCGTCACCTTGAGATGCAGGCGGTTGGCGTCGATCAGGTCGTGAAGGCGTCCGATCTGCCCGATCGCGCGGCGCGCATCGACGCCATCGGCCGCAAGCTCGAATTGCTGGGTCTGGCTGAACCGACCGCGACGCCGAACGATAAACGGACGGGCGCCACGACGCCCTCCTCCGGCCGATAGGGGAGGGGAGATGAGCGAGCCCATGGAACCTCTCGACGGCGGACAGCCGCAGCGCTCCGATCAGCCTCGCCCCGGCTTGCGATACCGACTGGCGCAAGCGGCGACCGATCTTCTGCGCACGCGAATCGACAAAAGCACCTGGCGCATTCGCCTTGTCGCATTGGGCTTTGCAGGCCTGTTCAGCATCATCGGCGGCAAGCTCGTCTACCTTGGCTTCAAGCCCGAACCGCAAAGCCTGCGGCGCGCGGCCTCTGAAGCCGTGTCGCGTCCGCGCCCCGAAATCCTTGATCGCAATGGCGAGGTGCTCGCCACCGACATCAAGGTCATGTCGGTCTTCGCCGAGCCCCGCCGCATCATCGACAAGGACGAGGCGGTGGAGTTGCTCACCGCCGTTCTGCCAGATGTGAATGCGAAGGAATTGCGCGAACGGCTCGGTTCCCGCAAGGGCTTCGTGTGGGTCAAGCGCGGCATCAAGCCGAAAGAGCAGGAAGAAGTGTTCCGCCTTGGTTTGCCGGGCGTCAGCTTCTTGCCCGAAAACAAGCGCGTTTATCCCAACGGACCTGTGGCGGCGCATGTGCTTGGCTACACGAATGTGGATAATTACGGCATCGCCGGCATCGAAAAATATATCGACGGGCAAGGCCTCAACGATCTGACGATGGCGGGCTTCCGTCTTGATCCCGCCGACCTGAAGCCAGTGCGGCTTTCCATCGACCTGCGCGTGACGCACGCCATCCGCGACGAGCTGGAAAAAGGCATCGAACGCTTCAAGGCCAAGGCGGGCGCGGCCGCGATCCTCGATGTGAACACGGGCGAGGTGATCGCGCTCGCCTCCTTGCCGGATTACGACCCCAACAATCCTTCCGATGCGCTCGATCCCCTGCACATCAACCGCATGACGGTCGGCGTTTATGAGATGGGCTCCACCTTCAAGGCGATTTCCATCGCCATGGCGATGGAGGCCAACAAGGTCAATCTCAACTCCCGCGTCGACGCAAGGGAATCCTTGCGCTACGGCAAATTCACCATTCACGATTTCCATGCCCAGCGTCGCATGTTGAGCGTGCCCGAGGTCTTCACCTATTCGTCAAATATCGGCACGGCGCGCATGGCCATGATGGTCGGCGTCGAGGGACACAAGGCCTTTCTGCGCAAGATGGGACAGCTTGACCGTTTGCGCACGGAACTGCCCGAAAGCGCCGAGCCGATCGTCCCTCGCCATTGGGGCGAGTTGAACACCATCACCATCGCCTTTGGCCAGGGGCTGAACGTCGCTCCGCTGCAAGCCATGATGGCGGTCGGGGCGCTTTCCAACGGCGGGCAGATGATCACGCCAACCTTCCTCAAGCGCACGGAGGAAGAGGCGAGGGCCAACGCCACGCAAATTGTGCGGCCAGAGGTGTCGGAAGCCCTGCGTTACCTCATGCGCGTCAACGCGGAAAAGGGCTCCGCCCGAACGGTCGATATTCGCGGCTACTTTGTCGGAGGAAAAACCGGCACGGCCGACAAGATTGTGCATGGCCACTACGCCAAGGATCGTGTTTTCACCACATTCATGGCGATAGCTCCGGCGGATAAGCCGAGGTACCTGTTCTTGACCCTCATGGACGAACCGCAAGCCCTGCCTGAAACGCAGGGCTATCGTACCGCAGCCTGGAATTCGGGCGCCGTGACCGGAAAAATCATCGAGCGCGTCGCCAACATGCTCAACCTGCCGCCACGGCTCGATCTGCCGACGCAGCCCTTCCCGCTGCTCGCCAGGCTTGGCTATGGCTATGTCAACACGCCCTCCAAGGGAAACTGATGGTCTCGCTGCGCGAGTTGATTCCTGACGCACACGCGCCCGCAGACGCGGCGATGCGCGACGTTGCGGGCCTGAGCGCGGATAGCCGCGCCGTCAGGCCTGGCTTCGTGTTCTTCGCCATGCCCGGCGCGCGCGCGGATGGACTGGGCTTCGCTCAAGCTGCGATTGACTCTGGCGCCATTGCTGTGGTCGCGGAACGAGCGCCAGCCACGCCGCTCTCAGGCGCGCCTGTGCTTCTGGTGGCGAATGTGCGTGAGGCGCTGTCGCAAGCTGCGGCGCGCTTCTATCCGGCGCAGCCCGCGACCATCGCCGCCATCACCGGCACCAGCGGGAAGACGTCGGTCGCCGCGTTCACGCGCCAGATCTGGGCGCGGCTTGGCCTGCGCGCGGCGGCTCTTGGCACGACGGGCGTGATCACGCCGGACGGCGAGACTTATGGCTCGTTGACCACGCCAGACCCTGTGACCTTGCATCAAACGCTTCACCAGCTCGCCCATGACGGCGTGACGCATCTGGCCATGGAGGCGTCGTCCCATGGTCTTGACCAGCGCAGGCTTGACGGCGTGCGCCTGAGCGCCGGCGCCTTCACCAATCTGACGCGCGACCATCTCGATTATCACGCCGATCTCGATTCATATCTCGCCGCAAAAATGCGCTTGTTCGAGGCGCTTCTTCAGCAGGGCCAGCCCGCCGTGATCGATGCGGACAGCGATGTCGCGGCGCGCGTCATTGCGGCGTGCAAGGCCCGTGGCTTGCGCGTGCTCACCACGGGCGCGCAGGGCGATCTGCTTGCGCTGTCGTTCGCGCAGGCCAGACCCGCTTCAACCTTGCTGAAACTCGCCTGCGAGGGCGTCGCATATGACGTCGAATTGCCGCTTGCAGCCGCTTTCATGGCGTCGAACGCGCTTGTGGCGGCCGGGCTTTGTATCGCGACGGGCTCGCCTGCCGCCCTTGTGCTGGAGGCGCTCGCCCATCTCAATGGCGCGCCGGGACGTCTGGAGAAAGTCGGCGAGCGCGATGGCGCCCCCGTCTTCATCGACTATGCGCATAAGCCGGATGCGCTTGAAAAAGTGCTTGCCGCCCTGCGCCCGCTCGCGACCAGGCGCCTCATCGTCGTCTTTGGTTGCGGCGGGGATCGCGACTCCGGCAAGCGCGCGATCATGGGGCGGATCGCGACGCAACATGCCGACGTCGTCATCGTCACCGACGATAATCCGCGCTCGGAAAATCCGGCTGCGATCCGCGCCGCCATCTGCGCCGCAGCGCCCGCCGCGCTGGACATCGCAGACCGTGGCTCCGCCATCGCCGCTGCGGTGCGCATGACTGGCCCCGGGGACGTGCTCGTCGTGGCCGGCAAGGGTCACGAAACCGGCCAGATCGTGGGCGACGAGGTTCTGCCTTTTTCTGATCATCAAGCGGTGCGCGCCGCGCTGGAGGATGCCGCATCATGAACAATCCCACCCTCTGGTCATACCTTGGCCTTGTGTCGCCGCTTTATGCGCGCACCAATGGTCTGGCCGCTGCGCCCATCTCGGGGATCTCGATCGACACGCGCACCCTTGAACCGGGCGATCTGTTTTTCGCCATCAAGGGCGACCATTCCGACGGGCACGAACATGTCGCGGCCGCTTTCGAAAAGGGCGCCTCCGCTGCGGTCGTCGATGAGGCCCATGCCAATGAGCTGTTTCAGACGGGACCGCTTTATATCGTGCATGACACTTTGTCCGCGATGCAGTCGCTCGGCTTGACGGCGCGCGCGCGCACCAACGCAGCCATCGCCGCCGTGACGGGGTCGGTCGGCAAGACAAGTACGAAAGATGCGCTGGCGCTGGTGTTGTCCGCGCAAGGCCGCACCCATGCCTCGCTCGCCTCCTACAACAATCATTGGGGCGTGCCGTTGACGCTCTGCCGGATGCCGAAGGACACGCGTTTCGGCGTGTTCGAAATCGGCATGAACCATGCGGGCGAAATCACGCCGCTTGTCGAAATGGTGCGTCCGCATGTGGCCATCGTCACCACCATCGCGCCCGTGCATCTCGAATTCTTCGACTCCATCGACGCCATCGCCGATGCGAAGGCGGAAATCTTTTCAGGCGTCGAGGTTGGCGGAACCGCTATCCTCAATCTCGACATCAAGCAATATCCGCGTTTGCGCAAGGCCGCCGAGGATGCGGGCGTCGGGCGGATCCTCACCTTCGGCTCGCGCAAGGGCGCCGAAGCGCGCTTCGAGGACGCCGTCACCATCGCTGAAGGCACGCGCGTGCAGGCGCGCATTCTGGGCAGACGCTATACCTATACAGTTGGCGCGCCGGGTCGGCATATGGCGATGAATTCGCTGGCGGTGTTGCTTGCGGTCGAGTCGCTGGGCGGAAATCTTGATCAGGCTGCGGCGGACCTTGCGCGCTTTACGCCCCCCAAGGGTCGTGGCGAGCGGTCGTTCCTGCGCATGCCGACTGGCGATTTCACGCTCGTTGACGAAAGCTATAATGCGAACCCGGCCTCGATGCGCGCAGCGCTTGGCCTGATGCGTGAAACGCAGGTGGGCGGCAAGCGCATCGCTGTCCTTGGCGATATGCTGGAGCTTGGCGCCCAGGGCCCCGATCTGCATGCGGACCTTGCCGAAGCGATAGCGGCCGCCGACGTCGATCTTGTTTTTGCCGCGGGCCCCCTGATGAAGCATCTTTACGACGCTCTGCCGCCAAGGACGCGCGGCGCATGGGCGCCCACCTCAGCGGGCATCGAAGAGGCTCTGGTGGCCGCTATCGGGCCTTATGACATCGTCATGGTGAAAGGATCGAACGGAAGCCGCATGGGCCCCGTCGTCGATCAACTCAAGCTCCTGTTCGCCTCGCGCGACTTCGACAACCGCGCAGAAGGGTGACGCAATGCTGACGTACCTGTCCGATTTCTCGCAATATTTCGGTCCGCTGAATCTGTTTCGCTACATCACGTTCCGCACGGCGGGCGCGACGGGCACGGCGCTGTTCTTCGTGCTCATGTTCGGGCCGGGAATCATTTCGGCGTTGCGGCTGAAGCAGGGCAAGGGACAGCCCATTCGCGAGGACGGGCCGCAATCGCATTTGCTCACCAAGAAAGGCACGCCCACCATGGGCGGCCTGATGATCCTGTCGGGCGTCATCGTTTCGACGCTGCTTTGGGCCCATCCGCGCAGCGCCTATGTCTGGGTGGTGCTCTTCGTGACCCTGGGTTTTGGCGCCATCGGGTTTTACGACGATTTCCTGAAGGTCACGAAGCAGAGCCACAAAGGTTTTTCCGGCCGCGCAAGGCTCGCGGGCGAGCTCGTCATCGCCGCCATCGCCTGCTATCTCATGATGTGCGCCAGCCTTACGCCGCCCGTGGCTTCCATTGGCGATTTCTTCGTGGCGCTTGGCGCACCCTTTTACGCCAGCGCGCCCGCAACCAAACTCGCCGTCCCCTTCATCAATGGCTTCGTGATGAATCTGGGCTGGTTCTTTTTGGGCTTCGGCGCATTTGTGGTGGTGGCGGCCGGCAACGCGGTCAATCTGACCGACGGGCTTGATGGATTGGCCATCGTGCCCGCGATGATCGCGGCGGGCGCATTCGCCATCATCGCCTATCTGGCGGGCAACTCCATTTTCGCGTCTTATCTCGGCATCAACTATGTGGCGGGCACGGGCGAACTCGCCATCGTCTGCGGCGCGCTGATCGGCGCCGGGCTTGGCTTTTTATGGTTCAATGCGCCGCCCGCGCAAATCTTCATGGGCGACACCGGCTCTCTGGCGCTGGGCGGCTTGCTTGGCGCGGTGGCGGTGGCCATCAAGCATGAGTTCGTGCTCGTCATCGTGGGCGGTCTCTTCGTGCTCGAAGCGCTCTCCGTCATCGTGCAGGTGACGAGCTTCAAGCTCACCGGCAAGCGCGTCTTCAAGATGGCGCCGGTTCATCATCACTTCGAACAGCTGGGCTGGTCGGAGCCGCAGATCGTCATCCGCTTCTGGATCATTTCATTCGTCCTCGCCCTCATCGGGCTTGCAACGCTCAAGGTGAGGTGATGACTCCGGCTTCCTGCTTTGGTGGACGCAAAGTCGCGCTCTTCGGCCTTGGCGGGTCGGGGCTGTCGACGACGCGCGCGCTCTTGGCGGGCGGGGCTGATGTAGCTGCATGGGACGATGGCGAGGCCTCGCGCCAGCGCGCGGCTGCGCAGGGCGTCACGCTGGAGGATCTGACAGGCGCCGACTGGTCGCAGTTCGCAGCCCTCATTCTGTCGCCTGGCGTTCCGCTCACCCATCCCACGCCCCATTGGACGGTGGGGAAGGCGAAGGCCGCAGGAATCGAGATCATCGGCGACGTCGAGCTTTTTTGCCGCGAGCGTGCGCGCCTTGCGCCGGACGCGCCCTTCGTCGCCATCACCGGCGCCAACGGCAAATCAACCACGACCGCGCTCATCGCGCATATATTGCGCGAGGCGGGGCATGATGTGCAGATGGGCGGCAATATCGGCACGCCCATTCTCGACCTTGAGCCGCCGACGCGCGGGCGCGTGCATGTGATCGAATGTTCGTCGTTCCAGATTGATTTGACGCCGGGTCTCGCGGCTGGCGTCGGCGTGTTGCTGAACGTCACGCCCGATCATATCGACCGCCACGGGACTGTCGAGCATTACGCGGCTGTGAAAGAGCGGCTCGTCGCAGGCGCCGACCAGGTGGTGCTGGGCGTCGATGACGATCATTGCCGCGCCATGTTGCGGCGATTGCTCGCTGCGGGAAAGTCCGTCACGCCGATCTCTCAAAACACGACGGATCTTCTGGGCTGCACCTATTATGCGCGGGCCGGTTTGCATCGCGCGCTGGCGCTTGGCGCGGGTCGCCGCCTCGTCGAACCGCTGGCTTCGCTCGCACAGGCGCGGGCTCTGCGCGGCGCGCATAATGGACAGAATGCGGCGGCCGCCTTCAGCGCCTGCGAAAGGTTGGGCGTTGACCATGGCGCGATCTGCGCTGGCCTTGCGAGCTTTCCCGGCCTGCCCCATCGCATGGAAGAGATCGCCCGCCTTGGGGCCGCGCTCTTCGTCAACGACTCGAAGGCGACCAATGCGGACGCTGCGGAAAAAGCGCTGCTGTCTTACGATGACATTTTCTGGATCATTGGCGGCAAGGCGAAAGATGGCGGCATCGAGTCGCTACGGCCGCTTTTTCCCAAGGTGCGCAAGGCCTATCTCATAGGCGCGGCGAGCGATGATTTCGCCCTCACGTTGCAGGGGGCTGTGGACTATGAACGATGCGTCACGCTCGACGTCGCCATCGAACGGGCGGCGAAAGACGCATTGGCTTGCGATGCGCGCGAGCCGGTCGTTCTCTTGTCGCCCGCCTGCGCCAGTTATGACCAATTCGCCAATTTCGAGGTGCGCGGAAACGCTTTCCGTGAACGCGTCGGCGCGCTCGTCGCGCGCATGAAACAAGTGTGAGGAGAAGCCATGGTCTCGCGCGCTGAACGATCTCCCTTCGCCGATTGGTGGTGGACCGTCGATCGCTGGTTGCTGGCCTCGCTTGGCGCCTTGATGGTGTTGGGTCTTGTGCTGACGCTGGCCGGTTCGCCACCTGTCGCAGAGCGCCTTGGCCTGTCCACCTTTCACTTCGTCAATCGACAGGTCGGCTATCTCATCCCGGCTGCGGCCTTGATGATCGCCACGTCCTTTCTCTCGCCACGCCATGTGCGCCGCTCCGCGCTGCTGGTTTTTGGCTTGGGAATCGCGCTGGTGATCGCCGCGATCATGTTTGGCCACGAGGTGAAAGGCGCCCGGCGCTGGATCTTCGGCATTCAACCCTCCGAATTCGTCAAGCCCGCCTTCGTCGTGCTGGCGGCCTGGGCATTTTCGGAAGGCGCACGCCGCCGCGACGTGCCTGCGAACATATTGGCGATCCTGTTGTTGCCCGCCACCATCGTGCCGCTCATCCTGCAGCCGGATTTCGGTCAAACCATGCTGATCTCGATGGTCTGGGCGGCGCTGTTCTTCATGGCGGGACTGCACTGGTTCTGGGTCGCGGGCATCGGCGGCGTCGGCGCGTCGGGTGTTCTGGTCGCCTATAAATTCGTGCCCCACGTGCGTCTGCGCATCGAGAAATTCATTGATCCGGCCTCTGGCGTCGGCGCCAGCGACACGTTCCAGGTCGATACGGCGATGGAGAGTTTCATATCGGGGGGCTGGCTCGGCAAGGGGCCGGGCGAGGGCACGCTGAAGCGCATTCTGCCAGACAGCCACACCGACTTCATCTTCGCCGTCACGGGTGAGGAATTCGGCGTCTTGTTTTGCATCGGCATTGTGACGCTCTTCGCCTTCATCGTGTTGCGTGTGTTGTGGCTCGCCTCGAAAAACGAGGATCCCTTTTGCCGCTTCGCGTCTGCGGGACTGGTGATGCTGTTCGGCTTGCAGAGCGCCATCAACATGGCGGTGAACGTGCATCTCATGCCCGCCAAAGGCATGACGCTGCCTTTCATCTCCTACGGCGGCTCATCTTTGATTTCGCTGGCGCTCGGCATGGGCTTTCTGATCGCGGTCACGCGGCGCAGGCCAAAGTCGCAGATCATCGGGCGGGTGATGGAATGAGCGAGCGCTGCGTCCTTCTGGCGGCTGGCGGCACCGGCGGCCACTTGTTTCCTGCGGAGGCGCTGGCCGTCGCCCTGGCGCGACGGGGCGTCGCCGTCGAACTGGTGACGGATGATCGGGCCATGCGTTATGGCGGCGCCTTTCCCGCGCGCGCCATTCACGCCATCGCTTCGGCCACGCCCCGTGGCGGCTCGGTTCTCGCCAAGGGACTCGCGGCGTTGACGCTGGCGCGCGGCGTATTGGAATCGCTGGGCTTGTTGCGGCGTGTGCGGCCGCTCTGCGTCGTCGGTTTTGGGGGCTATCCCACCGTGCCGCCCATGGTGGCGGCGGCTCTCCTGCGCGTGCCGTCCATGCTGCATGATCAGAATGCGGTGCTGGGCAAGGCCAATCGCTTTCTCGCATCAAGCGTTGACGCCATCGCTTCTGGTTTTCCAACGCTGGGCGGCGTGCCGCCGACGCTCAGTGGGCGCGTCGTGTGCACGGGCAATCCGGTGCGCCCCGTGGTGATCGAGGCGTCGCATGTTGCATATCCCGATTTCGCGGATGGGCGTTTCCGTTTGGCTGTGACGGGCGGCTCGCAGGGCGCGAAAGTCATGTCCGACATCGTGCCTGCGGCCATCGCTCTGCTTGATCCTGCGCAGCGCGGACGGCTTGTCATCGTGCAGCAGGCGCGCGGCGAGGATGAGGCGCGGGTGCGCGAAGTTTATCAACAGCTCGGCGTCGATGCAGAGGTTGCGCCCTTCTTCGCTGATCTGCCCGCGCGCATCGCGCAGGCGCATCTCGTCATCGCGCGGTCCGGCGCCTCCACGGTTTCGGAACTTGCGGTGATCGGGCGGCCCAGCATTCTCGTGCCGTTCCCCTTCGCGCTCGATCAGGATCAGGCGGCGAATGCGCAGCATCTTGCCGCCACTGGCGCGGCGCGCGTGATCGTGCAGAAAGACTTCACGCCGCAATGGCTGGCGGCGCAATTGGCGCAGGCCATGGCGGACCAGCCGGGCCTCATTCAACGGGCGCAAGCGGCCAGAAGCGCAGGCGCGCCGGACGCCGCCGAGCGGCTCGCCGATCTCGTCGCCTTGATCATCGAACGCGCCCGCAAACCGGAGACGGCGAAATGAAACTTCCGCGCGAGCTTGGCCCCATTCATTTCGTCGGCATTGGCGGCATCGGCATGTCCGGCATCGCCGAAGTTCTGCTGAATCTCGGCTATGAGGTGCAGGGTTCGGACGCCAGCGACAGCGCCAATGTGCGACGCCTGCGCGACAAGGGCGCCACGGTTTTCATCGGCCATGATGCGGCCAATCTGGGCAAGGCCGCCGTCGTGGTGGTCTCCACCGCCATCCGTCGCGACAACGCGGAGCTTGCTGGCGCGCGTGAGCGGCGCCTGCCGGTGGTGCGCCGCGCTGAAATGCTCGCCGAACTGATGCGCCTCAAACAGTGCATCGCCATTGCTGGCACCCATGGCAAGACCACGACTACATCCATGGTCGCGACGCTGCTCGACAAGGGCGGCTTTGACCCCACCGTCATCAATGGCGGCATCATCAACGCCTATGGCACCAATGCGCGCCTTGGCGAAGGCGAGTGGATGGTGGTGGAGGCGGACGAAAGCGACGGCACCTTCCTCAAACTGCCCGCCGACATCGCCATCGTCACCAATATTGATCCTGAGCATCTCGACCATTTCAAAACCTTCGACGCGGTGAAGGAGGCTTTCCGCACGCTGGTAGAAAATCTGCCTTTTTACGGCTTCGCCGTCATGTGTCTCGATCATCCCACGGTGCAGGAACTGGTGGGCCGCATCGAGGACCGGCGCGTCATCACCTATGGTGAAAATCCGCAGGCGGACGTGCGTTTGCTGGACGTGGAATTGGCTGGCGGCGTGTGCCGGTTCAATGTGCTGGTGCGCGACCGCAAGACCTCGCGCGCGACCTATCTCGAGAATGTCGTGCTGCCCATGCCGGGCCATCACAACGCGCTCAACGCCACGGCGGCCATTGCGGTGGCCTATGAGCTGGGCATGCCGGTGGAGGCGATCCGCGCGGGGCTGGCGGGCTTTGGCGGCGTCAAGCGCCGTTTCACCCGCACCGGCGACTGGAATGGCGCCACGATCTTCGACGACTATGGCCATCACCCCGTCGAGATTTCGGCGGTGCTGCGCGCGGCGCGCGCCTCCACGCGCGGCCAGGTCATCGCCATCGTGCAGCCCCATCGCTTCTCGCGCTTGCAGGCGCTGTTCGATCAATTCGCCACCTGCTTCAACGATGCGGATGCGGTGATCGTGGCGGATGTTTATGCGGCGGGCGAAAGGCCCATCGAGGGCATAGATCGCGCCCATCTCGTCTCGGCCATCAAGGCCCATGGCCATCGCCAGGTGATTGCGCTTGAGGGGCCGGAGGCGCTGCCCGCGATTGTGCGCGATCTCGCCCAGCCCGGCGATTATGTGGTCTGCCTTGGCGCCGGCAACATCACGCAATGGGCCTATGCGTTGCCCGAGCAATTGGCGGCGGGAGGCGGGCGTTGAGCTTTCCCGACATCGCCGCTGCGCTTGGCGCCGACATGCCGGAACTGCGCGGGCGGCTGGCGTCGAACCAGCCGCTGGCGTCCTATACGTGGTTTCGCGTGGGCGGGCCCGCGCAGGCCCTGTTCTCGCCTGCGGACGAAGCTGATCTTGCTTATTTTCTCAATCGTCTGCCGCGCGAGACGCCCGTCACGGTGATCGGGCTTGGGTCCAATCTGATCGTGCGCGACGGCGGCGTGCCGGGCGTCGTCATTCGGCTGGGCGGCAAGGGATTTGGCGAGATCGAGCTTTTGCCGGGCCATCGCCTGCGGGCGGGAACCGCCGTGCCCGACATGAAGGCGGCGCGCGCGGCTGCGGAGGCGGGCCTTGACGGCCTCGCCTTCCTGCGCGGCATTCCCGGCTCCATCGGCGGCGCGCTGCGCATGAATGCGGGCGCCCATGGGGGCGAAACGACCGATGTCTTGATCGAGGCGCGGGGCGTGGACCGCGCCGGGACGATCCGCAGCTTCTCCCATGCGCAGATGGGCTTCTCCTATCGCCACAGCGAGGCGCCCGACGACGTCATTTTCACCAGCGCGCTGTTTCAGGGCAGGCCGGGCGAGCCCGCCGCGATTCTGGCGGAAATGGACCGGATCACCGCGGCGCGCGAGGCCTCCCAGCCCATCCGCGAGAAGACCGGCGGCTCGACGTTCGCCAATCCCAAGCCGCAGAGCGCATGGAAGGTCATCGACGCGGCGGGTTGCCGGGGGCTGGTGCTGGGCGATGCGCAGGTGAGCGAGATGCACTGCAACTTCCTCATCAATCGCGGGCAGGCCACCGCCGCCGACATCGAGGGGCTTGGCGAAGAGGTTCGCCGCCGGGTGCTTGAGCAGTGCGGCGTGGAGCTGCGCTGGGAGATCAGGCGCATCGGCGTCGCAGGATGAAATGGGCCTTCAGGGGCGATCACGGGGCTTAAATCATGACCAAACATGTCGCCGTCCTCATGGGGGGCTGGTCCTCCGAGCGTGAGGTTTCGCTGCGCTCGGGCGAGGCCTGCGCGAAGGCCCTCGAAAGCGAGGGCTTCCGCGTCACCCGCGTGGACGCAACCCGGGACATCGGGCGCGTGCTGTCCGATCTGAAGCCGGACGTGGCGCTGAACGCCCTGCATGGGCCTGCGGGCGAGGATGGGACCATTCAGGGCGTGCTGGAGGTTCTGCGCATTCCCTACACCCATTCGGGCGTGCTGGCCTCGGCGCTGGCCATGAACAAGCAGATGGCCAAGGTGGTCATGGCGGCGGCGGGCATTCCGGTGCCGGGCGGCAAGAGCGTGCATCGGCTGGAGGCGGCCCGGACCCATGTGCTGCCGCCCCCCTATGTGCTGAAGCCCATCGCAGAGGGCTCGTCCTATGGCGTTTTCATCGTCGGGGAGGGGGATGAGGCTCCGCCTGCCGCGCTCGCGGCGCAGGATTGGGCCTATGGCGATTATCTCCTTGCGGAACCCTTCATTGCCGGACGGGAACTCACCTGCGCGGTGATGGGCGACCGGGCGCTGGACGTCATCGACATCCGCGCAGCGGACGGCGGTTGGTACGATTACACGGCAAAATATTCAAAAGGTGGATCAATTCACATCCTTCCGGCTGAACTTAAAGGAAATATTTACCATCAGGTCCAAGAGTTGGCTCTCAGGGCGCATCAGGCGCTCGGTTGTCGGGGCGTGAGTCGCACCGACTTCCGGTATGACGATCGGCCCGGCGGATCCGGGGCGTTGGTGGTGCTGGAGGTCAACACTCAGCCCGGCATGACCGAGACCTCGTTAGTGCCTGAAATGGCGGCTTATGCCGGGTTATCGTTTGGTGGGTTGGTGCGATGGATGGTGGAAGACGCCTCCTGCGATCGTTAAAGGAGACCTTGCCGGGTCAGCCTTTCGCGCGCCCTGCTTTTGCAGGCATGCAGGATGATGCGCGCCCCGGCTCCAGGGGCGCCGTGCTCTCCTCCTATTCCGCTTTCGCGCCGCGTCCTCTGGCTGCGGGCCGTCGCCGCGCTGGCCCCGTCCGGCCAAGCCTCATGGGCCGGTTCTTGCGCGCCCGCGTGACGACCCTGACGCTCGGCATGATGTTTCTGGGTTGCGTCGGCCTGTTTGGAACCATGCGCGGTGGCCAATATGACGCCTTCGTCGCCGAAAACGGCTCGCCGCTCGATACGGCCGCCAAGGCTCTGGGCTTCGGCATCGAGGTGGTGACCATCGTTGGCGCCCGCGGCCTGCACGAAACGCAGGTGCTTTCCGCCGCCGGGATCACAGATCGCAATTCGCTGCTGTTTCTCGATATTGGCGAGGTGCGTGATCGCCTTGGCCAGATCGCGCTCATCAAGGACGTCAGCGTCCGCAAACTTTATCCCGACCGGCTGCTGATCGAGATCACCGAGCGCGAGCCTTTCGCCATCTGGCAGAAAGACGGCAAGCTGCTCGTGGTCGCCAAGGACGGAACCCCGATCCAGGAACTGGACGATCAGCATTTGATGGACCTTCCCTTCGTCGTTGGCGCAGGCGCGAACGCGCGCGTCGCCGAATTTCTCAAGATCGTGGACAGCGCGGGGGATCTGCGGGCGAGCATTCGCGCGGGCATTCTTGTGGGCGAGCGGCGGTGGACCTTGAAAATGACGACGGGCCTCGACGTGAAGCTTCCTGAAAACGATCCGGAGAGCGCCATCGCGCAGTTCGCGCGCGCGGCCCGCGACTCGCACCTTCTGGACAAGGATCTCGTGTCGATTGACTTGCGTGTTCCTGGCCGGATGTATGCGCGCCTGACCGAGGAGGCCGCCGCAGTTCGGGCGGAGGCTTTCGCGCGGTTCAAGAAAAAGGCGGGGCCGACATGACGATGCGTTACGTGACCCCCCGCATGAAGCCGATCTCGGCGCGCAAGACCACGATTCTCTCGGTTCTCGATGTGGGCACCTCGAAGGTCGCCTGCCTGATCGCGCGTCTGATGCCGGCCGAGCCTTCCGACATGCTGCGGGGGCGCACCCATCGCTGCCGCATTCTGGGCATTGGCCATCAGCGCTCGCGCGGCATGAAGGGCGGCGCGGTCGTCGACATGGAAGAGGCCGAACAGGCCATCCGTCTCGCCGTGGACGCGGCGGAGCGCATGGCGCATGTGCAGGTCGAGAGCGTCATCGTGAATGTGACGGGCGGGCGGCTTGGCTCGCATCTGTTCAGCGGCGGCGTGCGTTTGGGCGGCAAGCCGGTCTCGGAATATGACACGCAGCGGGTGCTGGAAGCGGCCGCCTCGCACACGGCCCAGCAGGGGCGGGCTGTGCTGCATTCGCTGCCCAACGGCTTCGCCGTGGATTCCACCACTGGCATTCGCGATCCCAAGGGCATGATGGGAGACGAGCTGCGCGCAGCGATGCACGCCGTCTCCTGCGACGGCGCTGCGGTGCGCAATCTGATGCTGGCGGTCGAGCGGTGCCATCTGAATGTGGAAGCCATCGTGGCGACCCCCTACGCCTCCGGCCTTTCAGCGCTGGTGGACGACGAGGCGGAGCTTGGCGCGGCGCTTGTCGATTTTGGCGGCGGCACGACCACCATCGGCGTCTTCGCCAATGGGCGGCTGACCCATGTGGACGGTTTTGCGGTCGGTGGAAATCACGTCACCATGGACATCGCGCGCGGGCTCACCATCCGGCTGAGCGACGCCGAGCGCCTCAAGACCCTCTACGGATCCTGCATGACCTCCGCTTCCGACGATCGCGAGACGATCTCGGTGAACATGGTGGGCGACGACGGCGACCATGCGCAGCATATCCCCAAGTCCCACCTCGTGCGCATCATCAAGCCGCGCGTCGAGGAGATTCTGGAGCTCGTGCGTGATCGGTTGAAGGCGGCGGGCTTTGGTCCCCAGGCTGGCCGCAAGCTCATCCTCACTGGCGGCGCGAGCCAACTCACGGGCCTGCCCGAGGCGGCGCGCCAGATCATCTCATCGCAGGTCCGGATCGGGCGTCCGCTCGGCATCCAGGGCCTGCCAGAATCAGCCAAGAACCCGGCATTCGCCGCGGCCGTCGGATTGCTCGTCTACCCGCAAGTCGCGGGCATCGAACATTTCGAACCGCGTCGGCATACGGGTTACGCGGCGACCGGCACGGATGGCTACATCACCCGCGTCGGCCGTTGGCTGAAGGAAAGCTTTTAAGAACCGCCGCCGGCGCCGGGCTCACCTCCCGCCGCCGTCGGACATGAACCGGACCCAGTCCTGCGCAAAAGTCGAGAGGCCAGACGATGACGATCAATTTCCAAGCTCCCGAACTGAGGGAACTCAAGCCCCGCATCATGGTGTGCGGCGTCGGCGGCGCAGGCTGCAACGCGGTCAACAACATGATCACGTCGGGCCTCACCGGAGTCGATTTCATCGTCGCCAACACCGACGCGCAGGCGCTCACCACCTCCAAGGCCGAGCGCATCATCCAGATGGGCTTGCAGGTCACCGAAGGTCTGGGCGCTGGCGCGCAGCCGGAAGTCGGCCGGGCGGCGGCTGAAGAAACCATCGAAGAAATCCGCGACCACCTGATGGGCGCGCATATGTGCTTCGTCACCGCCGGCATGGGCGGCGGCACCGGCACTGGCGCGGCGCCCGTCATCGCCCGCATTGCGCGCGAAATGGGCATCCTGACCGTGGGCGTCGTGACCAAGCCCTTCCACTTCGAGGGCATGCGCCGCATGCGCCTCGCCGAGTCGGGCATCAACGAGCTCACCAAGGCCGTCGACACGCTGATCGTCATCCCGAACCAGAACCTGTTCCGCATCGCCAACGAGAAGACGACCTTCGCGGACGCCTTCGCCATGGCCGATCAGGTGCTTTATTCGGGCGTCGCCTCCATCACCGACCTGATGGTGAAGCAGGGTCTCGTCAACCTCGACTTCGCCGACGTCCGTTCGATCATGCGCGAAATGGGCAAGGCCATGATGGGCACCGGCCAGGCCTCCGGCGACAACCGCGCGATTCTGGCCGCCGAGGCCGCCATCGCCAACCCCTTGCTGGACGAAGTCTCCATGAAGGGCGCGCGCGGTCTGCTGATCTCGATCACCGGCGGCAGCGATTTGACCCTCTACGAAGTTGACGAGGCGGCCAGCCGCATCCGTCAGGAAGTCGACGAGGACGCCAACATCATTCTCGGCGCGACCTTCGACGATGCGCTCACCGGACTCATTCGCGTTTCGGTCGTGGCCACCGGCATCGACCATCCGCTCAACGCCCGCGAGTTGGTCGCGGCCGAAGCCCGGATCGCCGAATCAGCCCAGAAGCTGCGCGCCAACACTGCGCCCCGCCAGCCCGAGCAGGCGCGCTACCAGCAGCCCGTGCTGAGCGAGGCGCCTGTCGAGCAGCCCGTCGCCTATGAGCCCGCGCCGACCTATTATCAGTCTGCGCCCGCCCAGCAGGCCGCACCCATGCAGCCCGCCCCCACCTGGGGCCCCGAGGCCCAGCCCCAGCACGCGCCGCGCCCGGCCGCTTACGCCGAGCCCCAGTCGCGCCCCGCGCCGGAAGCCGACCCGGCGCATTTCATCCCGCCGCTGGCCGAGCAGCCGATCCGCGCTCCGCGCATGCCCACCATCGACGAGCTGCCCCTTCCAGGTCAGAACCAGCTTCGCGCCCAGCGCGGACAGGCCGCCGAGACCCCTGAGACCAAGCGTCGGACCTTGCTGGATCGTCTCGCCTCGTTTGGCATGAGCCGCCAGGAAGAGGCCCGCACGGCCGCCCCTGAACAGGCGCCCCGTCAGGCCGTGGCCGCCCCGATGGCGCCGCGTCCCCCGGCGCCCAATCAGGTGCATTCGGAATACGCCAAGCGTCCTGCGGCCCCGCCCCAGCGTCCCGCCTATCCTGAATCGCAGGGCCGGATCAGCCCGCAAGTGCGCAATACGGAAGAGGATCAACTGGAGATTCCGGCTTTCCTGCGGCGCCAGTCGAACTGAAGACACGCGTTCCATGGGAGAATGAAATCTGGGCGTCCCGAGGCATCGGGGCGCCTATTTTATTGAAATTAAACGATTTTTTAAAAAATTATGTCCTAAGAAGTTCGCTGGCGGGGTTGTTACAGACGGTAAGAAAGCGTGATTTTGACCTGCCGTCACGCCGGCGTATTTTCGCCACTGTTCGAATCGCCAGAAGCGAGTCGGCCACTCAGGTCGATCTCAACGTCAGGTTGTCGGGCTAAGCTTAAAGTTGCGTCCTTGAAACCTCCGGCCCTTCGCCGGACGTCAAGCAGAGTGTGAATAGAATGATGGCAGCGAAACAGACGACCCTGCGTGATCGCATCGTTCTGTCCGGCGCGGGGGTTCATTCCAACGCTCCCGCCCGTCTTGTTCTGCATCCTTCCGAGCCCAATTCCGGCGTCAGCTTCTTGCGCACCGGGCTGCCCGGCGGTCGCGAACGGATGATCGAGGCCAAATATTCCCACGTGTCCATGACCGAGCTTTGCACGGTGCTGGGCGCGGAAGGCGAGTCCGTCTCGACCGTCGAGCATCTGTTGGCCGCCTTCGCGGGTCTGGGCCTCGACAATGTGACCGTGGAGGTCGATGGGCCTGAACTGCCGATCATGGACGGCTCCGCCGCCGATTTCGTTGAGGCGATCGACCGGACGGGCCTCGTGCAGCTCTCCGCCGCCCGTCGTTTCATCAAGGTTCTGAAGACCGTGCGCGTCGAGAACGGCCGCTCTTTTTCCGAATTGCGTCCGGCCGAGCGTGGCTTGCGTCTGGAAGTCGAGATTGATTTCGCGTCTGGCGTCATCGGACGCCAGAAGAAGGTGATGGATCTCGATCCTGCGAGCTTCCGCCGCGACATCTCGCGCGCCCGCACCTTTGGCTTCATCGCTGATGTGGAGCGCCTCTGGAAGGCTGGCTTCGCGCTTGGCGCCTCCCTCGAAAATACAGTCGCCCTTGATGGCGAGCGGGTGTTGAACCCAGGCGGATTGCGTTATGCGGACGAGTTCGTCCGTCACAAGACCCTCGACGCCGTGGGCGATCTGGCGCTTGCGGGCGCGCCCCTCATCGGCTGCTATCGTTCGTTCTGCGGCGGTCACAAGATGAATGTGTCCGTGCTGGAGGCGCTCTTCGCCGACCGCGCCAATTATCAGATTGTGGAATCGCAGCCCCGTCGGGAGGCCGCGCGCGCGGATCTTGGGCTCGCCTTGCGTGCGGTCTACGCGCCCGACGTCCACTGAACGCGTCTGCGTCGCCCCATTCGAGGGCCATTGTGTGACGCGGGCGCCGCAGTCGCTTGTCATGTGTGTTCAGGAGCGCTCATCATGGCGCCTCTGACTTGCTGTGGCCACAATATGGCTGTCTCAGGATGTGCGCGCTCGCACGGTAGCGTTTCAGCGGCGATTGCGCTAAATAGCGGGGGCCTACCGGTCGCATGGCCGATACGCCCCGATTCCTTTGAACGCTGGCTGCGAGTTTGGCATGATCTGCGCCCTCAAGATTGAGTCCCCGGCCCGGTTGCTGCGCATTGCGCTGGTGGCGGCTCTCGGCATATCCGCGTCAGGCTGTTCCACGCTGGACTCCTTCAACCCCTTCGGCGGCGAGAAATACGAGACCAAGCTGCTCCCCGACGAGCCAGCCGATCAGATTTATGATCAGGGCCTGGCGCGCCTGCAAAAGGGCGACAGCGACGGCGCCACCAAGAAATTCGCCGACCTGGAGAAGCAGTATCCATTTTCCGCCCATTCGCGGAAGGGTCTGATCATGCAGACCTATTCGCAATATCAGGGCGGCCAGTACGATGACGCCATCGCCACCGCGCAGCGTTATATCGGCCTCTATCCCTCCTCGCCGGACGCGCCCTACGCCATGTATCTGGCGGCCATGTCCTACTACAATCAGGTGCCGGACATTTCGCGCGATCAGGAGCGTGCGGAGAAGTCGCTGCAATTGTTCACCTCGCTGGTCGAGAAATATCCCAAGTCCGAATATGTCGAGGACTCGAAATACAAGATCCAGGTGACGCGCGATCAGCTCGCTGGCAAGGAAATGTCCGTCGGCCGCTTCTATCTCACGCGCAAGAACTACACGGCGGCGGCGAATCGTTTCCGCGAAGTGGTCGGCAAGTACCAGACCACCCGTCATGTGGAAGAGGCGCTCTATCGCCTGACTGAAGCCTATCTGGCGCTTGGAATCGTCAACGAGGCGCAGACGGCGGCGGCTGTGCTGGGTCACAACTATCCCGACAGCCAGTGGTACAAGGACGCCTTCGCTCTGCTGAAGGGCGGCGGATTGCAGCCCACCGAAGACACCGGCTCCTGGATTTCCAGGAGCTTCAAGAAAATCGGCCTCGGCTGAACAGCCTCCCATGCTGGCGCAGCTCTCGATCCGAGACATCGTTCTGATCGATCGGCTGGATTTGCAGCTGGGCCCTGGGCTCGTGGTGCTCACGGGCGAGACGGGCGCCGGCAAGTCGATTCTTCTGGACGCATTCTCGCTCGCCCTTGGCGGGCGGGGCGATGGTTCGCTGGTGCGCGAGGGGCAGGCGCAGGGCCAGGTGACGGCCGCCTTCGATCTGCCTCTGGGCCACCCGGGCCTGCTCGCCGCCGAGCGGCATGACATCGTCATCGACGGCGATCTGATCCTGCGGCGCATGCAGATGGCCGATGGCCGCACCCGCGCTTTCGTGAATGATCAGCCTGTCAGCGTGCAAGCCATGCGCGAGATCGGCGCGGCCTTGGTGGAAATCCACGGCCAGCACGACGACCGCGCCCTGATCGACCCCGCCAAGCATCGCGCGTTGATCGACGCTTTCGGTGGCCTCGCCGTGGAGCTGGCGGCGACCCGCGAGACCTACGCTGCTTGGCGGCAGGCGCGCAGCGATCTGGCGGCGGAAGAAAAGCGAATCGCCAAGGCGCGGGAGGACGCGGACTATCTGCGTCACGCCCATGAGGAGCTGAGCAAGCTCAACCCCCAGCCCAAAGAGGAAGAGACGCTGGCCGCCAGCCGCACTGGCATGATGCAGGCCGAAAAGGTCACCAGCGAGCTGCGGGAGGCCCATGGGGCGCTGGCGGGCGATCACTCCCCCATCTCCGCGCTCTCCTCGGTCCAGCGCCGTCTGGAGCGCCGCGCGGCGCAGGCCCCCAGCCTGATCGAGCCGTCGGTGAAGGCGCTGTCCCTCGCCCTCGACGCGCTGGAGACGGCGGCCCAGACCATGGACGCGGCCCTGCGCGAGGCGCGCTTTGATCCGCGCGATCTGGAGCGGGTGGAGGAGCGGCTGTTCGCGCTACGCGCCGCCGCCCGCAAATATAACGTGCCCGTGCATGAGTTGCCCGCGCTGGCGGATCGGTTTGGCGCTGATCTGGTCGCTTTGGATGCGGGCGAGGCGCGGTTGATCGCCCTCGGCAAGGCCGCGCAGGCGGCGGAGAAGCGTTACTTCGCGGCCTCCGCCGCCCTTTCGGCAGGCCGCAAGACGGCCGCCGCCGAACTCGACAAGACCGTGAATGGCGAATTGCCGCCCCTCAAGCTCGAAAACGCGAAATTCTCGACCCTCATCGAAAGCGACCCCGCCGCTTCCTCCGCCGATGGCGTCGACAAGGTCGAGTTCTGGGTGCAGACCAATCCCGGCACGAGGCCAGGGCCGCTCATGAAGGTGGCTTCGGGGGGCGAGCTCGCCCGCTTCATGCTGGCGCTGAAAGTGGCGCTGGCGGATCGCGGCTCCGCGCCCACGCTGGTCTTCGACGAGATCGACACCGGGGTCGGCGGCGCGGTGGCGGACGCCATCGGCCAGCGGCTGGCGCGCCTCGCCGCGCGCGTGCAGGTGCTCGCCGTCACCCATGCGCCGCAAGTGGCGGCGCGGGCGGGCGGGCATTTCCAGATCGCCAAGGGCGCCGCCGACAAGGGCAAGCGGGTCGCGACCCGAATCACCCCCTTGCTCGACGAGGCCCGCCGCGAGGAGATCGCCCGCATGTTGTCGGGCGCCAGCATCACCGAAGAGGCCCGCGCGGCGGCCGGCAAACTGCTGCAAGGGGCGGGGTAACCGCGCCGCCCGTCTTTGCGCGCCGCCATGGCTGCGCTACATCTGGGCCATGACGCAACCCACTCCCATCGACCAGCTTAACGCGCGCCAGGCGCGCCTCGAGCACAAGCGCCTCGCCGACGAGCTTGAGGCCCATGACATCCGCTATCATCAGGAAGACGCGCCGATCATTTCGGATGCGGATTACGACGCCCTGCGACGGCGCTTCGAGGCGCTGGAGGCGGCGTTTCCAGAATTGGGCGGCACGCTCTTCGCGGCGCGGGTGGGCGCAGCGCCCTCCGAAAAATTCGCCAAGGTGCGCCATGCCGTGCCCATGCTCTCGCTGGGCAATGTGTTCGCTGATGAGGATGTCGAGGAATTCGTCGCCCGCGTGCGGCGCTTTCTGGGGCTCGCGGAAGGCCCGCTGGCCTTCACCGCGGAACCCAAGATCGACGGCCTCTCCTGCTCCATCCGCTATATGCGCGGCGAACTCGTGCAGGCCGCCACGCGAGGCGATGGTTTCGAGGGCGAGGACGTCACCGCCAATGTGCGCACGATTGGCGAGATCCCCCACAAGCTGCATGGCTCGCCGCCTGACATTTTCGAAGTGCGCGGCGAAATCTATATGCGCCATGCCGACTTTGCGGCGCTGAACGAGCGCCAGACGGCTGCGGGCGACAAGGTCTTCGCCAATCCGCGCAATGCTGCGGCGGGGTCTCTGCGTCAGCTTGATTCCACCATCACCGCCAAGCGCCCCTTGCATTTCTTCGCCTATGCCTGGGGCGAGGTGAGCGACATGCCCGCCACCACCCAGCATGGCATGATCGGCGCCTTCAAGAGCTTCGGCCTGCCGGTCAATCCGCTGACCGTGCAGTGTCACAGCGCGCAGGACATGATCGCGCATTTTCGCGCCATCGAGGCGCAGCGCGCGCAGCTCGGCTATGACATCGACGGCGTCGTCTACAAGGTCGATGATCTGGCGCTTCAGGCCAGGCTCGGCTTTGTCTCGCGTTCGCCGCGCTGGGCGGTGGCGCACAAGTTTCCCGCGCAGCAGGCCACGACCATTTTGCGCGACATCGAAATTCAGGTGGGCCGCACGGGCGCCCTGACGCCGGTCGCCAAATTGGAGCCTGTGACGGTCGGCGGCGTCGTGGTGTCCAACGCCACGCTGCATAACGGGGACGAGATCGCCCGCAAGGGCGTGCGCATCGGCGACACCGTGGTGGTGCAGCGCGCGGGCGACGTCATCCCGCAGATTGTGCGCGTGGTGGAAGAGAAGCGCCCCGCCGACGCCCCAGCCTATGTGTTTCCGCAGACCTGCCCGGCCTGTGGCTCTCTGGCGGTGCGCGAGATCGACGACAAGGGCGAGGTGGACGCCGTGCGCCGCTGCACGGGCGGTCTCGTCTGCCCCGCGCAGGCGGTGGAGCGGCTAAGGCATTTCTGCTCGCGCAACGCCATGGATATCGAGGGGCTAGGCGACAAGCAGGTCGAGTTCTTCTTCGAGAAGGGCCTCATCAAGACCCCCGCCGATATTTTCACCCTGCAAAGGCGTGATGAAGAGCCGGGCCGGATGCAGCGCATCCGCAATTTCGAGGGTTTCGGCGAGACCTCCGTGCGCAATCTCTTCGCCGCCATCGAGGCGCGGCGCAGCGTGGCGCTGAACCGCTTCATCTTCGCGCTTGGCATCCGCCATGTGGGCGAGACGAACGCGCGGCGCCTCGCGCGGCATTTCGGCTCCTTCGAGGCCCTGCGCAAAGTTTGCGCGGCGGCGGCGCCCGATAGCGAGGCGCGGGCGGAGCTGATCAACATCAGCGGCATCGGCGATGTGGTGGCCGAAGGCCTCGCGGATTTCTTCATCGAGCCGCACAACGAGGCCGAGCTTGACCGCCTGATGCAGGAGGTGACGCCCCAGCCCATGGAGGCGGTGAAGACCGACAGCCCCGTGGCGGGCAAGACGGTGGTCTTCACCGGCGCGCTGGAAAAGCTGACCCGCGACGAGGCCAAGGCGCAGGCCGAGCGGCTTGGCGCCAAGGTCGCGGGCAGCGTGTCGAAGAAGACCGATCTGGTGGTGGCAGGCCCGGGCGCCGGCTCCAAACTCACCAAGGCGGCGGAGCTGGGGATCGAGGTGATCAGCGAGGATGACTGGTTGGCGCGCATCGGCGAAGGCGGCTGAGGGCCGCCGCGCGCAACCCTGTCGGCCAAACAGGCCCACCTTGAGCTCGACGGTAGGCGCGGTTAAGCTGCCGTGATTCGAAGTCGCGCCGACCGGACATTCCGATGTTTGAAAATACATTCCAGGTTGTGGTTCCGACTTCGAGACGCGGCCTCCTGAAACAGGGCCTGAGCGTGGGACTAAGCGCCTTGGTCGCTGGATGTGGCGGGGGCCGCATAGGCATAGGCGGCGGTGGGGAACCAACGCCCACAGCACCAAGCCCAACGCCACCAAGCCCTACTCCCCTGCCGCCAGTGGACCCGACGCCGCCGCCGCTCACCAATCCACAACCCGTGCCCTCCGGCGCTGCGCCTGTCACGGCGACGGTGACGTCCAATGCGGTTGGATCGATAGGCGCGGACTTTGTCGGATTCAGTCTCGAAAAAGGAGAGCTGGTCGCACGCGCCTTTTCTCTCAGCGATCCGAATATGGTCACTTTGTTCACCAGATTTGGTGCGGGGATCGTGCGCATAGGCGGCAGTTCGGTAGACGATGTCATCTGGACGCCTGGTGGCCAGGGCCGAATTAGCAAGCAGATTTCCAAAGTCGACATCGACAACTTCGCACCCTTCCTGCAAAAGACGGGATGGCGGGTGATTTATGGAATCAACCTTGCTCAGAATACGGAAGCCGCAGCCGCGGAAGAGGCGGCCTATGCCGCCAAGATGCTGGGAAGCAGCATCTATTGCTTTTCGCTTGGCAATGAACCGGCAGCTTACGACATTTCAACCTACCCAGTTCCGACTGGTTACGCCAAATGGAATTACGCCACGTTCAAAGGCCGCTGGGTCTCGCTCAGAAAGGCGATTATGGATGCAGTCCCGGGCGCCACGTTTGCCGGGCCGGACGCCACCTATGGCAGCGTGTCTAATTATACGGTTCCCTTCGCTAACGATCCGGACGTCCGTCCGCTGAAACTGCTTTCGCAGCATTATTACCGATTGAACGACAACGACGTGCGGACGATGGACGCGCTGCTGACGACGCCGGACCCCAAGCTTCAGCCCTTGCTCGTCACGGTGAAATCGGCGGCCGATGGACTTGGCGCGCCTTTCCGAATCACCGAGACAAACTCCGCCACCGGCGGCGGCCAGGCTGGCGTCAGCGATGTTTACGGGTCGGCGCTATGGGCTTTGGACCATATGTTTCTGGTGGCGAAGGGCGGCGCCAGTGGCCTGCATTTTCACAGCGGCGGTCAATCGAACTATACGCCCTTCACGACCCCGGGTTCTCAACTCACGGACATACGTCCCGAATTCTACGCAATGGTCTTTTTCAAAATGGCCGGACAAGGCTCGGTCGTTGAAGCGAGCTTCAATGCAGCTTCGGGGAACATTTCCATTTATTCCATCAAGACCAGCTCTGGAATGAGCGTTATGTTCGTGAACAAGGAAGTCTCCCAATCATTCAAGGTCGCCTTGCAGCTTCCTGTCTCCGTCTCCAGGGCCACGGTACTTCAACTTACGGGTCCGGGGCTGACATCGACAATGGGGATCACGATTCAGAACGCTGCTATCAGCGTGACGACCGGGCTGGGTACGATGGATGCAGCCTATTCGGCGCCGGTCTCAGGGCAAAACGCGACGGTCTATGTGCCGGCCCTGTCGGCCGTTCTTGTCAAGGCGTCGTGAGCTGAGCTCTAACCCGCCTTGATCGCCTTCGTCGCGCCGGCAAGCCACTTGCGCGTGGCGGGCGTCACCAATGGGGCGAGCGCCTTGCGCACCCTTGCGTGATAGGCGTTGAGCCAGTCGAGCTCCGCGCGCGTGAGCAGTTTGGGCTCGATGAGCGCGAGGTCGATGGGGGCGAGGGTCAGGGTCTCGAAGCCCAGCATCTCCCGCTCGGCGCCCTTGATGACGCGCGGCTCCACCGCGATGAGATTCTCGATACGGATGCCGAAGGCGCCGGTCTTGTAGAAGCCCGGCTCGTTGGACAGGATCATCCCCGGCTCCAGCGCCACGCCGCCAAGTTTCGAGATGCGCTGCGGCCCCTCATGCACCGATAGATATGACCCCACCCCATGCCCCGTGCCATGGTCGAAGTCGAGGCCCGCGTCCCAGAGCGGGCGGCGGGCGAAGCCGTCGAGCTGGGCGCCTGAAACGCCTTTGGGAAAAACGCTCGTGGCGACGCCTATATGGCCCTTGAGCACGCGTGTGAAGCGGTCGCGCATTTCGGCGGTCGGCTTGCCCACGGCGATGGTGCGCGTGACGTCCGTCGTGCCATCCTCATATTGCGCGCCCGAATCGATGAGGAACAAGCCGCGTCGGATAGGAGCGTTGGTGGCCTCGGTCACGCGATAATGCACGATGGCGCCGTTCGGCCCCATGCCGGAAATGGAGGGGAAGGAAATGTCCTTCAGCTTCTTCGTCGCGCGGCGGAAGGTCTCCAACGCCTTGGCGGCTTCGATCTCGGTCAGCGCGCCGCGCGGGGCCTCGTCCGCGAACCAGGCCAGAAATTCCGCCATGGCCGCGCCATCGCGCAGATGGGCCGCCGCGGCGCCGCGCAGCTCCGCCTTGTTCTTGCGCGCCTTCATCATGGCGGTTGGGTCGGCGCTCACCTCCGGCGTTCCGCCCGCGCTCTCCAACGCTTGCACGAGGCGGGCTGGAACGGTGGCGGCGTCGAAGCGCACCAGCTTTTTGGCTGCGCCCAGCGCTTCGATGTCGCGGACCAGCCCTTCCGGGGACGCGATCTTCAGAAAATCGAGGGCGTGTCGCACGGCGTCGCTCAGCTTGCGTGGGTCCACATAGAGCGTCGGCTTGCCCTTGGCTGGCACAAGGGCGAAGCAGAGCGGGATGGGCGTATGGGCCACATCGGCGCCGCGAATGTTGAAGGCCCAGGCCACCGCGTGGGGATCGCTCAGGACCAGAGCGTCGGCCTTGCCCAGCGCCGCCTGTATGCGCGCGATTTTAGCCTCCGCGCTTTCGCCGGCGAAGCGGGCGGGGTGCAGGCTCACGGGGCCCAAGGGCGGGGCGGGGCGGTCGGTCCAGATGGCGTCCAGCGGGTTGGCTTCGGCATGGACCACCACGCCGCCAGCGGCCTTCACGGCGCGTTCATGGCGGGCCAGTTGGGCGGGCGTGTGCAGCCAGGGGTCGCAGGCGATGCGCCAGCCCGTCTTCACATGCTGTTCGAGCCAGGTGTCGGGAGACGTTTCGCCGCTGTTGAAAATCGCGAAGGCCTGCCCATCGACCTGCGCGGGCGCTTGCAAGGTGTATCGCCCATCGACGAAGAGGGCGGCGACGTCGCGCAGCACGACCGCCATGCCCGCCGAGCCGGTGAAGCCGGTCAGCCAGGCGAGGCGCTCCGCGCAGGGAGGCGTATATTCGTTCTGATGTTCGTCGGCGCGGGGAATCAGGAAGCCGTCGAGCCCCCGTCGCGCAAGCTCGCGCCGCAGCGCTTCGAGGCGCTGGGGGCCCATGGCTCCGTTGGCGTCATCGGTGAAGGTCTGGAAGAGGCTCTGGAACATGGCGCCAGACTAACGGGGCCGAAGCGCCTCCGCAAATCAGGCGAGGGGGCGCCGCGCGGCTCCGCCCCGGCGCAGGCGCAAACAGGCCCAGCCTTCCAGATCAATGCGGCGCATGAGGGTGAAGCCCTGCGCGGCGTAGCTCGACAGAACGCCCGCAACATCGGGCGCCAGAAGGCCCGACAGCACCACATCAGCCCCATCGCTCGCCAGAGCGCAGATTGAGGGGGCGAGGCTGCGCAGGGGACGCGCGAGAATATTCGCGAAAATCAGATCGTATGGCCCGCCCGCCTTGAGGCCCGGGTGCAGGACGCCGCGCGCCACAACCGGCCGCAGCCAGGGCGTCGCGCCATTGAGCCGGGCGTT
This sequence comes from uncultured Hyphomicrobiales bacterium, assembly GCA_903902915.1. GTDB lineage: Bacteria > Pseudomonadota > Alphaproteobacteria > Rhizobiales > Beijerinckiaceae > Terripilifer. The sequence continues at coordinate 33,084 of CAIUWR010000045.1, read as the reverse complement.
GGAGGCGGCGGCCTCCACGGCGATAGAGTCGATGTCGCCAGCGGCGACGGGGCTGTGCAGATAGCGCGCGGCGGCCAGCGCCAGCACGCCAGTGCCGGTGCCCACATCCAGCACGCGATGGGGGCGGCGCTCCTTCAGCACCGCGTCGAGCATCAGAAGACAACCGCGCGTGGTGCCATGGTGGCCGGTGCCGAAGGCGAGCGCCGCCTCGATCTCCAGCGCGATGTCGTTCGGGCGCACCCGCTCGCGATCATGAGAGCCATGCACGAGAAAACGTCCGGCGCGCACGGGGGCGAGCCCCTCCAGCGAGGAGGCGACCCAGTCCTTCTGGCTTATCGTGCCGAATTCCAGCGCTTCGGCGGCGGCCTCGCCAGCGGCGAGCCTCACCAGTTCGCGGATAGCGTCCTGATCTGGCTCGGCGGCGAAATAGATCTCCACCAGCCAGGGCAGTTGCGCCCAGGTCTTGGTGTCGCCCTGCGCTTCCTCGAAGGCCGAAGCGGCGGTCTCCGCCGGATCGGAGGATTCGACGATGATGTCGGCGACCGCCACGGCGGTGGCTTCGTCACAGCGAAGCCGCATGATGAACGCGGCGTTATTGGGGGGCAAACCTTCGAGCATGTCGCCGCCTAGCACGGTTTTGCGCGGATTGTCGATGGCGCTTCAGCGCGCGCAGGTCGGGATGGGCGCAGGTTTGGGGTCGGGCGGGACGTCGAGCCGGTAGAGGTAGCGTCTCTGCTCATAAGGCGAGTCCTTCCCGATGAAGCGCAGAAACGTCAACGCGGGATCCTCCAGCGTCGATATGGTTTCGCCGACCTGCGGGTCGAAGAAGAGCAGCGCATGGCCCCCTGCGTGGGCTGCGACCACCTTCATGGCGTCGAGGCCCCGCCGGGCGGCATTTTCCATGTCTCGTTGCGCGACAAATTCCTTGAATGGCGGAGGCATGAAAACCGGGCGACGCCACCGAACGAATGTTTGCAGACATTCGCCCGCCATGTCGTAGGTCGGGATTCGCAATATGCCGTTTACTTCAGCGCCCAGCAGGGCATAGGCGGGTATGATCAGCGTCGTCAGGCCCCCGTTCTCGCGCAACGCCTGGGAGGTTTGCAGCGTTGTGGAGAATGGCGCGGTCGTCTGGCGCAGGCCCGCGCCAAGGCCGCTGAGGGCGAGGACTAGCAGCCATGCGGGGGCCAGACCACGGGGCGTTTCGCCCTTTTCCTGCGTTGTCCAGCCCATGCCAATGGCCAGAATGATCCACAGACCAAAATGGCGTGTCGCAATGGCGTAAAATGCCACGGAAAGACACAGATTGGCGAGAACGAACAACGCCGTCAGCAAACCAGAAAAGCGATTTTGTTGACCGATGTAGCGTATCGCGTAGATGGGCCCGACGACGCCCGCGGTCAGGATTAGTAGTGGCTCTCGGGCAGCTTCCCAGCCGGTCAGTCCCAGATCATATTCGACAGGCAGAAGAGTTGTTCCTGTCAGATAGGCCGCGCGCAGAATGCGAGATAAGAAAGGCTCGGCGAGGCGCAGGCTGTTGAGAGATTCAAAATCCGCCGCAGGCCACATCCAGATCAGCGCGACCGCGCCGCCGCAGGCCGCAAGCAGAACGCCGCCGGGACGCCAGCCTTGTTCGCGCAAGACGATGAGACCGCAGATTCCCGCAAACATCACGCTTTGCAACCCGCCTTGCGGCAGCAGGGCGATGAAGAGCCAGGCCAGCGGCTGGCGACGGAACGCGATGGCGCCAAAAAAGAAGACGATGGTCAGCGAATAGTCGCGGGCGATGACGCCATATTCAAAAAACAGGAAATAGTTGAGGCTCAGCAGAAACTTCACGCGGGGCGAGAAGGGCGCGCGCAGGTGAATCAGCGCCGCGCTGCAAAGAATCGCGAGACTTTGCACTATTTTCAACGCGGTCGGGTCGTCGGTGAAGGCGAGGGGGATTTTCAGCAGCAGATGCCAAAGTGGCGCATGGCCTTCGTAACGAAAATTCCAGTACCAGTCGGCGAGGTCGTGGCTCTCGCGCGCCAGAGCGGTCGCCTGCAATTCGTCGCCCCAGGGAACATGGGTCCAGATCAGCGCCAGTTGCGCGCCCAGCGCGAGCGCGATGAGGCCGGCCCATGGCCATGGAAGGCCTGCGCTGGCGAGCGTTCCTGAACGTGAGCGGGTTCCGGCCTCCTTTGGCCGATGCTTGGAAGTAACCATTGATGACGCCGCCGAGCCGAAATGAGGGTCGCCAACCTGCCTGAACGGCGGGTTAGCCATGAAATTGCACAACTTTTTGTAATAAGGACTTTTCAATTCATTTTTATCAGGTTAAATGAGTTTGCGTGTTCGATGCAAACATAATATTTTTGATTCAGTATGTTACTCTCAAAAAGTTGACGCCGATGCTGCTTACTCAAAGCTCTTGTCCTCCATCTTGCTCCCCCGCTCCGGCCGCACGCTTCGCCTTGTGGCTGGCGCAGACCGCGCAGCGTTTGCCTCTCCCTCCCATAGCCTGGCGAATCGCGCGTTTTCTCACGGTTGGCGTCGTCGGCCTTGCGGTGGATAGCGGCGTGTTCTGGGGCCTGTGCAGCGCAGGACTTTCGGTGGAGACCGCCCGCGTCCTGTCGCTCGCCTTGGCGACTTTCGTGACATGGGGCCTCAACCGGCTCTTCACCTTCGCGCCGAGCGGGCGCAGGCCCGCTGAGGAGCTCGCGCGCTATGTGGCGGTGGCGCTTTTCACGCAGGGCTTCAACTTCGCCCTTTTCCTCGCCCTCGTGCGTTTCGACGCGGGGGCCCATCTCCAGATTTGCCTCGTCGTTTCCGCCGTGGCGACCGCCGCCCTGTCATTCACAGGGCAAAATCTCATCGCATTTCGTAGCAGCCAGGGCCGCTGACGTTAGTCGGCGACGCCCAATTTTCCTTAGAGGTTTTTCATGTCCGACATTTTTGACGCCGTCATCATCGGCGCTGGCCCCGCAGGTCTCACCGCCGCCTATCAGCTCACCAAGGAAGGGCGCCGGGTGCTCGTCATCGAGCAGGACGAGACATTCGTGGGCGGCATCAGCCGCACGGTGAGCTACAAGGACTATCTGTTCGACATCGGCGGCCATCGTTTCTTCTCGAAGTCGAAGGAAGTTGTCGATCTGTGGGACGAAATCCTCCCTGACGATTTCATCGACCGTCCGCGCCTGTCGCGCATCTTCTATGGCGACAAGTTCTACTCCTACCCGCTGAACGGCTTCGAGGCTCTGCGCAATCTCGGTATTTTCGAGAGCGCGCTGTGCATGCTCTCCTATGGCTTTGCGCAGTTGAGGCCGATCAAGAACCCGCGCACCTTCCACGAATGGGTGCGCAACCAGTTCGGCGAGCGGCTCTTCTCCATCTTCTTCAAGACTTATACGGAAAAGGTCTGGGGCATGTCTTGCGACGACATCTCCGCCGATTGGGCGGCGCAGCGCATCAAGGGCTTGAGCCTTGGTTCGGCGGTCATCAATTCGCTGATCCGGCCCTTCCGCCGCAAGGGCGCGGCGCGTCCGGGCCAGCCGGTCATCAAGACGCTGATCGAATCCTTCCGCTATCCGCGCAAGGGTCCGGGCATGTTGTGGGAGGCCTGCGCCCGCAAGGTGACGGCGCAGGGCGGCGTCATCGTCATGGGCCACAGACTGGAAAGCCTGTCGCGCAACGAGACGACGGGCCAGTGGACGGTGAATGCGGTCACCGCGAGCGGCGAAGCCGCCAGCTTCTGCGCGCCTCACGTCATCTCCTCGGCGCCCATCACCCAGCTGATGGCGGCGCTCGGGCCGAGCCCGGTGACGCTCCCCCATGCGCGCGCGCTGAAATATCGCGATTTCCTCACCGTGGCGCTGATCGCCAAGAGCTCGGCGAGCTTCCCGGACAACTGGATCTATATCCATGATCCCGCCGTGAAGGTGGGCCGCGTGCAGAACTTCCGGTCCTGGTCGCCAGAATTGGTGCCGCAGGAAGGCATGACCTGCCTCGGCCTCGAATATTTCTGCTTCGAGGGCGATGGGCTGTGGGCCGCTTCGGATGAAGAACTGGTGGCTTTGGCCAAACGCGAGATCGACCATATCGGCCTCATCCGCTCCGACGAGGTGGTGGACGCCTGCGTGGTGCGTCAGGCCAAGGCCTATCCGGTTTATGACGACGCCTATCGCACCCATGTGGACGCCATTCGCGGCGAGCTGGCGGAAAGCTATCCGGGTCTGCATCTGGTGGGCCGCAATGGCATGCACAAATATAACAATCAGGATCACGCCATGATGACCGCCATGCTCACCGTGCGGAACATTCTGGCGGGCGAGGCGCTCTATGACATCTGGGATGTGAACGAGGACGCCGAATATCACGAGGGCGGAACCTCGGGCGAGCGCGAGGCGCTGCGCAGCGAACGGATGGTGCCCCGCAAGGCCGCGTGATCTGGCGGGAGGGGCGGGGTTGAGCTAGTCTTCGGTCATGTCCCTGAATAGCCGCCTCTTCGCCGTCTGCCTCATCCTCGCCGCGCCGGCCTGGGCCGACGAGACGTCGGTCCCCTCTGCCCCTGCGCCCGAAGCGCCGCCCGCGACTGTCTTCGGTTTCGGGCGTGAGAACGCGGACTGCGCCGAATGGACCAACGCCTGTCAGGTCTGCACGCGTCCCGCCGCAGGCGAGATGCAATGTTCGACGCCGGGCATCGCCTGCACGCCCGGCCCGCCGGTGTGCCGGGTGACGAAGGAGCGGTGAGGCAAGTTGCCGTCGTTTCGTTCAAGACGTCGATTTTGGGAGTTTATAACCCTCCCCCCTGTGGGGAGGGTAGGCTGCGCCAGCAGACGGGGTGGGGGTCTGCGCATGCTGGTCGTTTGCGCGGTTGAAAGGCGCTAACGCCCGATATCGAGCGACCCCCACTCTCTAATCTCTCCCCACAAGGGGGAGAGAAGCTGCGGGCGTTTCGTGCAAATAATGGAAATTCGTGAGGAAGCGACTAGTCCAGCACTTTCCCCGGATTCATGATCCCCTTCGGGTCGAACGCCGTCTTGATGGCGCGCATCAGGGCGAGCGCGCCAGCATCGTGTTCCTCGCGCATATATTTGCGCTTGAGCTGGCCGATTCCATGCTCCCCGGTGCAGGTGCCTTCCATGGCGAGGCCGCGCTGCACGAGCCGGTGCAGGAAGCCTTCCACCCGCGCGATATCGGCGGGGTCGTCCATGTCGACCAGCAGGGTCACATGGAAATTGCCGTCGCCCACATGGCCGAGGATGGGCGCTATCAGGCCCGTGCGTTCGATGTCGGCCTGCGTCTGGGTCACGCAATCGGCGAGCCGCGAAATCGGCACGCAAACGTCGGTGGCGACCGCCTTGGCGCCGGGGCGCAGCGCCAGACCGGCCCAATAGGCGTCATGACGCGCCTGCCAGAGGCGCGAACGCTCCTCGGGCTTCACCGTCCAGCTGAAAGGCCCGCCGCCCAACTCGCCCGCTATCTCGCCAAAGCGGGCGGATTGTTCCTTCACGCTCGCCTCCGTGCCGTGGAATTCCAGCAGCAGCATGGGCGTCTCAGTGAGGCCGAGTTTGGAATGGAGATTCACCGCCTTCACCTGCAAGGCGTCCAGCAATTCGATGCGCGCGACGGGGATGCCCGATTGAATGGTGAGGATGGTCGCGTTGCAGGCGGCTTCCACGCTGGGAAAGGGACAGATGCCGCCCGCGATGGCCTCGGGAATGCCTTGAAGCTTTAAGGTCGCCTGCGTGATGACGCCGAGCGTTCCCTCCGCGCCGACAAAGAGCCGCGTCAGGTCATAGCCAGCGGAAGATTTCTTGGCGCGCCGCGCGGTGCGGATGATCTCGCCCTGCGGCGTCACCACTTCCAGTGACAGAACATTGTCCTTCATCGTGCCATAGCGCACCGCGTTGGTGCCCGAGGCCCGCGTGGAGATCATGCCGCCGAGGGAGGCGTCGGCGCCCGGATCAATGGGGAAGAAAAGGCCGGTGTCGCGCAGAAAATCGTTCAACGCCTTGCGGGTGACGCCAGGCTCCACCACGCAATCGAGATCCTCCGCATGGACGGCGACCACGCGGTTCATCTGGCCAAGGTCGATGCAGATCCCCCCAAAGGGCGCATTCACATGGCCTTCCAGCGACGTGCCGGTTCCATAGGGAATCACGGGAACGCCATGTTCCGTGCAAAGCGTGACCACCCGCGCGACCTCTTGCGCGCTCTGGACGAAGACCACCGCGTCGGGCGGCTGGTTCTCGCCCCAGGTGAGGGTATGCGCATGCTGGCGGCGCAGGGTCTGGTTGGTCGAGAGGCGCTCGCCGAAATAGGAGCCAAGTTCTCGCGTCACCAGCGCGACGGCGGGACGGGGCGGCGACATTTCATCCGGCAATGGACTCTCCTTTTAAAAAGGCGGCTTCGTCGGCGGTGTTGGCGCGCCCCAACACGGCGTTGCGATAGGGGAAGCGCCCGAAACGCGCGATGTCCGCCCGATGGATCAGGCCGAATTTGACGCCTTTCTCATCGCCGCAGGCGCGGCATTTTTCGATGCAGAAATCCTGCTCCGCCAGATCTTCCGCATGCATCATCGGTAGATAGAAGAAGCGCCGCAGCGGCGGCTCGTAATGGGCGTCGAAGCCAGCCTCGATCGCGCGATGGGCCACGCTCAGCGCGTTGGCGTCAGTGGAAAAAGCGCGGGCGAGGCCGCGGAAGATGTTGCGCGGGAACTGGTCGAGCAGCAGGATCAGGGCCAGCGCGCCGTCCGGCGTCGCCTGCCAGTCGTCGAGATCCCCGCGCGCGGCGGCCTGATGGGCGCCGAAGAAGGTCCAACGCAGGCGCGCGTCAAAATCGCGGTCCACCGCGAACCAGAGCGCAGGCCCCGCCTGCGTCCAGAAGGTGATGACGTCATTTGGCGTTACGGTATACATGGGCGTCGCCCGTCCGCGTTCAGCGTTTCAAGCGTCCTTATATCATGCCCATCGCCGGAGGATATTCCATGTCGCAAGCCGCGCCCGCTGATGTCGCCCCGTCCATCAATCCGTGGCATGTGGTGGGCTATGGCGCCTTGCTGGTTCTGATGGTCATCGTCATCAAGCTCGACGATCGTTTCGTGCTGAACTTCATGCATGTCATGTCGGGCGTGTTGTGGACTGGCATTGATCTGTTCATGGGCTTTTTCGTGGGACCGGCCCTGCGCTCCGCTCCCTTCGAGGCGCGCCGCGCCGTCACCATGCGTCTTGTGCCGCGCACCCTGTTCCTCATGCCCACGCTGGCCATCATCACCGGCACGACGGGCTGGTTTCATGCCAAGCAATTGGGCTTTCTGGACGCGCCCTGGCCAGAATATGGCTGGGTGCTGGCGGCGCTGACCATCATCACGATCCTGACCGTGCAGGGGCTGGGCCTGTTGCTGCCCACCAATCTGCGCGTCTACATGGAGCTGCGCAAGCCCGAGCCTGACCGGGAGCGGATCGGGCGGTTGCTCAAGAGCTATGTCTATCTCGTGGGCTTTCATGGCCTTATGCAGGTCGCCATGATCGTCGTCATGGCGAAGTTCGTGACGGGACTTTAGCCGGGACCATCGGGGCTGGGTTGACGGGGGTGGCCACAAGCCCCGCATCGGCGTAGAAGATTCTTATTCTGTTCTCGCCCGGAGCCGCTCTCCTTGTCCGATCCCTTTGACCTGTCTGGCGCCGATGAGCCCGATTACGCCGTAGCGCCCGCTCCCCGCGAGGGTGGCATCGCCGCGCGCGCCCGCGCCTCCGCCGCCGGGGCGCCGCGTTATCTCGAAGGGCTCAACCCCGAACAGCGCGAAGCGGTCGAGGCCATGGATGGTCCGGTGCTGGTGCTGGCGGGGGCGGGCACCGGCAAGACCCGGGTGCTCACCACCCGCATCGCCCATATCATCGCCACCGGCCGGGCGCGGCCGCAGGAGCTGCTGGCGGTCACTTTCACCAACAAGGCCGCGCGCGAGATGAAGGAGCGCATCGGCGCTCTCGTGGGGCCGGGGGCCGAGGGCATGCCATGGCTTGGCACCTTCCACTCCATCGGCGCCAAGATCCTGCGCCGCCACGCCGAACTGGTCGGCCTGCAATCCACCTTCACCATTCTGGACACCGACGATCAGATCCGCCTGTTGAAACAGGTGTTGCAGGCCGAAGACGTGGACGACAAGCGCTGGCCTGCCCGCGCGCTCGCCCATCAGATCGACAATTGGAAGAATCGCGGCCTCGATCCCGCCCGCGTGCCTGCGGGCGAGGCGGCGGCTTTCGCCAATGGCAAGGGCGGCAAGCTCTACGCCATGTATCAGGCGCGGCTGAAGACCCTGAACGCGGTGGATTTCGGCGATCTGCTGTTGGAGAGCCTGCGCTTGATGCGCGAGCATCCCGATGTGCTGAAACAGTTTCAGGAGCGCTTCCGCTATATTCTGGTGGATGAGTATCAGGACACCAACACCGTTCAATATCTGTGGCTGCGCCTGCTGGCGCAGGGGCGGCACAATGTCTGTTGCGTGGGCGACGACGACCAGTCGATCTATGGCTGGCGCGGCGCCGAGGTGGACAATATCCTGCGCTTCGACAAGGATTTTCCCGGCGCCAAGGTGATCCGTCTGGAGCGCAACTATCGCTCCACCGGCCATATCCTGGCCGCCGCCGCCCATCTCATCGCCCATAACGGCAGCCGCCTCGGCAAGACCCTTTTCACGGATGGCGAAGATGGCGACATGCCCACCGTCACCGGCGTCTGGGACAGCGAGGAGGAGGCCCGCTCCATTGGCGAGGATATCGAGCAATTGCAGCGCAAGGGCGCCAATCTCGACGAGGTCGCCATCCTCGTGCGCGCCTCGTTCCAGATGCGCGAATTCGAAGAGCGTTTCATCACGCTGGGCGTGCCCTATCGCGTCATCGGCGGTCCGCGTTTTTACGAGCGCGCGGAAATTCGCGACGCCCTCGCCTATATGCGCTGCATCGCCCAGCCGAATGACGATCTCGCCTTCGAGCGCATCTTCAACACGCCCAAGCGCGGCCTCGGCGATGCGACCTTGCTGGTTCTCCACAACTACGCCCGCAGCGCCCGCATCCCCCTGATGCAGGCGGCGCGGGTGATCGTCGAGACCGAGGAGTTGAAGCCCAAGGCGCGCGGATCCTTGCGCGCGCTTGTCAATGATTTCGCCCGCTGGTCCTCGCTGGTCGAGACCATGCGCCATAGCGAACTGGCCGAAACCATTCTGGAGGAGTCCGGCTATACGGACATGTGGCAAAAGGATCGCTCGGCGGATGCGGCGGGGCGGCTGGAAAATCTGAAGGAGCTTGTGCGCTCCATGGAGGAATTTCCGGATCTGGGCGGCTTCCTCGAACATATTTCGCTGGTGATGGATGTGGATAGCCGCGAGGGCGGCGCCCATGTGTCGATCATGACGCTGCATGCGGCCAAGGGGCTCGAATTCGAGACGGTCTATCTGCCGGGCTGGGAGGAGGGGCTGTTTCCCCATCAGCGTTCACTCGACGAGAGCGGCCGGGCGGGCCTCGAAGAAGAGCGCCGCCTCGCCTATGTGGGCGTGACGCGCGCCAAGCGGCGGGCGAAGATCTATTTCGCCACCAACCGGCGCATCCATGGCCTGTGGCAGACCACGATTCCCTCGCGCTTTCTCGACGAACTCCCCGCCGACCATGTGGAGGTGGTGGAGGCTGCGACCGGCACGAGCTACGGCGGCTACGCCCAGTCCCGTTTCGCCAATCAGGACACCTATGCCTCCACCTATTCGACGCCGGGCTGGCAGCGCGCGCAGCAGCGTCGAAACGAGCAGGGCGGGGCGGCGGCCAAGCCCAAGGGCTCGGAGGCCTGGAGCGGGCGCAAGGCGCCAGCCCTGATCGAGGGCGATCTGGTCGCCAAATCGAGCAGCGCATCGGATTTCGTGGCGGGGGCGCGGGTGTTCCACATCAAATTCGGCAATGGCACGGTGGCCTCGGTGGATGGCAACAAGCTGACGGTGGAATTCGACAAGGCTGGCCGCAAGATGGTGCTCGACAGTTTCGTGCAGTCGCTGGGCGCATAAGTCAGTTGACGATTCCGACATGTGCTTCACGATGCCGCCATGAAATAGGCTAGACTGGAGGCGACTCCGGTTTGGAACCCTGCTTTGCGCGATAGCCTGACCATCCTCGCCTCCATCCTCATCGCCGCGCTCACGCTTGCGCTGGTGGGGCCGTGGTTTGTCGACTGGACTGCGCGGCGCGCCTTCATCGAAGCGCAACTCTCGCAGGCTTTGGGCGCGCCAGTGGCCACCCGTGGCGCCATCAGCCTCGCCTTGCTGCCAACCCCGCGTCTGGAGCTGGGCGGCGTGTCGCTGGGCGAGGGCGGGGCGGTCAGCTTGCGCACGGGCGCCGTGCGGTTCGAGCTGGCGGTGACGGCGCTGCTCCATGGCGAGCTGCGCTTTCTGGACGCTGCGGTGAACGAGCCAGATCTGCGCGTCGCTCTGGATAACGCTGGCGGCTTGCCCGCCCTGCCGCTCGCGCGCGCCCTGCCTGACGTTCAGTTCGAGCGACTCTCCGTCAAGGGCGGAACGTTGACCCTGGTGGCCCCGGTCAATGGCGCCTTGAGTGTTGCGGCGCTCGATTTTCAGGCTGAGGTCGCCTCGCTCAATGGGCCGTTTCGGGGCGTTGGCTCTTTCGCGCGCGAGGGCGAGCGGGTCGGCTTTCGCTTCAGCACGGGCGCACGCGAAGGCGACCGGCTTCGGCTGAAATTCGTCAGCGAGGAAGCTGCGGGCTCGCCACGGGTCGATGCGGACGGCGCGCTGCTGCTCGGCGGAAGCCTTGGTTTCGAAGGACCAGTCATCCTGTCGAGCGGGCGCGCCTACCCGTGGCGCGCGGTCGGGGTGGCGAGCCTCGACGCCTACAGGCTCGCCCTTGAGCCCTTGGAGCTGCGGCTTGGCGCCGATCAAGCGCCGCTCACCATGGCCGGAACGGCGAAATTCGTGCTTGGGCCCGGGGCCGAGGGCGAGATCACGCTGAACGCCCGCCAGATGGATCTGGACAAGGCTTTGGCGGAATCGACGTCTGCTCCGGCGCTCGAACCCGTCCTGCGTCGCCTGCTGGCGGATCCGGCGGCGGCCGGGGCCATGTCGATGCCCCTGCACATCGCCTTGACCTCGCCCGCGACCTATCTGGGCGGGGAAACCGTCACAGACCTTTCACTCGACGCGCATCTGGCGCCAGGAGCGCCCATGCAGCTTCGCGCATCCGGCGCCGGACCGGGGCGCGCGCAAATTGCGCTCAACGGTCAGATCGAGACCGGGTCGGCTGCGGCGTTCAGGGGTGAGGTGAGCGTTGATGCGCGCGATCTGGCGCGGCTCGGCGACTGGCTTGCGCCCACCCTCCCGCCGGTCGCCGCCGCCTTGCATGGGGCGCCCGTCCGCAGCCTTGAAGTGGCGGGCGCCATGGAATGGTCGGCTGCGGGCTTCGCCGCGCGCGCGCTGCGCCTCAAGGCGGATCGCTCCATTTTCACCGGGACAGCAGCGTTCACGCGCCCCATTGGCGGCGAGCGCGCGCGTTTCTTCGCGGATCTGTCCTCTGACGCGCTGGACCTCGACGGCATGCCGGATCTGTCTGGCGTCGGGGCCGCGTTGGCGCAGGCCGACATCGCGCTTTCCCTCGACGCGCGCGCGATTCGCGTCGCGCGATTTGGCGAAGGGGTCATTGACGCCGGACGCATCCGGCTGAAGCTCGCGCAGGATGGGGCGGGCCTGCATCTGGTGACCCTCACGATCTCCGGCCTTGGCGGAGCGGACGTCTCCGCCTCGGGCGACGTGGGCGAGACGGACGGCGCCCTTGACGTTCGGGTCGGGGCGGAGCGCCTCGTCGATCTCGCCGCTTTCGCGCGCAAGATCGCTCCGGGGGCGCTGGCGGATGGCTTCGCCGCCCGCGCCGTGGCGCTTTCGCCCATGCAAATGACGATGAACCTCAGAGCGCATCGCTCCGCGCCTGCAGAACCCTTGCGGCTCGCCAGCCTGGCGTTCGACGCCAGCGCGCGCGGCTCCCGCTGGCGGGCGTCGCTGAAGCCTGAAGGCGTCCAGGGTCAGCTTTCAGGGCAGATTTCGGCGGAATCGCGCGACGCCTATATGCTGATCCGCCAGCTTGGGGCGGAGGCTCTGCCGATCACCGGAGCGGGCGGGGCCATGCTGACGGCCAGTGTCGCTGGCGCACCGGGCGTTGGTTATAACATAAACGCTTCCGGGCAGCTGGCTGGGCTGGATCTGGGATTTCAGGGCAAGGTCTCCGGGTCGCTCGGCGAGCCGCAGGCCGAGGGCGGATTCCGGCTCAAATCGACGGATGCGGCGCCTTTCCTTCGTCTGATTGGCTATGGCCCGCCGGACGTCACCTTGGCCCTGCCCATTCAGGTGGGCGCCACGCTCGGCCTCAATGCAGGGCGGCTCGCCTTCACGGGGCTTTCGGGGTCCGTCGCGGGGGTCAATCTGAGTGGCGAGGTCGCTACGCAATTGGGGCCAGAGGGGCCGAAAGCCTCCGGCGCGCTGGATTTCGACAGGGTCAATTTGCCCGCCATCGCCACCTTGCTGGTCGGCGCGCCCGTTCCCTTGCGCGGGGGCGTCATCTGGGCTGAAGGGCGCTTCGGGCCGGGGCTGGCGGAATTGCCGGCGGTTGATGTGCGGATCAAGGCCGCGCAGGCCCTGATTCTGGATGGCTTTGCGGCGACGCAGGCCAGCCTGCGGGTGACGCTTTCGCCCGGCGTCACGGCGTTTTCAGACATGAGCGCTGCAATGGGGCCGGGCCGAATCGAGGGACGGGCCGCGCTTCGGCGCGACGGCGCCTTGGTCTATCTGTCGGGGGCGGGCGCGGTGAGCGGTTCGCCGATTCCAGGAACCTGGGCGCAGGGCGCGTGGGACGGGCGTATGGACTTCACCGCCACAGGCGACAGTCCGGCGGCGCTGGTGGCCAGTCTGGCGGGGGTCGGCGCCTTGCAACTGCGCTCCGTGACGATCCCTCATGCGGATCAGGGCGGGCCCGGCCGGGTGATCGCTCAGGCGGAGGCGGACAAGATCGCCATCTCCGAGAGCGACTTCATGAGCGCTTTGCGCCGCGAACTCGACAAGGCGCCGCTCGCCATCGCCACACGCGATCTGGAGGCGCGGATCGCGGGGGGCGTCGTGCGGTTTTCCGCTCCCGACGTCAGCGCCTCTCTGGATTTGCGCCGCATGGCGCTGGAGGCCATGGTCCGGCTCCCCACGGGCGAGCTGCCAAAAGACTGGAGCGAGCCCCCGCCGCAGGTGGCGGTCGTCTGGCGCGGCCCGCTCGGCGCGCCGCAGCGCGGTCTCGACGCCGGGCCTTTCATCAATGGTCTGGCGGTGCGCGCCATCGCCCGTGAAAGCGCGCGGATCGAGGCTCTCGAGGCGGACCTGCGCGAGCGCGCCTTTTTCGCCCGCCGCAAGCGAGGCCTCGATTTCCTCCACCTTCGGGAGCAGGAGGTGGCTGCTTTCCTGCTCGAGCAGGCGAGGTTGGAGCGGGAGCGGCAGGAGCGGGAAAAGGGCGATATCGGCCGGCTGATCGAATCGCTTCCACCCGAAAAGCTCACGCGCGAGCCGCTTCGGCGGCCTCCGGGTCTGGACACGCCACCGCCCCAGGGCGCCGGCCGTCAGTGACCCGCGCCCTGGCGCTCCAGCACGAAGACCCGAATAGCGGAGGATAAATTGGCTTCGCCGCGTGTCGCGTCGATTTCGGCCACCAGGCTGGCGATCGCGCGGTTCTGGCCATCGGCGATGCGTTTCAGGCCGATCCAGAAAGCGTCCTCGAGGGAAATGGACGTGCGGTGGCCAGCGATCACCAGCGAATGTTTCGCCATCCGCGTTGCGGACGCGGGCGCAAGGTCGTCAGTCATTCCTGGTGGGGTCCGCACCATCGAGCCGGTGGCCGTCCAGTCGCTGCTCATCGCGCTCGCGCTCGGCTTTTGTCGTCTCGCGCTCTGTTTTCGTCCGCCCGAACGAAAGCCGGTTGGCGTCGGCTTTTCGTTCTTCTTCCTTGCGCTCTTTGGCTTTGCGGAATTGGCGCAAATTGACGATCTCGCCCATGCCCGGATCTCCCACGCACTTGACTGACGGCGCAGCATAGAACCGTTCGATGCGTTTACGCCAGTGGGGTAGGGCGCATCAGGTCTTTTTGCGGAAAGCGTCGAACGAAATGACCTTGGGATCGCTGGTTTCCCCGGTCTTTTCAGGCTGTTTGGCGGCCGCCTTCTCCGCCTTGGCGTCCACCGCAGCCTTTGGTTTGGCGACGGGGGCGACTTCGGTTGGTTCGGAGGCGGCGCCGCGCGGCGACTTGTCAGAACGGGGCAGGGGCTTGGGCGCCGCCGCCACAGGCGCCAATTTTGGCCGGGGCGTCGGTTCGGTGTCGTTGGCGCCCTCTTCGGGCTCGATGTCCTGAAGCTCGAATTTCAGGCCAAACTCGACGGAGGGGTCGAAGAAGCCGCTGACCGCTTCCCACGGCACGCTCAACCGCTCCGGCACATTCGAGAAGGAAAGGCCGACCTCGAAGCCGAAATCGGTGACCACAAGATCCCAGAACTGATGCTGGAGAATGATGGTGATCTCTTCGGGGAAGCGCTCTTTGGTGCGGGGCGAGATGCCCACGCCGGGGGCGTCCGTGCGGAAGGTGATGAAGAAATGATGCTCGCCGGGAAGTCCGTCGCGCGCGGCGTCGCCGAGAACCTTGCGAACGACGCTCCGCAGCGCTTCCTGAACAAGAAGATCGTAGCGGAAGAGGTCGGTTGGCATGCGCGGGGGTGGCCTCAGACAAGAGAAAGTGGAGGCTTCTGTTGCCAGGCGCCTCCGGGCCCCGCCTAAAAGTGCTACCCTTTAGGACTTTGATTTCGGTACTGGCACAGCTTACGCTGCGACGGCCACCGGAGCATAGTTGTCATTGGCAACTACAAGTTTGACCCGATAACGGTGGTATCATGCCGGGCAAAAGCGCACCCTTTACACCCCCCGTCGAACCTATTTCGCCCCCCCGGAGCCCGCCTTGACGGGCTTGGGTGGAGGCGCCGGGTACCGCCCCCGGGTCCGAAAGGCTTATTTCGATAGCTGTTTATCGCCATATCCTCCTTGCGGAGGAGACCCCAATATAGGCGGGTGCGCGCCCCTTTGAAAGTGGCCCCGGCGCAACGAGGGCCGCTTTTTCACTCAAGGGGCGATTTCCGGTGGGAAATCGCCCTTTTTGGCTCAAAGGTGCGCGATTTTCGGCATGACCTCGGTCGAGAAAAGCTGCATGGACCGCAGGCCATCGTCGAAGGACAGATTGCCGAACATCATATAGGCGAGAAGATAGTTGGTCCCCAGCTCGCCCACCTGCTCCGTCAGCTTCGCGATGACGGTGGCGGGCGAACCTGCGATCACCATGCCATTGAGCTCGCAGCTCTCGAAGTCGACGCCGCGGTGGACGTTGAGGCGCGCGGTGAATTCGGTCGAGCCGTTCAGGTTGCGGATATAGTTGAGGCTCGCCAGGTGATGTTCGAAGGCGGGCTTCATGATGCGGCGCGCCTCTTCGTCCGTATCCGCCACCAGGATATGGCGAAGCTGGCCGATGGCCGCGCCTCCCTTGAATTCAGCCTTGGGCTGCGCCACGCCGCCGCGCTTCTCCAGCGCCGCCCTGTAAGCGGAGATGTTGACCTTCGCCTGCGCCGTGCCGCCATTGGCGGTGAAATGCATGCCCTGTTCGCCCGCCCAGGTCGCGCCGATTTCATTCGAGGAGCCATACCAGAAGGCCGGATAGGGCCGCTGCAAGGGGCGCAGCGCCATGGGCACGTCCGTATATTTGTAATAGGGGCCGTCGTGGGTCAGCTTCTCGCTGGTGAGGCCCTTCACCAGACACTCATAGGCGTCGAAGAAGATGTTGCGGGAATCGGCGTGATCGACCTTGTGGTAGTTCAGCTCGAAAGGCGACACGCCCCGGCCCACGCCAATTTCCATGCGCCCGCGCGAGAGGTGATCGAGCATGGCGATCTCCTCGATGAGGCGCAGCGGCGAATAGAGCGGCAGCAGATAGCACAAAGGCCCGAAGCGCAGGCGTTTGGTGAGCCGCGCCACGGCGCCCAGATAGACGCCCGGCACCGGAACCATGTTGAGTGGCGTGCAGTGATGCTCGGCCACATGCAGGCAATAGAAGCCTGCCTCGTCGGCGAGTTGGGCGAAGCGCAGGCGCTCGTCAAAGATCGTGGCGAGCGAACGGTCGCCTGTCTGCTCGACATGATCGAAAAGTCCGACTTTCATGTGTCCTCCGGTTCCATTGTTGGCGTCACTTTAACCGGATCGTCCTGAATATCCAGCCGAGCCAAAGCGATCCTTCGATGTCTCAAGCGATGGGCGGCTGATCGTCGCCGATGGTGACGCGCTTCATGAGGCGGCGCTCGGTCTCGGAGAAATCCGTGCGGGCGTGCATGGTGGCGCGATTGTCCCAGACGACGATGTCGCCCACTTTCCACTGATGGGCGTAGACGAAGCGCGGATCTTCCGCATGGTCGCAAAGCTCGTCGATCAGCTTGCGGCTCTCGGCCGGGTCCATGCCCTCGATATGGTCGGTCATCAGGCGGCAGACATAGAGCGACTTCTCGCCGGTCTGCGGAATGGTGCGCGCCACCGGATGCACGCATTGCGGGCCGGCGCCCTCGCGCTTGTCGGCGGAGGTCGCGCCATAGGTGAAGGTGTTCAGCGCCGTCTTGCCCGCGATCTTGCGCTTGGTCTCCTCCGGCAGGGTCGCATAGGCGAGCACCATGTTGGAGAACAGTGTGTCGCCGCCTTCCTTCGGAATTTCCAGAGCCATGAGGGCGGCGGCGCGGCAGGGCTGCTTCTGGTGGATGCGGTCGAAGTGGAAGGACATTTCCCCATCGGGCAATTGCCCCAGCGGCTTGCCGTCCTCGCGGATGTTGGAGATCACCATGATGTCGTCCCGGCCCGAAAGGGGCGAGACGACGCGTGACTTCTCGATGGGGCCGAAACATTTGCCGAACTCCACCAGTTCGGCGTCGCTCAGATGCTGGTCGTGCAGCACGAGAATGTGGTGCTTCAGGAAAGCGTCGAAAATGGTCTGCGAATCTTGCGGCGTGATGTTGCGCGCATCGAGGCCGACGATTTGCGCCCCGAGCGGCGCGTCGAGCGGTTTCACGGTGATGGCCATCGTCTGCTCCCCTGATATTTGCGGCCGCTTTTGGCGCGGCGCCCAACCGCAATGTAGAGGAACAGGAGGCCGAGCGCCAAGGGGGGAAAAATTCCCCGTGGCGCCCGGCGCTTGCCTTTGGCCTCAATCCCCGCAAAATGCTGGCGACATGGGGGAGGACGGCATGAAGGGTTTGGCGAGCCTGCGACATTTGGCTGCGGCCGTGCTGGCGGGCGCGGTGGCGATGGGGGCGGCGCAAGCGCAGTCCCAGGACGCCGTGGCCGCTTTTTATCGGGGCCGAACTGTAACCCTGATCGTCGGCTCCTCGCCGGGTGGGGGCTATGATCTTTACGGGCGCCTGATCGCACGCTTCATGGGGCGGCATATTCCCGGCAATCCTGCGGTCATCGTCCAGAACATGCCGGGCGCAGCCTCCAATGTCGCAGCCGCCTATGTCTACAATGTCGCCCCGAAGGACGGCTCGGTCATGGGCGCGATTTTCATGGGGGCTGTGGTCGATCCGCTTTTTGGCGAGGCCAAACGCAGCACCCATGACACCGCGAAGTTCAATTATATCGGCAACGCCAATAGCGACGCCTATGTCTGCCTCGTTCGAACGGACGCGGGGGTGAACTCGCTCGCTGACCTGTTCGACAAGGAGATCGTCATAGGCGCGAGCGCGGAAGGCGCTTCGACGCGCGATTTTCCCTCGTTATTGAAGAACTTGCTCGGGGTGAAGTTCAAGATCGTGGCGGGTTATCCCGGCACCCGCGAAATCAATCTGGCGATTGAAAAGGGCGAGGTGCAGGGCGGCTGCGGCCAGACCTGGTCGAGCGTGGTGGCGACCTATCCGGCCTGGTTCCGGGACAAGCTGGTGAAGCCGCTGTTGCAGGAATCCAATGTCGGCTATCCGGAACTGGACCGCATGGGCGTGCGGCTCGCGAAAGACTTCGCCAAAACGCCGCAGCAGAAGCAGATCCTCGATCTCGTCTACAGCCAGACGACGTTCGGGCGCCCCTATGTGGTCGCCCCGGGCGTGCCGCCGGAGCGGGTGGACGCGCTGCGGAAGGCCTTCATGGAGACGATGACCGATCCTGAACTGATCGCGGAGGCCAAGCGCATCAACCTCGACATCGCCCCCATCGCGGGCGAAGAGTTGCAGGCGTTGATCGCGAAACTCTACGCCACGCCGCAGGAAATCGTGGACAAGGCGAAGGCGGCGCTGGTTTACAAGCCTTGATGGAGCGGTTGAGGATGGCGTGACGTCGCCATCCTGCCGGGCTCATTCGCTGCCGAGCAGCTTCCGGGCGAGCGTTACAGCGCTGACGGGAGTCGCCACGATCTGTTTGGCGATGGCGTCGAGATTCTCGCCACCGTTCGGCTCTATCGGGATCTGCGCCTTTTCGGCTTCGGCCAGAAACTCCGGATCCTTCATCGTCTCATCAAAAGCCTTGCGCAGCGCGTCCACCCGCTCCTGCGGTACGCCCGGCGGCAGGAAGACGGCGCGGGCGAATTCGGAGGAGCCGCAGATCATCAGCAGCGCGGCCTTCTGCTCGTCGTTGCGGGCGAGTTCCAGCAAGGTGGGAACCTCCGGCAGCAGCGGGTCGCGGGTCAGACCGTCGACCACCAGAGCTTTCAGCTTCTTCTCGCGGATATATTGCGGGGCCTGGGTCACGACGCTGACCCATGAGGCGCCGCGTCCCTGAATTTCCCCGCGTTCCATGGCCAGGTTGAGATCGGCGGCGCCGTTGTAGCCGAGCACGAATTTGAATTTCGCGCCAAGAATTTCATTCAGCGCCTGCGGCACGGTGAAGGTCGGCGAGTTGCGCCCGGTGGCGCCCATGATGACTTCGGTCTTGGTCGCCTCTTCAAGGGTCTGCGCCGGGGCGGTGTGCCAGACGCCCGCGAAATTGCGCAGGGGCGCCATGTTGCCGAGCCAGCGCCATTTCGAAATGTCGTATTTGCCCGCGACATTGGCCTCGGTCAGCTGGCTGGTGACGTTAGTCTGCTGGGTCATGCCGATGGTCAGGCCATCCTTGGGCGCAGTATGCTCCATCTGCACCGAGGTCGAGACCCCGCCACCGACTCCGCCCGCCAGCTTCACCACTATGACCGGCTTGCCGGGAATATGCTTGCCAAGATGGCCCGCCAGCGTGCGCGCATAAATGTCATAGCTGCCGCCCGCGCCCGCGCCCACGATGAAGTTGATCGTTTTGCCCGTGTAGAATTGTTCGACGCTTTGCGCGCTGGCGAGGGCCGTGGTGAGCGGCAACAGGGCGAGGCCGAGAGCGAGCTTTTTCAGGCGCAAGGGAATCTCCGGTGGATAAGGGGCGCGTCGTCGCGGCTGCGTAGCACAGGCGGAGTCGCCCATCCATCCGCAAGCGCGCTCAAGCGATTGAGCGCCCGTCAAAAGCCCGCTCCGCAATGTGAAGCTCTTGTGCGGGCGCCGCTGGTGCGCCATCTTCACTGGGCTCCGGTTGGTCGGGGTCTGGAAAAGCGGTCATGGACCACATCACTCTTGAGAACGTCCCTGCCGAGCCCCGTCCCTTTGGTCCCCTGGGCCTCATCCTCAGTCTGGGGATGATCGCCTTGATGGCCTCCGCCGCGCTGGGCGCGAGCTTGGGGTTAGTTGTCCTGGGCGAATCCCTGCTTTTTGGATGGCCGCATTTGCGTGACGCCATTCAGACGGGGCTGGGCGCCCTCCAGAATGGACGGCGGGCGGATATGGAAGCCTTCGCTCTGGCTGCGGGCTGCGCCGTTTATCTGGCCGTCATTCTCGGGGTCTGGGCCATGGCGCGGCTGCGCGCGGGGAGCGCGTGGCGGCAGCTTCTGGGCTGGACGCAATTCACGCCGGACTTGATCTATTGGGGGCTCTTGCTGGCGTCCATTCTCTACCAGCTCGGTGCGAGCCTTGTCGTCGCCTACGTTTATCCCCCCGCCAAAGATTGGGTCTCCATTCCCGATTCGTCGTCCGGGCTGGCGATCGCGTTCTTGATGATCGTGGTTCTGGCTCCGCTGGCGGAGGAGCTGTTGTTTCGCGGCTGGCTCTATACCGCCCTCCGCTGGCGCTTCGGTTTTGGGGCGGCGCTCTGGACGACGGCGATTCTTTTCGCCGTAGCCCATTGGGAATCCACCCACCTTTATGCGCTGGCCATTTTGCCCATGGGACTTGTGCTTGGCTATGTGCGCGAGCGCACCGGCAGCGCAAGGGCCTCGACCCTTTTTCATATGCTTTACAATTTCTTCGGATTGACCATCAGCTTCGTATGGAAGGTTTGAGCGCGGGGCCTGATCGAGTAAGGTGCGCGCCTGACAGGGAACCCACATGCAGGCCTATCACGACCTTCTGCGCCGCGTCCTTGATGAGGGCGTGCGCAAATCAGACCGCACCGGCACGGGGACCATCTCGGTCTTCGGCCATCAGATGCGTTTCGATCTCTCGAAAGGCTTTCCGCTGGTCACCACCAAGCGGCTGCATCTGAAATCCATCGTCAACGAGCTGTTGTGGTTCCTGAAGGGCGACACCAACATCGCCTGGCTGAAGGAAAACGGGGTCTCCATCTGGGACGAATGGGCGGATGAAAAGGGCGACCTTGGCCCGGTCTATGGCAAGCAATGGCGTTCCTGGGAGGGGGCGGACGGGCAGACCCATGATCAGATCAAGTGGGTTCTGGATGAGATCAGGCGCAATCCCGATTCGCGCCGCCTCGTGGTCTCCGCCTGGAACGTCGCCGATCTGCCCCGCATGAAGCTGGCGCCTTGCCACTGCCTCTTTCAATTCTATGTGGCTGAGGGGCGGCTCTCCTGCCAGCTCTACCAGCGCTCGGCGGACATCTTTCTGGGCGTTCCCTTCAATATCGCCAGCTACGCCTTGCTGACCGTCATGATGGCGCAGGCCGCAGGCCTCCAGCCGGGCGATTTCGTCCATTCTTTCGGCGACGCCCATCTTTATCTGAACCACCTCGATCAGGCTCAAGAGCAGCTGTCCCGCGCCTTGCGCCCGCTGCCGCGCCTGCACCTCAACCCGGCGGTGGGGTCTCTGTTCGATTATTCCTACGAGGACATCGTGATCGAGGGCTATGATCCCTGGCCCGCGATCAAGGCCCCGGTGGCGGTCTGATGGGGGTTCCTCTCGCTATCGTCGCGGCGGTGGCGCGCAATGGAGTCATTGGCGGGAACAATCGGCTGCTCTGGAAATTGCGCAGCGACAT
Organism: uncultured Hyphomicrobiales bacterium; assembly: GCA_903902915.1. Classification (GTDB taxonomy): domain Bacteria; phylum Pseudomonadota; class Alphaproteobacteria; order Rhizobiales; family Beijerinckiaceae; genus Terripilifer. The sequence continues at coordinate 11,741 of CAIUWR010000045.1, read as the reverse complement.
GCTTCACTTTCGCGCGATCACGATGGGCAAGCCGATGATCATGGGACGACGGACCTGGGATTCCATCGGGCGCCCTTTGCCGGGCCGCGAGACCATCGTGGTCACCCGCGATCCCGCATTTGCGGCGCAGGGCGCCCATGTGGTCCATGATCCGGACGCCGCCATCGCGCTGGGGCAGGAGCTGGCGGAACGGCTGAACGCCCCGGAAATCATGGTCGCTGGCGGGGGCGAGCTCTATGGGCTCCTTCTCGATCAATGCGCTGCGCTCCATATCACGCAGGTCGATCTGGCGCCGGAGGGCGACGCTTTTTTCCCCGCCATCGATCCGGTTCGCTGGCGCGAGACGGCGAGGGCGGTTCATGATCCGGGGCCTGGCGACGAGGCCAGGTTCAGCTTCGTGGACTTTGTACGCGCGTAATTGGTCAAGGGTCCGCCAATTGAAAATGGCCGGGTCCATGTTTACTTCCACATTGGAAATTCATCCGAGGCGAGGAACCTGATGCCCTGGAGCAATCAAGGCGGCGGCGGTGGTGGCGGACCCTGGGGCAAGCCCCCGAATCAGGGGCCTTGGGGGCAGGGCCCTGCGGGAGGCCAGCGGCCGCCTGATCTGGAAGAAATCCTGCGGCGCGGTCAGGACAAGCTGCGTCAGGTCCTGCCCGGCGGGTTTGGCGGCAAGGGCGTCGCCCTCGCTGCTCTGCTCGCCATCGGCGTCTGGGGGCTCAGCGGCTTCTACACGGTGCAGCCCAACGAGGCTGGCCTCAACATGCTGTTCGGGCGCTATGTGAGCAAGACGGGCGCGGGCCTGCATTACAATTGGCCCTATCCGGTCGGCTCGGTTCAGAAGCTGCGGGTGGAAGACCGCAACACCATCAGCATCGGCTTCAACTATCGGGTTGATCCGATGAGCGGCAATCAGGGCACCAGCGACGTGCCCGAGGAAAGCCTGATGCTGACGGGCGACGAGAATATCGCGGATGTGAAATTCGTGGTGATCTGGCAGATTGATCCTTTGAAGCCGGAGAATTTCGCCTTCAACGTGCGGCGTCCCGAAGTGACCATCAAGGCGGTCGCTGAAAGCGCCATGCGCGAGGTCGTCGGTCGCAGCCAGATCCAGCGCATCCTGACCGCCGAGCGCAAGGTGATCGAACCCGCCGTTCAGGAGCTGATGCAAAAGGTGCTGGATGATTATGACCTGGGGGCCAAGATCATTCAGGTGCAGTTGCAGTCCGTCGATCCGCCAGAACAGGTCATCGCAGCCTTCCGCGACGTGACGGCGGCGCAGCAGGATCAGGACCGTTTGCGCAACGAGGCCGAGGCCTACGCCAATCGCGTGGTGCCCGAGGCGCGCGGCGCTGCGGCCCGCATTTCGCAAGAAGCTCAGGCCTATCGTGAGCAGACGGTGGCCGAAGCGCGAGGTCAGGCGGCGCGCTTTGACCAAGTGCTTGATCAATATAAGAAAGCGCCCGCCATCACCCGCGAGCGCATTTATCTCGAGACCATGGAACGGGTGTTCGGGGGCATGAACAAAGTGATCGTCGATCAGAACCCGTCGGCGCAGGGCGTCGTGCCCTATCTGCCGCTGGGCGCGCTTGAGGCGCCCCAGAGTCCGGGCGCGGGCCGTCCCTCGAGCCAGCAGGGGGGCGCGCGATGAACTCTCCCTTCACCATCTTCACCACCCTCGTCGTCCTTCTGCTCGCCTTGATCGGGCTTGGAAGTTCGACCTTCATCGTGCGGCAAACCGAGCAAGCGCTCGTGCTGCGCTTTGGCGAGCCGATTACCGGGCGCGGCCTCATCACCGAGCCGGGCCTGCACTTCAAGGCGCCCTTCATCGAGACCGTGGTCTATCTGGACAATCGGATCCTCGATCTGGAAACCTCCAAGCAGGAGGTGCTGGCCAGCGACAACAACCGCATCGAGGTGGACGCTTTCCTGCGCTACAAGATCGTCGATCCGTTGCGCTTCTATCAGTCGGTGGGCACCACGTTGCGGGCCGATGGCCAGCTCGCCAACGTCCTGAACTCGGCCGTTCGCCGGGTGCTCGGCGAAGCCAACATGCCGCAGATCGTGCGTGACCAGCGCGCGCAGCTCATGGTTCGCATTCGCGAACAGGTGGAGCAGGAAGCGAGCAAGTTCGGCGTCACCATCAAGGACGTGCGCATTCGCCGCGCGGATCTGCCAAGGCAGATTTCGGAAAAGGTCTTCAGCCGCATGCAGACCGAGCGTGCGCGTGAAGCGGCCGAGTTCCGGGCGCAGGGGTCCGAACAGGCGCAGCGCATCACCTCCCGGGCCGACCGCGACGTCGTCGTGCTGCGCGCCCAGGCGCAGCAGCAGGCCGATCAGCTGCGCGGCGAGGGCGAGGCGGAGCGAAACGGCATTTTCGCGGCCGCCTACGGAAAAGATCCTGACTTTTTCGCCTTCTGGCGGAGCATGCAGGCCTATGAGGCTGGTTTGAAGTCCAGCGACACCCGGCTCATCCTGAGCCCCACGTCCCAGTTTTTCCGCTTCTTCGGAAATTCAGGGCCGCAGGCGGAAGCCGCCGCCAAGGCGCCTTAAGCTCCCTGTCATTCGATTGCGCGATAAAATAATCGCGCAATCGGACGCATGAGCCCCGTTTCCGCCCGATTTTGTTTCAATTGTCCGCCGTCGGGGGCGCCTCCCGGCGCGTTCACCAGGAGAGCATTTCATGGGTCTCGACCCCGTTATCGTCACCGTTTCGCGCGCCGCTCCAAGCTTGCTCGCCCCAAGCCTGCCAGCCTCGCGTTTGCGCCGCTTCGCGCTCGCTCTTCTCCTTGGCCTCGCCGCCATGCCGGCCCTCGCCCCCGCGGCGAGCTCGCCAGCTTTCGCGAAAGGCCCCGATTCGCTCGCCGATCTGGCCGACGCCGTCAGCGACGCCGTGGTGAACATTTCGGCCTCACAGACGGTGGACGACAAGCACGCGGGCGTTCCCAATCTGCCCCAGGGCACGCCTTTTGACGATCTTTTCGAGGAATTCTTCCGCCGCCGCGGCCAGGGCCCCCAGGGCGGTCCGCAGGGTGGGGACAACGCGCCGCGTCAGCGCCGTTCCAGCTCGCTGGGGTCCGGCTTCGTGATTGATCCTTCGGGCATCATCATCACCAACAACCATGTCATCGCCGACGCCAACGAGGTGACGGTCATCTTCACCGATGGGCAGCGGCTGAAGGCCGAGGTGCTGGGCAAGGACACCAAGGTCGATATCGCGGTGCTGCGCGTGAAGCCGGACAAGCCCCTGAAGTCGGTCAAATTCGGCGATAGCGAGAAGATGCGCGTGGGCGATTGGGTGATGGCGGTCGGCAATCCCTTCGGCCTTGGCGGCACGGTGACGGCGGGCATCGTCTCGGCCCGCAACCGCAACATCGACAGCGGCCCCTACGACAACTACATCCAGACCGACGCCTCCATCAACAAGGGCAATTCCGGCGGCCCGCTGTTCAACATGGCGGGCGAGGTGATCGGCGTGAACACCGCGATCCTGTCTCCTTCGGGCGGCTCGGTGGGCATCGGCTTCGCCACCCCTTCGGCGACGGTGGCGCCGGTGATCGAGCAATTGCAGAAATTCGGCGAGACCCGGCGCGGCTGGCTCGGCGTGCGCATCCAGAATGTGGATGAGACCATTGCGGAGAGCCTTGGTCTGGGCAAGGCGCGCGGCGCTCTTGTGGCGGGCGTCGATGAAAAGGGCCCCGGCAAGCCGGCGGGCCTCAAGTCGGGCGATGTGATCGTCAAGTTCGACGGCAAGGACGTGAAAGACTCGCGCGAGCTGCCAAAAATCGTTGCCGCCACCCCGGTCGGCCGCGAAGTGGCGGTCGTCGTCGTGCGCGGCGGCAAGGAGCAGGAGCTGAAGGTCACCCTTGGCCGTCTGGAGGATGGCGAGAAGCAGGCGTCGCTGGACGCAGGCAAGGGCGACAAGGGCGTGGCCCCGAGCGTGAGCCCCGTGCAAAAGGCGCTGGGCATGGAATTTGGCGCCCTGAGCGCGGAGTCGCGCAAGAAGTTCAGCCTCAAGGACGGCGCCGAAGGCGTGTTGGTGACGAGCGTCGATCCGGATTCCCAGGCGGCTGAAAAGCGCATTTCGGCTGGCGACCGGATTCTGGAGATCAATCAGGATGCGGTTTCCAAGCCCGAGGATGTGGCCCGCAAGCTCAAGGAGCTGAAGGATCAGGGCCGCAAATCGGCGTTGCTCTTCGTGGCCTCGCCCCAGGACGACAAGCGCTTCGTGCCGCTTTCCTTGAACTGAAGCTTTACAATGAATAAGCTTGACCCGTCCCGCCTTGAGCGGGGCGGGTTTTTTATTGCGGAGCTGTTTCATGTCGCAAGGTGGGTCGATGTTTTCCGATGGCGAAGCCTATGAGCGCTCCATCGGACGTTGGAGCCGCGTGGTCGGACAGCAGTTCCTCGACTGGATGGCGATCCCGCCGGGGCAGCGCTGGCTGGACGTCGGTTGCGGCAATGGCGCCTTCACCGAGGAGATCATCGCCCGCTGCGCTCCGTGCGCGGTGAGCGGGCTCGATCCCTCGCAAGAGCAGATCGACCACGCCCGCCGCCGCGAAGCCGGGAAAATGGCCGATTATCTGACGGGCGACGCGCAGGCGCTCCCTTTCGCGGACGGGGCTTTCGACGCCGCGATGATGGCGCTGGTGATCTCGTTCGTGCCAGACCCTGCGGGCGCGGTCGCGGAGATGGCGCGGGTGGTGCGCCCCGGGGGATGGGTTGGCGCCTATATGTGGGATTTCACGGCTGGCGGCGTGCCTACCCATCCCCTCAGCGTGGGCGCAAAGGAGCTGGGGATCCAGTGGGCCCAATCCTATGCGGCGGATGTTTCCCGCCTCAACGTCCTGAAGGATCTATGGCTGGCGGCCGGGCTCGCGGCGGTGGACAGCCGCGTCATCCGCATCCGCGTGCGCCACGAGAGTTTCGACGCCTTCTGGAACGCCAACGGTCAGGTCGGCCCTTCGGGCAAGGCTGTCGCGGCGCTACAGCCAGAGACGCGCGCGCGGCTGCGCGAGCACTTGCGCGCCACCATGCCAGCGGGCCCGGATGGGGGAATCGAATTCGACGCCTGGGCGAACGCCGTGAAGGGGCGGGTGGCGGTCCCTTAAAGCGGTATCCGATCAAACACGGGAGGGGCGACGTCCTCGTCGTCCCCATGACGATGCGCGGCAGCCCTACCATTCGTGGGCAACCAGGGCGACGGGACGTCGCCCCTCCCGGGTTCGGCACACCATGATCGGATGCCGCTCCAGCCCCTCACCCCACGAACTGATCCCGCCGATAGCCCTGCGCATAAAGCAGCGCGGTCAAATCCCCATGGTCGATGCGCGCCCCCGCCGCCGCAGCGACGGCTGGCTTGGCGTGGAAGGCGACGCCGAGGCCCGCTTCCTGAATCATCGACAGATCATTGGCGCCGTCGCCCACCGCCATGGTCTCCTCGCGCACCAGCCCGTGGCGGGCGCGCAGTTCCACGAGGCTTTCGAACTTGGCTTCGCGGCCCAGAATCGGCTTGGTGACGCGGCCCGTGAATGTGCCGTTGTCGACGATCAGCGTGTTGGCGCGGTTCTCGTCAAAGCCGATGGCGGCGGCGATGGGGCCGGTGAAGAGGGTGAAGCCGCCCGAAACCAGCGCGGTATAGGCGCCGTTGGCGCGCATGGTGCGCACCAGCTGCGCGCCGCCGGGGGTCAGCTTGATGCGTTCCGCGATCACGGTCTCCACCACATCGGCGGAGAGCCCTTCCAGCAGGGCGACGCGGGCGCGCAGCGAGGTCTCGAATTCCAGCTCGCCGCGCATGGCGCGCTCGGTGATGGCGGCGACCTCGGCCTTCTTGCCCACGAAATCCGCCAGCTCGTCGATGCACTCCTGCCCGATCATGGTGGAATCCATGTCGGCGAGGAAAAGCCGCTTGCGCCGGTGGGCGGTGGCCTGCACGAAGAGGTCGACCGGCGCGTCGCCGAGCTCCAGCCGCAGCCTATCGGCGATGCGGCGGTTGTTCGTTTCGCCCATGGGTGCGAAAGGAATGTCGGCGGCCACGCCCTCCGCCAGCCACACCGGTTCGCCGGGGCTGGGCAGGTGGGAGCTTGCGGCGGCCAGCAGGGCTTCATCAAGGACCGGGCGGCCGGGCGAACAAACGAGCGTCAGGACATGCGGCATCGGATTCAGGGACTTTCGCAAGCTTCGGGGAGCCCCCTCACGTGAGCGCGCCGGGGCCTGAAGCCATTCTCATCGCAGGACCGACCGCCAGCGGCAAGTCCGCATTGGCGATCACCTTGGCGCAAAGGCTGGGCGGAACCGTGGTCAATGCGGATTCCATGCAGGTTTACAGCGACTTGCGGGTTCTGAGCGCGCGCCCGAGCCTCGCTGAGGAGGCCAGCGCGCCGCATCTTCTTTTCGGCCATGTGGACGGGGCTGTGAATTATTCGGTGGGCCGCTGGCTCACCGACGCGGCTGAGGTGCTGGAGGCGCTGCGCGGGCAAGGGCGCCTGCCCATCTTCACCGGCGGCACCGGCCTGTATTTCAAGGGCCTGCTGCGCGGACTTTCCGACATCCCGCCCGTGCCCGAGGAGGTGCGGGCGAAGGTGCGCGCTGACGCGCAGGGGCTCGACCCCGCGACGCTGCACGCGCGATTGGCGGCGGTGGACCCGCAGACGGCGGCGCGGCTGCGGCCCAGCGATCCCCAGCGCATCCTTCGCGCGCTGGAGGTCTTCGAGGCGACGGGGCGCAGCCTCGCAGCCTTGCAGGGCGCGCGCACGCCAGCGCTGCTGGACCCCGCGCGGTGCCTGCGCCTGTTCCTCGCGCCCGAGCGGACGGCGCTCTACGCCCGCATCGACGCGCGGTTTGACGCCATGGTGGAGGCGGGGGCGCTGGAGGAGGTGCGGGCGCTGGCGGCGCGCGGGCTCGACCCGGCCTTGCCGGTCATGCGCGCCCATGGGGTTCCCGGCGTCTTGGCTTATCTGCGCGGCGAAGCCAGCCTTGCGGAGGCGATCGCCAAGGGCAAGGCCGACACGCGCCATTATTCCAAACGCCAGTTCACCTTCATCCGCCATCAATTGCCGGAATTCGTGTGGGCGGCGCCGGAGGAGGGGGAACAGGCGATCAACGCCATGTTCGACTTTTGACGCGGCCCCTTGCGCTTGACCGGCGCCCCAGCGTCGGATAGCAATAAGGCGGTTTCAGGTGGAGAGGCGCCATGTGCGCGAAGCTTATCGTAGTATGCGACGCGCCAGACACGGGACGGGCCTGACCCGTTTTCCCGCAACTGGCGCATGACACAGGCCCCCGAGTGGGCCTTTTTTATTGTCCTCAGACCTGAACATCAGACCGAGCAGACGGAGAAGACGATGTCGAAACATATGACCGGTGCGGAAATGGTCGTCGAGGCGCTCAAGGATCAGGGCGTGGATACGATTTTCGGTTATCCCGGCGGCTCGGTGCTTCCCATCTATGACGCGCTGTTCCAGCAGGAGACTGTCAACCACGTGCTGGTGCGCCACGAACAGGGCGCGGCCCATGCGGCGGAAGGCTACGCCCGCTCCACCGGCAAGGTCGGCGTGCTGCTCGTCACCTCCGGCCCCGGCGCCACAAACGCCATCACCGGCCTGACCGACGCGCTGCTCGACTCCATTCCGCTGGTCTGCCTGACGGGGCAGGTGCCGACCCACCTCATCGGCTCCGACGCTTTCCAGGAATGCGACACGGTCGGCATCACCCGCCATTGCACCAAGCACAACTATCTCGTGCGCACCATCGAGGACCTGCCGCGCATCCTGCACGAGGCCTTCTATGTCGCCCGCAGCGGCCGTCCCGGCCCGGTCGTCGTCGATTTGCCGAAGGATGTGCAGTTCGCGCTCGGCCTCTATCAAGGCCCGCTGAACATCCAGCACAAGACCTATCAGCCGCGGCTGAAGGGCGATATCGACCGCATCCGCGAGGCCGTGGCCATGATGGCGAAAGCCAAGCGCCCGGTGTTCTACACCGGCGGCGGCGTCATCAATTCCGGCCCGCAGGCCTCGAAGCTGTTGCGCGAACTGGTGGCCTTGACGGGCTTTCCCATCACCTCGACCCTGATGGGCCTTGGCGCCTATCCGGCGTCCGGCGACAATTGGCTGGGCATGTTGGGCATGCACGGCACCTATGAGGCCAATCACACGATGCATGATTGCGATCTGATGATCGCGGTCGGCTCGCGCTTCGACGACCGCATCACAGGCCGCCTCGACGCTTTCTCGCCCGGCTCCAAGAAGATCCATATCGACATCGACCCCTCTTCGATCAACAAGACCGTGAAGGTCGATCTGGGCATCGTGGGCGATTGCGGCCACGTGCTTGAGGATATGATCAATGTCTGGCGCTCTGAAGGCCACAAGGCCAACGAGGAGGCGCTGGATGGCTGGTGGAAGCAGATCGACCATTGGCGGGCGCGCCAGTCGCTCGCCTATCGCGCCTCCACCACGGCCATCAAGCCGCAATACGCCATCCAGCGGCTCTATGAACTGACCAAGGACCGCGACACCTACATCACCACCGAAGTCGGCCAGCATCAGATGTGGGCCGCCCAGCATTATCATTTCGACGAGCCGAACCGCTGGATGACCTCGGGCGGCCTTGGCACCATGGGCTACGGCCTGCCCGCCGCCATCGGCACGCAGATGGCGCATCCAGAATCGCTGGTGATCGACATCGCGGGCGAGGCCTCGATCCTGATGAACATGCAGGAAATGTCCACGGCGGTTCAGTATGGGCTGCCGGTGAAGATCTTCATCCTCAACAACGAATATATGGGCATGGTGCGCCAGTGGCAGGAGCTGCTGCATGGGGGGCGCTATTCGCAGAGCTATTCCTCGGCCTTGCCCGATTTCGTGAAGCTGGCCGAAGCCTATGGCGGCCACGGCATCCGCTGTTCGGACCCCGCCGATCTTGATCGCGCGATTCTCGAAATGATCGATTATCCCGGCCCGGTGATCTTCGATTGCCGCGTGTCGAAGGAAGAAAACTGCTTCCCGATGATTCCGTCGGGCAAGGCGCATAACGAGATGATCCTGGCCGAACTCTCCGACGATGCGGGCGTCGAGATCGGCAGCATCATCGACGAGAAGGGCAAGATGCTGGTGTGAGCCAGCCGTCTTCGTCGCTCAACGCAGTTTTCGGGATCACGACCATGAACGCCATCGCAGCCCTTTCGCCCTATTCCTCGGCCATCGGCAAATCCAATGTCGAGCGCCATACGCTTTCCGTGCTGGTCGACAACGAGCCGGGCGTCCTCGCCCGCGTGGTCGGCCTGTTTTCGGGGCGCGGCTATAATATCGAGAGCCTCACCGTCGCCGAAGTGGCCCATGGCGAGCACCTGTCGCGCATCACCATCGTCACCACGGGCACGCCGGAGGTGATCGAGCAGATCACCCATCAACTCGAACGCATCGTGCCGATCCACAAGGTCACGGATCTGTCCATGCAGGCCAAGGTCATCGAGCGCGAGCTGGCGATGATCAAGGTGCAGGGAACGGGCGATCACCGAAGCGAGGCTCTGCGCCTGTCCGAAGCCTTCAAGGCCAAGGTGATTGATGCGACCATCGAAAGCTTCATTTTCGAACTGACCGGCTCGCCCGGCAAGATCGACGACTTTGTCGAGCTGATGCGTCCCATCGGCCTCGTCGAAGTCTCTCGCACCGGCGTGGCGGCGATCACGCGCGGCGCGCAGGGCATGTGAAAGGGGACGGTGGGGCGGACCGGACAGGCCCCGCCCGCAGTTTCCTTTGACGGATCGGTTCCGCCCGCCTAGAAGGCACTCGCCTGGAAATTCCGCGACGGACAAACCGTCGTCCAATGGGGAAAATACGTCATGCGCGTCTATTACGATCAGGATGCTGATATTAATCTGGTCAAGGGCAAGAAGGTCGCCGTCATCGGCTACGGCTCCCAAGGCCATGCTCACGTCCTCAACATGCGCGATTCCGGCGTGAAGGATCTTGTCGTCGCCCTGCGCAAGGGTTCGGCCACCGCCAAGAAGGCGGAAGGCGAGGGCCTCAAGGTCATGGAAGTGGCGGAAGCCTCCGCATGGGCCGACGTCATCATGATGCTGACCCCCGACGAGCTTCAGGGCGACATCTACCGCGACCATATCGCGGCCAACATCCGTCCCGGCGCGGCGCTGCTGTTCGCCCATGGCCTCAATGTGCATTTCAACCTGATCGAGCCCCGCGCCGACATCGACGTGCTCATGGTCGCCCCCAAGGGCCCCGGCCACACGGTGCGCGGCGAATATCTGAAGGGTGGCGGCGTGCCGTGCCTCGTGGCGATCCATCAGGACGCTTCGGGCAACGCCCATGACATCGGCCTGTCCTATGCGTCCGCCATCGGCGGTGGCCGTGCGGGCATCATCGAGACCACCTTCCAGGAAGAGTGCGAGACCGATCTCTTCGGCGAGCAGGTCGTGCTCTGCGGCGGCCTCGTCGAGCTGATCCGCGCCGGCTTCGAGACCCTCGTCGAGGGCGGCTACGCCCCCGAGATGGCCTATTTCGAGTGCCTGCACGAAGTGAAGCTGATCGTCGACCTCATCTATGAGGGCGGCATCGCCAACATGAACTACTCGATCTCCAACACCGCCGAATACGGCGAATATGTCACGGGCCCGCGCATCGTGACCTCGCAGACCAAGGCGGAAATGAAGCGCGTGCTGGAAGACATCCAGTCCGGCAAGTTCACGCGCGACTGGATGCTGGAAAACAAGGTCAACCAGACTTCGTTCAAGGCGACCCGCGCCCGCAACAACGCCCATCAGATTGAAGAAGTGGGCGCTCGTCTGCGCGCCATGATGCCCTGGATCGGCAAGAACAAGCTGGTCGACAAGGACCGCAACTAAGAGTCTAGTGTAACATTTCACCCCAAAGCGGGTCGAAATTCATGAGGGTGGAGCCGTCATCGACGGACTCCACCCTTTTTTATTTGATTTTTCCGTATTTTGACCGTTGAGCGCTTGTCCTTGCGTCAGGCTGTGGTAACGCTTGGTTACTGTTCAGACAAGGCTTGTGACTTTTGGTGGCGCATATATGCAAAGCTTGGAAACACTCGGCCTCCTCGCCGCTATTGATCGCGACCTCCTGGAGCAACGGACGATCCGGCTTCTGGAGCGGCTCGCCGATCACGACATCGAGCAGGCGATGACTTACTTCACCCCCAACGCCACGGTGGTGCTTGGCCGCGACCGGCGCGCGATGCCTTATTTTGGTTCCCATGAAGGCCCGGAGGCGATCCGCAGGGCCTTTCGCAGCATCGAGATCGAATACGACGTGCTCTGGCAGGACATCCGCGACATGATTGTCGACAGGGACAGGGTGGTGACGCGCCGCACCTGCCGCATGCGCCACAGGGGGACCGGCAAGGTTCTGAATGTCGATTTTTGTGACTGGATCCAGTTTCAGGACGGGCTGGTCAGCGAGTTGAGCCTTGCGCCCGAAACCTTGCAGCTCGCGGAGCTGGTGGACTGACAGGCCAACCTTGGCGTTTCCGCTCTGGCCTGTTTATAGGTTTGGGTTTGCTCGAATGTTCCAAAAAACAGAAAAGCCAGCGCAACAAATGCGCCAGCTATCTGATTTTATTTGGATTTCGATGGTGGGCGCACTAGGGCTCGAACCTAGGACCCGCTGATTAAGAGGGGGCGGTATCTTGTTTATTTACTGATACTTATAGATAGTTTATAGTTATGGTTTATAGAAATTGAAGTAGTGAGCGGGTCCGAATGA
>CAIUWR010000044.1 GCA_903902915.1 uncultured Hyphomicrobiales bacterium | reverse complement strand
GCCTGCGGCGAGAGCAGCAGATGGTCGATGCGGATGCCCTTGTTCCGCGGCCAGGCGCCCGCCTGATAATCCCAGAACGTATAGAGCCCGGCCTCGTCGGTGCAGGCGCGCAGGGCGTCGGTCAGGCCGAGGTTGATCAGTTCCTGAAACCGTTCGCGCGTGGTGGGCAGAAACAGCGCGTCGCCCGCCCAGGCCTGCGGATCATGCACATCCCGCGCATGCGGGATCACATTGTAATCGCCCGCCAGAACCAATGGCTCTTCCAGCTTCAGCAAGCCGCGCGCATGGGCGATCAGGCGATCCATCCAGGCGAGCTTGTAGGCATATTTATCCGTCAGGGGCGGATTGCCGTTGGGCAGATAGATGGAGGCCACGCGCACCACGCCTGCGCCATCAGGCACGAGCGCCTCGATATATCGCGCATGTTCGTCCAACGCGTCGCCGGGCAGGCCGCGCGTCACCTCGACGGGGCGCTTGGAGAGGATCGCGACGCCGTTGTAGGTCTTCTGCCCGTGGGTCGCGACATTATAGCCAGCGGACTCCACCTCCAGACGCGGGAAGGCGTCGTCGGTGCATTTCAGCTCCTGGAGGCAAAGCACGTCCGGCTCCACCTCTTTCAGATATTGCAGAAGATGCTCCGTCCGCTGACGGACTGAATTGACGTTCCAGGTGGCGATGCGCACGGTATGTCCTGTCTTGGTTCGCCCGATGCTACCACGCGGGCGCGGCCCGCATCACCCCCAGCGTTGATGCGCCCACATCCATTGTTCGGGATGCGCGCGAATGGACCGCTCAAACGCCGCCTGAAGATTGGCGGTGGCGGCCAGAATGTCGGCCTCCTTGTCGTCGGTGACGGGAACGTCGATCTTCTCCATCGAGAGACGGAAGCGCACCCCCGGTTCCCGCACGATGCGGCCTGCGAAGAGCGGCAGTCCGAGATTGCGGGCCATCATGGCGGGGAAGGGGGTCGAGGGTGCGTTCCTGCCGAAGAAGGGAACCTGAAGGCCCATATGGTCGCGCAGATCGGCCAGCATGGCCAGGCAGCCGCCGCGCTTCAACAACCGCATGAGTTTCAGCGCCGTGGTTGGCTCCTTGGCGAACAGGCCCGCCGGATAGTAGGGCGCGCGCAGATCCTTCAAGAACCTGTCGACGCGAGGGTTCTTGACCCGCCGATAGAGGCCGGCCGGCGCCTTGCCCAGCCGCAGCAGCCCCATGGCGGCGACCTCCCAATTGCCCTGATGGGCGGCGCAGACCACCATCCCCTGAGCTTCATACGCCTGCACAAGACCCATCGCGTCGGCAGCGTCGATCCGGTGGCTGGCGTAGATCTCGGCGAGATAAAAGGTCTCAGCGAAAGTGCGGCCCAGAACCTCCCACATGTCGCAGGCGAGGCGCTCGCGCTCGGCGGCGCTCAGATCGGGAAAGGCCGCCGCCAGATGGGCGAGGGCGCGATTGTGGCGCTGAAGGCGAGGCGCGACCTTCCGCCAGATCCAGCCGGACAGATCAGAAGCGGTTTCCAGCGGAAGTCTGGCCACGAGCCAGGCGACCGCGCGGACCACGCCATATTCGAACCCGTATTTGAAATCGGTCAGATGCATCCAGGCGTCCACGCGCGGCGGGCGCCGCGGAGGCTGGTAGCTATCAGCCTGAGAGCCAGGGTCAAGCGCTCAGGCGCTGCGGCGGTCAGCTTCGCGCATCAGCCGGGGCAGGCGGCCGGGCGGTGCGACGCCTTCGCGCATCAAGGCGCGGCGCAGCGGCCCAATGGACGCCATGGCCGCAAGGCCCGCGCTGCGCATGAAATCAACCGGCAAGGCGTGGATCAACAGCGAACGGTTCATGAGATCGACGCTCAGGCTACGCATCGCCACATCGCCGCGCCGACGTTTGTCATAATCAGCCAAGGCCCGACGGTCGCCCGGATCGCGCCGCCCATGCCGCTCCAGCGAATCGATCAGTTGCGCCACGTCGCGCAAACCAAGGTTGAGGCCCTGCGCGCCAATGGGGGGGAAGAAATGCCCGGCGTCCGCCACCAGGGCGATGCGTTCGGCCACCAATGTGTCGCAAGACAGGCCGGACATGGGAAAGGCGCCGCGCGGCCCCACAAGGCCCATGCGGCCATGAAGGTGGTGCACCTGCTCCTCGATCTCGACTGCCAGCTCGTGATCCGGCAGCGCCATCCGCCGCTCGGCCTCCTGTGGAGTCATAAGCCAGACGAGGCTGGAGCGGTGATTGAGGCCGTCCGGGTCGCCATCGACAGGACGCATGGGCACGAGCGTGCAGGGGCCGCTGCGGGTGTGGAATTCGGTCGAGGTGGCCCGGTGGGGCTTTTCGTGGCGGAGCAGGGCGGTGATGGCGGTCTGTTTGTAGCGCCATTCGCGCGGGTTGACCGCCGCATAGGTGCGCACTTGCGAGCCGCGCCCGTCGGCGCCCACCAGCAATGCGGCGGATAGGGTCTCGCCCGAGGAGAGGCGACCTTCGACGCCCTC
>CAIUWR010000043.1 GCA_903902915.1 uncultured Hyphomicrobiales bacterium | reverse complement strand
TCCAACGTCGACACCAACGAAGAGATGGTCGAGATGATGGAAGCGGCTCGCCAGTATCAGAACAATATCGAAGTCATAGCGACCGCCAAGTCGCTCATGCTCAAAACACTCAGCGTCGGAAAGTAAGCGAACATGACATCGTCCAGCTCAACATCGTCGACAACGAACCAGACACTGTCCACTTTGCTTGCGAAAATCGGCGCCACCCCGACCCCAACGTCCACGACAACGGCGCCTAACAAGACGACCCTCGGTCAGAGCGATTTTCTCACTCTCATGACCGCGCAGTTGCAAAACCAGGATCCGTTCCAGCCGCAAGACAACAATCAGATGATTGCGCAGATGGCGCAGTTCTCAACCGTGACCGGCATCACCCAGCTCAATACGACGCTGACCGGCGTATCGACCCAGATCTCGCAGAACCGCATTGCGACGGCGGCGAACTTTGTCGGCAAAACGGTGCTCGTCCCCGGCAGCACCGCGATGCCTGACTCGGCTGGCGCGATCAGCGGCGCGATTGATCTGCCAAGCGACGCCACCGACGTCACGATCCAGATTTCCGATCCGAGCGGCGTGCTCGTGAAATCAATCGACCTTGGCGCGAACCCGACTGGTCTGGTGGGCTTCAACTGGGACGGTACGGACGCTGCGGGCAAACCAGTCAACGCCAGCACATATACTGTGACGGCCACGATGGTTTCGGGCGGCACGAGCTCCTCCGCGACGACGGACGTGTTCGCGCCCGTCACGCAAGCAACCGTTCCGGCCGCAGGCTCCGACCCCATGCTGACAGTCGATGGCGTCGGCACGGTCAGCATGTCTTCGGTCCTCGCCTTCAAATACTGATTAGCTCAGCGATAAGCAGCAACCCAGCAAGCATCACGCGGGAAACAAACTATGTCCTTCTATACATCGCTCACTGGCCTCAATGGCGCTACCGCAGACATCGCCGCGATCTCGAACAACATCGCCAACGCCAGCACCACGGGCTTCAAGCGGTCGCGCGCGGAATTCGGCGATATCTTCGCCACCTCGCCGTTGCAGGCTGCAAGCTCCGCCGTTGGCTCGGGCACGATTTTGAAGTCAGTGAACCAGCAGTTCACGCAGGGCAACATCGAATCCAGCTTGAACGCGCTCGATCTGGCGATTTCCGGCCAGGGATTTTTCGCCCTGAAGCCGAGCCTGACCTCGACGCAAACCACCTATACCCGCGACGGATCCTTCAGCGTCAACAACGACCGCTACGTCGTGGACGCCCAGGGCCAGCTTCTTCAGGTGTTTCCCGTCAACGCCGACGGTTCGGTCATCGCCACGGGCGCCAGCTCCGCGAAAAACCTGCAATTGCCCACGACGTCCGGTCTGCCAAAGGCGTCCTCAAGCATTCAGCTCGGTCTGAACCTTCCTGCAGACGCCACGATCATCCCGGCCAGCAGCACCTATACTGCGTCCAATCCCTATGTGTTCGATAAGACGAACTCTGCAACATACAACCAGTCGACCTCGATCACGATTTACGATTCACTCGGCAACTCGACGATCGCGACAATCTATTACGTGAAGACAAGCGACTCGACTGCGGCGTCGCCCACCAACAAGTGGCAGACGCACGTGTTCGTCGGCGACCGCGAAATCACGCCACAGCTCATCACCGCCAAGGATCCGCAGAGCCAAACTTATTACATCAATAAGTTCGGCCAGATCACGACGACGCCGCAAGCCGTCGATCCGACGTTCAACGCGAACGCCGCCCATCCCCTCTATCAGCAGGACGATCAGACAAACAAGACGCCCTCCACAGCGGCGTCCGTGGTCGGCGGAATCATGAAGTCCAGCGGCTTCGACTTCGGCGACACCGACGCGAACCCGGTGACCATCGTCACCGACCCCGCCCTTTACAACACCACACGCGAAAGCGGGAGCGCTGCCGCCGCAGGCTCCAATCCGCCCTATTGGGGCACCGATATGTTCACCGTGTCGGTCGACGGTTCAGCGCCTCAGTCCATCAGCATCAATGCGGGCACCTATACCGGCACCCAGCTGGCGGCTGAGATGACCCGCGCAGTCAACGCGAAGTTCGGAAGCCAGCAGTATTTCAGCATCACCGACACCTATCGCAAAGACGGCGGCGGCGTCGTTGCCGGCAATGACATCATGGCCTTGAATCTGTCGAGCCTGGCGTCCGACGGCTCTTCGGTCGCCATGACGAATCCGATCGAAATCGATCTGCTTGGCAACGCGGGCTCATCCGGCACGCCTCCGGTCAATGGCGCCACAACAGCGGAAAATACGCAGCAGTTGACGCGCGACCAACTGATCGCGACGGCCCAGACGAAACTAAACGATGCGCTTAACGCCCGTCACAATGAATTTGGCAAGCCTGGAACATGGCCCGATCCCACGAACCCGCCAATCGTTGTGGGCTATGATATTTCCAATCGCTCTCTGACGTTCACCGTCGATCCCACTCAATTGGGCCCGAACGCCAACGAGCCCGCCAGCCGCTTCAACAGCATTCAGGTCTATAACCCCACCGACACCACCAACGATCTCGGCATTCCGCCAAAAACCACCAGCCCAGACACTCTGATCCGCTCCAACACGCTTTGGACCGGCACCGCAGCGCTGCCCGGCGGCGATCCCATTCTCGATCCTCGCGAACAGCGGACCGGGATCGTCGTTGCGTATAACAAGGACACACGGCAGTTTTCTTTCAGCTCAGGCTCCACAGGCGAGGCCTCGTCCATCACGGTTGGACGCTCGCTTCTCGCTGGATCGCCGGATGTGCAACCTCAGGTCGACTCTTACGACATGAGCACGATGGACTTCTCAAAGGCGGAGACTGTCAATCTGGAGGTCAACGGACGAAGCCTGACCTACAATTACACGCCT
>CAIUWR010000042.1 GCA_903902915.1 uncultured Hyphomicrobiales bacterium | reverse complement strand
CCGCGCGACGCTCTTTCGTTGGCGGAATTGATGAAGGAAAATGAAATCTTCGAAAAAATCCGGATCGTCGAGGATGACAAGCTCAAGTCCGGCGCGTTTCATCTCTCCTCCCGTGATCTTGATTATGAAGATGCGCCCTTGCTTTCGGATATTCGGGGTTCTTGAAAATGCAGGATATGTCCGCAGTTCTTGATCGTCGTTTATACGGCATCAAAGCGAGCCGCCAAACCAACGCCGCCGGGCGGGTTCGCCGATATGACGGACAAATCGTTCACGCGAGCTCCTTCCCCGCATCGGTGGGAACGGAATGCCGCGTCGCCTGCGAAAATGGCGAATGGGCGGAGGCTGAAGTCATCGGCTTTCTCGACAACTACACTGTCATGGTGTTGACAGGAGGATCCGCACCGCTCCTCGCAGGCGCAAGAGTGGAAACCACGCAGCGCGCAGATGTCGTGCATGTTGGCGCAGGCCTGCTTGGCCGCGTGGTGGACGGCGCCGGCAATCCACTCGACGGCCTTGGCGCCCCTCACCTTCCCGAACACTGGCCATTGCGGGGCGAACGCGTCAATCCCTTGCGTCGTCGGCCCGTGCGCGAAACGTTGGACGTCGGCGTTCGCGCATTAAACGGCTTGCTGACGGTCGGGCGCGGGCAGAAAATCGGCATCATCGCAGGCAGCGGCGTCGGCAAATCGTCGCTCCTGTCCTGCATCGCCCGTTACACCGAAGCGGACATCGTCATCATCGGATTGATCGGCGAGCGTGGCCGCGAAGTTGCGGGCTTCGTGGAGGAGCTTTCCACGGCCCCCTCCTTCGCCCACACCACCGTGGTCGCCGTTCCCGCAGATCAATCGCCGGTGCTGCGTTTGCGCGGACTCCATCGCGCCACCGCCTACGCCGAATATTTTCGCTCGCAGGGCAAGCATGTGCTCTTGATGATCGATTCCTTGACGCGCGTCGCACATGCTCAACGTGAGCTTGGACTGGCCTTGGGCGAGCATCCGACCACAAAGGGCTATCCGCCTTCCGTGATCTCCCTGATCGGTTCAGCGCTGGAGCGCGCTGGTCTCGATGGACAGACGGGCGGCAGCATCACGGGTGTTTACACAATTCTCGCCGACGGCGACGACATCACGAATGACCCCATCGTCGACACCGCACGCGCCATCCTTGACGGGCACATCGTGTTGTCACGCAAGCAGGCTGAACAAGGCATATTTCCCGCGATCGACCTGAACGCCTCGATCAGCCGCACCATGGGCGAATGTGTTTCGGCGAGCCATTTGGCGCGCGTAAGAAAGTTTCGGCGCTACCTGAGCCTGTGGGAACAAAACCGGGAATTGATGCTATTGGGCGGATATCAGGCCGGACAAGACGCGGAACTCGACAAGGCCTTCCAACTGCATCCTGCCCTTCTCGGTTATATAGCGCAGGGCATGCATGAGCGGTCCACTTGCGTTGAAAGCGAAGCGCGGCTCCAGACACTGTTGCCCTGAGGGAAAACATGAGCCGCGCCCGCACACTGCAACTGATGGCTTTGAAAAAAACCATCGCTTTGCAGGCCTACCGCCAGGAAGCGACGCGGCTCTTTGACGAGATCGCCCGTCTTGACGGCCGCCTTGCTCAAATCGCGGAACTTGATCGCGGGTATCGTGATCAATTGGCGGTCCCCGACCTTCACGTGACCGAATATCGTGACGTGATGCAGATCATCGGTCGACTCAGAGAACGGAGCGACATTGATCAAGCTCGAAATCAAATTCTGATCGCCGAGCGCACGCGCCTGCGAACGGTTCTGGCGGAGAAAAAGCGTCAGATTGATAAACTCGAGGAATCTGCGGATCAGGCCCGGAAGGAAGAGCGGCAGGAGCGGGACGAACGATTGGCGCGCCTTACGCCAGCCCGCAGGAGCTAATGGCACAACACTTGCTGTCTCTTAACCACGTGTCGAAAAATCGACACGCAACCCGACTCAGGGGCGCCAAACTTGCAGCCGCTCGCTTTACAAACGACCCAGATCACCGCCGACACCGGCGACAATGGCAGCACCGCATCAGTGGCCGCAAAGGTCGCTACGGGCGCTGACTTCAGTGATATTCTGACGGCCGCCCTTCCAGCGACTGGCGGAGACGCAAACGCGTCCGCTCCAATCGACGCAAGTGGGACAAGCGATACAACGGCGCAAGCAGCAATTGACGATTCCAAAGCCGCAACCGCAGCCGCCCGGAGCGATCAGGACGTCGCCGCGCTTGTCGCCGCATCTCAGATCGTGGCGCTCGCCGTCACGCCGCCGCCTGCTCCCCCAACCCCGGCGGAGACTGAGCTCGAGCTGGCCGTTGCGCGCGTAAAACAACACGACGACGAAACAAAAGCTGCGCCATCCGAAACGGATGGCTCCACCCCTGAAAATCCACAAACACCGCAAAGTTCATCCGCTACGGCGCCGGACACCGCCGGTCTGGGCGTGCAGGCCCTCATCAATCTCGCCACAATGGCGACGTTGAAGCCAACCACTTCCGCAAAGGATTCGGCGCGACACGCGAGCACGGCGAATGAGCCTAAGTTGGTTGCTCAGCAAACGACAACCACTACTGTCGTGGACGCGAGCCAAATTCCGCCGAACGACGCCTCGCCAACGCCTGTCGCTTTCCCGACAGGCGATGATGCGCCCGCGCAAGAGCCGAAGGCATCGCTGGTGAACGCGGATTCACATCAACCCATTGAGGTGGCGCAGCAGGTTTCGACAACTGGCGCCAATCAAAAAGCAGCGCAACGATACGCGGCGACAGCGGCTGCGGCGCAAAGCACACCGGCGCTGTCGCCGGCGCCGCTCGTCAAGCCCGTCGATCACGCTATCGGGAACGCCATGTCAGATGGGGCTGAACCCCATGCGCATAGCCATAAGGCTCCCCGCACATCGGAAGAGCAAACACTCATCGCCGATGCACCGGCTCAAGTTGCGCAGCCAGGCCCATTTGGCGCCCTCGTGGATCCGCGCAGCGCACCGCAGCCTGCGCCTCCCTCGCAAAATGCTGCGCAATCGTCTGACGTCAACGCAGCGGAACCCACGATCTCCAGTACGCAATTGCAACAGCCGCAACTCTATACCCCCCGCTATGTGAATTCCCAGAGCGCGCTCGCCAGCGGCGTAGCTGCGAGCCGCACAACAGATAGCCAAGTCAAAGACGTTGCGAAGAGTTCCTTTCTGCAGCAGCTAACCGGATCGGCGCCAACGCAATCAAGCGCGGCCCCGCAATCAGACACCGGTGCGTCGACAGACGTTTCGGTCAGTAGTGAAATTTTGGATCCAACCAAGGTCCTTTCGGCGATTCGCGGCCTTGAGCAAACGACCTCGCAATCGGCTGCGGCTTCACCGACGCCGCCTTCCCCGACGTCGGACGATGCTCCGTCCGAACCCATCATCAACAAAACCAGCCCGCAAAATCTTGACGTGCAACTTCTGGAGATTGCACAAACCAGAAGCCGTGAAGACGCCAAGTCCATTGAACGCGTTGCGTCTGCGACAAAAGACACCGTGAACATCCGGGAAGTGCTGAAGCTCGGCGCGAGCGAAGTGACAATAACAAGTGAACCCCAGTCGGCGCCCGCGCCGACGACGCCCGCGCCAACTCAAGCCGCACCGGCGCAAAGTGCGCCGGACACTTCAACTGTTCCTCAACAAGCGGTGCCAATGGCGTCGTCCAATGTGGAGACAAATGGCGAGCGGCGCACGATTGCAGATGACATTCGGCTGCGGGCCCTTGAGCGAATGCTGGTCAATGCCGCGCGCAACGGAACGCAGACGTTGAGCATACAGCTCTATCCACCAGGGCTGGGGCAAGTCGTGCTGCGATTGGCGATGGATGGCCAACGTCTCAGATTGGCGACACGCGCAGCGACCACCGAGGCTGCGGATACGTTGAGAAACATGGAATCCGATCTGCGTGACGCGCTCGCCGGCAATGGACTGCATCTCGCCGGTTTCGACGTGTCAGAAGATGGAACACAGGATGAGACGCCGAACCGTCAACCGACAAAGCCGGTCGTCAAGTCCAACACTGGTGGGGCTGCAGAGTCCTTCACCGTCGATATGAACGCCTGATTCAAGGGGAGACGAAACCATGGCAGCGGAAGCGGAAGCGCAAGAGCCGAAAAAAAAATTGCCGATCGTCAAGATCCTGATCATGACGGTCGGGGCCTTGGTGTTGGTCGGCGTGGGGGCTGGCGCCGCCATTCTTTTCACCAAGCTGACAAAGCCCGCGGATGAAAATCCGCTCGCGATCGTGATTGAACGCAAGGGCGCACCCGCTGAAGAGGAAAGTCATGCGGCTGAAGCACATGCTGAAGCGCCGGAGCACGGCGCAGAGGCAGGCCACGGCGCGGAAGGACATGGCGAGAAGCCCGCGGGGCCAACTGGAAAACCAGTGCCCTCGAAGGAGCAATTCGTCACCAGCTACTTCGAGTTTCCTGGAAACTTCACGACCAATCTGCGTGGATCTCGCAGGTTCGCTCAGATGTCCGTCGCGCTCGCCACCCAATATGACAAGAAGGTGATCGAAAACGTGCAGAAGCACGAGGTCGCGATCCGCGCGGAAGTATTGGCGCTACTTGCGGAACAAACCGAAGCGGACGTCATAGGCGTCGAGAACCGCAAGAAGCTGCAGAATCTCATCAGGGATGCGATCAACAAACTCCTGAATGAACGCGTGAGCTTCGGCGGCGTGGAAGACGTCTACATTACCGCTCTCGTCTTGCAGTGAAGACCCATGGCACCAAACCGCAAACTCAGCAACGAAGAGGTCTCGGCGCTCATCGAGGGCCTGAACACTGGCGAAATCGCGGCAGGTTCGGGCAAGACGCCTGAGGTCGAATACAAACCATTCCAGCTGGGGAATGAAGACGCGAGCTTGCTCGGAGATCTTCACACGTTGCGTCTGATCAACGAGCGTTTCGGTCGGCAGGTTCGCAATGTGCTCTTGCCGATGTTGCGGTTTGTTCCCCGGATCACAACGATGCCGCCCGAATCCAAGCGGTTCGACGAGCATATGCGCACGGTTGACGCTTTCACCAGTCAGAGCATCGCGAGGGCTGATACGCTCAAAAGCCCCATACTCGTTCGCATTCCCCCTCGCCTCATCAGCATCCTCGTCAATACATTCTTTGGCGGCAAGGGAGATTGCAACATCACCAGACAGACCGAATTCACGCCCACCGAAGAGCGCATTCTTCAGGTGGTGGTGGAAGGCGCTCTGCGGACGCTGGAAGATTGCTGGCGTGAAGTTTATCCTGTGAATTTTGAATTCATGGGCAGCGAGACCAATCCGGCTTTCACGTCCTTCGTGGAAGCTCAGGAAATCGTTGTCGTGAATTCATTTGTTGTGCAGCTCCCCTTCTCCAAACCTGCGACCATAGACATCGTCTACCCGCGCCAGGGCCTGAAGCAGATCGCGACGATCCTGCGCAGCAAGATTCAACACACAACCGACGGGCGCGACATGCAATGGGCGCAGCGGCTCTACGACGCGCTGATGCAGGTTCCGCTGAATTTCATTCCGCGCATCGCTGAGCCCAATATCAGGCTTGGGGAGCTCATGACCATCAAGGAAGGCATGATCGTTGAGATACCGGCCTTCGACAAGGTTCAAATCTATGTGGAGGGTGAAGCCCTCTTCGATGCGACCATCGGCGAACGCGATGGAAAAATCGCAGTCCGCATCACCGGCTAGACGAGAGAGCGAGACTACACATGGCTAACACCGAAAAGCAACCACCGGCGGAAGGTCCAGAGGGATCGGGCCCCAACCTGAAGCGGTTGGAAAACATCGAAGTGCAGCTGACTGTAGAAGTTGGCGGCACCAAGATTTCCATTGGCGACCTCATGAAGCTGAATGATGGCTCCGTCGTCGAACTCGAGCGGCTCGCGGGCGAACATCTCGATATCCTCGTGAACGGCACTCTCCTTGCGCGGGGCGAGGTTGTGCTCGTTGGCGAGCGGCTTGGCATTCGGTTTACCGAAATCATCTCGCCAGAAAAACGAGCTCGCAGCCTGTGAACACGCTTGGCGCCTATTCCGTTTCAATGGCGATTCTGCTCGGCGGACTGATTGGCGTCGCACTTTTGCTCGCGCGCTATCGAGACCGTCTCCATTCCTATTTTGGCGCCCGACTGTCCGTCGCCCGAAAAAGCGTGGAAGTGGCGCCAGGCGCGAGAATCATGGTCGTCGAGATCGACGGATTGACGGTCGTTTGCGGCGTCAACAAAACTGGCGTCACGACGCTGCAAGTCATCCAGCGAACCACGGCCGGGAGCGAAACATGATGCGGCCTCGGACCATAATTTTAAGCTTGACGGCCCTCGCAGGCGCAGCTCTTGCGTGCAGCGCCACTGGAGCGTTCGCGCAGTCAACCGGCTTCGACATTCCGCTACTGAAGCTTCAGTCGCAAGCTGGCGGCGGTCAAACGTTGTCCTTGTCCCTTCAGACCCTGGCGCTGATGACGGCGCTCACCATGTTGCCGTCCCTCCTTCTGGTGACGACAAGCTTCACGCGCATCATCATCACCCTGTCGATTTTGCGCCAGGCCATGGGAACACAGCAAACACCGCCCAACCAGGTTCTGGTCGGACTGGCGCTTTTCATGACTCTTTTCGTGATGACCCCGACGATCAAGCAAATCAACGAAATTGCTTATCAACCCTACACAACGGGCGCGATCCCGATGGAGGAGGCGGCGCTGCGCGGCGCAGGCGTCATGAAGACATTCATGTTGCGCCACACGCGCGAAAGCGACTTGCTTTTGATGGCGGATTTGCAAGGCGACGCAAAGTATGAAGAAGCGGAAGCAGTGCCGCTGCCGGTGATCGTCCCCGCATTCATCGTGAGCGAACTGCGCACGGCCTTCACGATCGGGTTCTTGTTGTTCCTGCCATTTCTGGTGATCGACATCGTGGTCGCCAGCATTCTTATGTCTCTTGGTATGATGATGTTGTCGCCGACGCTCGTTTCGTTGCCATTCAAGCTGCTTCTGTTCGTCATCGTCGACGGTTGGAGCGCCACAGTTAGCGCTCTGGTCGAGAGCTTCTTGAGGTCATGAACCGTGCAATATCAGCAATTCGTCATGATCGGCCGAGAAACAATCCAGAGCGTGCTCTGGACCATCGGCCCTACGCTCCTGGCGGCGCTGCTGATCGGGTTGATCGTTGGCATTTTCCAAGCCGCAACCTCCATCAACGAGGCCACGCTCACCTTTGTGCCCAAACTGCTCGTGATCGTCGGCGTGTTGGCTCTTTCAGCACCATTCATGATTTCGACGCTGACTGGCTTCTTCCAGACAATCTTCGCCGAAATCGCAAGGGTGAGCAGATGATCATCCTCAACGACGAATTCCTCATGCAATCCGTGAGCGCGTTTCTGCTGCTCACCATTCGGCTGTCCGCGTTTTTTCTGGTGGCGCCGGTCTTCTCGGCGTCCGCCATAACGCTCCCCATCCGGATTGGAATGTTGTTGGGGTTGACCGTTGGGCTCATGGGCTCAATCACCGTGCCCCCCATTGACCTGTTTTCGCCAGCAGGAACGTCGATCATTGCGCGAGAGGTCCTCATCGGGATCTCCATCGGCATCATATTCCAGATCGCCTTTGCGGGCGTCTCCATGGCGGGCGAACATATCGCTTCCTCGATGGGCTTGGGTTTCGCTTCAATGATCGACCCGCAGACGGGTGCGCAATCACCGGTCGTCACGCAGTTTCTGTCCATATTGATGATCTTGATCTTCATGGTGACGGAAGGCCACCATGTTTTGCTGCGCCAACTGGTGGCCAGCTACAAGGTTGCGCCCATTGGCGGGGACCTTGATTCCGCCCTCTTCATCGGGATTTTCAAGGCTGGCGCTCTTATTTATTCCGCAGCGCTCATCATCAGCCTGCCGGTCGTCGTGCTGTTGTTTCTTGTTAACATGCTCATTGGATTCATGACGCGCGTCGCGCCCCAGATGAACATCTTCTCCATCGGATTTCCGCTCACCATTCTGGTCGGATTCACCATGCTGCTGATCAGCCTTCCGTCAATGGCCAACGCCATGAGCGGATTGCTGCAAACCGCTTCATCTATGGTCCAGGACCTCGTCCTCGAAACTAAGGCGCTGCCATGAGCGACCAGGACAGCGGACAGGAAAAAACAGAACAACCAACAGAACGACGGCTTCGCGAAGCCGTCGAGCAGGGTCAGGTCCTTTCATCGAAGGACTTGATCATGAGCGTCGTTTTGCTCGCGGCCACGATGCAGTTCTATTTTATCGGCCGCAGCTTCTTTAATGACATTCTGAACGGATTCCGCAACGGACTGGACATTTCCGGTCCTCTTGCGCGTGACATTCCATTGCTCAATGTGGTTGGCGACCGCTTCGGCTCGGCGGTATACCTCGTTCTGTTATTCAGCGCACCGCTCGCAATCGCTCCGGTCGTGGTTCAAGCGCTGTTTGGTGGGTTTCATTTCACACTCGAAAATCTGGCGTTCAAGGGAAATCGCATATCGCCGTTTAGCGGCTTGTCGCGAATGTTCGGCATGCAGTCCCTGATCGAACTTGGAAAATCCATCATCAAGGTGATCACCATCGGCACAGTGGGCTTCTGGTTCCTGATGTCGAAGTTGCCCGAGATTTTAGGCCTGGCGACGTTTCCGTTCGAGACGGCGATCAATAGTGCGGGAACGCTCTTTCTGCTCACGCTGCTCATTCTTGTGGGAGCAGTCGCGATCATTGGTGCGCTCGACGCATTTATTCAATGGCGCCAGCACAGTCAGCGCCTGCTGATGAGCAAGCAGGAAATGAAGGACGAGCATAAGCAGACGGAAGGCTCTCCCGAGGTGAAATCACGCATCCGTAGGATGCAGCAGGAAATGGCCTCGCGTGGTTCTGTAGCGCATGTCGATCAGGCGCAGGTCGTCATCGTGAACCCAAAACGCTTCGCTGTGGCGCTGCGGTACGACTTTGAGGATGGAACAGCGCCAAAGGTTCTCGCCAAAGGCGCTGATGCGGTGGCGCTGAGCATTCGTGAAAAAGCGGAAGCTTTGGGCGTTCCCGTGCTCACCATTCCGCTCCTTGCGCGCGCGCTCTATTTCACCAGCGAGATCGGCGCGGAGATTCATTCGGATCTTTATCGCGCGGTCGCGACTGTCTTGAGCTTCGTTTTCCAGGCTGCGCCTGGCGCTGACGTTCCGGAGGTCGAAGTTCCCGACGAACTCGCATTCGACGCCAACGGCCGCAAGATCGGAGCACGGACATGAACTCGAATTCTCAGTCCTGCTTTGGCTGTCGTCACTTCGTCGTCACTCACAACGCGGCGTCTCCTTATGCCTGCCGCGCATTTCAATTCCGATCACGCCGCCTGCCATCGTTGGACGTCAAAGCGTCCTCAGGGCAGAACTGTGGTCGACGTGAACAGGCCGTTGCCTCAAAGAGGAGCGTAACACAATGACCAAAGCACCACTTTCAGTTTCCCAGACCAAAGCGGACGACGACAAGTCCACCGATTCATCCGCTGAGACTGCGTCTTCCGAGCAAGCTTCGGAGGGCTCTTCGGATGGCTCGAAGTCGCCGCTCAAGAAGCCGCTTGGCTTGAGCCTGCGCAAGCAGCAGCTCGATGCAAAGCCTGCTCCAACGCCCAAAACACCCATTGAGGAAGCGATCGAGCTTGCGCTCGCCTCAGCGAGCACCGCCGTCGACTCGGCGCAAGAGATCCAGCGTCTGCGCAACGAAGTTCAAACGATCATCGCGGGTTCGCGGCGTTCGAACATGATCCTCTTCTATGCGACGATACTGATCATCTTTTTCGCCAGCATCGGCCTGTTTGGAGCTTTGGTGTTCTACAAACGCTCCTACAATGAATTTGAAGCGGTCGCGAAGGTGAATCGCGAGGCTTTGCTGGCCTTCGCCGGCGAGATCAATGGTCTTGTCTCGACGAGCAAGAAGGTTGAGGAGTCGGAGAAGGTTTCGGAGCAGGCGCTTTCAGCGGCGAACGCCCAATCCGAAGAGATCAAAAAAGCCATTCAGGGATTCACCGCTGCGCACAACGCGCTTGCTGCGAAAATACCGCCAGCGGGCGCCTATGACAAACCCATCGCCACTCTCAAGCAGGCGATTGATGATCTGACGGCCGCCAACAAGAGCATAAGCGCCCGGCTTGTCGATATGCAGCAGGCACAAATTGCGCGCGACCAGGCGCCCCCGCCGCCCGTTGAAAAGCCCCGGGCGGAAGCTCCGAAAAAGCCGCCGAAGCGTAACAAGTCCGTCGCTTCGCGGCGCGACAGCTTGCTTCGTTATCCCTGAACCACTGGGACTGATCCGGATGAAAACCGAGCAGCGCACTTTCGATAAGCCCACGCAGGTTACAAATGTGACACGCTATTCACCGGCGGAGCGCAACGGCTTTATCACGGGTGACCTCGTTTTCTCCTTTGGAGCGCATAGCCCGACCGAAATACTGGAAAACCCTGAAATGGCGGCGTCGCTCAAACGGGGTGATTGGTTGCTGATGATGCGCGGAGACGTCGCGTTCCGGCTTGCAATCAGCGAGGGTTTGGAAGGTTGCACATTGGAAGCCACGACAGCGGCCGAAAACGTCACCATGCCTAGCAGCGGACAATGGGCCAATTATTGGGGCGGGGTTCAATCAACAGGCGCAATGGTTCTGGTGCCCGATCACATCTCGTGGGGATGGGCCCTTTTGCCGCCGCTGCTCTACGCGCGGTTTCACAACTGGCAAATGTTGGCGGCCATTAGCCTTGTCTGGAGCATCGCCTTCGTCGAAGGCCCCATCACATTCGTGCTTTCTTACGCGATAGCAGTGGCGGTCGCCCTTGTTGGCGGCTCCGGCATGCTGATCGATGCGTCAAAGAAAGAGGGCTACGCAGCCAGAGGCACCTATGGGCTCGCGTCCTATAAAAGCGCGGCGGCCCTTGAATTGGCGACGGCGCAGAAATTACGCGCGATCAACCAGCGCCGTCCGCATAAGACGCAGACGCAGACGGAAGCCGAGGCGAATTGAACGATTTGGGGACTTCCGCTTCAGCAGCCTAACCCACACTCATTTGAGCAAAGGATGAGAGTCAGTGGGCGCGCGTTCGTAGCGGCTTGTCCTGACAACCCTGGTTCAGGCCTTTGGCCGACTGGCGTGCAACTCGGTGATGAAATCAACGATATCGGGCGGCAAACCCGTGCGGCCCGCCACCACTTCAGGCGGTTCGCCCGAACGCGCCAGCTGAATGGCGAGTTCGACCGCTTCGGGCGCCTCACGCGAGGGGCCAGCCCGCAGCTGAATGTCCATCATCTTCATATCGGATTGCATTTGGCGCACTTCATGCTCGAGCGTCACTTCGCGCTCGCCGATCACATCGGACACGCTCCTGCGGTGGCGGCTCTCTTCAAGCACCAGAAGATTGATGCGCGTTGACAATTCATTATGGCGAGCAAGCCAGGCTTCCTCACGTTTGCGAATATAAAACAGACCGCATACGAAAACGGCGGCGCTGAGCATCATCGACGCCAAAGCGAGATAGAAACTCATGTCAACGTCCCGCACCAGGATCGCGCCAGGCTGCGATCGCGATGTCAAACGCGCGCAACCGGGAAGCGAGAAGAGCTGCTATCTCTTCACTGTAAGCCGCAACTTCCCTCACAAGCGACTGATTGTCATCCATCTCCAAGGCCCTTGCCGACGCGTTCAAGTTGACCAGGTTTCGTATCTGCGCAGTCGACTCCTCAACTGCAACACGATCCGAAACAGCGACTGCACGCCCAAGCTGAATCACCGCGTCACGTAACGCGAGAAGATCGGACTCGTGCAGGATCTTGGTCAAGGCTTGTTCCTGAGTCAGACAGAACCACCGGACATTGATTGGATCATGCTTTTGGCGAGCATGTCCACGTCGACTGGATAAGCGTTGTTACGAATTGCGTTACGAATCGCATCGACGCGCGCACGATCAATGGGTGCGCCCCCAAGCGCGCCCGTGGACGCGCTGATTTCCACGGAGTCGGCTCCGGTCGCAGTTGAAGATCCAGAAGCCTCGGCGGAAACCGGGCTTTTGGCGGAATCGGCCTTGCTAGACTTACGCGAGCCCTGGTCGATCATGGTCAGGTTCTGACGAATTCCGTCGATCATTTGTGTCACCTCTGTAGCTGTATAAACGGTTGCACATGGAAAAACTATACACCTCGGGGGGGTCTTTCCCCAAACTTTGTCATAGTTGCATAACGCTCACAATCTTGCCGCGCTCAAGTCGTCCCTTGAGCGCAACCCCGGTCCGCGCGTTCTTCACGACGATGACATCCCCCTCGTAGCCATCCTGTTCCGCAAGCCCGGGGACGCTGATCTCAAAGCCTGAACCGTTGGCGACAAGGGTCACATTCTCGCCCTTCGCCACAAGCGGGGCCCGAGCGACATTGCGCGTGGTCAAAGTCAACCCCGGCCCGACGGCCGATGTGACGCGCAAGCCGACCGCTTCAGCGATCGACTTGATGGCCTGAGACGGGGGAGCGGAGGCGACAAGACGCTCTTCGAGAACCTCCGCAGTCAGAACAGCGCCGGTCGGCAAATCGACTTTCGGCACGACCACCCGCCAGGACGGCGCGGCTGAACCGGCGTTTGCTTCAGCATCCACATGGCCGACAGGTTGCGCGCCAGCCTGATCGGTGCGAAGCACATAGCTCCACGCGACCGGGCTCTTGCAGTGCAAGTTGAAGGTGGAACTGGATCCGCCACGCGGAGAGATGTCGATCTGATCGCAAGCAGCGACGCTCAAGCGCGGATCCATGGGCCCGATGGATGATGCGGGCGGAAGCGCGCGTCCATTGTCGCGCAGCCAGTCCATCATTATGCGCCGCAAATCGCCGACATCCCATTTGCCGGGTTCGGCGGCCAGTGGCGTCGCGCACAGGGCGCCCAACAGGAAGGCCAGACGAAAGCTGCGCGTCATCTGCGGCTCCTATCGCATCAATGTAGCGATTGCGTTGACCGGGATGCCGGGCTTCGCTTTCAGCATATGCGCGACCGACTGTGAGGGGGTGACGTCATCAATGGTGATCACCTGCCAGTCATTATGCGCGTTCGGCAGCGTCACCAGAAAATAATCGCCGCGCGCAATGCCATGCTCAAGTCCAACCGAAAGTACGATTTGACCATTGCCGGACTCCTGCACCAAAGCGCGAAGCGGTTTGCAGGCGAGCTGCGCCTCCAGATCCTCGCGCACCTGTTGGAATAGCGGCGCAAGATCAGCATGAGGCTGGGCCGGTTCGGCTGGGGTCACGCCAATGATATTCTCCCAACCGAATGCCGAGCGGCGGTCGGGGATCACCAATTCCCGGCGGATCTCATTCATGCGCGCGCCAGTGAAGTTATCTTTCACGGTCAACGCGAGACGCACGACGATATCCGTCACATTGGTAAAAGCGCCATCCTTGCGAACGCGCTCAACGATCATCTCGCCGGAAAGCGAGTAGCCCGCCGCGCTTGGCAACAAGTTGGTCATTTGCGCCATATAGTCATATTCAGAGCGATGTGTGCGCTCGTCGCCCGACGTCTGTCGCAATTGCCGCTGATCGGAAATGCGAAAGGCGGACCCGTCGCCGAGCAAGTCGAGGCCTCGCGTCAAACCTTCCGCAGCGCTTCGCTCGACATGACCCTGAATGCCAGGAGCGACACGGATGCGAATGTTGCGAATATCGAGATCGACCCGCTTGCCGCCGCAGGCTTCCTCATCGGTCTCGCCGACCGCCTCGATGCGAACGATGAAGGCGCCGCCTTCACGACCCTCAAAGAGAATGTGATAACCAGAGAAACGCCCTTCGACGAGGACGCTGCTCTCTTCCTTGATGGCGCCGCGCGTGTCCAACAGGCTGGCGCCGCGCACATGCGACTGAAGCTTGGCGGCGGCGTCATAAAGAGCGTCAGCCAAGGCGGCCTTGCGTGCGCTTGACAAATCCTTGCCCGCCAGCACCGCCCTGCCCTCGCCCTGAACGACGCGCTGGCCCGCGTTGGCCTGCGCAAACGAAGCCAGAGACATTCCAAGGGCGAGAATGAATGCGAAAGAACGCATCTCAGCTCCTAACGATGATTTTGATTGGGCCAACGCGCACGCATGGCCGCGACTTCCCAAGCCTCAACTTCGAGGACGGCTTCGTAGACGTCACTGCGGATGGGCGTAAGACTGACCACACGGGCGCCGCGCACCAGCCCATCGACGCTGCTGCGCAGCTGGTCGCTATAAACGCCGCCACCCGCGAGTGACGTCTGGCCAGATATATCGGCGCCATAGATCTTCTCGGCAAGCTCGCGCATGGCGGCCGCCTTGGCGGCGCGGATCGCCATCAGCTGCTTTTGGGCGGACGTGGCGCCCGGCTGGATGCGCATGGAGGCATAGCCGATCGCACGGTATGGCAATTGCTCCTGAAGCTCAGAATGAAGCTGATCCTCGTTGGCAACACAACCTGTCAGCACAAGGCACAAGGCCAGAACAACATAAGTTTTCACGTCTCGACCTCTTATAGAGCCAGTCATGAGCGTGCTGCAAAAACCGTGCCGCCGAAAAAGGGGCTGGCACACGCCTTGCTACCCTCCTTTTCATAAGGTTTTTGCTCGAAACACTGTCGGAAATCGGACGTCAGCGCTCACAATTGACGGAATACCGACAGCGGAGATCAAGTGTGGCTGATATAGCTTTCGTATCGCAGGGATCGGGCGCCGGTAAGGTGGCGAAGTCGCTCGTCATGCCGGTCGCTCTGATCGCGCTGATCCTGATGATGGTGGTCCCGGTGCCGCCATTGCTGCTCGACATCTTTTTCACGCTCAACATCGTGCTCGGCCTCGCGATTCTCATGGCCAGCCTGAACACCTTTCGTCCGCTTGATTTTTCGTCATTCCCCACCGTCCTTCTGTTTGCGACGATCCTGCGCCTTTCGCTCAACGTGGCTTCGGCCCGCGTGGTTCTGGCCCATGGGCATGCAGGCACCGACGCCGCAGGTCAGGTGATCAAAGCCTTCGGTGAATTCATAACGGCGGGCAATTTCGCCATCGGCCTTCTGGTCTTCTTCATTCTCGTAATCATCAACCTCATCGTGATCGTGAAGGGCACGGGACGCGTCTCGGAAGTGAGCGCGCGCTTCACCCTCGACGCCATGCCCGGCAAGCAGATGGCGATCGACGCCGAATTGAACGCCGGTTTGCTGACGCCTGAAGAGGGCAAGAAGCGTCGCGAAGAAGTCACGCGTGAGTCGGACTTCTACGGCTCCATGGACGGCGCCACGAAATTCGTGAAAGGCGACGCGGTCGCCGGTTTGATGATCCTTGGCATCAACATCGTCGGCGGCCTGATCGTCGGCATGGTGTTCCATGGCCTGTCTCTGTCGAACGCTGCGAACGTCTATACGACGCTGGCGATTGGCGACGGTCTTGTCGCGCAGATCCCTTCTCTTCTTCTGTCGCTCGCCACCGCAGTGATCGTGACGCGCGACTCCTCGGGCCATGACCTGACCGACCGCATGATGCGCCAACTCGGCGGACAGCGCGCCTGGTGGCCTGTTTCGGGAATCCTCTGCCTCTTCGGCGTCGTCCCGGGCATGCCGACCATGCTTTTCGTGGGCGCCGGCATGATAGCGGCGTTCATCGCGTTGAAGTCCAGCAACAGGACCGCTGAAGACGATCAAACGAAAACAATCGCCGATGCGGCGGCCGCCACACAGGAAGCTGACGCGGAAAATGATGGTCAATTGTCCATCGAGGACGTCTCCAGCCGCACCAAGCTTCTTCTCGAGGTTGGTTACGGACTTATCCCCCTCCTCGAGGATGACAGCAAAAGCTCGCTCGTCACCCGCATCACCGGCATCCGCAAACAAGCGTCGCGCGACTTCGGGTTCATTGTTCCGGCTGTACGCATTCGTGACAATTTGTCTCTCGAGCCGAGCGGTTATCGCGTGACGATCGGCGGCGTCATCCTCGCTGACGATCGCGTCCAGGCCGGGAAATTGTTGGCCATCCAGGGCGGCAAGAGCAATGTGGTGCTGCGTGGAGAAGCGGTTAAAGACCCCACCTTTGGTCTGGACGCCATCTGGATCGATCCACAAGAGCGCGCACGCGCTCAGGCGGCGAGCTACACGGTCGTCGATCCCAGCACGGTCATTGCAACCCATTTCAACCAGCTTCTGCGGCAAAACGCCGGCGACCTCCTCAGTCAGGACGAAGCGCAGGCTCTGCTCGACCATGTCGCCAAATCTTCCCCCAATCTGGTCAGCGGCCTTGTGCCCAAGGTGCTCTCGCTGAGCATTCTGACACGGGTGCTCAAACTACTGCTCGCCGATCAGATCTCGATCAGCGACATGCATCGCATTCTTGAATGCCTTGCGAGCGAAAAGAGCCGCGAAGTGGATGAGCTGGTTGACGCGGTCCGTGTCGCGCTCGGCCCCATCATCATCCAGCGTGTCTGCGGCCCCAAGGAAGCGCTCTCCGTGGTCACGCTCGACCCGGGCCTCGAACAGATCATCGTGCAGAACGCGCGCGCTGTTGGAACAGGAGCGAGCATCATCGAGCCGAGCCTCGGGCGCAAGCTGATCGCATCCTTCCAGGAGCAATCGCGTGTGCTCGCCGAGTCCAACAAGCCGCTCGTGGTGGTCACCAGCCCCATGCTGCGCCGCGACCTCGGCGCACTGGTTCGTCAGGCGGCGCCGGACGCACTCACCCTTAGCTTCCGGGAAGTTCCGGAATCAAAACGCATCACAGTTGTAGCCGTGATCGGCAGCTCAGATTGAAAGGATCGCGCGGATGATGAACCGAATGAAAGTGTTCGCCGCTGACAGCGTCGAAGCAATGGCTAAAATAACGCGGGAGCTCGGAGGCGAGGCGCGGATCTATTCCACGCGCCGGGTGAATGGCGGGATCGAGATCATCGCGGGCACTGGCGAGGACAATGAGGATGAGCGGCTGGAGGCTGTGCAGCGTAGCTTGCCTCCCCATCCCAAGGCCAAGGCGCAGGCCGATTTTGCATCTCTGCTCGCCAGCGCCCGCGAAGTCGCGCGTTATGGAGACCGCATCCAGCGGGCGCCGGATTCGACGTCTGAGCCCGAGGTTGCGCCCGCTCCCCCGCCGGGACCGCAATTTGACGAAGCGCGGATCGTCGCAATCGAAAACACTGTCGCAGAAATCAAGTCCATGCTGGGCTGCGGACTCCTGACGCATGCGCTTTCCGCCGCTGGCGCCAGCCCTGAACTGATCGCCATCTTCCTGGCGCAGTCAGGCGCCTATGAACAGGAAAACGCCGACCTGAAATTCGGCGGCTTCCTCGCAAAACGCCTCGTCTATCCTGAGGCGGACAAACTCCTCAGCACGCCGCGCGTCATCGTCACACTGGGACCATCGGGCGTTGGCAAGACCACGCTGCTCGCACAAATGATCGCTCGCCTGAGAATGAATGAGCCAAATGCGCGCGTG
>CAIUWR010000041.1 GCA_903902915.1 uncultured Hyphomicrobiales bacterium | reverse complement strand
GAGTTTCAGGTGGGCGACCGCGTGGCCTATGCCGCGATGCCCGGCAGCTATGCGGAAGAGCGGCTGATCGACGCGAAATTTCTGGTGAAGCTGCCCAAATATATTTCCTACGAGATGGGCGCGGCCATGATGCTGAAAGGACTTACCGCGCAATATCTGCTGCGAAGGACTTTCAAGGTGAAGGCTGGCGACACCATCCTCGTCCATGCGGCGGCGGGCGGCGTCGGCCTCATCCTGTGCCAGTGGGCGAAGGCTCTGGGCGCCACCGTCATCGGCACCGTGGGGTCGGCGGAGAAGGGCAAGCTGGCCAAGAAGGCGGGGGCCAAGCACATCATCCTCTATAACGAAGAGAACTTCGTCGAGCGCGTGAACAAGATCACCAAGGGCAAGAAATGCGACGTGGTCTATGACGGCGTCGGCAAGTCGACCTTCCCCGGCTCGCTCGACTGCCTGCGGCCGCTGGGAATGTTCGTATCCTATGGCTCGTCGTCAGGCCCCGTGGATGCGTTCAACATCGGCCTGCTGCAACAGAAGGGCTCGCTCTTCGCCACCCGCCCGACCCTGTTCCACTATATCGCCAAGCGCGAGGATCTCGACGCCATGGCGAAGGATCTTTTCAAGGCGGTCAAGAGCGGCGACGTGGTGATCCCGATCCACAACCGTTACGCGCTGGCCGATGTCGCCGAAGCGCATAGGGCTCTTGAAGCGCGGGAGAGCACGGGAGCGGCGATCCTCATTCCGTGAGGGGTGGGAAGTTTGCTTGATGGGCGAATTTACCCTCCCCCCTGTGGGGAGGGTCGGCCGCGCCAGCGGACGGGGTGGGGGTCTGCAAATGCTGATCGGTAGCGCTCTTGCAAAGGCGCTAATCTCCCACATTCGTAGACCCCCACCCCGCACCCCTCCCCACAGGGGGGAGGGGGTCGGCAGGCGTTTCTCATCGATATTTAAGATTGTTAGCGCTTCAGTCGACTCAAACCGCCATCCCGTGCAAATCGTAAGGCCCGGCCTTCTCGATCTTCACCGTCACGATGTCGCCTACGCGCAGCGGCCTGCGCGAGGCGATGTGGACGGAGCCGTCGATTTCCGGCGCATCGGCGCGGCTGCGGCCTTTTCCGACACCATTTTCGAATGAATCAACAATAACTTGCAGGCGTTTTCCGACTTTGTTTTTCAAGATCGAGGCGCTGATCGCCTGTTGCTTTTCCATGAAGCGGCGATAGCGGCGCTCCTTCTCGTCGTCCGGCACGGCGGCCAGACCCAGATCATTGGCCGTCGCGCCCTGCACGGGCTCGTATTTGAAGGCGCCGACCCGGTCGAGGCGCGCTTCGCCCAGCCAGTCGAGCAGCATTTCGAAATCCTCCTCGGTCTCGCCGGGGAAGCCCACGATGAAGGTGGAGCGGATCGCCAGATCGGGGCAGGTTTGGCGCCAAGCCTTCACGCGGTCGAGCGTCTTTTCCTGATTGCCCGGGCGGCGCATCGCTTTGAGGACGCGCGGGGATGCGTGCTGGAAGGGGATGTCGAGATAGGGCAACAGATTGCCACTGGCGCCGCTCTGGGCCATCAGCTCCACCACCTCGTCCACATGGGGATAGGGATAGACATAGTGCAGGCGCACCCAGGCGCCGAGCGAGGACAGTTCGCGGGTCAGGTCGAGGAATTTCGCGCGCACCGAGCGGTCGGCGAACTCGCTTTCGGCGTAGCGCAGGTCGATCCCGTAAGCGGACGTGTCCTGCGAGATGACGAGCAGCTCCTTCACGCCCGCCTTCACCAGCTTCTCCGCCTCGCGCAGCACGTCGCCCGCCGAGCGCGAGACCAGTTTGCCGCGCAAAGCCGGGATGATGCAGAAGCTGCATGTGTTGTTGCAGCCCTCGGAGATCTTCAGATAGGCGTAGTGGCGCGGGGTGAGCTTGACGCCCTGCGGGGGCACCAGATCCATATAGGGATCATGGGCGGGCGGGGCGGCCTGATGCACCGCCTCCATCACGCTCTCGTAAGCCTGCGGGCCGCTGATGGCGAGCACGCCGGGATAGGCCTCGCGAATGGCGCCGGGCTCCGCGCCCATGCAGCCGGTGACGATCACCTTGCCGTTCTCGTTCAGCGCCGCGCCGATGGCGGCCAACGATTCCGCCTTGGCCGAATCGAGGAAGCCGCAGGTGTTCACCACCACGGCGTCGGCGCCCGCATGGCTGCGGGTCAGCTCATAGCCCTCCGCTCGCAGGCGCGTGATGATCCGCTCGGAATCAACCAGAGCCTTGGGGCAGCCAAGGGAGACGAAAGAAATTTTGGGGGCGGGGCGCTGGGCGATCTCGGTCATTGGCTTCGATTGCCACGGGGCCGGGCCGGATGCAACCAATGCCCGCCTGAAACGGCGCAATTCCTTGCTATGGATGCAGCTTGGCAGGGGTGACGAGGCGCAGGCGGAACGTTATGGTCGCGCGAAGCCGTCGCTGGTCGACGTCACATTCGGGAGGATTCAGATGAGTTTCACGCTTGCCACGATCGAGACCGCCTCCGGTCCGCACGCCGCCATCGTCGTCGGGGACCGGGTCATCGACATCGCCGCCGCCACGGGCGACGCCGCTAGCGCCTCCATGCTGCATGTGATGGCCAATTGGGCCGCCATGCTGCCGCGCCTCGACGCGCTGGCCGCGACCGCCCAGACCACCGGGCTCGCCCTTGCCGACGCCCATCTTCTGGCGCCCATCGCCAACCCCGGCGCCATCTTTTGCGCGGGCGCGAACTACGCCGATCACACGGCCGAAATGGCCGCCCGCTCCGGCCAGCCTGCGCCCCCTGATCCGCATACGCTGGGCTTGCGCTCCTGGCACTTCATCAAGACCATGCATTGCATCACCGGCCCCGGAGCCACGGTGATCATGCAACCGCGCTCGAAGAAGGTCGACTGGGAGGCGGAGCTTGCGGTGGTGATCGGCAAGACCGCGCGCAATGTGTCGGAGGCCGACGCCCTCGACTATGTGCTGGGCTACACAGTCGCCAACGATCTGTCGGCGCGCGACCTTGGCCATCGCGAAGGCCTGCCCGCCACCTCGTCCTTCAAGACCGACTGGATCGCCCACAAGAACTGGGACGGCTCGTGCCCGCTCGGCCCCTGGATCACGCTCGCCCGCGACGTTCCGAACCCGCATGATCTGCATATGCAGCTCGACGTGAATGGCGTGGTGAAGCAGGACTCCAACACCAAGCACATGATCTTCAACATCAACGAGCAGATCGCGGACCTGTCGCGCAACTTCGCCCTGCATCCCGGCGACATCATCCTCACCGGCACTCCGGCGGGCGTGGGCGCAGGTCGCGGCGAATTCCTGAACAAGGGCGATGTGGTGAAGATCCGCATCGAGAAGCTCGGTGAGCTGGTCAACACGATGGCTTGATGAGCAGCAAGCCAGCAATCTGAATTGTCCCTGCGAAACGCCCGCCGCTTCTCCTCCCCCCTGTGGGGAGGAGTGAGAGGTGGGGGTCGCGAGACATCGGGAATTGGCGTCTGTCGCCACAGCGCTCCCGATCAGCATCTCGCGACCCCCACCCCGTCACGCGTCGCGTGCCGACCCTCCCCACAGGGGGGAGGGTATAGAACGCAAAAGCCCGCCCCTGCGAGGGGCGGGCTTCTCTATTCGCGTAGCCCTACAATCAGGCGTGCGGGTTCTTGTAGGCGAAGCAATGCACTTCCAGCGGGCCAAGCAGCTCGCATTCGCCGGTCATCACATCGCCGGGCTTCACAGGGCCGACGCCAGCGGGGGCGCCGGTGAAGATCACGTCGCCGGGATAGAGCGTGTAGAACTCGGAGGCCAGCGAGATCAGCTTCTGGCAGTTGTAGATCAGGTCCGACGTATGGGCGTCGTGGCGGATCTGGCCGTTGACGAAGAGCTTGAAGCCCACGTCATTGGGATCCTTGATCTCGTCCTTGGTGACGAGCCAGGGGCCGATCACCGCATAGCTGTCGATGGACTTGCGCATGGAGCGCTCTTCGCCGCCGCGCACGGTCATGTCGAGGCTGAGGCAATAGCCCGCCACATAGTTCAGCGCATCGGCTTCCGAAACCTGCGAGCATTCCTTGCCGATCACGATCATGAACTCCAGCTCATGCTCGGTGAGCTTGTCGAGGAAGCGGATATGCACGCCCTCGCCGGTGCCCACCATGGCGGAATTGGCCTTCAGGAACAGGCCCGAGCCTGCGATTCCCTTGCCCGGAGGCTGGCCGGGGCGACGCGCTTCCATCTCCGCCACATGGGCGTGATAGTTGGTGGGCGCCGCGATCAGCTTGGAGGGATTGGCGGTGGGGCTCAGCAGGGTCACGGCCGAGACGGGCTTGGACGGATAGGCCGAGACGTCGCCAACAGCGGCGCGGATCTCGTCGAGGTGGGCGATCATCGGGTCGCCCCAGCGCATCTTTTTCTTGCCTGCGAGAACTGTCTCGACAAGGCCGGTGATGTCATGGACCGTTTCACCAGTCACGACGCCATAACGATCATCGTCAAATCTGCAAAACTTCATGTGTCGTCTCCTCAGTATGGAGCCTGCGCCCCTCAATCGATGGAATAGGTTCCGTTCGAATAGTTCACGCGGAGCCCGAAGGTCCCCTCGCTTAATTTCCAGCGTTCAAGCCGGTAGCTGCGGAAGCCGCCGCGATGGTAGGGATCGCGGTCGGCGATGGCGCGCGCCTCGGCTTCGTTGGCGGCGCGGATGATGATCATGCCCGGGCCGCGCGGCTTGCCCGCCTCGTCCAGGAAGGGGCCTGCGGCGAAGAGGGCGCCGCTGGCCTCCAGCGCATATTGATGGGCGAGGTGGTCGGCGTGAACCGTACGCCTCTGCTCGGCGGTGGATGCGGGCTCCGAGAAAATGACCCAAAGCTCCTTGCCCAGATGTTGGCGCGTCTCGCTCATGGGTCTCAGCCCGCCAGCTTGGCGGAGATGATGTCCTCGCAGCGTAGGTTGCGCTCCTCGGTGAGCTTGCCAGCCATGGCCTCGCGCAGCAGCTTGGAAGGCTGGGCCATGCCCCAGCGGTCGGGCATGGGCATTTTCTTGGCCCAATATTCCGGCGTGCCGGGCATGTGGATGGCCTCGTCGATCTGTTCGACTTCAGTCGTATATTCGGTGACGAAGCCGTTGGGCTCGATGAAATAGGAGAAGATGTTGTCGCCGGGGCCATGGCGGCCGACGCCCCATTCCACATTGAAGCCATTTTGCTTCATGCGGCCTGCGCCGCGCATCAAGCCATCGAAGTTCGGCACTTCATAGGCCATGTGGTTGAGGCCCGCGCCATGGCCGCGCGCCAGAGCGATGGAATGATGGTCGGAGCTGCAACGCACAAAGTCCATGCGCTCCGTCGCGTCCGACAGGCGAAAGCCCAGCGTGTCGCAGAAGAAGCGGTTCTGTTTCTCGATGTCCTCGACATTGAGCACGATATGGGACAGCTTCAGCGGCTTGGAGCGGTCATTGTAGACGAAGTCATGGCGGGCGACTTCCGCCGAAATGTTCAGCACCTGTCCTTCGGGCGTGCGCAGGCTGAAGGCGTAGCCGCCGCCAGCCAGGGCGGGCAGGGCGTGGGGGGCGGCGACGATCTCGACGCCAAGCGCCGCCGCCTTCGCATGCAGCGCGTCCACCGTGCTGCGATCCTGCACCGCGAAGTCGATGGAATGCAGCATGGCG
Source organism: uncultured Hyphomicrobiales bacterium (assembly GCA_903902915.1). Lineage (GTDB taxonomy): Bacteria > Pseudomonadota > Alphaproteobacteria > Rhizobiales > Beijerinckiaceae > Terripilifer. Next base: position 6,249 of record CAIUWR010000041.1, on the reverse strand, counting down.
CGGGGCGCTTCATGCAGGGTGAGGATGTGGTGCTCGGCGCCGCTGCCGCGCAGATACATGACGCCGCCTTCGCGGGCCACCGCCTCGAGGCCCCAGGCCTTGCGGTAGAAATCGGCGCTCTCGTCGAGGTTGAGGACACTCAGCTCCACGCCCCGCAGGGCCGTCACGCGCACTTCGTTCATCTATGCCTCCAACCAGTTCGGATCATGCGGACAATTTAACGGCTTCGGTCTGCTTACGCCACTTCCGATTGCGCGCCCTCGCCGCGGAAGCGGGCGCTGACCCGGCGTTCGAACCAGCGCAAGGCGGCCACGATCACGATCAAGGGGATGATCTGGATGACGCCCAGCGCACAGACCGCGCCATAGCTGCCGCCTTCTTCCCACATGGTTAGGCTGATGGTGCCCAGCACATGGGTGCCCGGCCCCACAAGAAAGACCGACGCGGAGAGTTCGCGCACCGCCAGCACGAAGACATAGAGCCATGCGGCGATGATAATGGGCGCCAGCAGGGGCAGCAGCACCCGCATGAACATCTGGATAACGCCCGCGCCCGAGACCGCCGCCGCCTCTTCAAGCTCCTTGTGGATCTGGGTGATGCCGCTGGTGGCGAAGCGCATGCCATAGGGCATGTAGAGGGTCACATAGGCGATCAGCAGGATCCAGATCGTGTTGTAGACCGGGATCGGCAGCATGAGATAGGCGAAGAGCACGCTGGCGCCGATGATCACGCTGGGGATGGCGATGGGGCTGAAGGCCAAGGCGTCAAGCACCCAGCCGCCGCGCGGCGCGGCGCGTTGCGTCACCCAGGCGGCGATGAAGGTGAGCAGCACCACGAAGGTCGCCGCCATGGCCGCCAGCAACACGCTGGTCCGCACCGCTTCGACGAAGATCGGGTAATGCAGCACGAAGCTGTAATTCGCCAGGGTGAAGGGCGAGGTCGTCGCCATGAAGGGCGTGGCGAGATTGCGGAAGAAGCTCTGCCAGATCAGCGTCAGCAGCGGCAGGCCCAGCGCCAGGGCGAACATCGCCGACAGGCCGATGGTGACCGGCCAGCGCAGGCTCCCCAGCTCCAGCGGCACGGGCTTGTAGCCCTTGCCGGTGATGGTGGCGTAGGCCTCGGCGTTGCGGGTGGCGCGGCGGTAGAAGAAGACGGCCAGAATGCAGATCGCCAGCAAGGACATGCTGAGCGCGCTCGCCACGCCGAATTCCGGCGTCGACTGGCTGGTGGCGCGCTGCACCTCTGTGGTGAAGACATTGATGCGGGCGGGGTTGCCGATCAGACGCGGCACTTCGAAGGATTCGACGCCGCGTACGAAGAGCAGCAGGATAGTCGAGAAGATCGCCGGACGCAGGACGGGCAGGGTGACGCGGAACATGGTCTGGAGCGAGCGGGCGCCCGACATGGTCGCCGCCTCCTCCATGCGCAAGTCGAGCATGCGCAGCGCCGGGCCGAGCAGCAGATAGGCGAGGGGGAAATAGTGGGAGGAGAGCGCCCAGATCATCCCCAGCATGGTGTAGATGTTCAGCAGCGGCTCGCCGGAGCCGGTCAGATCCTTGTAAAGCTGGTTAAACCAGCCGATGTTCGGCGAGAGCGCCAGCGTCCAGGCCATGGCGATCAGCAGGCCGGGCAGGGCGAAGGAAATCAGCGCCAGCGAGTGGAAGATTTCGCGACCCGGCGCATCGGTGCGCTCGACGACGAAGGCGACCGCGCCGCCCATCAGGAAGGTGAGCACCGCCGTGCCCCCCGCGAAGATCAGCGTGTTGGCGAAGACCTTCAGGATGCTCCAATGCCCATAGGCCTCCACGAAATTGGAGAGGCTGAACGGACCGGGGCCATAGCCTGTGTCTTCGGTGAAGGCGGTGAAGAACAGCGCGCCGACCGGCACGATCACAAACCAGCCGCAGATGATGGCGCAGACGACGAGCCAGATGGTCGCGGGCGTGACGCGCGCGCCCATGCGAGCAGAGAAGCTCGGCCGGGGCGTGACTTTTACAGGTTCGGATATGGCTGTCACCGCGAGAACTCCCCGGTCATGGTCAGCGCGGCTTGAAGAGATCGTTGAACTGCCTGATGCGCCGACGATCCTCCTCGGTGTTGAGCAGCACCGTCTCGATCTTGCGCGTCTTGATCGTGTCCAGCACATCGGGTGGGTTGGTGGTCACGTCGGAACGGGTGGGCAGGCGGCCAAAGGTCGCCAGAAAGGTCTGCGCCTCGCGGCTGATGGAGAAGTTTGCGGCGAGAAGCGCCGCCTTGGGATGGGGCGCAAGTTTGGCCACGCCAACCTGCCCGAAGAAAAGGACCACCGGGTCCATGGTCCAGAAGTCCGTGGTCCCGCCATTCAGCTTCACGTTCACGGTCAGGTTCACGTAATTGTTGAGCGCGATCCAGTATTCGCCGGAGCCCACCGCCCGCGCCACGGCCAGATGGCCGTTGATGGGCGTCGGCTGGACGGCGGCGATGATGTCTTTCAGAAGTTGCGCGCCCTTTTCCTCGCCATAGTGCATGAGGATGCCCGTCGTCCAGGCGTCGTCGGTGGCGTCGATGGCGACCTTGCCCGCCCATTCCTTGTGCTTGACGAAATCCTCGTAGGTCTTGGGCAAATCCTCCGCCTTCACGAATTTCGTGTTGTAGGCGGGGGCGTTGTAATTCGAATAGACGCCATACCAGCGCTTGTCGGCGGCGATGGCGTCGGGAAACAGGGCCTTGCCTTCGGACAGATCCAACTGAGCCAAAAATTCCGGCGGCACCTTGTTCACGTTTGCGGTCTGCATGAGGTCCCAGGACCGTTGTCCGGCGCGGTTCTCGATCAGCACGCGGGCGAGGATCTGGGAATCGGAGGCGCGGACGAAATTGACCTTCACGCCGGTCGCGTCCTCGAAGATTTTCCACAGCGGAAGGCCTTCTTCCTCATTGGTCGTCGAATAGACCGTGACGGACCCTTCCTTGCGCGCCTCGTCCAGAATTGATGGGTCGAGCCACGAGGGGGAGGCGGATTGCGCCAATGCGGGGGCGCTGAAGCCGACGATGGCGGCGGCGCAGGCGCGCAGAATGCCCAAGGTCCGAATGCCCAAGCGTAATTCCCCCTCTGGAAACGATCCTTCGCACCTTCCGGAGAGCGCGGACCCATACGCGCTTTGTGTACTCATGGGTTCGACGGAAGTCTATAGGCGCCGTCAGGCTGTCGCGCTGGCGTAGGTCGATGGGCCTTGCACCGTCGTGCGCCGCATGTCGCGCCGCCAGGCCTTGTCGTCGAAGGGCGTGCCGCGATGCATGGTGCAGCGATTGTCCCAGATCACCAGATCGCCTTCGCTCCAGACATGGGAGTGACAGTAGCGTGGCTGAACGGCGAAAGCGGTCAGCTCCGCCAGCAGGGCGCGGCCCTCGTCCAGCGGCATGCCGACGATCTCCGACGCATGGGAGGCGAGCACGACGGATTTGCGGCCTGTGCGGGGATGAACGCGCACCAGCGGCTGGGTGACTGGCGGCATGGTGGCGATCTCGTCTGGACGAAAGTCAACGCCTCCGGCAAGCGCTCGCGAGCGCCAGATGGAATGAACCGCCTCAAGATCGGCGATGCGCGCCTTCATGGAGGCGGAGAGGTCGTCATAGACCGCCCGCATGTCGGCGAAATCGGTGTTTCCGCCCGTGGGCGGCACGACGCGTCCCGACAGGAAGGAATAAGTGGTGTCGGCTGCGATGAAGGAGCGGTCCGTATGCCATAGCTTGTCCGCCTCGCGCCATTGGCGGCGACGGTCGGCCTCTCCAAGGATGCCGTGCGTCTCGTCGAGATTGGAGATGTCATAGAGCTCGGGCCGCAGGCGGGCGTTCTGGCCCACGGCGCGCCCATGATTGAGGGCGTAGGAGAGTCCGCCAAAGCCTTTGCTGACCTCGATCTGGTCATCATCGGAAAGGTGTTGGGCTGGCAGCACGACCACCGCGTAGCGGTCCAGCGCGTCTTCAATGATGGCGAGCGTGGCCGGGCTGTGATCGTTGCGAAGCTGGACCCCGTCAATGCGGGCCACGAAAGCGTCCAGAACCCGCGTCACTGTCATCGTCATAGGCGCCTCCCGATGCGTTTTTGCGCTTTGAACAGATGTTCATGGCGCGCGCACCTCCTGTCAACAGCCGCAGGAACCGATAGGGGCGGGTGTGGTTACAAGCGTTTGGGGATATCGTCGGCGGATGGATATGAACTGACCATGCAATACGGGTCCACTTATTGGTTTCCCCGGTTCACGCTCGTTCAGCATCTGCTTATCCTGAGCTTGACTGTGCTGCTGCCGCAGGTGCTGCTGGGGACGCTGATCGCCTGGCGTTACACCAGCGGACAACAGCAGTCCCTTGAGAAATCGGCAGTAATCATGGCGCGCGAACGTGGCGCTTCGATGGATCGCGACCTGGAGGGCATGATCGGGGCGCTTCAGGCTCTGGCCACTTCGCCGCTGATCGACCAGTACGAATTTGGTCGTTTCCGGGAACAGGCGTTTCAACTGTTAAACTTTCGCGGAACGGCCGTCGTGATGCGGGACCGCAGCGCTCGGCACATCATCAATACGCTGCAACCGGCCGACGCCCCTCAATTGATCAGCACCGATCCCGATCTCCTTGCAAATGACGCCCGAATTTTTCTGACCAAAGCCCCGTCCGTGTCGGATCTTTATGTCGGGGCCGTCGCGAAGAAGCTTTACGTCAACGTAGGCGTCCCCGTGATTCGCGACAACGAGGTCCGCTATGTGCTCTCGATCGTGATCGCGCCTGAGTCGCTGCGCGAATCTGTACTACGCGGCACGCCGAAAGACTGGATCAGCGCCATCATCGACCGCAAGATGCGCATCATCACCCGATCAGTCGAAGAGGACCGCTTTCTTGGCCTGCCCGCATCGAAGTCTTTGCGGGAGCATGCGACAGGCGAAAGCGGCAGCTACCATGGCGCTCTCTCGCTGGATGGAACCCCGGTTTTCACCGCCTACGAAAGATCGCAACTTTCTGGCTGGACCGTCGCCTTCGCCATCCCTGAAACCATCCTCAACGCACCACTGCACGATCTATGGCGCACGCTCCTGCTGATGTGGCTTTCCGCCATCGCTTTGTCCATGCTGGGCGCCTTGCTCTATGGACGCGTTTTGCGACGGGGGCTGCGCATGCTGGCCCGCTCGGCAAAGCGCGTCGGCCAGGCGGATTTCATCGGGCGCGGTCAAACTGCCGTGATCGAAATGGATGAGCTCGCCAAGCTTTTGACGCAGGCGGACGCGGATCTCAAGCGCAAGGACGAGCATCAGCGCACTCTGTTGCACGAGCTGGACCACCGCGTGAAAAACACTCTGGCCATCATTCAATCGCTCGTCACCCAGAGCTTTCGCGGCTCCGCTTCGTCTGAGCACTTCCGGGAGGCGATCATTGGCCGCGTCATGGCGCTGGCGCGCTCCCATGAGGTGTTGAGCGCCGCCAACTGGAAAGACCCGGATCTGGCCAGCGTGGCGGGCGCCGTGCTGGCGCGCGAGAGCGAGCGCATTGAAGTTGAGGGTGACCGCGTGAATCTGGCCCCTCGCGTCGTCGTGCCCTTCGCGCAGATTTTCCACGAACTGCTCGCCAATGCGGAAAAGCACGGAAGCCTGTCGCGCCCCGATGGGCGCGTGACGCTGACCTGGCGGCTGCAAGGCTCCAGCCTGCATTTCTCCTGGGTCGAGACCTCAGCCGAGCCGCCCACGGTCGCCGCCCTCAAAGGGCTCGGCACGACGATCGTGCGGATCTGCGTCGAACGCCAGCTGGGCGGATCCTGCCGTTTCGAGGCGGCGCATGACGGGTTGAGGTTCGAGGCTGTCGTGCCGTTGAAGTCGGACCTTGGTTTGAACGCCACCCCCATCAATCGGGAAGGCCTCCCGAAAAATGAGAGCCGCCCAATGTCGGAAATCGCCTCCACGAGCGCCACATAGGCGACAGTCGCTAGAGCGCTATCCGATCAATTTGCATGGAACTGGCGACAGCATGACATGACGAGCACGGGAGGGACGACGTGATCGGATGTCGCTCTAGCCCGACACTTCCGGCATCCCCTTGGGGATCTGGCTTTGCTTCTCATCCCGTAGCCCGCGTTTGGCCCGGCGCAGCTGTTTGCCGAGCTTGTCGATGGCGACGGTCAGGGCGACATGGGGATCCTTGTGGCTGGCTTCCGCGCTCATCATGGGGACGCCGCCGCATTGCATGTTGGCGGTGCACCGGTAGTCGATCCCTTCGCGGCCAAAGTGG